>JAIXYI010000011.1 GCA_027490305.1 Flavobacteriaceae bacterium
CAACCTATTCGCAGCATTGATTGCCTACAACTTCAACGACAAAAAGCCATCCCTGAAAATCAACTTCGTTGATACTAAACAATTGTATTTGCCTTTGTAGTTATATCGAACTCACGTTACTTTACTGTGCCGTTCGTACGGTCTTGAAGGTGCGAATGCTGCCCGCAGCGATAGGCGTGCTGCTGTTTTCCTTTTGGATCGAATTCCTGCAGTATTGTGATTTTATTTATTGGTTGGGATGGGAGCATTCGACACTGGCGCGCACGGTCATCGGGCATTCGGCGGCTTGGGAAGATGTGTGGGCCTACATCGGCGGGTTCTTTCTTATCGTCCTGTTCGAAAGCCTCCGAAGACGGTCGCTACGGCAGTAATTCCCCGATTTTTTCCAATACAGCCTCGGGCGTAATGGTGCGCATGGCATCCTCATAGCCCACCACGGTCTTGTTGCCAAACACCGACGTCGGCAACATCGGATAGCGTTCCCGATCCGGGCATAGCGAATTCGAAAGTGGCTGTCCGAACGGTGCAAACCCCGCATACGGATGCGTCGCGCCCCATAACGTCACGACGGGCACACCGGCGATCGCGGCCAGGTGGCCGTTTCCGGAATCCATCGAGAGCATGACGTCGAGGTGGGAAATCAACAGCAGTTCATCGGCAAACGAAAGGCGTCCGGCCACGTTGACCAAATGGGGTGACGAATCGGCAATGGCCTGCAGCCGGGCGGTTTCCTCTTTTCCACCACCAAACAACAGCACCTTTACGTCCGGCCATGTGGCGAGTGCCTTTATGACCTCTTGCATCAAATCGTCGGGATACACTTTCGGGGCGTGCTGCGCAAAAGGTGCGATGCCGATCCAGCGTCCTGCTTTCGATCCGGTAACTGACAATACGGCGTCGGGAAGCGGTTGGGGTTGGGGAAATTCGTGCGGAAAAAGATCGAGGGGATACCCGAGGGAGCGGAATACGTCGGCATAGCGTTCCGGACTCGTTTTCAACGGTTTCCACACCTTATTTCCCGGACGGGTCAGCGCTTTCTTCTCGCTTCGTCCTTTGTCGAGGCGGGCCACCGAATAGCCCGAAAGGGTGAAAAATAATCCGATGATACGCGATCTGGTGACGCTGTGCACATCCGCGAAAGCGTCGATTCCGGTTGCCTTCAGCTTCCGATAGAAACGGAAAAGTCCGAACACACCTTTATACGCCTTTTTATCGAACGGAACGAACGTCACGCCCGGCAACCCGTCGAACAGCGGTTGCAGGAAAGGTGTAGATACCACCGTCAGCCGCACATCGGGATAGCGTTTGCGAAAGGCCCGAAGCACCGGAATCGTCATCGCCACGTCGCCCATGGCGGAAAGTCGCATGACGGCGATATGCTGCGGTAGGGACGGCACGGTTATTTTTTGCCTTGGTAGAGTACCGGGTTCAGGTCGTCGTCGTTGTACATCTTCATCTGTTTGTAGACTTTCATGTACTTGTCGCCGTTTTCAATATCCTGCAACAACTCCTCGATGGCCGTTGTCAGGTCGCGGCGTTGCTCAAGCAGGATGTCGAGCTTGGCCTGGCATTTGTCGCGGTGTTCCTGTGAGGCGTCGGCACGGCTGGCCTCTTCGTTCATGTGATAGATCTTAAGCGCCAGGATGGAAAGGCGGTCAAAGGCCCAGGCCGGACTTTCCGAGTTGATTTTTGCGCCTGCCTTTGGCTGCACGTGGGCGTATTTCTGAAGGAAGTAGCTGTCGATATACTCTACCATATCGGTCCGTTCCTGGTTAGAGGCATCAATGCGACGCTTCAGCGCCAGCGCGGCAACCGGGTCGATATTCGGATCGCGGATGATGTCTTCCAGGTGCCATTGCACGGTGTCAATCCAGTTCTTTACGTACAACAAATGTTCGAACTGCCCTTTCGGGAACGGGTTCGAAATCGGATGGTCGACATGATCGAACTGATGGTAGTCGCGGATGCTTTGTTCAAAAACGGAATAGGCCTGCTGCGAAATCATGAGATGGATTTAGGGGACAAAGATAGGGGTTTGAGTTTTGAGTTTTGGGTTTTGGGTTTTGAGTTTTGGGTTGAGGGTTCGGGGATGTTGGTGGTGGGATGCGTCAAATTCAAAATCGTACCTTTACATCAAAATCCATTTCCATGCGCGTGCACCACCTTTCGGAACAGAACAGCATCCTCAACCATTTCCTGGCGCAATTGCGCGATGTGTCGGTGCAGGGTGACCGGATGCGGTTTCGGCGCAACATCGAACGCATCGGGGAGATTATGGCGTATGAAATCAGTAAAACGCTCTCGTTCAGCGGAGTGGACATCACGACGCCACTAGGAGTGAAATCGACAGCGGTCATCGGCGAACCGGTGGTGTTGTGTTCGATATTGCGGGCCGGACTACCGCTGCACCTGGGCTTCCTGAATTATTTCGACCAGGCCGAGAACGGGTTTATTTCCGCCTACCGCCACCATTATAATAACGACGACGCGTTCGACATCCTTTTGGAATACGAAGCCATTCCGGACCTGAACGGCAAAACGCTGTTGCTGCTCGACCCGATGCTGGCAACCGGCCAATCAATGTCGGCGGTATTGCTTCGGTTGTTGGAGAAGGCAAAACCCGCTGCCGTGCACCTCGCCTCTATCATCGCGGCACCGGAAGGCATCGCGCACTTGCAGGAAACCCTACCCGATTCGTGCACCGTTTGGATTGCGTCGCTTGACGAGCGGTTGAATGAGAAGAAATATATCATCCCCGGACTCGGAGATGCGGGTGATCTTGCGTATGGTCCTAAATTATAAGTATTTAGATTCCGACCTGCATCACGAAACACGCAATCGCCACCAGGCACACGCCGAGTGAAAATCCTTCCTTCGCCCACTGGCTGCTCAGTCCTTCGATATAACTGGTTGCCATAATCGCCAACGGCATGTAGGTGAACGACAGCAGCGCATTTCCTTTGGCGGGTGACAAGACGAACACCGCTACGCCCACCACAAACGAAAAGAGGATCTTCTTGTATGACGAATGCAGGATCAATGGCTTACTGCCCAGCGAGAACAGCAGTGCGAAGAAGAACAAAACGGAGACCGCTGCGTAGAGCGACAGCGCCAGGTTCTCGCGGTTGTCGCGGAAGTATTCAAACGATGTATCGACGTAGGCGCCGTCCCATAGGCGTTCGATCCAGAGCGGTTCGAACAGCAGCGAACACAATACGAAGATGGTGCCGGCCGACAACAGGGCGATAAACGGGATGACCCAGTTGCGGTAATCGCGCGACACGTGGAAAATAATCGAGATAAAGACGATTAACAGGTACAGAATGCACCAGAACTTGAAGAGCGCGGCGGCGAAGATCCAGAGGGACGCATCGAAAATCTTCTCTTTTGGCGTGATAAGCGACTGCAGTGATATAAGTCGTCGCACGGCCAATAGCACAAAGAAGTTCGCCGCGATGAGCGATGGATCGGAAAAAAGGCCCGGGAAAAACACCAGGAATACAAAGTAAAAAAGGAACGGATAAGTGCTGTCTTTGCTCATCCCGTTTCGTTTGGTGACGAAATTGGTGAGGAACAGCGCGAAAAGTAACAGCAGCAGACAGCCGGTTTTGATGATGATGCCGGCAGACGAATTCGCCCAGCCCATATCATGCGTCTCACTTACAAAGAAGAAGCACACCATCAGCACGGTGACCAGGATGTAGTTAAACGGCCTTGATTTGCTGAAAATACTTGTAATCATCGGCAGATTTTATACTTTTGCATCGTAAATATAATACTTGTACAAGATGAAAGCATTTTTCGAAGCGATCCAGTGGTTATTCGTGGATGTGTTGTTCGCCCCGCTCGACCTTCTTCGCCATCTCGAACTCTCGAACTGGTGGTTGGCGAATCTCGTGAACTGGACCTTCATGATCACCTGCGCGTATTACATCGTGTATTGGGTAAAACAGCTCAACATCTTCAACCAGAATCCAGAAGAGAAACAAGATACGACAGCGCACTCGTTCCTGAAGTAATTCAGAGGTCGAAGCCGATATCTTTTCTATAATACATCGTATCAAAATGTAGCTTCGCTATGTTTTGGTACGATTTTTTTATGGCCTCCTGGTAGTTCTCACCATACGACGTCACGGCCAATACGCGCCCCCCGCTGGTTACTGCGTTCCCTTCCGACAGCGTCGTACCTGCGTGGAAGACGATCGATCCTTCCACGGCATCGAGGCCGGAAATCACCTTTCCTTTTTCATACGCTTCCGGATATCCGCCGGATACGACCATAACCGTCGTGGCGCTTCGCGTGTCGATATCTAGGGAAACCGTATCGAGACGGTCGGCTGCGATGGCTTCGAAGATGGTCACCAAATCCGTTTTCAAGCGCGGCATGACGACTTCCGTTTCGGGGTCGCCCATCCGGACGTTGTATTCGATGACTTTCGGGTCACCCTTCACATTGATGAGTCCGATGAAAATAAATCCTTTATACGGAATCCCGTCTTTCGCGAGTCCGTCGACCGTAGGTTTCACGATACGCGTCTCGATTTTCTCCATGAATTCCGGTGTGGCGAACGGCACGGGTGAAACGGCACCCATTCCGCCTGTGTTCAATCCGGTGTCTCCTTCGCCTATCCGCTTATAATCTTTGGCAGTCGGCAGGATTTGGTAATGACGCCCGTCGGTGAGCACGAAGCAACTGAGTTCGATGCCGTCGAGGAATTCCTCGATCACGACTTTCGAGCTGGCCGCACCGAATTTCGCACCTACCAGCATCTCGCGGAGTTCGGCCTGAGCTTCCGCCAGGTCTTGTAGGATCAATACGCCTTTGCCCGCTGCGAGTCCGTCTGCTTTCAACACATACGGCGGTGCTAGCGTCTCGAGGAAACGGCAGCCGTCTTCCACCGTTTCGGCGGTGAAACTCTCGTAGGCGGCGGTGGGAATACCGTGGCGCACGAGGAATTTCTTGGCGTACTCCTTGCTTCCTTCGAGTTGGGCGCCTTCTTTCGAAGGGCCGATTACAGGAATGTTCCGCAGCGACGCATCGGCGAGGAAGAAGTCGACGATGCCTTCTACCAACGGGTCTTCCGGCCCCACGACCACCATTTCTACCTGACGGTCGAGCACGAACTGCCGGATCGCGGCAAAATCAGTGGCGGCCATCGGCACGTTTTCGGCAATAGCGGCAGTGCCGGCGTTACCGGGTGCGACGTATAATTTCTGGCATTTCGGACTTTGGAGCAATTTCCAGGCAAGCGCGTGTTCGCGGCCTCCGGAACCTAACAGCAATATGGTCATAAGGGTGTGTGTTGTGGCGCAAAAGTACGCCGTTTTTCGGAAAAAGGATATATTTGTCTAAACACCTCGACATGGCTGAAAACTGTAAAAACTGCGCCTATGAAATTACGCTGAACTTCTGTCCGAGTTGCGGACAGAAGAAAGCGAAACGCATCGACGGGAAGTATGTGAAAGATGAAATCCAGTATACCGTTCTGCATACGAACAAAGGTTTTTTCTACACCTGTAAGCAACTGCTTATCCGCCCTGGCCATGCTACTCGGGAATTTGTAGAGGGCAACCGGGTGAACCATTACAAACCGTTGGCATTGGTTTTTTTATTGGCGGGTATTAGTGCGTTCCTGACGCACTACGTCGTCGATTTTCATACTCTTTATTCTGGCGTTTTGAAAGATAAAGACGTCGTGCAGGCTACGCATGTAGCAGAAATCATCATGAAATTTTATTCCTTTTTCCTAATATCTCTCATTCCTTTCTTTTCTTTGATAACATGGTTGGTATTCCAAAAGTGGGGGTATAATTACTTCGAACATATCGTCGTCAATGCTTTTTTTACCGCCACCCTTACACTCGTTTCGATTGCCACCCTGCCTATAAGTTATCTTTCTACCAAAGGCTATTTTTCACTTAACACCATGATGCTGATTTCATGGACATGGTGGCCCTTGTTATTGTTTGCGTTCTTCAAGCAGTTTTACATCGGACGATCGGGTTGGGCGATAGCAGCCCGCCTACTGATTTTTGCCGTACTGAGTTTCGCAATTTTTACACTGCTAATTGTGTTGGGTTCGATAGTAGCGGTTCTGGCAGGGATCATAACTCCTGTTCCGAAATAAGTTCTATGCTGCGCCTCTTCAACCTCTCCCTCCGCCTCAACGGGTTTCCGCTTTCCGAAGCGTTGCCGGAATTCGACCGGCGCATGTCATTGGAGGGTACGGAACATGCGGCTTTTCAGGAGGCGAAAAAACAAGAGATTGTCGCCTTCCATCTTTCCCATAACCCCTTTTACAGGGCATTGGCGCAAAAGGCAGACCCCAACGACTGGCAATCATTGCCGATCCTCACCAAAAAAGACCTGCAACGCCCATTGGCCGAGCGGTTGTCAGACGGGTATACCGAACAAAACGTCTATGTCAACAAAACCTCGGGGTCGAGTGGCGATCCGTTTGTTTTTGCGAAAGACAAATATGCCCATGCGCTGACCTGGGCCTCCAACATCCGGCGGTTCGGCTGGTATGGTGTGGACTTCAACTCGTCGTTACAGGCGCGGTTCTATGGCATCCCGCTGAATTTTAAAGGGTATTGGAAGGAGCGCACCAAAGATTTCTTTTTACACCGCTACCGCTTCCCCGTCTTTGATCTGTCGGATGCCGTACTGGAGCGCTACCTGCCCCATTTCCGTACCAAAAAATTCGATTACCTCAACGGCTATACGTCGTCGATTGTGTTGTTGGCGAAATTTCTCGAACGGCGGGGAATTGTCCTCAAAGACCTCTGCCCTACGCTTCGGGTTTGTATCGTGACGTCAGAAATGCTGTTCCCCGACGACAAAGCGCTGATGGAGCGCCAATTCGGCGTGCCGGTGGTGAACGAATACGGCGCTTCCGAACTCGACCTCATCGCGTTTGAGAATCCGCAGGGCGCGTGGCAGGTGAACGCCGAAACCCTCTTCGTCGAGGTTGTAGACGACACCGGTCGCGCGGTTCCCAACGGTTCAGAAGGACGTGTGGTCATCACTTCTCTTGACAATCGGGCGCATCCGTTTATTCGGTATGATATTGGCGACGTGGGTGTATTGTCGAACGCTACCATATCGGGCAAGCCGATTTTGGAAAAGCTCGTCGGACGCACGAATGATATCGCCGTTCTGCCGAGCGGAAAGACGTCGCCGGGTCTTACTTTTTACTATGTGACGAAGAGCATCATTTCTGACGATGGGAATGTGCAGGAGTTCATCATCATCCAAACGGCTACTGACCAGTTCACCATCGAATATGTGAGCCGGGACATCCTCACGGCGGACCAAATTTCGGACATCGAAAAAGCGATTGCGTTGTATCTCGAACCCGGACTTTCGTTCGAATTTATCCGGAAGGACGTGCTGGACCGCAGCCATCGGGGCAAGTTAAAACAGTTTCGGTCGTTAGTTTGACCGCTTGGTGAAACGCGGTTTGACCAGCAATTGGGTAAACAGGAACAGTGCCATGCAACCCGCCGCCGTTACGAGGTTCAGCCGATGGAATTGCCGGTAGACGGCGAAATTGTAGCGCAGCATGCCCACTTTTGAAGACGAAATAGAGTCGTTTCGTAGGCGGTAAAAAGCCAGTGATTCGGGCACGGGTGATGCCGATCGGATTCGTTTCAAGACGGTGAGCCAAATCATCCAGTCCTGTCGCTTCCGGATGGTGGAAAACGGAATTTTCCCGAAGTAGTGAGTGTCGTATATCCCCGTCAGGTTTCCTACGAAGTTGCAGAAAAACAACTGTTGATACGAAAGAGGTGCCGGAGCTGTGATGGTTTTTCCGGTGGGCCTTCCATCTTCTTCCATCCACTCATAAAACGAAAAGGTAAAAGGCTGCCGGTGCTCGTTCATGAAGGCCAATTGCCGTTCGAGTTTCTGGGGCTTCCAGACATCGTCGGCGTCGAGAAAAGCGATATAGCGACCTTTCGCTTCGTCAAGGGCCGTCTGGCGTGCGGCGCCGGCTCCCTGGTTGTTTTCGAGGCGGATAAACCGGATACGTGTGTCCTGTTCGGCGAACGACCT
Source organism: Flavobacteriaceae bacterium (assembly GCA_027490305.1). GTDB lineage: Bacteria > Bacteroidota > Bacteroidia > Flavobacteriales > Flavobacteriaceae > Flavobacterium. The sequence continues at coordinate 8,057 of JAIXYI010000011.1, forward strand.
GGCAATGTTCGGTGTCTCGTCGGAAGACGCGTCATCGACCACCACCATTTCCCAATCGGGATAAGTTTGTGCCTGCACCGAACGGATGGCATCGGCGATGAACCGTTCTGAATTGTAGGCGGGCGTTATGACCGACACAACTGGCATCAGTAGGCTTTTTCGTCGCCGCGCACCGCGTTGATGAAGGTCATGAATACAATCCGGATGTCGAGTAGCAACGACCAGTTCTCCATATAGAAAATGTCGTATTTGACACGGTAGATAATGTCTTTGTCGTTTTCTACTTCGCCCCGAAATCCGTTCGTCTGCGCCAGTCCGGTGATACCGGGTTTTACAAAGTGGCGCACCATGAACTTGTCGACCCGTCGTGCGTACATCTCGGTATGACTCACCATGTGCGGGCGCGGACCCACCACCGACATATCACCGATCAATACGTTGTAAAACTGGGGCAGTTCGTCGATACTGGTCTTCCGCATAAACTTGCCGACACGTGTGATGCGCGGGTCGTTTTTCGATACCTGTTCCAGATCCGCTATGGCGTTGGGTCGCATTGAGCGGAATTTAAAGCAATTGAATTCGTGGTAGTTGAGTCCGTTTCGCCTTTGTTTGAAGAACACCGGTCCTTTCGACTCAAGTTTGATGAGCAATGCCAACAATGGCGTTAGCCATGACAGAAACAAAACGATGACTCCGGCCGAAAAGGCAATGTCGAAAACGCGTTTGATGGCCTTGTTGATGGGGTCGTCAAGCGGAATCGTACGCGGCGAGATAACCGGAATGTAATCGTAATAATCGACTTTGAAATTACGGGAGAGCAGCTCTCGGTTATCGGGCAGGAACTTCAGTATTTTGAGGTTGTTGTCGGTAAAGTCAACAAACATATTGATCTGGTGTTCGGTCAGCTCATGCAACGAGCAATAGATTTCGTCAATCTTGTTTTCCTTGACAAACTGGAAACAGGCATCAATTTTACTTTTTTTGTCGCCAGGACCTTCCAGATCAAAAGCGGCTATGAGTTTGTAGCCGTAATCGGGGTTTTCGTTGAAGAAATCCGTTAACTGCGGTACGGATTTTCCGTTCCCGGCGATGACCACCCGACGGAAGTTGCCGCCCCAGATCGAGCGGTATTTTCGAAGGAAGTAGAAGATAAATAGCTTTAGGCTGGCAATCAAGACGAGTGCCGTTCCGGTGTATCGGAGCGTTCCGTGTTCGTCGGCATTCCCGATCAGGAACCCCGAAAAGGCATAACAGAGGACGGTAAAAATGAAGAATTGCCGTAGGATCTTGCCAAAGATGGCTGATACTTTTGTATACCGATAGACCTCGTAAAATCCGGTGTTGAGCGCGATGATGACCCATGAAAGGGAAATGAACAACAGGAAATACAACGAAAAAAATACGTGGGGCAGCAACGCGTACGTCAGGAAATTGATGACGAACAGGTCGGCCGCATACGTAAACGGGCGGATGTAAACCGAATATCTTCCCGATTTCGCCTTCATTAGTTCACCATGTAGCGGGAGAAGTCTTTATGTTCTTCCTTGAGGAGTTCCTCTTTGGGTAGTGCCTTGAAATAGTCGTAGGTTTTCCGCATCCCCTCGGCGCGACCGACTTTTGCTTCCCATCCGAGTAGCTCGCGGGCCTTGGTGATGTCGGGTTGCCGTTGCATCGGATCGTTGACCGGCAGCGGTTTGTAGATGACTTTTTGGGTGGTACCTGTCAGTTTTATGATCTCTTCTGCAAAATCGCTGATGGTGATTTCATCCGGATTGCCGATGTTGACCGGCAACACATAATCGGAATGCAGCAGGCGGAAAATTCCTTCTACCTGGTCGTCTACGTAACAAAACGAACGTGTCTGGCTGCCATCACCGAAAACCGTCAGGTCTTCGCCGCGCAGGGCCTGTCCGATAAAGGCCGGTATCACGCGTCCGTCGTTGAGACGCATGCGGGGTCCGTAGGTATTAAATATCCGAACGATACGGGTTTCGACTCCGTGAAAGGTATGATACGCCATGGTAATCGACTCCTGGAAGCGCTTGGCTTCATCGTAGACGCCGCGAGGGCCGATGGTATTAACATTGCCGTAGTAATCTTCGGTTTGCGGATGCACCAGCGGATCGCCGTATACTTCCGAAGTAGAGGCAATGAGGATGCGTGCTTTCTTGACCCGTGCCAAGCCGAGCAGGTTGTGCGTGCCAAGCGAGCCCACTTTCAGCGTCTGGATCGGGATACGGAGGTAATCGATCGGACTGGCCGGCGACGCGAAATGCAGGATATAGTCGAGATCACCCGGTATGTGGACGAACTTCGTAATGTCGTGGTGGTAGAATTCGAAGTGCTCTTCCTTGAAGAGGTGTTCAATATTGCGGAGGTCGCCGGTAATGAGGTTATCCATTCCGATGACGTGGTATCCTTCCGCGAGGAAACGGTCGCAAAGATGCGAGCCAAGGAAGCCCGCTGCGCCCGTGATCAGGACTCTTTTCATGCTTTTTTACTTTGTCTCTTCCGGCGCCGGGGGCTTTACGGCGTTAAAAAAGCAGTAGAGCGCCACGAAGAAGATGATCCCTCTTTGCCGGCAGAAAAACGATTCGGTCAAAAATAGGACTAACATCGTTATGGCGAAAACAATATGGGGGAAATTTTTAGTAGAAAATGCCTTTCTGAGGTTCCCGGTCACCATCGCGATTACTATGAGGAATCCGAGGATGCCTAACTCAGCGAAGGTCTGTATGTATTGGTTGTGGAAGTTGTAATCGCCGTAACCCGCGTGCAGGTTGTGTTCGACTTCTTTCTCTTTGATTTTTGCCTGGGTAGCTTCAAGCCCGAAACCAGTCGCAATGCGAGACGGTTCCTCTTCCATCATTTCTACGAAGGTGCGGGTTTGGTATACGCGCAGGGCACCTCCGGGAAAATAATGGTAATCTTCAAATCGTTCTTCGTTCCATGCCTGGCTAAGGCTGATATTAAGAATACTTTTGTCGTCACGGTTGATGGTATTGTCTACAAATGCTGTTTCGTACTCCACCAGAAACCGCTTCCTGACGTTCGGAATGAACATAATGGATCCGGCCACAAACACTAGGGCCGAGGCAGCGGTCAGCCATTTTACGCTGTTTCGTATCGATGCGAAATACAGATAGTAACAGCATACCAGGATAAAATCGATGAAAATCACGCTTTTCGACGACAGCAACACAATCACCACCGCCAGAAATCCCATTGCGGTATTCTGGAGGCTGGTGCGGTGCGGGATAGCAAAAAAGTGAAAAAAGCCCAACGACATCAGCACGGCCACATAGATGGCATTGACATCCAGTGTTACGAGCTCGTGGTAAAAGAACACCTCAGGATTACCTGTTTCGAAAAAACGAAGGGACGCCTTCGCCACATACATGACGCCCAGCACCACCATCCCCCATGCGTAAATTTCCAGGGTGCGTTTTTGCTGCGGCGCGGTAAAATCAGGAACGAAAAGGAAGGCAAACGGTAAAAGCAGGAACAGTGCTTCTTTTCGAAGGCCGGAAAGTGTAAGCTCGATATCGCGGGTCCAAAAAACGGATGCCGCCATCAACACATAGAGCAAAATAGGTAATAGTAGTGCAGGCCGAAACCGTATTCCGTTCCGTTTGGCCGATACCAACGCGCTAAAAATAAAAATCCCGCTGATAATGCTGCCGATCGCATATCCCAATGGGATTGCTATGAGATAGGCGGCCAGCAGGTAAACGAAAATCTCGTTTGACGTAACGATGTTACGCGCGGTCGTGGTAAAGTTGGAAAAAAAGCTGTTCGTAGGCTTCATTTATGCTGTTCCAGTTGAATTCTTGCACGATGGCTTCCGAATTTCGCTGAATCCGCTGCAAGTTATCACTTTTTTTTGTGTTGGTGAGAAGGGCCGCCACATCTGCCTTCTGTGAGAAATACAAGCCGCTATCCTTCAAAATAGAAGCGTTGAATTCATTTTGATGTGCCGCGATGAGCGCGCCCGAAGCCATGGCCTCAAGCAGCGACGGGTTTGTGCCACCGACACTGTGTCCGTGAAAGTACAACTTCGAGAAAAACCGCAGATTGTTGAGGTGGTTGAGATTGTAGACGCCGCCTATAAAGCGAATTTGGGGATAACCGCCAAACTTGTTCTTCAGATACGTGCCGAACTTGGTTTCGTGTTTTCCGATGACGAGAAAGGGTGTTGGGTCTTGGGCCTCTACGACACCGTCGAGGATCATCTCGATATTGTTTTCCGGTTCCAGTCGCGCAATCAACATGTTGTATGCTTCTTTTACCACGTCGTATTCGGCTAATATGCTTTCGTCGGGAGTTGTGAAAAGGTGGGCACCATACGCAATATAGGTGGAGGTGGCGCCATAGACGTCCTGAAGATGGCGTTGTATACCGAGGGAATCGGCCACCAGTGCGTCACTGCTTTTTACGGCGAGTTTTTCGGCCCATTTGAGCATTCGTTGCACCGGTCGTGAGAATTTCGTTCTCTTCCATTCGAGACCATCCATATTTGTAATGACGACCGGTTTCTTGGGTAATAGCCGGTACCATACTGAACTGCTGGTGTAGCCCAATTGCAGGATGATGTCGAAATTCCGTTTGCGGGAATCGAGAATGCAGTTTAAGTCGTATAAAAACTGTCCTGCCGTTCCGATCCGGTCTTCTGGATCTGTGCAATGGATGAGGTGGACACCGTGAAAGTGGCTTTCTTTATACGGATGGTTCGCCGAACAATAGGTGTACACTTCATGCCCGCGGGATGCGAGGAATACCGAGAAAAACTCCGCGAATTGCTCAAAACCGCCGTAGTGATTTGGAATTCCGCGCGTGCCAAGGATCGCTATTTTCATGGAAAAAATCTCAGGGTCGACAAAAATAGGCAATTCCAACCGGACAAGCCCTACTGGACTACGGTGTGTTAACATGATTTTTGTCATCCTTTTTTCGTCACGAAATTGCTAATATTGCAATTCATATTACCTTCCTATGATTCGTTTCGACTTCCTTGAGCAAAATCTTGAATCACTACGTATACAATACCTGGCGGCCAAGCCCTTTCCGCATTTGATCATCGATGATTTCTGCGAGACCGATAAGCTGGAGCGCGCGTATGCGAGCATTCCGGAACTCAGCAATAAAAGCCGGGATTATGCCTTTGCCAACAACAAGTTTGAGAAATCGAATTATAAGGAATTAGGGCCTGAGTTGGCGGAGCTGCATGCCGACCTTCTATCGGAGCGGTTCAACAACATCCTCTCGTTCATAACGGCCAAAACGGTTTTCGTCGACCCGAAGAACCACGGTGGCGGTCTGCATCAGGGAAAGAAGAACAGTTTCCTTGACATGCACCTTGATTTTAACTACCACCCCATTAACAAAAACTGGTATCGGGAGTTGAACCTGCTGTTGTATCTCAATAAAGACTGGAAAAAAGAGTATGGTGGTGAGCTTAAGATCCGGGACCTTCGGACGGACGATGAAGCAGAACTAGACGTACCCTTCAACCGCCTGATTATACAGCAATGTGCGCCCTACACACTTCACGGCTACGACATGACGCGCTTTCCTGAGGGTCGTTATCGCACTTCAATCGCTACTTATGCCTACCAGGTGCACCAACGCCTCATCGAAAAACCGCGAACCACTGACTGGTTCCCGGCGGAAGACGCATCCTTCATGAAGAAACAATTGGCGAAGAATTACAACACTTTAGTTCAGGCCAAAAACAAACTTTTCGGAAGCGGTACGGCCAAGAACCAATAGCGCCTATGAAACGCGTTTTGGTCATCAACCAATCCTCAGAACTCTATGGCGCCGACAAGGCCCTGCTTGAGTTATTGGATCATTTCCCTGAAGGATATGTGCCCGTCGTCGTGCTTGAGCACGAAGGGCCTCTCAAAGACATCCTTGAAGAGCGGGGTATATCGGTTATAAAGAGCCCGGTAATTAAAATATCCCGTGCGCTCTTTTCGTTCCGCGGACTTCTGAAAATCCCGGTAGAATTCATCCGTTCGCAGTATATACTGTGGCGTGCCACACGCGATCTTCCTGTTTCACTTGTTCATTCAAACGCAATTTCCGTTTTTGCGGGCGCTTTCCATTGTTTTTTGTTTCGCCGCAAGCATGTTTGGCATGTTCATGAGATAATTGAGCATCCGAAGTTTCTGGCGGCATTGTATCCGCGCCTGGTTTACTTTTTTTCCGACAGGATCGTTTACAATTCGAATGCCTCCTACGAGAACTTCCGCGTGCGGTATCCAAAAGTGGAAAAAAAATCGCTTGTGGTGCCAAATGGCCAACGCAGGGCCGTTCCGTTTTTGTCGGAGGCCGGCCGAACCGAAATTCGAAGCCGCCTGTTTGGCGTATCAGACGAGAGCCCTGTTATTGCCCTGATTGGCCGCATTAGTCGCTGGAAGGGACAATTGCTTTTGCTTGAGAGTTTTATAAAGCTTCACACTGCGTTCCCTAAAAGCCGCCTTGTATACGTAGGCTCTACTCCTCCGGGGCAACCGCATTTTCTGGAGACATTAGAAAATGCCATCGGAGCTTCGGGTCTTCCCCATGTGATTTCCATTGTCGATTTTCAGGAAGATATCTGGCCTGTTTACGATGCGGTCGATATTTGTGTGGTTCCGTCTACTGAACCAGAGCCATTTGGCCTGGTGGCAACGGAAGCGATGTTGTCATCCAAACCGGTTGTTGCGGCCAATCACGGCGGACTGACAGAAATTGTTGAAGACGGTGTCACGGGCTTTCTCTTCACGCCGAATGACAAAGACGACCTGGCATCGAAATTATCCATCTTGCTCGCAGATGCGTCGAAAATGGTGTCGTTTGGACAAGCGGGTAAACGTCGCGCTGAGGCTGTTTTCTCGGCAGAGCGATATGCGGCGTCCATCGGACATGTCTATGACGCGCTAACCGAAGACTGACCCTGCGGCACGCGCAATTTCCACTCCACAGCAAGAAGACCTCCGAGGAAAAGCATGATACAGTCTTTGGGAATATAAACGCCTGTAATAATCAGCGACGTAAAAAAGTAAAAAAGCCCGACGGAAGAAAGTAACTTCAACACAAACGCGTGTCGCTGATCAAGAGGCGGGCGATAGAGATAGCGATAGAGCCTTACCAGGAAAAAAAGCAACACACACAATCCGATCAGTCCGGTTTTGTAGAACACGAATACATATCCGTTATGCATAATGGATATATAACGCATTCCATGTCCGTCAGGACCGTCCAACGGGGCGCGGAATTTAAGGTTGATCAGCGACCCGTGGCCTGTGCCAACCACCCAGCTTTGGGGTTGGTCACGCATGAGGTCAAATGCGCGCTTGGCCTCATACGCCCGCCAATGATCCCATAACTCCCGGTGATTGTCGCGGTCGACTTTTGCATTGAAGACTTCGCTGGGGGCGTTCTTGATTTTATAGAGAAACGCTTCGATGCCTTTTGAATTACGGGCAGGCTTGCTGAAACTCAGGTATACAAACAAACCTCCGACCACTATTCCGACAAGCACGAGGGCCTTTAATGCCGTTTTATTAAGGCGGGAATAGCCGAGTGCCGACACCGTGAGCAGAATGGCAACGACGAACATCGACCGTGAAAAGTATAGTGCGGAGGAAAGCCCTAACAAGGCGAGAAACAAGAACCGCTTCCGGGGTCCGAACAGCGGGAATTCTTTACGCCCGAACCACAGTATCACCATGGCGAACAATTCGATGAAATTATCGAGAAATCCCTCCCGTACATCCTCAATCGACGAATGGATCCCGACCACGAAGAACACGTTAAAAATGTGAATGGCTGCGGCCAGCAGCGCTACTGTCACGATAATTTTGAAAAACGCGCGGTAATCGGGTAAACTTCGGGTGATGAAGTATCCAATAGACAGGGCCAGTAAGGGCTTACAAAAGTGCAGGATGTCTTTTACGACCTCTTTTAGTGGATACCCCTGGAACAATAGCCCTATAAAACCCAGCAAAAACAACACAACCAATGGCGTTGCCTGCGATAAGACAGAGGGCGGCATCTTAATGCGCTTCAAAGACAGAATTATGATAGTCAACACTACCAACTGCAACAACACGTTGAAGTGGAAGGAAAAATACATCTCACTAAGTAAGACCAGCGAAAAAAGGACCGGGAAAAAACGGTTGGTACGCTCCATGCAAAGGGTTGATTGAACAAAAATAACGGAAATACGCTGCACCAAAGGGCGCCCTGTAAAAAAAGACGTTCGTTGGTGTGTGTTTAGTATATTTGCTCCTTACTTTATTTACATGAAAAAAGCGCTTATCACAGGCATTAACGGTCAGGATGGTTCTTACCTGGCCGAACTCCTGTTGGAGAAAGGCTATGAGGTGCACGGGATCATTCGTCGGAGTTCCACTTTTAATACCGAGCGGATCGAGCACCTGTATATAGACTCCCTTCTAAAAGATTTACATCAAAAGAAACGGATTTCGCTTCATTACGGTGATATGACGGATTCAACGAACCTGATCCGGCTTGTCCAACAGCTAAAACCCGACGAAATCTATAACCTGGCGGCCCAATCGCACGTGAAGGTTTCCTTTGAACTTCCGGAATATACAGCGGAGACAGACGGCATCGGTACGCTTCGTTTGCTGGAGGCCGTCCGGATTTGCGGACTTACGGAAACCACGCGTATTTACCAGGCTTCTACATCTGAATTATACGGAAAAGTGCAGGAGGTTCCGCAAAAAGAAACCACGCCTTTTTACCCTCGATCTCCTTATGGCGTAGCGAAGATATATGCCTACTGGATCACCAAAAACTATCGGGAGTCGTACGGCATGTTTGCGGTAAACGGCATCCTTTTCAATCACGAATCCGAACGTCGGGGTGAAACGTTTGTCACACGTAAAATTACGTTGTCGGCATCACGTATCGCACATGGCATACAGGAGAAATTATATCTCGGAAATCTCGATGCAAAACGCGATTGGGGGTATGCAAAGGATTACGTAGAATGTATGTGGCTGATGTTGCAGCAGGATACGCCGGAAGATTATGTCATTGCAACGGGCGTTCAGCATTCGGTGCGCACCTTCTGCGAGCTCGCCTTTCGCCACGCCGGTATCGAACTTGAGTGGACGGGTGCGGGCGAGTCGGAAAAAGGCGTATGCCGCAAAACCGGACGGGTGTTGATTGAAGTAGACCCGAACTACTACCGCCCGGCGGAGGTCGAGAGCCTCCTGGGCGACCCCACAAAGGCGCGAACGCAACTCGGTTGGGACCCCGGACGGACCTCACTTGAGCAACTCGTCGCCATTATGATGAAACACGATTTGGCCTATGTCAAGCGTTTCGCCGACCGCGAATCATTAAAGCTTTTCGAATAATGAAAATCTTTCTTACCGGCGCGGGCGGAATGGTCGGACGTAACATCCTGGAGCATCCGTCGGCCGCTGGTGTTACTTTTTTGACGCCTTCACGCACGGAAGTCAATCTGGAAGACTATGAGGCCGTGTATGCCTTTATACGGGAACAAAAGCCGGACCTTGTTATCCATGCGGCCGGACGTGTCGGCGGTATCCAGGCGAATATGGCGCATCCCGTCGATTTCCTGGTACAAAACCTCGACATGGGACGAAATGTTATCATGGCGGCCAAGAACGCGGGGGTCCAGCGGTTGCTAAATCTGGCAAGTTCCTGCATGTATCCGCGGGAAGCCGTAAATCCGTTAGGGGAAGACCTGGTGCTTAAAGGTGAACTTGAACCCACCAATGAAGGATATGCTATCGCGAAAATCGTGGCGACACGCTTGTGTGAATACATCTCACGTGAGAACCCTTCCCTTCTCTACAAAACGGTCATTCCTTGTAATCTATATGGACGACACGATAAGTTTGCGCCAGAGCACTCCCATATGGTTCCGGCAGTAATCCGAAAAATTCATTTCGCCGCGGCTACCGGACAGTCGGAAATCGATATCTGGGGAGACGGTATGTCGCGACGGGAGTTTATGTATGCCGGCGATCTGGCAGATTTTATCTTTTTTGCGCTTGACCGTTTCGAGGAGTTGCCCCAGAATCTGAACGTGGGACTCGGACACGACTTCACAATCAACGAATATTATGAGGCCATTGCACACGAAATAGGGTACCGTGGCCGTTTCATACACGACCTTTCAAAACCAACCGGAATGCGGCAAAAACTGGTCGACACCACCCTGTTGAAACAATTGGGGTGGCAGCCAGAAACCTCCTTGCAGGAAGGCATTCGAAAAACATACGATTATTTCAAAAACCGCATCTTACATGATTAAGTACTCGCTGGCGTCCTCTACCTGGGACGAAAAAGAATTGCAGGCAATTCAGTCGGTCATCGACAAAGACATGTATACCATGGGCGATGCCGTGCGGCAGTTCGAACTCGACTTCGCACAGTTTCTGGGTTCAAAATACTGCGTCATGGTCAATTCAGGATCATCGGCCAACCTATTGGCTGTAGCGGCCTTGTTTTACACAAAGGTCCCTAAACTTCAGCGAGGCGACGAGGTAATTGTTCCTGCCGTATCGTGGTCAACGACTTATTATCCGCTATACCAATACGGCCTGAAGCTCAAATTTGTGGATGTCGACCTGCATACCCTTAATTTTGATCTCGACCAATTACGCCGGGCGGTCACCGACAAAACAAAAATGATCATGGCCGTCAACCTGTTGGGTAATCCGAATGACTTTGATGCCATCAACGAGATCATCGCAGGCAGGGACATCCTCTTACTTGAAGATAATTGTGAGTCGATGGGCGCAGAATACAAAGGAAAACAGGCGGGTACGTTTGGGATCATGGGCACCTATTCTTCCTTTTATTCCCATCATATCGCAACGATGGAAGGCGGTTTGGTTTCAACCGATGACGAAGAACTCTATCACGTCATGCTCTCGTTAAGGGCCCATGGATGGACACGTCACCTTCCGAAAGAAAACCGGGTTTCGAATAAAAGTGAGGATTGGTTTGAAGAGTCGTTTCGGTTTGTGTTGCCCGGTTACAACCTGCGACCGGTTGAAATGAGCGGTGCCATTGGCGTAGAACAGCTTAAGAAGCTTCCAGGCTTCCTGGAAAAACGGCGCGAAAATGCCGCCTATTTCTGCTCGCTTTTCGCTGATCATCCCGATTTCATTATCCAAAAAAACATCGATAACAGCAGTTGGTTCGGATTTAGTTTCATCATCAAGCCTGGCTCCGACAAAACCAGAAAAGAAATTGTAGAACGCCTGACTGCACATCAAATCGATTGTCGCCCCATTGTTACCGGCGATTTTACGAAAAATGAAGTGTTGCGGTTTTTCGACTATGAATTGTTCGGCGAAATGAAAAATGCCTCCTATCTGGATAAGCACGGGTTTTTTGTAGGTAACCATCAAATCGACCTCAAAGAGGAAATCACGTATCTTCGAGAGGTTCTTTCGTAGCATTTGCGTACCTCCAGGCTTCTATACAACTCGTTCGCAGCCATGGTCCAGGTGGTCGTGGTGGGGCTGTGTTATGTCGTTCTTTACCGCTACCTGCTTGACCGTCTGGGCGCTGAGCTTTTGGGTGTATGGTCGGTCATCGTGGCCACTACCTCATTAGCGTCCGTAGCGAATCTTGGCCTCAATACCAGCATTGTCAAGTTCGTGGCGTCGTATGCCGCGCGGGGGGACGAAGCCAAAATCAAGCAATTGCTTTTCACCTCTTTTATTTTTATAGGAGGACTTTACGTGGTGTTGTCTGGAATTATATTGCTTGTAGCCGGATGGCTGTTACCTATGTTCATTCCGCTCCAATTCCTGGAAGTGGCGAAGGGCGTGCTGCCTTTCTCCTTACTATGCCTTTGTATCAATGCGATTGGTGGTGTCGTGGGCAGTGCGCTCGACGGTATCCAGAAAAATTATATTCGCAGCGCCGTACTATCGGGATCTTCCGTGGTGTTGGTCGTGATGTCATTCATAATGACGCCTTTGTATGGGTTAAAGGGCCTTATTTATTCACAAATTTTACAAGCATTGATGGTGTTGGCAATAGGTGTAATTGCCTTCAATCGGTTTCGACCCGGTTCATTTTCAATGGGATGGCACTGGAGCCGAAGCATCTTTCGGGAAATCCTCTCTTACGGCTCAAAAATTCAGGTCCTGGCGTTATTACAGCTTTCCTACGAGCCGGTTACGAAGCTTATACTCAGCCGATGGGGCGGACTGGCAGCCGCAGGCTATTACGAAATGGCAAGCCGTCTGGTGTCGCAGGTACGGGCGGTGATTGTAAACGCCAATCAGGTGGTCATTCCGATCATTGCGGACGCCTCGGAGCGGAATAGTGATCGTGTGCGCGACCTGTATATACGGTCGTTTCGCACCATTCTTCCCCTCGATACCGTATTAACCCTGGCGCTTGTATGTACGTCTCCTTTGGTGTCGATTCTGTGGCTCGGACATGCCGAAATGATCTTCGTTTTCGCGATGACGGCGAATGGCATCGGTATGTTCCTGAACATTTGCACCAATCCGGCCTATTTTGGTTTCATGGGTGAGGGAAAGCTGAATCCTCTTTTGGTTTCTGCATTTACAATGGGACTTATCAACGTTTTTGGAGGTTGGGTGCTGGGGACGTGGCTTGGCGGTTATGGCGTCATTATCGCGTGGAACCTCGCCTTTATTTCAGGATCACTGCTTGTAATGCTACAATACCATCGGGTGAAAACACTTCGTTGGAATGAATTGGTTTCCCGACACGATATTTACATTTTACTCATGGCTGTGATGATTGGTATGACCTCCTTGTGTGTGTACGTTACGAATAACTGTTACAATTGGAGATACCTGCTGGCTCTTGCCGCCCAACTCGCCATTTTTGCAGTATTGCTGTTCCGAAATGCTGCCTTACGCGCCGTCATCGAAAAAATACCCGGGTTGAACCGACTAAAAAAATCCACATGAACCACGGTCCTTTTTTTTCTGTTATCACGGCTGCTTATAACAGTTCTGCCACAATCAGCGATACGCTTGCGTCATTGCTCTCTCAGGATTTCTCCGATTTTGAGTACATTATTGTTGACGGGGCTTCAAAAGATACTACCGTCGACATCGTAAAGAAGTATGTGCCTTTATTTGAGTCAAAGGGCATACGGCTTCGTTGGGTAAGCGAACCCGACCGGGGTATATACGATGCCTGGAATAAAGGCGTTCGCCTTGCAGAAGGGCGCTGGATCAGTTTTATTGGGTCGGACGACACATATATGCCGGGTGCTTTGCGTCGTTATAAACAGGCGATAGACGAAAGCGCTACAGATATCAACTATATGTCATCACGCGTCGAGGTTATTGACCACCAAAAAAAGACCCTCCGTATATTCGGATCAAAATATGACTGGCGGCGTGTGGTAGCCGACTACGATGTCGCACAAGTCGGATCTTTTCACAAGAAAGCGCTTTTTGAAGAGGTCGGGCCTTTCAGTGAGGCATACCGGATTGCAGGGGATCTGCAGTTCTATATCCGTTGCCGCGCCGTCATCCGCCCTTCGTTCTTCCCCGAGATCACAGCCCGAATGCTCGACGGAGGCGTGAGCAACCAACCGTATCCGGCACTTCGTGAAGGGCTTCGGGTAAAACTTGACACCCGCGCGACACATCCCCTCGACGCCTACTACCATTTCTACCTGTCGCTAACGAAATGTTATGTGAAGATGGCGCTGAGGAAACTGGGCGTAATTCGGGTCTGACCGCTATATCCAGAAATGGATCATGACCGGTTTGGGCTCTTCTCCGTGAATGCCTTTGACAAAAGTGTTGTATTCGGGCACATACGACTTCACCAATGCAATCATTTCAGCCGCATTATTTTGTGGATGATAGCTGGTAATTGCAATCTTCGGCTTGTTACGCCGGATGGTAGCAGCGGCGCCCTTAAGCATATCCAATTCAAAACCTTCAATATCCGCCTTCAGGAAGGTGATCTTTTGTTCGGCCGGAATCAGGGTGTCAATCTTATGTATAGGAATCCGCGATCCGGTTGTGCTTACATGGCCCTCCAGTGAGTTTTCGTCGAAGTAGACCTCACCGTCTGTATTGCCGACCGCCGAGCGGAAGAGGGTCACTTTGTCTTCTGCTCCCTGAAACGTCTTTGCCAGTGCTTCTCCGAACGCGGCGCTTGGCTCTACCAGAAACAACTTTTCGCATTGGTCAAGTACCACCAGCGGAAATAACCCCTCTGCCGTGCCGACGTCAAGAAGGATGTCTCCCTTCTCGATCGGAGTTTGCGGCTTTCGATAGTAGTGCCAGTCGGCTTCGTCGAACGTTTCTGCTGAAACCTGACTAAGCCCGGCCATGGGGAACGATGCCGGCCAGAACATAGGTCGCGACACCGACGTAAATCGGATTTGGTGGAAATCGTCTCCTTTACGTACCTCCTCTATGTATCTGCCTCCAATTCGGCTTACCACCGGTTTGGCAAGAAAGCGAAGTAATTCAACAAAGGACACGTTGTTCTTTGCATAAAAAAACCAGTAAAACAAAATACGGAGTCGGCGCATGGAAAGGGGATAATGGAAAACGAAAAAAAAAGTTACCTATACAAGTAACTTTTTAAGAGATATTCGGTGGTTTGTATACGGTTTACTTGGTTCCGTACAGCTTATTCAGCTCGTCTTTCAGAGGCTGTGTACATGCCATAATCGGATCATACGCCTGTCCTTCGATAGGCTTGATCTTCGCCACACCGGCAACTGTATCAAATTCAACCTGCACCGCTGGGTAGAAATACTTGAATATTTCGGCTCCCTTAGCATTCAGTTCTTTTCCTTTATACTTGACCTTGAAGTTTTTAAACGTTACTTCTTTCTGGTCTTTATTGGCACCGATATCCAGACGAAGCGCCATTGGTGTATAATCATCCGGAACGTCAAATACGATGTCCTGGGCGTCTGGGCTACCTTTCACGTCAACCGTAACGGCTTGGTCCGCTGGCCATGTTTCCGTTCCGTCTTCGTTATAAAAAACCTGGAATGTGTCGTCTTTCGTTACTACGGCGTTGACCGTCACGCTGAACAAGGTTTCTTTTTTTGCTTCGGCAGCAGGCGTTTCAGTCTTTTTATCGTCTTTACACGACACAAAAATCAAACTCAACGCAAAGGCACTAAGTACGGCAGATTTCATATGTTAAAAAATTTTTGCAAATATTGATAATTATAGCGGTATATCCAAATTTATTTGGTGATTTGGACTGTCCTTCCTAACAACGCATAATGTTCTTCTTTCGTATTTCCATTCGCAATCATTATGGCAATTTGGTAACGACCCTGTTCAATATCATCGGTATTCACCGTAGCCCGAAAACCGCTTCGGTCATAGTCGTATCCTGGATTACCTGCTGTAACGTCCGGTCGCGCCACGAAATCGGTCGCGATTCGGTAATTGTGTTCTCCCAGAAGTACCAACGAGATGGTGTTTGCTTCCGAGGATTGTCCCTTGACGACAGCCCACCCGCTCAGTGATAATGTTCGTCCGGTTTGCTTCATCTCTTCCAGATTGTAAAGCAGGGGTGTGTCGGACAGTTGGTAAATGCGTTCTGGCTTTTTGGCGTAGCCGGCCTGTTTAATCGGTTGTGCCACTGCTAAATGGTAGCTGCCGTTCGAGTCGCGTACTGCAATCCCGAAGTCATAGGCATCGCGCGGCAGCTTATCCAGGATCACGGTTAACCGAAACCCGGCATTATCCAACTTACCCCCATACGTGGCGGATATATCGGCTCTGGTAACCGGAACGACCGGAGCAAGAAAGGTCTTCTTCCCAATTATCGCGACAAAAAGTGAATCGCGCGTATTGTCATGGCTTCCTTTGACGATCGCCCAACCATTTACAGACAATACATTATTGGCAAATTTCAGTCGCTCAACCCCGAGAAGTACGTCTTTCTTTACCACGTTTGTCTCGGGTAATTCCCGAAACAGGTTCCTTTTATGGGTGTATGATTTCTCAACCGAGTCGGCAAAACGAACGTTCTCTGGGCGTTTGTCGAAGTAGGGCTCCATTCCTGATCGTTTGGTATACAAAATAACAAAACCTCCCATTCGCTTGACTGTAACCTTGTTGCGATAAAGTAACGAACTGAAATCGGCCAAATAGGTTTCGTTGGTTACGAAAAGTTGCCCCGGTGCTATGGTTCCCATGGTGATTTGGCCCGACAACTTATCGGCGTAAGCAGTAGCCGCAGCCCTGTTTTCACGGGCCACGTAGCCGTTCGTAATGGGCTTTCCGGCTTTTAGTGCCAGAAACATGAGATCCTGGTAGTCCATCGGGTACACCAAATTATTGGTGTAAACCGGATACGTTACGATCATGTCGAACTGCGACATCAGGTTGATCCAGCGGGTGTCTTTCAGTTTGGTGTAATACTCTCCGGATGGCAACTGACGCGCCGTGAGCAATCCCCATGTATCGTAGACCTGAAGGGCCAACGCCAGCACGAGAAGCCCGCGCACGACCTGTTTGTTCAACCTCATCCTGGAAAAGACCAAAATGCCTCCGAGCATAATGAGATAATAAAGGGGCCACACAAAACGGCCCGATGCACGAAAGGTTCCGAGTAACTTCCCGTAAAAAGTGGGTATTGGAAAATGGAATAGGACGTGCGTACCAAAACTAACATAATTGGTAATGGCGAATACTGTATACAGCAAACAGAGCCCGACCACTAAAAGCATCCCTTTCGAGACTTTGCTCTTCTTTCGAAAAATCATGACGATGCCCACAAAGGCAGCAACGGCCAATACCAGCATAAAACCGAGTCCGAGATAGGCAAAACCCTCATATTGCCGGTCGGAAATGGTGCCAATTTTGGGCAAAAATCGGGAATAGTAGCCGTAGGAATCAAAAAAGGAAAGGAGATTAAATCCGTATTCTCCATTGGCGTAACCGGCATCCAGATTGGTTGAAGGGCCTGTTTCTATCATGCCAAAAGCCAGCCAAAAGCCCAGCACTGACGCTGCGGCGCCCGCCGGAAACAACACCGCCGACCACCATCGAATCGACTTATCCACCAGAAAATGGCGGAGCGGAAGTACTATCGTGAAGCCCGCCACCATCAAGGCGAGATAGGCAGAAACACCAGCACTCAGGAAGAAGATGATCGCCTGTTTCCATTCCAGTCGCTTCGCCTCTTCCGGATCGGATGCGTCTTTTAAACAATAGTAAATCGAGGCCATCACGAGCCAATGTCCGCACAGTGCCGGATGCAGGCCGCGAAAGATCAGAACCGGGTTGGCGGTGATAAAGACGGCGGCCAGAAAACAGATCCAGTCATCCGTCTTATACAGTTTCAGAATACGCACGGTATACCATGCCACGGCAATGTGGCAAAACAAAAGCCAGATGCCGAAATATTGGAAGTCATCCGGCAGGAGGGCAGAGAAAGGCTTGAATAGCAGCGCAAGAAGCGGAATGGAGTCGGTAAATCCGACGTTGGTGCCGACAGGCGCATAGAAATTATCCATCCTACCCAAAGGCCAATGCCAGGGTTCGTTTCGATAATACGCCCAGCCCAAATAGTGCTGGCCCCAATCATGATAGGCCGACATCAGCCAGTTGATATTGGTCGGATCCAGTGTTTTGAATCCGTAACCGATTCCATAGACAATGCAGGCCGCCACCGTAATGGCAATGTAAAGAGCGGATTCGCTACGGAAAAATAGTTTCTTCATTCGCTGTTTCCGAGAGTATAAATTGCTGATATAAAAGATCGTTAGGCGGTTGTACTTTCTTTCGGGAACTCAGTTGCAGCAACATGGTCACCAACGTCACGGAAAACAATTGTACCATGATGACACCAATAATCAGAATCAGGCTTGAAGCCCAGCCCGGAATCGCGTTATCTGTAAAGAGCTTCTGGTAGAGGATGTAGGCAATCCCGGTGGCGCACAGGATGAAGCCCGCAGTACAAAAGCGGAGGATCCGAAGCGACAACTGGTCAAAGTAAACGGCAATGGAACTAAGCCCGTGAAGCACCAAAGCAGAGACGTTCATCTTCGACTGACCCTTATAGCGTTTGCCTCTGTCAAGCACCACTTTATCATGGGGTATTTTCGATTGAAGGATGCCTCCGGAGTAGTGGTTCCAAATCGCGTCGACATACACCACCTTTTTAAGAATGGGGGCCGGTATAACGCTGAAATTACCGAAGCTGATTTTCTGTCCGGTCAGACTATAAAACAGGTACTTATAAACGATATAGCCGAGCTTGAAAAAGCGTGACTCTTGGCGTTTGTTTCGTGCAGCGAAGATGATTTTTCGGTCGTTTGCCATCCGCGCCTTTTCCAATAAGGGTATCAGGTGTTCGGGGGGGTCTTCACCGTCTCCGTCCATCACAATCACATAATCCGATTCCGCCACTTTCTGGTTGGTGAACTGCAATCCGACCGCAATAGCCCGCTGGTGGCCTACATTTCGCTTCAAGGTCAGCAGTGTCAGCGGAAGAATCGACAAGACCCGATCAGGCCGCTCTTCGAACGATCCATCATCAACGACGACAACAGAGAAGGTATAGGTGTCATTTTGTGCCTGCACCTCCGCTATCTGTGTAAGTAGGATCAACAGACTGTCCCAGTCGTTAAAGACGGGTATCACGCAGTACACTTGGGGTCGGCTCAACTGCATTACTTATGGGTATGTGGCAAAAATAGTGGTTCCGAATCACCTACGCGCTTTAATTTTCGAATCTTTCGTCGGTTGATCCAAAAAAGGGTCCGCATCGTCTCGTCTGCCCAATGACCCGCTGACGGGATTTAGACATCCATCGCGGCCAGTGTGCTTATAATCCCGACTTTACCAATTTGAGCGTACTAGTCCCTTTATCTGTTGTTATTTCTACAACATAAACACCTGGTCGCAACGTATCCGCGGTATAAATCTGGGAAGGTGGGAAGCGAAGAAGACATTTTCCCTGTAGGTCGAAAATCGCCACGCTCTTAACGGACGTTCCGGGTGACAGCCCGATATTGAACGCTCCAGAGGTCGGATTGGGTATTATCGCTGCGGCCTCCTTTTGTGCTTCCGGCAGACCCAACGACGCTCCGATTCTTATGATCCCGACACCGTTTGCTGGGGCGGTGTATGGCGAATACAATAATCCGGCCAATAAGATGGAACCGTCCTCCTGCAAATAGAAAGCTGAACTGATATAATCTCCAATTCCAACAGGCGAAAAACTGCCGTATTCAAACGTTCCGCCGTTCGAAAACGACGTTACATTCCCAAAGACATTATTCAACTTGGTCAATTTATATTTTCTCGAACATGGCGTCCAGGTGCACCTCTCTGCGCCTGTTTGCCAAATATTGCCCGATGCGTCTATCCTGAAAAAAGGGTTTGTATAGTACCCGCTGCCTGAATTACTGTCCAAGGTCCACGTTTCAGTATTCAATCTCCCCGACACCGTATTTTGACCTGAAAAAGAGACGGCATACAGGTATGAAAAAACCAAATCTTCATTCGAATCAAATTGCGCGTCGTGTAATTGCACGGACCCGATGCCTCCTGCTAGAGGAATTACCTTTATACCGTTGCTCCCAAATGTGGGGACCAAGCTTCCTGTCTGATCGACATGTATAAGCATGAGGTTGTTCGGATTGGTCGCAGAGGTGCCACAAATGAGGAATCCGTTATCATACGGGAGAATTACAGAGGCCCGTTCTGTAGTGCCTGATCCTGAGAAAATAGTGTGTCCCGCGGTCCCGAAACCGGTATCTGGAGAGCCGGAAGCATTTAATTTAAGAAGAAAGGCCCTTACGCTATACGGACTGCTGATTTGCCTATATCCCGTGATAAAAAGACTTCCATTGGCCTGTACCGTAATGTCCATTCCCACATCATATCCCCCTATATCTATACGCGCTACCCCATTATTCCCAAAGGAAGTGTCGAATGCTCCGTTTTCAGATAGTTTAGCGACCACGATATCACTATTACCCGACAAGGAATTGTTGTTGACTTCGCCAACGACATAAAAAAAGCCACCCGAATGGACCCAGTTGTGCAAGGCGACGTACTCGTTCGGGAAGGTAATCGTTGCAGCACCTGAATTGCCGTAGGTGGTGTCAAGCTGACCCGTTGGCGTTATGCTAATAAGGGAGCCATTGTAAAGCGGAAGTATATATCCAGTGCCGTTCGGTATGATGTCGATGGGCCATGTAGTAAATGCGGGAAAAGCGGCAACTCCGTTGGTTCCAAACGACGTGTCTAAACCATAGTTCTGGGAGTAAAATGGTGTTATCGTAAAAAAAAATGCGGCGGCTAAAATGTTTCTCATAATGCATTCCGTTGAGTTGGCGCTGATCCCATGCTGCGATAGTCGCAAAGACAGTTTCAATAATGTGTTGCCAGAAAGAGCCCGAACACGCTTGGGACAGCCGAATAAAAGGGCTTAAATAAAAAACATGCCGCGGAGACTGTCTTTCCAGTCTTTTCGACCAAGTGTAAATGTACTAAAAAATCGGCCTTTCTCCATTACGCTATAGGCTGGCCGTTTCGCGGGGGTAGGATATGCTTCCGTATTTATAGGATTTAATTGAATGTTCTTATGCCAGACGTGAAAAATCTCGTGTGCAAATCCGTACCAACTGCACTGACCTTCGTTACTGAAATGATAGGTTCCAAAAACCGCATCTTTTCCTGGCAGGATGGTTTTTTCAATGATGGCAACCAGGGCCTGCGCGAGATCAACAGCGTTGGTAGGCGTACCAATCTGGTCATCCACTACACCCAACTGATCGCGCTCGTCGGCCAAACGCAGCATCGTTTTGAGGAAGTTATGCCCGAATTGCGAATACACCCAAGAGGTTCGCACAATGTAATGCTTCGGCCAGGTTTCTTTAATAAGCCGTTCTCCCTCCCATTTGGTTTGCCCGTACACGCTTTGCGGGTTGGGTGTGTCATCTTCCGTGTAAGGCGTTTTTTTTGTCCCGTCAAATACAAAATCCGTCGAAACGTGAAGCAGGACGGTATTAAAATCCCTGCAGGCGCCCGCCATGTTCCGCGCCCCTTCAGCATTTATCCGATACGCCATTTTCGGCTCGGATTCAGCTTTGTCAACCGCCGTATACGCGGCTGCATTGATACAAAAGTCAGGAGCTATTTCGGTGAAGACTGTGTGAATCGAAACCGGGTCGGTAATGTCGAGTTCCCGTGACGACCTAAATGAAAAAGCCATCCCGGGATACTGCGGTGCTACAAACTGCAACGCCTGTCCCAACTGCCCATTCGCTCCCGTAACCAGCACCTTTACCATACCGGTCGTGAATTAGTCAGGAAAGGCAACACCTCGTCTTTTTCCGATATAATGGGTGGTACGCCTACATCCTGCCACGCGATTCCTATCGTAGGGTCGTCGAACCGTACGCCGCCCTCTGATTCTTTATTGTAGAAATTATCGCACTTGTAGAAAAAAACCGCCGTGTCGCTCAGCACCTGAAACCCGTGGGCAAAACCCCGTGGTACAAAAAACTGTCTCCGGTTCTCACCTGACAACACTACCGATTCATATTGTCCGAACGTGCTCGATCCGGGCCGGAGGTCAACGGCCACATCCAGTACCTCGCCCCGTAAAACCTGAACCAACTTGGCTTGCGCGTGGACACCTGTTTGAAAATGGAGTCCACGTATGACTGCTTTGGTTGAAAAAGACTGGTTATCCTGAACAAAAGTCACCTCCTGTCCAACACCATCATTGAAGCGCCGTTGGTTGTAACTTTCCATAAACCACCCACGGCCGTCATCAAAAACGGTAGGTTCCAGGATGTAACAATCCTTAAGTTTTGTTTCTGTGAACTTCATATGTTACGCGAGATCCATTAGGTGCTTACCGTATCCGCTTTTGAGAAGGGGTTGCGCCAATGACTCGAACTGTTGTTTCGAAATATAGCCCATTTTAAATGCCGCTTCTTCGATCGCACCGATCTTAAGCCCCTGCCGCTCTTCTATCACCTGAACAAACTGTGCGGCCTGCATGAGGGAATTAAACGTGCCGGTATCCAACCAGGCAGTTCCCCTGTCGAGAATACTCACCTTCAGGCGGCCCCTTCGTAAATACTCTTTGTTGACATCGGTGATTTCCAATTCACCCCTTGGACTCGGGGCAATGGACGCTGCGATATCGACCACCTCATTATCGTAAAAATAGATTCCCGGAACGGCGAAATTCGATTTTGGATGTGGTGGTTTTTCTTCAATAGACAGCACCTTCCCGTTGGGGTCAAACTCGACGACGCCATAGCGCTCGGGGTCGTGTACGTGGTAGGCGTAGATGATACCGCCTTCTGGGTCGCTGTTAGACTGTAGGAGTTCGGCCAGGCCGGTTCCATAAAAGATGTTGTCGCCTAAAATGAGGGCGACCTTGTCGTTTCCGATGAAATCCCTGCCGATAATAAACGCTTCCGCCAGCCCGTTCGGGTGCTCCTGAACCGCATATTCAAAACGGCATCCCAAAGCAGAGCCGTCGCCCAGTAATTTTTGAAACAACGGAAGATCGTACGGTGTAGAGATAATCAGGATTTCCCGAATGCCTGCCCACATCAGGGTAGATAGCGGGTAGTAAATCATCGGCTTGTCATAAACCGGCATCAATTGCTTGCTCACCGCCAACGTCAACGGATGCAGGCGTGTACCCGATCCTCCTGCCAGTATTATTCCCTTCATAATGCGGCAGTTTTCTGGGCCTGACGCTTTAAGAAGCCTCGCACTCCTGTTATGATCACAAAAAGGAACACGAACAGCAGCGGCAAAATGAACTTCATTTTTGTGTAGATAGCCTGTTTAGATAAGATGTTCGTGGTTCGGCTTGCCTCCTTAATAACGGCGTCGTTATTAATCAGTGACAGCCTATGTAAACCTTGCTCGCCCACCAGACGGTCTTTTGTGCCGAGGATGTCATTCATCTGGCTATTTTCCTGATTATAGTAAATAAGATTGCCACTTTTCGCAGAGGTTCCATCGGCCAGATTCTTTAAAAGATCATCTACCTGTGCGATAAGCGAGTCGTTCCGCTCCATTTTGATCCGGGTGTTCAAAAGCGTAGCCTCTTTTATTTTGGTATAATACGCTGAGGTATTCAGATAGCGCAACAAGGGCTCGGTCGTACCCGCTTCGTCCGTGCGGCCGGCAGTGGTTACGAGTATCTCGTGGAAGAGATAATTCTTGCTTGTCGTCTCATCTTTAATAATCTCGTCGATATCGCCGTCTTCGGCCATAAGTTTGATGAGTTCGAAGTTCTTATCGTTTCCATCGATAAACCGGTACACATCATTGATAGGCTCGATTTCAATCGCTCTTACTTTTTTAGGATTGGAAAAGCCGACTACGTTTTTTAGAAAAAGGGTGTCTCCTTCTTTGATTTTGGCTTCCAAAAGATCAATCTTGGCATACAGGTAGTCAACCGACCCGAAATTCGGAATGACAACCAAGCGGTTTTCATAGGCTTTCCCCGTCTTGTCTAAATAAACCCCCAATCCGAGTCCGAGAACCAACAAGGCGCATAGCACTACCGCATGGCGCTTCAGAAAAAGAAAACGTCTGTAAACAAATGCTCCCATCCGATCCAAAAGGGAGGAGAGTTTGTTCCCTATTTCAGAAAAGCTGAGTTCCTGCTCATTATCGGGTGTCGCGTGGTGTTCCATCTTACTTTTTTACATTAAAAATCTGCTCCAATATCTTGATCGTAATCAAATACGTCGGTTTTACGCCGGTGGTGCCCAATCCGCCGGAAGCGAGCGTACTGCCCGTTTCAAGTGGGTTGTCAGACGCGTAATAGGCATACCGCACTTTCACGTCGGGGTTGATGCTCTTACGGATCTTCGAAGCCGACTGGATGGCCTTCTGGTAGTAGGCACCCTCCATCTCGAGTCCGATTACCCCCCAGGTCGATTCGTGGAAAAACTTCAGCAAATCGCGGTTCTGCAGCGAGGTCCCCAATACGGTCACCATCGGTCCTGCATACACCGGAATGCCATCTCCTTCGAACAAATCGGGCGTCAATTCATTATCAAACGGATAGTTATCACCCGTTCCTTCGTTGATATGGGCCGACGGAATCATAATATCGCCTTTCCCGCCTTCCAAAATACCGGCTTTTCCCATAATCGACACCGACACAACGTTCAGGAAGTGCTTTTTATTTTTCGCCTCGACATAAGGTTTCAACAATTCGTCGATGGTTTCATAGGCCTGCTCGCCAAAAGCGTAGTCCATCACAATCAGTACCGGGGCTTTATCACCCACTTCTGCCGTCGGAAAAGCCGATTTTTTCCAGTCAATTTTAGCCGTATCGAAAATCTGTACGTCGATGTTCGTGCCTGAGGCATCCGGAATGGAAATCATGCCATGCTGCAACGCAAATTCCTCGACTTTCTTTCGAACATCGTGCGCACCCGAGCGGCTTAATTCCTCATAGATGAAATACTCCGGCTTGTCTTTCATCTTCGCTTTCAACACGTGGGGCGCGAAAATGGAATTCATCACACTGTGCATGTTCGCACTGATGATGTGGATCGGACGGTCGAGCAACTGCTGCTCGTTCAGCGTCTGTTTGATATTGGTCGCCCAAATCTCACCATAGATGTGGTGGCCCAGCCGTTCGCGAAGGATCGGACTGAACGAAATGGTGCGTTTATTGTTTTCGAGGAGTTCTTCAATGGCCAGTTTTCCGAGCCAGTAAATGACATGCAGGAAACGATCCGGACGGTCGGCAAACGCAAACTCGTCGTAAATCTCCTGTACCTCAGCAAAGGTGCGCCCGAGAATGTTCGCTGCGTGCGAGATGGCTTTCTCCCGCTCTTCCAACGGCAGGGGTTTGCCTTGCCTCACCGCCTGTTCGAGTTTCTGCCAATCGCGCGATACTTCGCCGCTTTCATCAATCAATACACGATCCTTGATTTTGTGTG
Organism: Flavobacteriaceae bacterium; assembly: GCA_027490305.1. GTDB lineage: Bacteria > Bacteroidota > Bacteroidia > Flavobacteriales > Flavobacteriaceae > Flavobacterium. The sequence continues at coordinate 32,997 of JAIXYI010000011.1, forward strand.
ATTCAATAAAAATGAAGGTCAGGTGTGTGAGGATGTCATAAATGTCGGAACGCCCGCGGGTGATTTCGACGTTCATCTGCTCGTCGTCGATACGGTAGCAGTTCCGGCGGCGCTTGGGTGGGATGATGGGCTTGAAATGTGATTGGGAATAGCCTTCATCGGATGTAAGGTTGATGAAACGGCACTCCTCGATGCCCACCGGCAAACGCTCGATGACATATAAAAGACCGCGTAGTTCGACTTTCTCTTCTGCAATCGATCCGTAAATCTCCGGACGCAGCGACAATAGTGCCTCCCGAAGGGTTTCACCCGAAACGCCCATCGGCTTATAAAAGCCGCGGTTGAACAGATGACGGATGGTGATATAAAGACGCTCGATGGCCGCGGATGATTCCTGGGCCCTCGAACGTGAAATGGTTTTGCTTTGCTTCATATGGGGTAGTATTCTCTGGAAAAAGCCGGTTTTATTTCTTTTTTCGTGGTCATACGGCGTTTTCCTAACCTGCAAATGTAGGATTTTTATTTTTATCGGGTTTTACGGGGCAACGCGTCCGCAATACGACGGTCGTTACCCAGCCGCGGCAGCTTGTTCTGTCCGCCGAGTTTGCCGATTGATTTCATATACGCGGTAAAGCCTCCGGGTGCCACCGACGTCACTATGGCCGTCCGAAGCACTTTCCCCGAAATCAGGTCGTCGTAATACTTGTTCTGCTTCCGCAACGACGTGTCGATCGCCAGTGCAAAGGCTTCGGGGTCGCTGGGTTCCTTACCGAATTCGACCAGCCATTCATGATACGGAAGTCCCGTTTCCGGGTTGACTTGTGGCGCTACGGTAAATTCCTGTATGACGGCATCGGAACCGGCTACGGCTTCCCGCATCGCCTCTTCCACCTCTTTGCCGATGACGTGTTCGCCGAAGGCCGAAATATAGTGTTTTAAACGTCCGGTCACCACCACGCGATACGGCGCCAGGCTGGTAAAGGCAATGGTGTCGCCGATATCGTAGGCCCATAGTCCGGCGTTGGTCGACAGGATCATGGCATAGTTCACTCCGACTTCCACTTCTCCGATGGTATAGCGCCGCGGGTTTTCGTCGAAGAAGGTATCGGCTTTGATAAATTCGTAAAAGATGCCGGCATCCAGCAACAGCAGCATGCCTTTTTCTTCTTGGGTGTCCTGGTAAGCGAAGAACCCCTCCGAAGCTGGAAACAGTTCAATGCTGTCAACGTCACGGCCGATTAGTTCGCGGAAACGACGGCGGTAGGGCTCAAAGTTGACACCGCCGTAAATGAACAGCGAAAAATCAGGGAAGATGTCACCCACAGGTTTTCCGGTGCGCTCTACCAGTTTTTCGAAATACATCTGCACCCAAGACGGTATGCCGGAAATCACCGCCATGCGCTCGGGCAGGGTTTCGGTGACGATGGCGTCCACCTTGGTCTCCCAGTCGTCAATGCAGTTGGTTTCCCACGAGGGCATCCGGTTGCGCTGCAAATAGCCAGGCACGTAGTGCGCCACGATACCGGAGAGCCGTCCGAGTTGGATGCCGTTTTTGGTTTCCAGTTCCGGACTTCCCTGCAAGAAAATCATCTTTCCGTCTACGAAATCGGCCTTCCCGGTTTCGTGGATGTAGGATAGGATGGCATTGCGGGCCGCCTTGATGTGATACGGCATCGACTCTTTGGTAAGTGGGATGTATTTGGCGCCCGACGTTGTGCCCGACGTTTTCGCAAAATACAAGGGTTTTCCGGGCCATAGGATGTCTTCGTCTCCGGCCACCACACGATCTACATACGGGCGCAGGGCCTCGTAATCACGTACGGGCACCCGACGTACGAAGTCGGCATGGTCGCGAATCGACCCGAAATCATGATCGCGACCGAACGCGGTTGAGCTAGCCTTTTCGATGAGTTCACGAAATACCTTTTGCTGGCTGGCGACCGGTGCGGAGGCCCATCGGCGGGTTTGCCGGTCGACCATCGCGGCGAACCATTTGGCGGCGGTTGATTTAAACGACATAAGGCTTATTCAAATTCGATGAATTGAGTGGGGTCAATCGGGTAGCCGTCTTTCCAGAGTTCGAAATGCAGTTGCGTACCGCCTTGTCCGTGCGTATTGTTGCCCGCGGCACCGATCACTTCCCCGGTGCGGACGATATCCCCCTCCGACTGCGACAGCGAGGCGCAGTTCTTATACACACTGATCACACCGTCGCGGTGCCGGATGACGGCCACATAGCCCGAGGCGGGCGTCCATTCGGCAAAGATGACAGTGCCATTGGCCACCGACTTCACCGGTGTGTCTTTGGTGACCGAAACATCGACGGCGTAATGGCGGCGCGCGGCCTGGTAGCCCTGGGTGATGTGGCCCTTGACAGGTGCAAAAAGCACGAGACCTCCCATGGGTTTGGCTTGTTCGAAAAGGTTGTATTTGTCTTCCTGTTCAACGGCCCGGCGCAGCGATTGTTCGGCTTCGGATGCGGCGGGTACGTCTTGGTCGGCGTTTGCCGTTGCAGTAATCGAATCTTTGCTCAACCGCGGGTAGTCGATATCGTTCGTCAGCACTTTTCGGATTGAAGCGATGTAGGCTTCGTTCTTGCGGATCGCCTGGTCGAGTGAATCCGATTTCAGGGCAAGGTCGGTGGCCGATTCGCGCAGCCCTGGCGTAGCGTAACCCGGGATATACTCGCGCAGCGGCGTAAAGGCAATGATGAGGGTCGTAAAGAAGATGATCAGCACCGTTCCGATGGTGACGACGACAAAGACGTTCATGAGGGTGAGGCGCAACGAAAAAATCTCCGCAAAGGTATCCTCATTTAGGATCACCAGCCGGTTCTTCGTAAAAAGCCGTTTCTTGAGTTGCTGTCGTTTGTGTCGTTTCTCGGCCATGGCGGATCGGGATGCGCAAAGATAGGCAAGCACGGCGCACGACCGTAAATTTATCACAATTCGGCATTCCTTCCTTGTTGTTTTCGTTATATTTGTTGACAGCTTAAAGCCAAGAACATGTCTGCACTTACCGTTTTGTTAGGCGAATTCGGAGTCAAGGAAATCCTGCTGATCGTCGTGGTGATCCTGTTGCTTTTCGGTGGAAAGAAAATTCCGGAATTGATGCGCGGACTCGGCTCCGGCGTGAAGGAATTCAAAAATGCCGCGAAAGACGAAGCCAAACCGGTGTCAACCGACCCGATCGCGCCCACCTCGCCGCTCACACCGCCGCCTTCCCCTACGTCTGAATTGCCTGAAAAAGACAACCCTTCGGCGTAATTTTAGCGAAAACCCTGCCGTTTTCGGATTTCGTCCCTATCTTTGCAGACTTTTAATTGTGAAATCATGATTGCAATGCACCTATTGTTGGGCGAATTCGGGGTCAAGGAAATCCTGCTGATTGTCGTGGTCATCCTGTTGCTTTTCGGCGGAAAGAAAATTCCGGAACTGATGAAAGGCCTCGGATCCGGCGTAAAGGAATTCAAAAACGCTGCGAAAGACGACAACACCGCTAAACAGGAAGAAGCGAAATAACTACTTTCGAAAATATGTAAACCGGACGAATGTCCGGTTTTTTTATTTGCATTTGTAAGTTTGGGGTGAGGTCATGCTCTCCTTCGTTGATCTGAAGTCAAAGGATTACAACTACGTTCGGCATTATATGATCGGCGTGGTAGTGTGCCGCAAAACTTCATTGCTAAGGCACGTTTGACGATTTTCAAACTTAACTCCCAGACAGTTTTCCCTTACGTATTAATGTGTGGAAAAAATGTAGTTAACCTTTTTTAATGTAGTGACCAGCGCGTATCGAAATTCAATAATTTTGTTTATCCGCATTTCGTTTTTTCAATCCTCACAAATAAACATACATATAACGAGGAGTTAAAAATAAGCCTATAAGCTAATTTAATGGAAATTGTTGATATATTTGTCGTCGAAAAAGGCTCCCTCTACGCTGTAATGTTTGATGGTTTCGATTGCGATGAGTTCGCTTTAGCTTTCAGAAACTGGGGTGACATCGAGTACTTGGAAGACTTTTTTGAAAGTCATAAATATGATCTGTTGTTGGGCGATTACAAAGACATAGCAGTTGAGGAGGCTATTCTAAAAACGGTAGAAGAATCTTTGAGTTTTGAATCTAAAATTAGAAAAGTTGCTCAAAAAGGAAGTTTTGCCAATAAAACCTCCCTGCAAGATTTGATTTTTTACCCTCTAAAGAAAAATGACACGAAATATTTATTACAGGAGAGTAAGGCTTACGGATCAAATGAAAAGTCTTGGCTGAGAATCTATGCGGTGAGGATTTCTCCAAATCGATATGTTGTATCAGGTAGCGCGATAAAATTACGTGACACAATGCGTGATGCGGAAAACACCAAAAAAGAATTACTAAAATTGGAACTAACCTCAAGATACCTAAAAGATTTGGGGTATCTTACTGATGACGACTTCGGATACATTGACTTTAAATAAAATCGAAATTAAGCGGCTTTGAAAAAAAATAAGGGGTTTGACGATCTGGATTTAAAACCAGCGAGTAAATGGGGGGACGAGAGCGATGTGAGACTCAAGCAAATTAGTCGTCCAAGATATTCTCATTTGATTGCAATTCGAATTTTACGAACGTTGAGGGATAAGAATTTAAAGCAAAAAGACTTAGCCGATGCTTTAGAGGTTTCCCCTCAAACGGTAAACAAATGGGTAAAAGGTTCTGAGAACTTCACGCTGGATACAATCGAAAGGATAGAGTTAGCTTTGGGTGTCAAGTTGGTGCAGGTTTGTCTGTCGGCCGATATTAGTATCTTAAAGTTATCTAAGACGCTGGTAAACGCAACGGAAATTGATAACATCGAAGGTTCTCTTGCAGTTTCATTTACTAAAAAAGAAACAAAAGTGATTCCGTTAAACGCGGGGTATCTTTCGGATATAAATGTTCCAAAATTGAACTATAGTAACTCTTGAGTAATGAATATAGCGCAGAACATATCATTCCGACTACTTAAATTAAATACGGATGAATTTGCTACTTTCGACTTGGGAAACGACAATGCCAATCCTGATCTTACGATAGATGTATCGTTTTCAGCCGACTTAGACAGGCGTGTGGTATTTTGTAAAATGGGGTTTAGAATAACAGATTCTACAAAGGTTATACTCGCACTTAAAACCACGTGCTTATTTGAAATAGAGGAAAAGTCTTGGAATATGAATGTTGTGAAAGAGGAGCATTTTATCATTCCAAAACATATTTTAGAACATTTTTGTGTTATCTCAGTGGGAGCGTCTAGAGGTATTTTGCATACTAAAACGGAAAATACTCCATTCAATAAATATATAATTCCCACGCTTAATATAACGCAGCTTATTCACGAAGACGCAGACTTTGTTCGAACGTAGCTATAATATTTTAATGGTATTTGTAACTATTAGACACCTATCACATGGTGTCGTACAAACTATAGCACCATCGTCAACCCAATCCGCTTTCGCGCCTCGTCTACGTCAAGTACTTTGACCTGCACGTGTTGGTGGAGTTTCACCACTTCATTGACATCCGATACGAAGCCGGCCTTGAGTTGGGAGATGTGCACCAGACCGCTTTCCTTGAGGCCGATATCCACAAAACAGCCAAAAGCGGTGATGTTGTTTACAATGCCCGGCAACACCATCCCCGGACGCAGATCGGCTATTGAGCGGATGCTGTCGTCGAAAGAAAACACCGCCGCTGCCTGACGTGGGTCGAGGCCCGGTTTCTCCAATTCCTTTACAATATCCTTCAACGCCAAAACACCCACTGTTTCGGTGGCATACTTTTCAGGCTGTATCTGCGAAATACGGTCTTTCTTTCCGACCAGGTCAGTCACGGAAAGGCCGTGGTCTTTTGCCATCTTTTCCACCACCGCATAGGCTTCCGGATGCACGGCCGAATTATCCAATGGGTTGCGCGCACCGCGTATCCGCATAAAGGCCGCACCCTGCTGGAAGGCTTTGTCGCCCAATCGGGGCACTTTTTTCAGTTGCGCCCGGCTTTCAAACGGGCCGTTCTCGGCGCGGTAAGCCACGATATTCTCGGCCAGCTTCTCTCCTATTCCGCTCACATAACTCAGTAAGTGTTTACTGGCCGTGTTGACGTTCACCCCAACCGCGTTCACGCAGCGCATCACCACAGCATCGAGTTCTCCCTTGAGTTTGGATTGGTCGACATCGTGCTGGTACTGCCCCACTCCTATCGCCTTTGGGTCGATTTTCACCAACTCCGCCAAGGGGTCCGACAGGCGTCGGCCGATGGATACCGCTCCCCGTACCGTAACGTCGTAGTGCGGAAATTCGTCCCGCGCCACTTTCGAAGCGGAATAGACCGACGCGCCGGCTTCGCTTACCACAAATACCTGCAGCGACTTGTCAAAGGCAATCTTCTTGATGAACTGCTCGGTCTCGCGCGAGGCGGTTCCGTTGCCGATCGCAATCGCATCAATTTTATAGGCATTGGCCATCGAACGCACTTTCTTCATCGCCAATTGCAAATCGGATTGGGGAGGATGCGGAAAAATCGTTTCGTTATACAACAAATCCCCTTTCTCATCGAGGCACACGACCTTGCAGCCGCTGCGGAAACCGGGGTCGATGCCCATGATGCGTTTCTCGCCCAACGGCGGCGCCAACAACAATTGCGACAGGTTGGTGGCAAACACCTGTATCGAGTGTACATCCGCCCTCGCCTTTGCCTCCTGCAGGGCTTCGTTGGATATAGCCGGCGCCAGCAGTCGTTTGTAACTGTCGGCGATGGCCTGCTCGAGATGGGGCGTGGTGTCGTTCTCACTTCGGATGACGATACGCGCCACCAATTCGAAAGCTTCATCGGCATCGACATCCACCTTTGTCCGCACGAAGCCCTCTTTCTCGGCGCGCAGCATCGCCAGTAAGCGGTGTGCCGGCGCTTTCGATAACGGCTCTGACCAATCGAAATACTGGGTGAATTTCTGGGCGGCTTCCTCGTCTGCCTTCCCCTTTATTACCTTAGCTGAAAGGGTGGCGGTGCGTTGGAACAGACGGCGCAATTGCCGGCGTACGTGGGTGTTTTCGTTTACCCATTCCGCTACGATGTCGCGCGCACCCTGCAACGCTTCGTCTTCATTACGGACTTTATCATTAAGGTAACGCGAGGCGAGGAAGTCGACGTCGTCGTTTCGCTGCGCCATCAGGATGCGCGCCAACGGTTCAAGTCCGTTTTCACGGGCGATGTCGGCGCGGGTTTTCTTTCTTTTTTTATAGGGAAGGTAGAGATCCTCCAGTTCGGTCAGGTCATACGTTCCGCGGATCTTTTCACCGAGCTCCGGCGTGAGGGCGCCCTGCTCGGTGATGGCGGCCAGGATAGCTTCCCGTCGCTTTTCCAGCGCTTCAAAAGCAGCGGCCTCTTTGGCAATTTGTTCGATGGCGACCTCATCCAGGTTACCGGTCTGGTCTTTTCGGTACCGCGCGATAAACGGGATGGTACAGTCTTCAGACAATAAGGAAAGGGTATTCTCGATTCCTTTTCTCGGAACCGAAACCGATCGGGCGATGTACTCAACAAGCGTCATGGGCAACGTATTCAGCGATATAGCGATCTCGGATCTGGCCGCGTCTTCCTATTCCTGGCAGACGATCTCTTTGGGTCCAAATACTCCGAAATCGGGCTGCAAGGTACAATGTGTAATGTAAAAATCGTCGTGCAAACGCATTTCTATTGCCGACGCCAGTATCCTGAATTCGGCCACCGTCATATCGTGCTGGCAATCAAGCCGGGCCTCGAAATGGAGTGCGTGGTCGGTGAGCCGCCAGATGTGTACGTGGTAAAGCCGATGCGGACCGATAATAGGCTGCAAGCGTTCGGTAACCTCTGAAAGGACGATTTCATCGGGTGTAAACTGCATGAGGATGCCAACAGAGGCCCGCAACACGTCATACGCCAGATAGACCAGGTAGATGCTGATGGCAAGCGTGATGGCGCCGTCGATCCAAAACCAATGGAAATAGCGCATCAGGAGTCCGCCCGCGAGCACCGCCACTGACGCCAACGTGTCGGAAAACAAGTGCAGGTAGGCCGACTTCATATTGAGGCTTTGGGAAGCATCTTTATGGAGGAGAAGCGTCGACAATCCGTTGAAGACAATACCCGCCAACGACAGCCAGATGACGGCGTCGGGTGCGATGGAAACCGGGGTGATAAAACGGGAAATAGCCTCGTATCCCAACAGCAGCGCCACCACGATCAGGGCGGCGGCGTTGAGGAACGCGCTGATGATTTCGGCCCGCTTGTACCCAAACGTACGGCGTTCGCATGCCGGGCGATGGGACAGCCGGTGCGCGACCAAACTGAATACGAGCGACAACACGTCGCTGAAGTTGTGAAGGGCGTCTGACAGCAGCGAAAGACTTCCCGACAGCAGGCCACCTATGACCTGTGCCAGGGTAATTACGCTGTTAAGCAGGATGGAAATGACGAGGTTTCGTCCGGTTACAGGGGCAGGATGATGGTGTCCGTGGCCCATCGTCGAATCAGGAACAGGCGATCTTCGCGACCCGGCCGGCATGGCGCCCGCCTTCGAACTCGGTTCTGAGGAACGCCTCCACCATCTCTACACATTGTGTGACCGATGTGAAGCGCGCCGGAAGGGCGATGATGTTCGCATCGTTGTGTTGCCGCGCCAGGATGGCAATCTCTTTCATCCAGCACAAAGCGGCCCGCACGCCCTGGTGTTTGTTGGCCGTCATGGCGATGCCGTTTCCGCTTCCGCAGATGACGACACCAAACTGCGCCCGGCCACTTTCTACATCCAGTGCCACCGGATGGCCGAAGTCGGGATAGTCGACACTGTCGGAGGTATCTGTACCGTGATTGAGGAGGGTGTGGCCTGCTTTTTCGAGAGCGGCGACTAGGGCTTTTTTGTAGTCAGGACCGGCGTGGTCATTGCCAATGGAAAGGATCATTTTAGGAGTGTTGTGTGCATACAAAAGTACGGATATTGACGCATTCACGCGCGTAAAACGGTGTAATTTAACCACTCCCGAAAATGCAAAGAAATCATTGAAGGGATAATAGAAATGCAAGGTGTTTGTTAAAATAATACGTTTGTTAATAGAAAAACGTAAAACACTGAAAACCAGTAGTACGTTAATCAACACAATCGGTGGATAACTTCTCAATGAAAAAAGGTAAGTTTTTCTTGGTGGTGTTTCCTTTTTTCGCATACCAAAACGGCATCCGGAAAAGCAAATGTTTTTGTCGGTTTTTATGGTTTAGTTATGAGTGGTTTTTCACCGCTTATCAACAGCTTTTGAAAGGGTGTTTTTTCGACAAAAGCAGGCTGTTTATAACTATCAACAGTTGTCGATAACCTTTTACTTTTGCTTCATTTTTAGGAGATTGCCCTTGTATATCCATGTTAGCAAATTGTTATAAAAAGGTAAATCGAGGGTTACAAGCCATCCGGAAAAAATTTATTGCGGCTATTCACACCCTATTATCATCATCAAAATTCAAATTTTAAATTTCCCTTTTTCTTTTGTTGTTTTTAAAATGTGTTGAAAACCTTTCGTTGGTTTGGCACCGGCTTTTGAATTAAACAGGTGACCGTGAAGCCGCTGTCGGGGTTATTTCGTACTTTCACTGGGTTAAATAGAAATAATGCGAAAAAAGAGTAAAAAGCTTGGCGTCAAGCAGAAGGATTTCACCGAAAAGATACTGAAGATCCTGTCAAAGCACGCCAACAAGGAATTCAATTACAAACAGATCGCGGCACGCCTGGAAGTAGATGACACACAGAGCCGCAACCAGATTATCAAAGATTTAAAACTACTGGCTTCCAAGAAAAAGATAGACGAAACCGAACCTGGGAAATTCGTCATGAAGTCAGACGGCAAACACTATCACGAAGGTATCATCGATATGACCAGCCGTCGCACGGCCTACTTCGTCTGCCCTGATTTCGACGACGATGTATTCATCCCGACCAACAACCTCAACAAAGCACTCGACAAAGACCGCGTAAAAGTGTACGTCTACAACAAACGAACCGGCCGTCGTGCAGAAGGAGAAGTCGTAGAGATCATCGAACGCGCCAAGACCGAGTTCGTGGGTGTGATCGATATCCAGAAGAACTTTGCGTTTGTCAGCACCGCCAACGCTAAAATGTATACCGATATCTTCATCCCGAAAGACAAAATCGGTGCTGCCCAACAGGGCGATGTCGTGTTGGTGCGTATCGACGACTGGCCGCAGAAGGCCGACAGTCCGTTTGGCGAGGTGCTGAAAGTACTAGGTAAGCCGGGTGAACACAACACGGAAATGCATGCGATTCTGGCGGAGTACGGACTACCCTCCGACTTTCCTATAGAAGTAGAAGCCTTCGCACAGAAGCTCGATACCTCCATCCACGCCAGTGAAATCGCCAACCGACGCGACATGCGACAAACGCTGACGTTTACGATCGACCCAAAAGATGCCAAGGATTTCGACGACGCATTGTCGTTTGAAAAACTACCCAACGGGAATTTCGAAATCGGTATCCACATCGCCGACGTATCCTATTACCTCGAAGAAGGAACCGTACTCGACGATGAGGCCTACCAACGGGCAACGTCGGTCTACCTGGTTGACCGCGTGGTTCCGATGCTGCCGGAAGTACTGAGCAATTTTGCCTGTTCCCTCCGACCACACGAAGAGAAATATACGTTTTCGGCTGTGTTCGAGATAAGTCCGGCCGCGCAGGTCATCAACCAATGGTTTGGCCGTACGGTGATTTATTCCGACCAGCGTTTTTCCTATGAGGAAGCGCAGCACATCATCGAAACGAAAGGTGCGACCATCCCGGAAGAAGTATCCCTTACCGGATCGGCCTATGAAGTGCCGGCCGAGTTGCAGGAAGCCGTCCTCAAACTCGACGAACTCGCCAAGATATTGCGACGCGTCCGGATGAAGAATGGTGCCATTTCGTTCGATAAAGTGGAAGTGAAATTCCAGTTGAATGAAAACGACGAGCCTACGGGTGTGTATTTCAAAGTCGCCAAAGACTCGAACCACCTTATCGAAGAGTTCATGCTATTGGCCAACCGAAAGGTAGCGGAGTTCATAGGCAAGCAGAAGAAAACGTTCGTTTACCGGATCCACGACGAGCCGGATGAAACCAAACTCCTCAATTTCCAAACGGTGATTGCGAAGTTCGGATACAAAATCGACTTCCGTTCAAAGAAACACATTTCGACGTCGCTTAATGAAATCCTGATGGAAGCCAATGGACGTAAAGAGCAGAATTTGGTCGATACGTTGGCGATACGCAGTATGAGTAAGGCGAAGTATTCGACCGATAATATTGGCCACTACGGACTCGCGTTTGATTATTACAGCCACTTCACCTCTCCTATCCGACGGTATCCCGACGTGATGGTGCACCGCTTGCTGCAGCACTACCTCGACGGTGGTAAGTCAGCCGATGCCGATTTATACGAAGACCGTTGCGAGCACGCGTCGAGCATGGAAGTGCTGGCGACGAATGCCGAGCGCGACAGTGTGAAGTATATGCAGGTCAAGTATATGCTCGACCATCAAGACCAGGAGTTCCTCGGTGTCATTTCAGGGGTGACCGAATGGGGTATTTATGTGGAAGTGATGGAAAACAAATGCGAGGGTATGTGCCGCATCCGGGAAATCCGCGATGATTACTACACCTTTGACGAACGCCAGTATGCATTGGTGGGTGCCGTTTCCGGAAAAATCCTGCAGTTGGGCGATGAAGTCTACATCAAGGTGAAGCATGCTGATTTGGTCAAGAAACAACTTGATTTCACCTTCCTGCGTCGCAAAGACGAACCCGAGGCAGAACCCGAGAAGCCGAAAACATCACGCCGTAGACGTTAAATCATGATAATTTTTGGTACAGGTGCAACGTTTTGATACAAAATGGCGTCTTTGGCCAAAAGAACATATGAAACGAATCTATTTATTGTTAGCGTTGCTGTCGCTCCCCGCCTTTTCGCAGGAGGTCAGCCGTGAAGTGGGTGCTTTTGATAAAGTAAGTGCCTTTGACCAGATCGATGTGCTATTGATCCCGTCGGATGAAAACAAAGTGATAGTGAACGGAAAGGAGGCGGAAAAGGTAGAGATCGTCAATAAGAACGGCGAACTCAAGATCCGGATGCCTCTTGGTCGTCTATTGGCCGGTGATGCGATTTCCGCTACGGTCTTCTACACCAAACTGGAAGCCGTGGAAGCCAATGAAGGTTCCCGGATTGCCTGCCAAAAGCCAGTTGAAACAACGCTTTTCGAGGTCGAAGCCAAAGAAGGTAGCGAAGTGCGAATGGTGCTCAACGTCGGGAAACTGAACGTAAAAGCGTCTGGTGGGGCCCGTGTATCGCTTGATGGTACGGCTACTAACCAGGAAGTCATTGTCAATTCAGGTGCGGAATACAAAGGCTCAAAGCTTGTAACCGGACAAACGGTCGTGACCGCGAATGCCGGCGGCAATGCCGATGTGAACGCATCGGAATTGGTAGAAGCGAAAGTACGCGCCGGTGGCAATATCCGTATTTTCGGTCATCCACGCCGGGTGGAAGAGAAGACGGTCATCGGTGGTACGATTGTTCGAATGGACTAATCACCGGAATCGAAATATAAGGAAGGCCCTCAACGGGGTCTTTTTTATTGCGGATATGTGCCATTGATTGTTACATTTGTGTTTCGACCAGGTGTTACTATGATGCAGGACATACTTTCGGCCATCCTTCCCGGTATCGTGTTGAGTTTCATGATCGGACCCGTTTTCTTCGTTTTGTTGGAAACCAGTGTCGTGAAGGGAATCAAGGCCGCTATTATCTTTGATTTAGGCGTGATACTGGCGGATATTGTGTTCATCCTGATTGCTTATCTGGGAAGTTATCGTCTGATTGAGACAATCAAAGACGATCCGGCGTTGTTTATTTTCGGCGGGCTCGTATTGCTTTCCTATGGCATTATTACCTTCCTAAAGCACAAAAAAGGCTCTAAAAACCTTGATCCGGAGAATCCGGTAGAATTGGCACGCGCGAACTATTTCGGCTTGTTTGCGAAAGGATTTTTCCTGAATTTCATCAACGTCGGGGTGTTGGGTTTTTGGCTGATGGTGCTCTTAAGCATCGGGCCTGAACTCGAACTCAAACCGTCGCGGATGCTGGTGTTTTTTACCACGCTGATCTGCACGTATTTCGTGGTTGATATCGGTAAGATCCTACTCGCCAAACAACTTCGGAACAAACTCAATCCGAAGAACATCTTGTTAATCAAGAACATTATCAGCCTGATCCTGGCTATTTCCGGTGCGGTATTATTGGCAAAAGGACTCTTCCCGAAACAGACACGTATTGTGGATGAAGTCGTCAATAAAATCGAACAACGCGCCGATTCCCTTAACCGAAAACCATAAAAAAACCTCCCGTTACAGGAGGTTTTGGAGGCATCGAGCGGATTCGAACCGCTGTAGGAGCTTTTGCAGAGCCCAGCCTAGCCACTCGGCCACGACGCCATGATTTGAATGGACGGCAAATCTAACCAATTTTATCGGAAAAGGGAAAGAAAGCGCAAAAAAATAGCCATTCTGTTGGCGGAAACGCGCGTTTTACGACCTAAATTCTTCTAATTCAACGGCCACCGATGCGACGTCGCCACCGATGGGCGGATTGAGTTTTGCAACGGAAAGGCGTATGGTGGAAATTTCGGGTTTGTCGGCAAAAATCCGGCTGACAATGCGGTGGGCCACATGCTCAAGTAACTTGGCACGAATAGCCATTTCCTCGATGATTACGCGATTGAGGTAAACATAATCGACGGTGTCGGCCAGTTCATCCGTGAGTTTTGCCTTGCGTAAATCGGCTTTTACTTCAAGGTCAACACGGTAATCCGATCCGATGCGGCTTTCTTCTTCGAGGCAGCCGTGGAAGCTGAAGGTGCGGACGTTGGTGAGTCGTATAATTCCCATAGATACAAAGGTATCAAATCTGCCCATTCTGCGCTTCTTCCTGATAAAGGATACGCCTTGAACTAACGACTTCTTTACTACCTTTGCGCTTCAATATTTTAGTATGGCCACTGAAGAACGTTCCCTGAATTTCATCGAACAAATCATAGAGGAAGACGTGCGAAACGGCATGCCGCAAAACAAACTGCGGTTTCGTTTTCCGCCCGAACCCAACGGCTACCTGCACATCGGGCACGCCAGCGCAATCGCGTTGAATTTTGGTTTGGGTATTCATTACAAAGCGCCGGTGAACCTGCGTTTCGACGACACCAATCCGGCGAAGGAAGAGCAGGAATATGTAGATGCCATCAAGCGCGATGTGCAATGGCTGGGCTACCAGTGGGCTGAGGAGTGCTATGCATCTGACTACTTCCAACAGTTATATGATTGGGCGGTGGTGTTCATTAAAAACGGAAAAGCCTACGTCGACAGCCAGTCGTCTGAGGCGATGGCCGAACAGAAAGGAACTCCCACCACACCCGGCGTCAACAGTCCGTTTCGGGATCGGTCGGTAGAAGAAAACCTCGACCTCTTTGAGCGTATGAAGAAAGGGGAGTTTGAGGAAGGAACACACATCCTGCGGGCCAAAATCGACATGGCCTCACCGAATATGCTGATGCGCGATCCGATCATGTACCGCATCCTGCACAAACACCATCACCGCACTGGAAATGACTGGTGTATCTACCCGATGTATGACTGGGCACACGGCGAGAGCGATTACCTCGAACAGGTGTCGCATTCGTTTTGTACGCTTGAATTCCTGCCGCACCGCGAACTCTACGACTGGTTCCTTGACCAGATATATGACACCACTAAAGTGCGTCCGAAACAACGCGAATTTGCCCGTCGTAACCTGAGCCATACCGTGGTCAGTAAACGGAAATTGCTACAATTGGTAAACGAAGGGCATGTGAAAGGATGGGACGATCCGCGGATGTCGACCATATCCGGTCTGCGCCGTCGCGGGTATACGCCGGCTTCGTTGCGCAACTTTGCCCAGATGATCGGCATCGCGAAGCGTGATAACCTGATCGATGTGTCGACATTGGAATTCTGTATACGCGAAGACCTGAATAAAACAGCACCTCGTGTGATGGCGGTGATCGATCCGGTGAAGCTCGTGATCGTGAATTATCCGGAAGGAAAAGAGGAATGGCTGGAAGCGGAAAACAACCCCGAAGATGCCGCAGCCGGTTTCCGGAAAGTGCCGTTTTCACGTGAAATGTATATTGAACGGGAGGACTTCCTTGAAGAGGCACCGCCCAAGTATTTCCGTCTGAGTATCGGAAGGGAAGTACGTTTGAAAAATGCCTATATCATTAAAGGTGAAGCGGTTGTGAAAGATTCGGAAGGAAACATCACCGAAATTCATGCCACCTATGACCCGGACAGTCTGTCGGGAAGCGGCACCGAAGCCAGCGAGCGTAAGGTGTCGGGCACGTTGCATTGGGTGTCGGTGGCGCATGCACTTCCAGCCGAGATCCGTTTGTACGATCGTTTGTTTGTGGATGAGGCACCCGATTCGCATAAAGAGCGTAATTTCCTCGACTTCGTAAACCCGGAATCGTTGAAAATCAGCACCGGTTTTGTAGAGCCCAGCCTGGAAGATGCCCAACCGGAAGCGCGTTTCCAGTTCCAACGATTGGGATATTTCGTAGTCGATAAAGACAGTCAGCCCGGCGCCTTGGTATTCAATAAAACCGTCGGTTTGAAGGATACCTGGGAAGAAAAAGGCAAGAAAGAAGAGAACGCCATCAACAACTCGCTTAAGGAAATCAACCGTTATTTCAAGGCAACTACGGCCGACGAGCGTATGGTGGTAGAGCGTGCGGTGGGCGAGTATATTGCATCGGTATCGAACTTCAGCCTCTTGCAGAACTCGCTTCGGAAGAACGTAAACAATAACAAGGCCTCTTTGTTGTTTGCCAACTGGCTCTTGAAATATAGCACCGTTTTGAAACCGAAAGACGTCGATGCAGAGGTGATGGAAAAGTTATATGGCTTTTCCCTGAAAAGTGAATCGCCGTTTGTTCGGTTGGAAGCCATCCAAAACCTAAAAGGGGATGCCCTTTACTTCGAATCGTTCCAACCGCGTTTCGACGAGTTGAAGCAACAGGAAAAAAACGAAGAGGTGCTCGCGCTGTTGGCGACGATTTAGTTCTATAGATGAAAATTATCGAAAAGGAAGGGCTTAACACCCTTCCTTTATTATTTTAAAAAACTATCAAAACAGTATTTTTAATAGATACTACTTACTAAAAGTGGCTTTTTTAAATAAACGGAGAGCCATTTAAAAAAACGGGCAAGGTGAATTCCTTTCCACCACCACAATCGTTTCTTAGAATGCGTTATTTTCATTTTTGAGGTTTAACGGCGTCTTAACGGCACGGTTGGCGTAAAAAATGTAACTTTAGGTTCAACTTTAAATACAAAGCCATGTCAAAGAACAGTTCGAACCTCCTTATCGCACTTTTGACAGGTGTCGCACTCGGTGCTGCCGCCGGAATTCTGTTTGCTCCTGACAAAGGATCAAAAACCCGTGGAAAAATTCGCGACGGTATCAAAGATGGAAAAAAAGCGCTCGACGATACATACGATGAACTTTACGAAAGGCTGAAGGACCAGTTCAAAGGTGATTCGAAAGACTTCACCCAATCATTCGATGATCTCGTGTCAAAAGCCGATGTGAAGGCGGAAGAAGTCATTGAGGCGCTCGAGCAAAAACTGAAGCAGTTGAAACAAAGCGTCACCGCGTCGAAAAACTAAAAAAGAAAAGAGGCCCATCGGACCTCTTTTTTAGTTAAGCGTGTTGCTCATCTTCGTGCGGACGTTCGCCGGAGTCTGATGATTTAGGCTTTCTTGCTTTGGTGGCCTTCATCATTTCGCCCACCTGGTTCGATGCCGCAAACGATGCGACCATGTTGTTCAGCATGTCGGTGGCCGCTTGTGGTGAGTTCGGCAACAGGATCAGGTTCGAGTTCGTATCCGAACCAATTTGCTGCAAGGTGTCGTAGTGTTGTGTAACGACGATGAGGGAAGACGCTTCCTGCGAATTGATCCCTACATTGTTCAGAATTTCCACGCTTTCCACGAGTCCGCGCGCAATTTCCCGACGCTGGTCGGCAATACCTTGTCCCTGAAGACGCTTGCTTTCAGCTTCTGCCTTTGCTTTGGCCACAATGCGGATACGGGCTGATTCCGCCTCAAACTCCGTCGCCGTTTTCTCGCGATCGGCCGCGTTGATTCGGTTCATCGCGTTTTTCACCTGGATGTCCGGATCGATATCCGTTACCAGCGTGTTGATAATGTCGTACCCATAGGTGGTCATCGCTTCGTTCAATTCGCGTTTTACCGCGATGGCGATGTCGTCTTTGCGTTCGAACACATCATCCAGTTTCAATTTCGGTACCTCGGCGCGCACCACGTCGAAAACGTAGGCCGTGATCTGGTCATGTGGGTATTCGAGCTTGTAAAACGCATCGTATACCTTTTCCTGGATGACCTTGAACTGCACCGAGACTTTCATTTTCACAAAGACGTTGTCGCGTGTCTTGGTTTCGATCACGACATCCAACTGCTGGATCCGGAGGTTTACGCGTCCGGCGAGACGGTCGATGATCGGTATCTTGAGTTGCAATCCTGAATTCCGCACACTCTGGAACTTCCCAAAGCGTTCAATAATAACAGACGACTGTTGCTTTACGGTAAAGAAACACGAAAAGAAAATGACGAGGCCGATGATTAAGGCCACGATAAGCGGAATAGGAAAATCCATTTTGTCTGATTTAAGGTTAACGGTGTTTATACGCGCCCTTCAGACAAAAGTTACAAAATGACGTTTCGCGGTTACGATTCCGACCCGAAGTATTCCACGGCAGCCCTTATGCGGCGCAGGGTTTCCTCTTTTCCAATAACTTCCGCAATATCGAACAGGTGCGGGCCTTTCAACGCGCCCACCAGGCTCAAACGGAAGGGTTGCATGATTTTGCCCATGCCGATTTCATGTTGGGCCATCCAGTCTTTGATGGTCGCTTCCAGCGTCGCAGAGGTGAAGTCAGCTACCGACTCGATTACCTCCGCCAAACGTTCCATCAACGGAGACGTGTCGTCTTTCCAGTTCTTCGCTGCTTTTTCATCGTAGGCGTTCGGTGCCTCGAAGAAGTAGGAGGAGAGTTCCCACAGATCCGATACGAAATCCGCACGTTCTTTTACCAGTGATACGATGCGTGCGACCGTACCGAAGTCGGCGGCAATTCCTTTCGCATACAACACAGGCGCAAAGGCTTTGGCGAGCGTGTCGTCGTCCTGGCGGATGAGGTATTGGTGGTTGAACCATTTGTTTTTCTCCGGATCAAACTTCGCGCCGGCTTTGTGCACGCGTGACAGATCAAAAACGTCGGCAAGTTCGTCAAGCGAGAAGAGTTCCTTATCCGTGCCATCATTCCAACCCAATAAAGCGAGGAAATTGACAACGGCTTCCGGAAAATAACCCGCTTCACGATAGCCTGACGATACGCCGTCAGCACTTGTCCATTCGAGCGGAAATACCGGGAATCCCATTTTGTCGCCGTCGCGTTTCGACAGCTTGCCATTCCCGATGGGTTTCAGGATGAGCGGTAAGTGGGCGAATTCCGGTGCCTCCCAACCGAAGGCTTTGTAAAGCAGGTGATGGAGTGGGAGGGAAGGAAGCCATTCCTCACCGCGGATCACGTGCGACGTTTCCATGAGGTGGTCGTCTACCACGTTCGCGAGGTGGTAGGTCGGCATCCCATCGGATTTGAACAGTACTTTATCATCCAGCAGGTTGGTATCGAATTTCACATCCCCACGGATGAGGTCGTGCAGTTCGAGTACTTCGTTTACGGGTGTTTTAAAGCGTACGACGTACTCTTCGGAAGCGATGCGTTTTGCCGCCTCTTCCGGGGTAAGTCGCAGCGACGTATCGAGTTTCTCGCGGTTGTGCCAGTTGTAGATGAAGGTTTTTCCGTCTGCCTCGTGCTGTTTGCGGTGCGCGTCGAGTGCCTCGGCCGTGTCGAATGCGTAATACGCCCATCCGGAATCGAGCAGTTGCTGCACGTAGCCACGATAGAGTTCCTTTCGCTCGCTTTGGCGATACGGGCCGAACTTTTCATTCTTCCCAACGGTTTCACTCGGCGCAATGCCCAACCATTCAAGCGCTTCGAAGATATACGATTCCGCACCCGGAACAAACCGGCTTTGGTCGGTATCTTCAATACGGAGGTAGAAAACACCCCCGTGTTTCCGGGCGAAAAGGTAGTTGAAAAGGGCGGTGCGGACCCCTCCGATGTGGAGTGGGCCGGTGGGACTTGGCGCAAAGCGAACGCGTACCGGTCGGTTCATGACTCGAAAATTTCGGCAAAGATACAACAAAGGCATGGGCATGGACAACGCAGGCGATAGGGAGAAGTTTAACACTTACTTTCCGGCGCAATTGTTACTTTTATCAGTTATTAACAATGTGAACCGCACGGTGGATAATTCTACAATCATTTACGACAAACTCGAGGGCTTCATCCGGAAGTACTACACCAATGAGCTATTGAGGGGTATCCTGTTGTTTACAGGACTCGGATTGCTGTATTTTCTCTTTACGTTATGTCTGGAATATTTCCTCTGGCTCCGTCCGTCGGGGCGCACGGTGCTGTTTTGGGCGTTCGTTTTTGTAGAGTTGTTTCTGCTCGGACGCTACATTTTGTTTCCGTTGTCCCGTCTTTTCAAATTGCAGAAGGGGATCGGATACGACGAGGCATCGGCCATCATCGGCCGGCATTTTTCAGAAGTATCGGATAAACTCACCAACTTTCTTCAGTTGTCGCGCGACGCCAACAAGTCGGAATTACTTCTCGCGTCGATTGCACAGAAAGCGCAAACCCTGCAACCGATTCCGTTTACGAACGCGGTCAACTACCGAAAGAACCGCAAATACCTTCCTTTGGCAGTGTTGCCCGTGCTTTTCTTTTTGGTGTTTTATATCTCTGGAAACGGGAATGTATTGAAACAAAGTTTGGATCGGGTGGTGCATTTCCGCACCTCGTATACGCCACCGGCGCCGTTCCGGTTTGTGGTGGTGAACCAAAGCCTGGCAACCGAGCAGGGAAGTGACTTCGTGTTCCAGGTTCGAACCGTGGGTCGTATCGTCCCGGAAGATGCAACGATCTTCATCGGTGACGAGAGTTATTCGATGGAATCGGTCGTGCCGGGATTGTTCGAGTACCGGTTTCAAAAACCATCCGGGACGGAATTGTTCCACGTGGAGGCCAATAACATCCCGTCTCGCGATTATGAATTACAGGTCGTGGCAGTGCCGGCGATCTCAAACTTTGTGATGCGGGTGGATTTCCCATCCTATCTCCGTCGTCCATCCCAAACCATCAAAGGAACAGGCAATGCCGTTGTGCCGGAAGGGGCACGCGTTACATGGGATGTCGGTACCGTCGCAACGGCCGCGGTAGAATGGGCGACCGGCGACGCGAGTTTTCCGTTTGCGAAAGATGGCAACCGCTTCCGCTTCACACGCACGATCCAACAGCCGATCGATTACCAGGTGTTGACGTCAAACGATAAGGTACGCCACCATGAGCGACTGACGTATCAGTTGTCGGTGGTGAAAGACCAGTTTCCGTCGATCAACGTGGGCAATGCACCCGATAGCCTTAAGGTAGCGAAAGACGTTTTGGTTGGACGTGTGGCCGATGATTATGGATTGGCTGCACTTCATATCGTGTATTATCCACAGGGAAAGGAAAACCTGGCAAAGAAGGCCGCGCTTCCTGTAAAGAAAGAACTGTTTGACCAGTTCATCTTTACCTTCCCAGCGAACCTTCCGGTGGAGCAGGGCGTGTCGTATGAGTACTATTTTGAGGTGTCGGATAACGATGCACCGCACGGCTATAAGAAGTCGCGTTCGACCGTGTTCTCAGACCGTATCGCGACTGACGAAGAGAAGGAAGACCAGTTGTTCCAACAACAGAACAATACTATGAACGGGCTGGAGAAGTCGGTCAAAGAACAGAACAAGCAGCTCAACGAGCTTGACAAATTGCAGAACCTGACCAAGCAGAAAGACAACCTCGATTTCAAAGATCAAAAGAAGGTTGACGAGTTCATCAAGCGGCAGGAACAGCAGGATAAGATGATGAAGGAGTTCTCAGAGAAACTCAAGAAGAACCTCGACGAGTTCAAGACAGATAAGAAAGACGAGTTCAAAGAGGAGCTCAAAGACCGCATCGAAAAGAACGAGAAACTCTCGGAAGAGACGCAGAAATTGTTGGACCAGCTTAAGGAACTCAACGATAAGATCCGTCAGGAAGAGTTGATGGAGAAAATGGACCAACTCAAACAAAGCTCGAAGAATCAGGTAAAGAACCTGCAGCAATTGGTGGAGTTGACGAAACGGTATTATGTTCAGAAGAAAGCAGAACAACTGGCGAACAAATTGAAGGATTTGTCGGAGAAGCAGGAAAAGCTCGCAAACAACGATAAAGAGAATACGGCGGAGAAGCAGAACGAGATCCAGAAGGAGTTCGACAAGATACAGGAAGACCTGAAGGAGTTGCAACAGGAGAATCAGGAGCTGAAGTCGCCCATGGATATCCCGAAGTCGGAAGAGATGCAAAAGGCGGTAGACGAAGACATGAAAAATGCATCTGATCAGTTGCAAAAAGACAACAAGGCGGGCGCAAAGCCAAAGCAGAAAAGTGCCGCCCGGAAGATGCAACAAATGAGCGCGAACATGATGCAGTCGATGCAATCAGGCGAAATGGAACAGATGGATGAGGACATCAAAACGCTACGCCAGATACTCGACAACCTGGTGGCGTATTCGTTTTCACAGGAGGATTTGATGAAAGATTTTCGGGAACTGAAACGGAGTTCCCCATCCTACAACAAGAATCTCAAACGCCAACAAGACCTCAAACAGCAGTTTGTGCACGTAGACGATAGTTTGTTTGCGATGTCGCTCCGCAATCCGAAGATTGGTGAAACGATTACAGAAGAAGTGGGCAACGTGCATTACAACGTTGACAAATCGCTTGACAATCTCGTAGAAGGAAATGTGCCGAAAGGCGTCACGAATCAGCAGTACGCTACCGCTGCCGCCAACCGTTTAGCGGATATGTTGAGCGATGTGATGAACGGTATGCAGATGTCGATGTCAGGCATGATGGGACAAGGAAAGCCAAAGCCCGGACAAGGCGAAGGTATGCAGTTGCCCGACATTATACAAAAGCAAGGACAATTGGGCCAGCAGATGCAGCAGAGCATGCAAGGGCAGAAACCGGGCGATAAACCCGGTGAAAAGCCAGGTGAGAAACCGGGAGAAGGGCAAGGTGAGAAGCCCGGTGACGGCAAACAAGGTAAAGACGGCAAGTCGGGTAAACAACCTGGCGGTAAAGGACAATCCGGCCAAGGCGAAGGTGAGAACGGAGAAGATGGAGAAGGACAGGCCGGAGAGATCATGCGCATCTACAAAGAGCAACGGCAATTGCGCGAGGCGCTCGAGCGGGAGTTGGAGAAAAAGGGAATGGGCGGCACCGGACAGAACGCCGTGAACCAGATGAAGGTACTTGAGAAGCAGTTGCTCAACAAAGGGTTCCGTAATGAGACTCTCCAACGGATGTTCAACGCCAAGCAAGAGTTGCTGAAATTGGAGAAAGCGATGCAGCAGCAAGGCGAAGAAAAGAAGCGCCAGTCACAAACCAACCGCAAGGAGTTTACGAATACCGCCACACCGATCGACCCTGCTTTGCAACAGTACCTGAACAGTATTGAAATATTAAACCGGCAAACCTTACCTTTGCGCGCGAATTACAACCGAAAGGTGCAGGAATATTTCAAAGGAAATGATAACCTTTAATTACGAATCTGATTTTGAACTAACGAATGAACCGCGCTATAGCGATTGGATTTCGCGTGTGATACAATCGGAAGGAAAGAAGGAAGGGGAGATCAGTTATGTGTTCTGTGACGATGCATACTTACACGAGATAAACGTTCAGTATTTGCAACACGACACCCTGACAGATATCATCAGCTTTGACTACTCCCTCGGCAATGAAATCAGTGGCGACATCTTCATTTCGGTGGAGAGGGTACAAGAGAACGCGATCGATTTTAACGTGGCTTTCGAAGAAGAATTGCTGCGCGTAATGGCGCACGGCGTTCTTCATTATTGTGGTTACAAAGATAAGTCGCCGGAGGACGAGACGCTGATGCGGACAAAAGAAGAGGAGAAGATTGCGATGTTCCACGTGGAACACAACCCATAACAAACCAACAGATGTTCCACGTGGAACACTTTCGATATGTTTCAAGATGTATATGATGTGATTGTAGTAGGAGCCGGGCATGCCGGTTCTGAAGCTGCCGCCGCTGCCGCCAACCTGGGGTCGAAAACCCTGTTGGTGACGATGAGTTTGCAGAACATCGCACAGATGTCGTGCAACCCCGCTATGGGAGGCATTGCGAAAGGACAGATCGTTCGGGAGATTGACGCATTGGGTGGTTACTCGGGCATTGTGTCGGATAAGACGGCTATTCAGTTCAAAATGCTGAACAAGTCGAAAGGACCTGCCATGTGGTCGCCACGTGTGCAAAGTGACCGGATGCGGTTTGCGGAAGAGTGGCGGTTGATGTTAGAGCGCACGCCCAACCTCGACTTCTATCAAGAGATGGTCTCAGGATTGTTGATCGAGAAAGGGAAAATCTGCGGTGTTCGCACCTCACTTGGAATTGAAATACGAGGCCGTGCGGTAGTGTTGACAAATGGAACGTTTCTGAACGGACTCATCCATATTGGCGAGAAACAGTTCGGCGGCGGGAGGGCAGGAGAGAGTGCGTCTTTCGGGATTACGGAAGATCTGGTGCGCGCCGGTTTTGAAGCCGGACGCATGAAGACAGGTACACCTCCACGCGTCGACGGTCGCTCGTTGGATTATTCCAAGATGAACGAAGAGAAAGGCGATGCGCGTCCGGACAAGTTCTCCTATTCAGACGAAACACGCCCGTTGGCACACCAGAAGTCCTGCTGGATGACCTATACATCGAATGACGTGCACGACATCCTACGGGAAGGTTTTGATCGTTCGCCCATGTTCAACGGTCGGATCAAAAGCCTCGGTCCGCGTTACTGCCCTTCCATAGAAGATAAAATCAACCGCTTTGCCGATAAAGAACGACACCAACTGTTTGTCGAGCCGGAAGGCTGGGATACAGTTGAGGTGTATGTAAACGGCTTTTCTACCTCACTGCCGGAAGATGTGCAGTACAAGGCGCTAAAGTCGGTAGCCGGTTTTGAGAATGTCAAATTCTTCCGCCCGGGTTATGCCATCGAATACGACTATTTTCCGCCGACGCAATTGAAACATACACTCGAAACCAAATTGGTGGAGAACCTGTACTTCGCCGGACAAATCAACGGAACGACAGGGTATGAAGAAGCGGCATCGCAAGGGCTCATGGCCGGGATCAACGCGCACCTGAAAACACATGGGAAGGAGCCGCTTGTGCTACGTCGCGATGAGGCTTACATCGGTGTATTGATCGATGATCTGATTACAAAAGGGACGGAAGAGCCCTACCGGATGTTTACCTCACGAGCTGAATATCGAACGTTGCTGCGTCAGGATAACGCCGATTTTCGTCTTACGCCCAAATCCTTCGAAATTGGATTAGCATCGGAATCACGCATGCGCCGTATGGAGCACAAGTTTGCCGAAGCTGAGAAGATGGTGCAGTTCTTTCGAAACACCAGCGTTAGCGTCACGGAGATGAACCCGATTCTCGAAACGAAAGAATCCGCTCCGATTATACAATCAGACAAACTGTTTAAATTGCTCTCACGCCCGCAAGTCGATCTCGACGACTTGATGACGATTGAAAGCGTGACCGCCTATATCAACGAGCACCAGCCCGACCGCGAAATACTCGAACAGGCCGAAGTGCAGGTGAAGTATGCCGGCTATATCGAACGCGAACGCAACAACGCCGACAAGTTAACACGACTGGAGGATGTAAAGATACCTGACAGTTTCGACTACGACAAAGTGCGATCGATGTCGATTGAAGCGCGGCAGAAGCTCAAACACATCCGACCGGTTACCATTTCACAGGCGTCGCGCATCAGCGGTGTGTCGCCGAGTGATATTTCTGTATTACTAATTCATATGGGACGATGAAGATGTTTCACGTGGAACGGAAGCGTGTAGGGCGCATTCTTACTGGCCTAGCCACAGTCGTCATGTTGTTGACCACCTCTTGCGCGACGATGCGCGATCGCGATACGATTCCCGATTATGTCATTCGCGAAGGCGGGAAGAACGTAATTGGTTCCGCACCCCTGAACGCTTTCATTTTTGAAGATACGCGGCAAGATGTGTACTTCCAGGATTTTCTCACCTACCGTTTCCAAAAAAACAATATGGCGGAGAAAGTCTTTGAAGTCGACATCTCGGGTTCCCGTTTCCGAATCTTGTTATACGACGCAGCCGAGTTTGAAAAATACTTCCGTACCTCCGACTACATCCCGACGGTGACGGTAACAGCAGGCGAACTGAATGCGGGGAAGTCGCGGTTCGTAGCGCTTTCCATGGTTGACGCCTCTAATCAGGATTGCCTTAGTGACAACTCCCTCTGGTTGGCTACAGCGACCCAATACCTTAAGAAACTTAAAGACGACTATCTTTCCAATGCACGTTCCTGATCTTACGCCTCATCTTGAAATTCCCGACCATTCGGTATCCCGTGAATTGTTTACGGTTTACCGGAGTGAACGTCTTGACCTGTTGGCCACGCACCCGCAGCCGGCCGCTGAGGCGCTCGGGCGGTATTATGAGAGCGAGGATTATATTTCCCATACCGACGGGAAGAGGAGCCTTTTCGAGCGTGTCTATCACTTGGTAAAATCCTATGCCCTTCAACAAAAATGTCGTTTGATTGACCGTTTTGCTACTAAAGGACAACTACTCGATATCGGTGCCGGAACGGGCGATTTTCTCGCAACAGCCCTGGCGCAGGGATGGGAGGTAACCGGTTTTGAACCCAACGCCAAAGCGGCGGCCATAGCGCAGTCGAAAGGCGTGACCTTGACGGACGCCACATCGGCGCTTCCTGCAGAGACGTTTTCCGCCGTCACCATGTGGCATGTGCTCGAACACGTGCCGGATCCCAAGGCCCAGCTTGACGAGTTGTATCGCTTGCTGCAGCCTGGCGGCGTCGCTTTTGTGGCCGTCCCGAATTTCAGGTCGTATGACGCGTTTTATTACGGCACGTTTTGGGCGGCGTATGATGTGCCCCGGCACCTATGGCACTTTTCCCAAACTGCTATCCGTGCGTTGGCCACTGAATCATCTTTCGAATTGGTTGAGGTGTTGCCGATGAAATTCGATGCGTTTTACGTTAGCCTGCTCTCTGAAAAGTATCAAAACGGTAGTATGCGGTTTTTATCTGCTTTTCGGGTAGGATGGCGCTCCAATCGCAAGGCAAAGCGCACCGGGGAGTACTCTTCGCTGATTTACGTGCTTAAAAAAGCGAAAAACAGCCTATAAAACACGCTGCTTGACGAAATATGCCCACACCACATCATACCATGGCTCGCGCATAGAAGCGGCGTAGAAGCGCTAAAAACACGTCATTTTCTATAGAGACAAACAATAAAGAAGAGAAATAGCATAGCGATTGCTTATTTCATAAAATAGGGCTTCCGCAACCACAACCAACCCCCGATAATTTTCCTATTTTTGAGGGCTTAAATTTAGAAACCGAGACATGAAAAAAATCCTTGTTATGCTCGCCATTGCCACTGCGGCAGTATCATGCGAGACAAAAGAAACGACTAATGCATCCGCCGGCGTCAAAACCGCGTATATCGATACGGAAAAAATGATGGAAGACTGCATCGAATGCAAAGACATCACTGAGAAATACAAAGCCAAAGGCGAGGAGATAGGCAAAAAGTTTGAAGTCGAGGAAGCCAACTTCAAAGCCGAAGCCGCCAGCTTTGAACAGAACGCCCGTGCAAACGGACAGGCGTGGGCCCAGCAGAAAGGCGCTGAGTTGTCAAAAAAACAACAATACCTTGAGTACACCGCCCAACAAGTGTCGCAGCAACTCCAACTGCAGCATGCGTCAGAAATGGACAGCGTGAAGAAGTCGATCCGCGAGGTCATTAAAACGTATGGCAAGGAAAAAGGCTATGACTACATCTTCGGAACCGGTGATTCCCCTTCTGTGTTGTATGCAAAAGACAGCTACGACATCACCAAAGAGGTCACCGAACTGGTGAACGAAAAATACAAAGGCAAGAAGGAAGAAAAGCCGGAAGCCAAGAAAGAAGAGAAAAAGAACTAACGAGAAGCCTCCTGAAAAGGGGGCTTTTTTTACGGGAAAACCGTAAAATCAATCCCCTGTCAATCCCTACTTTTGTGCCATGCAGCAGTTTTCAGACGCCGCCCGGCACGTGCTTCGTTTTGTCAATCAAACGCACCGCTCGCTTTTCCTGACAGGTAAGGCCGGCACGGGTAAAACCACGCTCTTACGCGAAATCATCCGTACGACGCACAAGAACACTGTGGTCGTGGCACCCACCGGCATTGCAGCGCTCAACGCGGGCGGCGTGACCATCCATTCGATGTTCGGCCTCCCGATTTCCGCCTTCGTGCCAGATAACATCGCGCCACACGTTTCCGAGCGTTTTCGTGCCGAAACCCGACAGTCGCTCAAGCGGCACCTCAGGATGAGCGCCCCCAAACGGGCGGTGCTGTCGGCATTGGAACTTTTGGTGATTGACGAAGTAAGCATGCTGCGGGCCGACCTGCTTGATGCAGTCGATTTTGCGTTGCAATACACCCGAAAAAACAACCGTCCGTTCGGCGGGGTGCAAGTGTTGTATATAGGTGATTTACAGCAACTACCGCCTGTCGTAAGAGAAGAAGAATGGGCCCTGCTCGGCCGCTACTACAAAGGCCGCTATTTTTTCCATGCCAAAGCCATCGAGCGCCAGCCACCGGTCTACATCGAACTCACGGAAATTTACCGCCAGTCTGACGCCGTTTTTATCGATATCCTCAATGACCTGCGACACAATAAAGTAACCGCGTCGGGCATGCAACGGCTCAATAGCCATGTTCGGCCCGGCTTCGAAGTGGCCCAAAACCCCGGATACATTGTGCTGACGACGCATAATGCAAAAGCCGACACACTGAATGCCAAGACGTTGGAAGCCATTCCCGAACCACCTCGAACCTATCGGGCAGAGGTCACGGGCGACTTTCCGGATAAAATCTACCCTATTGAGGAAACACTGGTACTCAAACTAGGTGCCCAGGTGATGTTCGTGAAGAACGATACGTCTCATGAACGCTTGTATTTTAATGGAAAAATGGGCGTCGTCCGCTCCCTTTCAGAGGCCGAGATATTCGTGTATTTCGCAGACGAAAACACCACCATCCAGGTAGAGCGGTACGAATGGCAGAACATTCGCTATTCGGTAGACGAGAATACCAAAGAAATTATGGAGGACGTCATCGGAACCTTCGTCCAATACCCGCTTAAACTCGCGTGGGCGATTACCGTACACAAAAGCCAGGGACTCACTTTCGACCGGGCCGCGTTGGATGTTTCGGATGTGTTTATGCCCGGACAGGCCTATGTGGCACTTTCACGGCTGCGATCGCTTGACGGACTCGTGCTGCTCTCTCCCATGCGGATGAACGGGATGCGAACGGATGACGATGTCGTCGATTTTGCGTCGCAGAAGGCTGACCACGCTACGCTTGAAGCGACCTTCGAATTGGAAAGCCGTCTGTTTATCAGGGATTTCCTGCTCGACACCTTCCAATGGGATACCTTGATCGCCGCCTGGCGGGAACATGTCGAGTCCTATCGGCGCGAGGGCAAAGGCGAGAAGGCGAAACAAGCCTCGTGGGCGCAGCAACAGCTAAACACCGTAGCCGGGTGCGGGGAGCCTGCACGTAAATTCCAGTCGCAACTGGCCCATCTTTTCAGCGCTGCGGAGCCCGATATATCCTTTGTTTCCCAACGACTTGATGCGGCCATCACGTACTTCCAGCCGATGTTGGAACAGGTGCTGGAAGCCGTCATCTGGAAAATGGAGGAAGTGGCCCGGTGGAAGAAAGGTCGGCAATTCTACCAGGAACTCGAGGAGTTGGAAAACGAACTCACCATCCGGATACTGCGCCTGTTCCGGGCGCGTGACATGGTAGCGGTCATACGCGATCGCCGACCGTTAGAGAAAACCACGCTTACCGAGAACCATTCCGGTTACCGCGAAGCCATCCGAAAGCGCGTGCGGGACGCGTATCGCGAAGCAAACGGCGGCAACGGATCAGACGACCGTCCATCTGCGCGGAAAGGCAAGAAAGAGCCGGCAGAAAAGAAAAAATCGACGATAATACAGACCTACGAATTGTGGTGCGAGAAACGGTCTGTTCGCGAAATCGCTGAGTTGCGAAGCCTCACTACGCAAACCATTAACGGACACATCGCGAAACTAGTAGAGGCGCGGGCCATCGCCTTGCATGAGGTTTTGCCGGAAGAGAGAATACAGGAGCTGGCACAGGTATTCGAAGGTTACGAAGATCCGTCACTCGGGCCGTTAAAGGAACGCCACGGCGACCGTTTCACGTGGGACGAACTGAAACTGTACAAAGCCGGCCTCATAGCGACCTCACAGGCAGTCGATTAGCTACCTAGAAAAAATACGCACAATACTGCGGGAACGAAATAAATCACGATGGTACGGGCTCCGTCGTAGTCTTTCGCCATTCGCTGTCCGATGAGGAGGACTAGAAACGTGAGGCATGACAGTATCGCTCCATATTGCCCAAACGTGCGGCTTTTGTTAATCATCAACTCCAGAAAACCAGCGATCGAGAATATTCCGGATGCCAACTCCAACAGGAGAATGAGTCCAAGTGAAAAGGGAACCATATTCTTGATTGGCGTCTGCGCGAAATGTCCTTTCAGCCATTCGAGGTTGCCTTTCCAATACATGATTTTGTCGTAGGCCGATTGGATGAACACCGCGGCCAATAGCAGTAATACCAGTTTCGAGGCAGGATTTTCAAGCATATCGTTTATTTTTTATGGATAAGTCGCGTGAGTTTGATCGATAGATCGGTGAGGATGATTTTGGCATTTCCGTTGCGTTCGATGTGGTAGAGCGCATCCGACAATTCATTGAAAATATCCTGTATGTTATTGCCGTGCACGAACGGCGCAAATTTCTCAAACTTGAAAGAATCGACCTGAGGCTCCATGAATACCAGCGGCTCCGCCCGATAGTTAAGCAGTAAGGCCTGGCGGAACATATCGGTGCAGAACAAGAGAAATTTCTTCTGCGTTTCCCGGCCCAATCCCGCAATTTCTTCGCTCCACCGGATCAGGTCCTGTATGGCAGCCGCATTTCCTTTCGCCCGAAAAGCCGATCGGACCCAGTCGACAAACCATTTTTCAAACCGTGCCTCTTCGCCATCTTCTCCACACAACTCCAGCGCCTTATTGAAATTTCCCTGTGCCCGGTGGGCCACGGTGCGGGCTTTGGATGCCTCGATGCCTTTGGACTGCAGGGCCGACGCGATTACCGCTTCCGGAAGCGCGCCGAAGGTGAGTACCTGACAGCGCGAACGGATGGTCTGCATCACATCCTCCTCGTTTTCCGCGATCAGGATCAGCAGCGTGCGATCTTGGGGTTCTTCGAGCAATTTCAGGAGTTTATTGGCCGTCGCAATGTTCATTTTGTCGGCCATCCAGATAATCATGGCTTTGTATCCGCCTTCATACGATTTGAGCGACAGGATACGCATGATTTCCTGGGCATCGTCTACCCGAATTTCACCTTGTTTGTTGCCCGATCCCAAGAGGCGGTACCAATCGAGTAAACCGCCATACGGGTTATCCGAAAGAAACTGCCGCCAATCAGAAAGGAAATCGACACTTTTCGGTTTCGACTTCACGTCTTCTGTCGTCACGGTCGGATACACAAAGTGCAGATCCGGGTGTGAAAGTCCGTCAAATTTCAGGTTGCAAGCCGCATTTCCGCCGTCGTTCTCGCCTCCCACATTACGGCACAGCACATACTGCGCGTACGCGACAGCCATAGGAAGCGTGCCACTCCCTTCTGGGCCGCAAAAGAGTTGTGCATGTGCGATACGACCCGCATCGGCGCTGGTGGTCAGATGGCTTTTGATGTGGTCCTGGCCGAGGACATCCCGAAAGTGCATGAGCAAATATAGCCAAAGTTTCCGACGCCGTCAGGAGCGTAAAGGTTGTAACGCCCCCAAAAACGCCCCGTTCACCGCTATTTTTTCGAAACCCATAACAATCCGACTACTTTTGTGGCAATGTCACAAAAAAGTCTGTCGCCAACCACCATCCTATTGCATGTTTGCATCTGTCTGGCATTCATGTGCCTGCCGTATGTTTTCAGTTCGGATGGCGGTCTGCTGCACTGGCCCAACCTGGTTCGCAGCGGCCATGACCGCACCTATTTTGTGATCTATGCCATGTTGCTGGTATTTTTTTACGGAAACTACTTCTACTTGTTGCCAAGGCTCTATTTTAAAGGGAAATATGTGGCGTATTTTACCATCATTGTGCTGGTCATGCTCATCATCCTGTGGCTCTCCCATTTCCTTGACCGTCCGTTCGAAGACATTATCGGCGCCCGCATGCAACCGCCCCACGATATGCCGTTTCCGGACGGAAAATGGAACCGGATGGCATCGGGCCACGGGCATCATTCTAACAGATTCCATGGTAAGCCCACGCAAAACGAGCATACCTTACTGGTGTACATCGTCGGACTTATCGGCTGCCTATGTATTGCCGTCAACGCGCGTTTCCTCAAAACCCGTGACGAGAAAATGCAGGCGGAACTTTCCTGGCTGAAAGCACAAATCAACCCTCATTTCCTTTTCAATACCCTCAACAGTATTTACTCGCTGGCGCTGGCAAAAGACGAAAAAACGGCCGATTCGATTATCCAATTGTCGGAGCTCATGCGCTATATCATGCACAACGCCAACCAGGACGAAATCCAGTTAGAGAAGGAAATCAACTACATCAACAACTACATCGCCTTACAGCGGTCGCGGCTGGGCCATACCGTGGCGATACGCTATGAGGTCGAGGGAAGCAGCATCGGTAAGACCATTGCACCGCTGATCTTGATTTCATTCATCGAAAATGCGTTCAAACATGGTGTGAATCCCGAGGAAAACTCCGAAATTGACATTAAAATCGCGCTCACCGATGCCGATCTTACCCTTCGTTGTTTCAACAAGAAAGTACACTCGATACAATCTGACAGCGGAATCGGCATGCAAAACACGCTCGAACGGCTGAAATTGCTCTATTCCGAGCGGCATCAGGTGACGGTGACCGAAGACGAGGAAAGTTACACCATCCAGTTGACCTTGCAGATATGATGATCAAAGCCATAGCCCTTGACGACGAACCGCCTGCGCTGGCAGTGCTGGAGAATTTCTGCGGAAAAACGCCGTTCATCGACCTGCAGAAGACGTTTACCAAATCGGATGAAGCGCTGAAATACCTGCGGAAGTATCCGGTTGACCTGTTGTTCCTCGACATCAACATGCCGTCCATTACGGGCATCGACTTCCACAAGAAACTTCCCCACAAGATCATGGTGGTGTTCACGACGGCCTATTCGGAATATGCTGTGGAAGGCTTCAACCTTCGCGCGACAGACTATCTGTTGAAACCCTTTTCCTTCGACCGTTTCTCCGCCTCGATGGAGCGGGTGCGGGAACAACACGAGCTCGAAAATCAAAACGCTGCGGCGAATTATCTGTTTATCCGGGCGGATTACAGCCTGCAAAAAATCCCGATTGCGGATATTTTGTTTGTGGAAGGACTCGACGACTACCTGAAAATACACATCCAAGGACAACGCACGGTCGTCGCGCGGATGACCATGAAGGTGATCCTGGAGAAACTACCGGCGACGGGCTTTTTCCGTATACACAGGTCGTTCATCATACCGTTGGCCAAAATCACCCGCATCCGGAACAAAACCGTATTCATCGGGGACGCTGAAATCCCGATTAGCGCGAGCTACGAAAAGGAGTTCTTGGCCGCGATACACGCCCTCGAATAGCAAAAAGCCTGCGTTTACCGCGCGTTTTTTCCCGTTTACCTCAAAAAATTCCACACGTCCCCAAACCGCTGTTCCTTTGTATCATCGGATGGATGTCCTGTGGCACTCAGGCGCCATCGGGCGGTTCAGGCATGTCGGAGTGAGTTGCGGCATGCCGGAGCCTCCACACTATTTCAGACAGATCGGCGTAACGCCACTAACGATAGTAGTAGATTGATTTAGATTATTTTCGGAGAAGGCCGCGACCACCATTGCGGCCTTTTTCTGTTGGCGTAGGGCCGGTTTTCCCTTCCGTAAAAAAGCCTATATTTGTGAATTCTTAAAAAAAACCAGCAAAAACGCGACATGAAGACGATCCAGGATTTTGATTTCAAGGGAAAGAAGGCGCTGATCCGCGTCGATTTTAATGTACCACTCGATGAGCAGTTCAACGTAACCGACGCTACCCGGATAGAAGCCGCGAAACCGACCATCGACAAGATACTGGCCGACGGCGGAAGCGTCATCCTGATGTCACATCTCGGTCGTCCGAAAGGGAAAGAAGACAAGTATTCGCTTCGTCACATCGTAAAGAAAACCGAGGAAGTACTGGGTCGCGAGGTGCTTTTTGTAGACGATTCCCGCGGACCTGTAGCCCAATCGGCGGCGGCGGCGCTTCAGCCGGGCGAAGTCCTGTTGCTGGAGAACCTGCGTTTTTACAAAGAAGAGGAAGCAGGAGACGAAAGCTTTGCGAAGGAGTTGGCCTCTTACGGGGATGTGTATGTGAATGACGCCTTTGGAACAGCCCACCGTGCCCATGCTTCGACCACCATCATCGCGAAGTTTTTTCCGGATGCGAAGATGTTCGGCATGCTTCTTGCGAAAGAGATCGAGGCCTTGGAAAAAGTGCTGAAGAATTCCGAAAAACCGGTTACGGCCGTGTTGGGCGGATCGAAAGTTTCTTCCAAGATTACGGTCATTGAGAACATACTGGATAAAATCGACCACATGATCATCGGCGGCGGTATGACCTACACCTTCATCAAGGCGCAGGGCGGCCGTATCGGCGATTCAATCTGTGAAGACGACAAGCAGGAACTGGCCCTAGAGATCCTCGCGAAAGCGAAAGAACGCGGGGTGCAGGTGCACTTGCCGGTCGATGTCGTGGCGGCAGACGCCTTCGATAACAACGCCCATACGCAGGTCGTAGCCGTGAATGCCATTCCGGACGGTTGGCAGGGGCTCGATGCGGGTCCGGAATCACTGAAGCGTTTCCGCGAGGTAATTCTCGCCTCGAAAACTATCCTTTGGAACGGTCCGTTGGGGGTTTTCGAAATGGAGAATTTCTCACATGGCACCATTTCGCTCGGGAATGACATTGCCGAAGCGACCCGTTCCGGTGCTTTCTCTCTGGTGGGAGGAGGCGACTCGGTGTCGGCCGTGAAGCAGTTCGGACTTGAGCCCAAAATGAGCTATGTCTCTACCGGAGGCGGTGCGATGTTGGAGATGCTGGAAGGAAGAACCCTTCCGGGAATCGCGGCCATCCAGGAGTAAAGATTGCATATTTAACAATAAACGTCAGGTTTTGCAGTTATTTACTGTTATGTTTGCAAAAGACGTAACTCTTTGCTTCACAATAACATGTAACATTTAGTTATGAGTAGAATAAAAAGTTCTTTCTTAGCGCTGTTCTCCCTTTCCCTCGGGGCCTTTGCCCAGGGAGGCGAGTCAACCCCTGAAGTACAACCCCAACAGCCTAAGATTTCCTATCTCGATTCGATCAAAGCCACCTTTGTCGAGCATAAGATTGCTACCTGTGTCGACAGCCTCTGGATGAACGAGCTGGCGAACAGTGATCTCTATACCGAGCTGTCAAATGATATCCGCACCATCAACCTCGATGAGAAGGTCGATTACGAACTCTCGACGGAATTGCTGAAGAAGCGCCTGAAGGAAATGGACGCCAAGTCGCCTTTCAATATCGAATACAACCCGGCGCTCGAAAACCTGATCAAATCCTTCCTGAAAAACCGCAAAAAAGCCTACGAACGGCTTATGGCGCTGTCAGAATACTATTTCCCGGTGTTTGAGGAATCGTTAGCGAAATACAACGTTCCGCTCGAAATCAAATACCTCGCGATTGTCGAGTCGGCCCTCAACCCGAAAGCCGTGTCGCGCGTGGGCGCTACCGGACTGTGGCAGTTCATGTACCAGACCGGTAAAGAATACAACCTCGATATCGACAGCTACGTAGACGAGCGCAGTGACCCGCTGAAAGCCAGTGATGCCGCCGCCCGCTACATGAGCAATATGTATAAGATTTTCGGCGATTGGGATCTCGTATTGGCCTCGTATAATTCAGGTCCGGGGAATGTGGCCAAGGCCATCCGTCGCTCGGGCGGTCAGGAGAATTTCTGGAACATCCGCCGCAACCTTCCGAAGGAGACACAGGGGTATGTTCCGGCGTTCCTGGCGACGATGTACATCTACACCTACCACAAAGAACACGGTATCGTGCCGAACCGCGCAATCATCAAGCACTTTGCAACCGATACGGTCGCGGTACGCCGCCAGATTACCTTCAAGCAGTTGTCGGATTTGCTCGATGTACCGGTTTCGCAATTGCAGTTACTGAACCCGTCTTACAAACTCAACACCATTCCGGCGTATACCGACCAGATGCACTACCTGCGTTTGCCGGTCGACAAAATCGGCGTCTTCACCTCCAACGAAGACAAGATTTATGCCTACGTAGAGCATGAAGCAGCGCGCCGCGAGCGACCTTTTTACCAATACACACAACAGCGTGACAGTGCCCGCCTGGCTTCCCGTGACACCGCCTCTGTGAAGACGGAAGTAGCCGATCTGCAGTACCATAAGGTGCGGCGCGGCGAAACGCTCGGCAAGATTTCGCAACGGTACGGTGTGTCAATTGCCCAACTGAAGAAATGGAACCGCCTGCGAAGTAACTCGGCGCCACTCGGACGGAAACTTCGGATTTACACCGACGCCAAAGAAGACAACACAGCGGTAGCGGCAACGACACCACAACCGGAGAAAACCGAGAAAACGGTAGCAACATCCGAACCTAAAACGACAGATGCGGCCAAACCGGATGTGTACGTCGTGCAGAAAGGCGATAATCTCTCGTCGATTGCGCGCAAGTTCGGGATTACAGTTACAGAGCTGAAAGCCTGGAACAACATCGAGGACAACAACGTAATGCTCGACGCCCGCCTGAAAGTAAAGGGAGAGGCCATCGTAGCGGATAACACTAAGCAAGAGCCTGCGGTCCCTTCGACTTCCTACATCGTGCAAAAAGGCGACAACCTGAGCCTAATTGCCCGTAAGTATGGGGTAACGGTTGCTGAAATACAGGAATGGAATGCCATCGAAGGCAACAGCATCACGGTCGGATCGAAATTGCTCATCCTGAAGGAAAACCCGAAACACGATGTGGCCGCTGCACAGAAGGATGCGGCACGTCAGAAACATTACCTGGTGAAGAAAGGCGACTCGCTTTTCACCATCGCCAAAAAGTCGGGCGTGACGGTATCGGATATCAAACGCTGGAACGGCATCAAGGGCGACGAACTTCAACCCGGAATGAAACTTAAAATCAGCGGTTAACAACCGCTTTTTTTATGGATACACGCCAACACCCTTTTTGGTTCATATTCGCGCTTCTGGCGGCTTTTTTGACGGCCTGTGGCACGAAAGAAACGCAGGACGACGGACACACCTCCGGAAATATCAATTCACTCGTTGTCGTCATGAGCGATCCGCTCTGGAACGGCGAAGTAGGCGATAGCCTTCGGAAGAAACTGGCGGCGCCGGTTGACGGACTGCCCCAGGAGGAACCGCTTTTCAATATCAACCAATACGCCCCCCGCTTTCTGGATGATTTCCGGAACGCACCCCGCAACCTGGTCATCGTAAAAGAACAGAAAGAAGCCGATTTCAGGATCGAACACGACGAATATGCCTCGCCCCAGATCACGGTGCATCTTTCGGGTACGCCGGAAGACATCATCGGCACGCTCGAACTGAATGCCGACAGCATCATCCGCGTGTTCAAAGCGGGTGAGATCAACGCCAGTATCCGCAACATGGAACCCCATCGGCTCGACGACACCCATATCCGGAAGAAATTCGGCGTGACCCTTGCCGTTCCGGGCGACTATAAATATGCCATGAAACGGCGCAATTTCGTGTGGCTGAAACGCGACGTGATGAGTGGGAGTTCGAGTTTGCTCATCTACAAAGTTCCCCTACGCAGCATCCAGAAAGGACCAGATATTGCCCGCAACATCATCCGGGCGCGCGACTCGGTCGGTCGTCTGTACATACACGGTCGGGCCCGCCATTCGCGTATCATCACCGAAGAATCGTATGCGCCGTACTTCCTTTCTACCACCCTTTGCGGCCGACGCGCCTATGAAACAAAAGGCACATGGGAATTGCGGAACGACTTTATGAACGGGCCTTTCATCAACTACGCGATTATTGATCGCAAGCGCCGCCGTTGCCTTATAGTAGAAGGCTTTTGCTACGCGCCTTCGGCCCAGAAACGCGATATGGTTCACGAACTGGAAGCGAGTATACGGTCGCTTCGCATCATCGAAAAAGAATGACACTACGGGTTTGCACCTTTGAGGAGTTAGGGCTTTTGGAATTGTATCGGGTGCTGCAACTGCGCTCCGAAGTATTCGTAGTAGAACAAACCTGTGCCTATCAGGATATTGACGGGAAAGACCCGAAAGCGCTGCATGTGTTGGGAGAATATGAAGGCGAAATTGTAGCGTATACACGGCTTTTTCGCCCCGGGGATTACTTCGAAGAGGCGTCAATAGGGCGCGTGGTCATTGACCCCAGGTTTCGCAGCCGGAAATGGGGCTATCCGCTGATGGAAGCGTCGTTGCAGGCGATAGCGGACCGGTTTGGGGAGACGCACGTCACCATTTCCGCCCAATTGTATCTCAAGCTGTTCTATGAAAATGCGGGCTTTACGGCTGTGGGCGAGGTGTATCCGGAAGACGACATCCCACATATCCGGATGGTGCGGCGTTAGGCTTTGGTGATGACGAATTCGACGCGGCGGTCGTACTCCTGGCCTTTGCCCAAAGGGACGGTGTTGCCGTAACCCTTGAAGGTCATCCGTTTTTTGTCGATTTTACGGAAAATCAGGTATTTGTAGACGCTTTGCGCGCGGTTCTGTGAAAGTTGGCGTTTCTTGGTATCACGATCAATCGCCTCGCGTTGGTAGGGAGGAACACAACAGACATGGCCCTGTATCTCGAATTCGATGTTCTTATGCCGATGCAGGAACAAGGCAATTTTGTCAAGCGCGGCCTTTGACTTCGCGGTAAGTTTACTGCTGCCCCGTTCAAACAAGAGATTCTCGAGGTAAATGTGGTCGCCGACAATGTGTTTTTTCTGTAGCTCGGTGTAGAAGCCCGGCAATTCAATAGGCGGAAGCGGTTTCATGTTGAGCACCACGTCAACCCGACGGTTTTTAGAACGGACTTCCGGCAGGTTATCTACGATATCGTCGTCGATCAGCACCTTTCCTTTGCCTTCAATCGTTACGATGATCTTGTTTTTGACGCCGCTGTCGATGAGTTTGTCGCGGATGGCGTTCGCACGATTGGTAGAGAGCTTCTTGTTATAATCGTCTTTCCCCACATCATCGGTATACCCAAAAATCTGGATGGATTCAATGCGCGTGCTGTCGGTTTGCGCGATAAACGCCACCACCTGCTTCGCCTGCTCCTCCCGCAGGGCATATTTGTTGGTTTCGAAATAAACAGAATGGACGATCTCTTCCTGTGCGTGAAGAAATCCGGCGGCGAGCAAGGCCACCCAGGTGAATAGACGCATTAGTTTTTCAGGATTTTGTTGTACTCGGCCGAATTAGCGAGCAATTCCGTGGCCTTTTTGATTTCCGGGTTGGCGGTTGTATAGTACTTATACAAACCTTCCTTATAGTGATAGCGCTTGATCAACTCGTCAAGTATCAGGCTGCGGATTTCCTTTTGGAACTTACTCAACTGGTCGTCCTGGCCTTTTTCAAGTGCCGCAATCAGTTGGTTGTAGGAGGCCGAAATGGCATCGTCCAGTTTTTCTTTCTTAGCCGTTTCGAGGGCCTGCCGCAGTTGTACCTCCGTCTCCGTTTTGTACTGCAGTTTCTTCGCTTTTACAAACTGGCGGAAGTCGGCGTAATCGGCATCCGATAAAACCGGAATTGCTTCCCCCGGATTGGGTTTGGCGTAATAGTATTTGGTGGCGTAATCAAAGACACCGTCGTTCTTTTGGAGGGCTTCCACTATGGCGCTTTGCTGTCCATTCGCGACTTCGACATCCGGCTGGATACCTCCGCCGTCATAGACCGTGCGTCCTTTACGCGTTTTAAAGGCATTGTATTTGGTCGCATCGGTGCGAACAGCTTTCCCATCAACATCGCGGTGACGGTAATCCAATGCCTGGATGCAGCGTCCGGAAGGCGTGTAATAGCGAGAAATCGTCACTTTTACCTGTGCGCCATACACCAGGTCCATCGGGCGTTGCACGAGTCCTTTTCCGAAACTTCGCGTACCGATGATTACGGCGCGGTCAAGGTCTTGTAAAGCTCCCGACACGATTTCAGAGGCCGAGGCGCTTTTTCCGTCGACCAACACGGCCAACGGAATGTTCGTATCGATGGGTTCTTTGGTGGTGCGGTAGGTATTGTTGTGTTTTTCGACCTTCGATTTGGTGGTCACGATCACCTCGTTTTTCGGGACAAATAAGCCGCAAATGGCCACCGCTTCCTGCAACAAACCACCCGGATTGCCGCGCAGGTCGAGCACGATGCGTTCGGCTCCCTGGCTTTTGAGGCTTTCGAGTGCTTCCCGCACTTCCGATGACGCCGTGCGCGTGAACTGCGATAATGCGATGTAACCCGTTTTTTCATCGATTTTAGCGAAATACGGAACGGCTTTTGTGCTTTCTTCCCCTAACACCAACTGCGTCGTGGCGGTTTTTCCCTGGCGGATATAGGTAATGTTGAATTTGGTGTTCTTGCCGCCACGGAACAACTGTGCGCCGTCGTCTTTAAAATCGACAACGTCAATGTCGTTCACCTTCACGATCTCATCGCCCGCTTTGAGCCCGGCTTTATCGGCCGCATTTCCTTTATACGGTTCCCGCACGATGAGGTGCCCGTCTTTACGGGTCATAAGTGCCCCGATGCCGGTATATTCGCCGGTGTTGTTGATCTTATACCTTAAGACATCCTGCTCGTTGTAGTAGTTCGTATACGGATCGAGGTCGGCGAGCATGCTTTTCGTCGCCTTATCCATCAGTTCGCCCGGATTCGTCTCGTCTACATAGTTCATGTTGACGGCTTTATAGACTTCGGTAAAAATCTCGAGCTGTTTGGCGATTTCGAAAAAGTCATCCTTGAAAGAACTCCCTACGACAAAAATGCCGGCAGCGGCTAACGGGAGGATATATCTTCGCCTGAAAAAACGGGAACGCGTCATAGTCATTTCGTTGTGGAAAAAAACAAAGCGCACTAATGTACGCAATACGACCAAAAAGTAGGTGAAAGTTGGCTAAAAGATAACGAACCTTCCGGATTTTTAGTGTGTGTTGTCGGGGTTTTCACGGGATGCTACCGCCACAAACTTGTGCAGCAGCGCCTCCATAAGCGCGTCGACCTGCGCAAACGGAAGACGATCGGCGGTTTGGTAGAACAGCATCACGGCATAGGAGGTGTGCAACGGCGCCAACAATTGTTTTCGGGTGCGGTAGGTTTCCCGAAGGATACGCTTGTAATAGTTCCGGTCGACGGCTTTCCGGAAGTACTTTTTCGAAACCGATACGCCCACCTGATGTCCGTCCGCCCCATCAAGCGGCAGATACACGAGGCGCAACGGGTACTTCGCCACAGATTTGCCTTCCGTAAACAGGCGGCCGATCGCGTCGTGGCTTTTGAGTTTGGCTTCTTTTGGGTAACGGGCATCCATCGGGGCAAAGGTAACGATTTGATTTCAGCGCAAACCCGTATCTTTAGCCCGATAATCCTGCCATGAAACAGCGTTTTTTCCTTCTTTTACTGGCCTTTTCTCTTGCTGCCTGGTCGCAGGATGCACCCGTTCGGCGGTGGTCAGGCGGACTCCTATACGGCGTGGGGAATGAATTCCCGCAGAAAGACTACAGTTATACCAACCGGTACTTCCAGGCACAGGTGTATTATAGCTTCAACCCCGGCGCGCGATGGGAATACCAGGTGGCGCTTCAACCGGAGTATAACCGGGCCACACACCAATTGCTCAATATGTACTTCGTTACGCCCGATGAGCCGAATTATGAAGAGAAGCGGGATGAATATACGAAGTTGAAAGACATCAACGAATATATCCTTAACTGCTCGTTTTTTGTGCGGCGCCATTTCTCAAAGCGACTCAACGTGTATTTTATGGCGAATGTCGGGCCGATGTTCACCGATACCGAAACCGAGCGGTTGTCGAAAGGTTTTGCTTTTTGCGATGTATTCGCGCTGGGCGTCGCTTACAAATTGGGTGATGTGACGCTCGACGTCAGGCCGAATTACCGCCACACCTCCAATGCCGGATTGCAGAGTTCGAACGCCGGTTTCAACACCTACAACATTGCATTCGGCGTTACGGTGCCGCTTTAGTCGTAGATGTTGTAGACGAATTTCACATCATGGTAATTGATGTAGATCTGTCGTCGGTTGTTTTGCTTTTTGCGCGTCACGATCTGGATGGTACAAAGGGAACCTTCGTTGTCGCGGCAGTCAAATGACACGATGTCGTCGGTCTCGTTTGAGACCTTTTCAAGGTAGGTTTCGATCTTGAACAACTGCATTTCACTGGAGTCGATGATGATGCGGTCTTTTTTGCCATCAAGGGTGATGACAACATTTGACTGCACCGGCTCTGACCATTTGCCCCATTTTCCGTTAGGCTGCATCTCGATCACACTGTAGCTGCTGGCCTTGAAACGGTATACCTGTGCGTGGCCCGAAACAGTCGTTAGAACGAATAGGAAGAGCGAAAAGAAGCGAAACGAATTCATAAACGGGATTTGCGCCAAAGGTACAAATTCCGGTGGAGGCGGTGAAAGGCACATAAAAATCATGTAAACTGCTCGTTATTAGATATAAAGAACAGGTATTCGACATATACTATCTTTACCAAAGCATCCTTCGCAGCGGGTCCGCAGGTTGAAGAAACAACTGCTTGGTGCGGACACCTATTCCCAATAAAACAGGCGCAAGCCCGACACCCTCCCGACCAAATAAACGGGAGGGTTTTTGCATCGATACACGGCGTGTACACTTGCACCGCATTTGCCATTTGATACGTATCTTTGCAGTGATTTATCTTTAAATATATATCGTATGTACCCAGAAGAAATGGTAAAACCCATGCGCGACGAGTTAGTGGCAGTGGGTTTCCAGGAAGCATATTCCGCCGACGCCGTTGAAGCGGCCCTGTCGCAGCCGGGCACCACGTTGGTGGTCGTGAATTCGGTTTGCGGATGCGCGGCCCGCAATGCCCGTCCGGGCGCCCGCATGAGTCTTGACCACGGCAAAAAACCCGATCAACTACTGACGGTTTTCGCCGGTGTCGATCGTGAAGCCGTTGATGCGGCACGCCAACACATGTTCCCGTTCCCGCCTTCGTCGCCCAGCATGGCGTTGTTCAAAGACGGTGAACTCGTACACATGCTTGAGCGCCATCACATCGAAGGCCGCCCCGCCGAGATGATTGCGGAGAACCTGAAAGAAGCGTTCGACGAGTTTTGCTAAGAAGAGCAGTTTAAAAAGAAAAGCCGTGTGTAATGCACGGCTTTTTTTATTTATGGAAGTAAGGTGCCGCCCCCTTCTTTCTCATAGAAAAAATCAACCGACAACTGCGGTAGTTGCGACGCCATGACCGCCAATTGGTCGCAGCGCTCATTCTGCGGATGGTTGTTGTGGCCTTTGATCCATTTGAAATCGACCTTGTGTTGGTGGTAGATTTTCAGGAAACGACGCCAGAGGTCAGGGTTCTTCTTACCCGCGAATCCTTTCTTTTCCCAACCCATCACCCATTTCTTTTCGACGGCATCGACCACATATTTTGAATCGGATACGACCAGTACAGCCGTTCCGGGGTTTTTCAGCTTTTCAAGTCCGACAATCACCGCCAGCAGCTCCATACGGTTGTTGGTCGTCAGCCGGAAGCCCTCATAGAATTCCTTTCGGTAGCCGGTGCCCACCTGTTCGAGCACCACACCGTAGCCGCCGGGTCCGGGGTTGCCTTTAGCGGCGCCGTCGGTATAAAGATGTACGGTATGCATGGAAAGAGAGGTGTTGGATGGAAGGAATCAGGATAACAGCCGTTCGACGATGGACGGGAAGTGCAGGTGTTCAAGCGCCTGTACCTTTTCGGCGATCGCTTCCGCGGAAGCGCAATCGGTTATGCTCACTCGGTGTTGCGCGATGA
>JAIXYI010000001.1 GCA_027490305.1 Flavobacteriaceae bacterium
CGTGGCGGATGTCATCAATAAGACGCTTACTAAATGCTTCGTAATCAAATTTCTCGTTTTCCATATCTGTGTTAAATTACTAAAAAAGTAAATTGACACAGTTTATTGAACATACTCACAAATTGGGTCCTGCAAACCTCCTACCCGCCCCTCCTGTTCTTCATTGTCTAATTCAAGGCTAGAATCCAGTTATACATCTTTCTTCTTTCTTCTTCCCTTGCTCCTTGCTCCTCGCTGCTCGCTCCTTCTCCATCACCTTTACCAGAATTTTAAGACCCACCCGCGC
Source organism: Flavobacteriaceae bacterium (assembly GCA_027490305.1). Taxonomy (GTDB): domain Bacteria; phylum Bacteroidota; class Bacteroidia; order Flavobacteriales; family Flavobacteriaceae; genus Flavobacterium. The sequence continues at coordinate 287 of JAIXYI010000001.1, forward strand.
AATAAATGTTAAATTGCGCCGTAGAAATCGTACCGGTAACGAGCAAATCATGGACAACATCAAAATACTCTGGGTAGACGACGAAATCGATCTTCTCAAACCCCACATCCTCTTTTTAGAAAAGAAAAACTATGACGTCACGACCTGCAATAACGGTCGCGATGCCGTTGACCTTTTTGAACGCGAAAACTTCGACATCGTCTTCCTTGACGAGAACATGCCGGGCATGAACGGACTCGAAACGCTTCAGGAAATCAAAGAGCGTAAATCGGCCACGCCCGTGATTATGATCACCAAAAGCGAAGAAGAATACATAATGGAAGAGGCCATCGGATCCAAAATCGCCGACTACCTCATCAAACCGGTAAACCCGAACCAGATCCTCCTGAGCCTGAAAAAAAACCTCGACCATTCACGGTTGGTATCGGAGAAGACTACCCTCGACTATCAGAAGGAATTCCGCAAGATTTCCATGGATCTCGGAATGGTCCGCACCTATGACGACTGGATCGAACTCTACCGCAAACTCCTCTTCTGGGAAATCGAACTCGATGACATCGAAGACCAGGGGATGATACAAATCCTCGAATCACAAAAAGTCGAAGCCAACAGCCAATTCGGCAAATTCATCGAACGCAATTACGAGGATTGGTTCGAACCCAAGGCCGAACGCCCGGTCATGTCGCATACGCTGTTCCGGGAACTCGTCGTGCCTGAACTCAAGAAAAAAGACCGTCCCATCCTTTTCGTGGTCGTCGACAACCTTCGCTACGACCAATGGAAGACGTTCGAAGGCGTCGTCTCCAACCACTACCGATTGGAGAAAGAAGTGGCGTATTATTCCATACTTCCCACCGCAACACAATATGCTCGGAACGCCATCTTCTCCGGCCTCCTTCCCACCGAAATGGAAAAGCAATTTCCCCAATACTGGAAGAACGACGTCGATGAAGGAGGAAAGAACCTGTTCGAAGCAGAATTCCTGACAGCGCAACTCAAACGACTCGGACTCAACATCAAACAGGACTATTTCAAAATCACGAATCTGGCTGGCGGCAAAAAACTGTCGGACAACTTCAAGTCGTTGAAATCGAATGACCTCGTAACCGTGGTCTACAACTTCGTCGACATGCTCTCACACGCCAAAACCGAAATGGATGTGGTAAAAGAACTGGCCGCCGACGACAAGGCCTATCGTTCACTTACGTTGAGTTGGTTCCGCAATTCACCCCTGCTCGAAATCATCCAGCAGGCGCAAAAACTCGGGTTCCGACTGATACTGACGACCGACCACGGCACCATCAATGTAAAAAACCCGTCAAAGGTCATCGGTGACAAAAACACGAGTCTCAACCTCCGCTACAAAACCGGACGCAGTTTGACGTATGAAGAGCGCGACGTCTATGCGGTTAAAGACCCAAAACGCATCGGACTGCCTTCCATCAACATGAGTAGTTCGTATATATTCGCGAAAAACGACCACTTCCTGGCCTACGTCAACAATTTCAACCACTATGTCAGCTATTACCGGAACTCCTACCAACACGGCGGCATATCCCTCGAAGAAATGATCGTGCCGTGTTTGGTGCTCAACCCGAAATAAGATCCATGGAGCGCCTTTTCCTTCTTGAAGAAATCGACCGTGTCGCCGCCGACATACTTGCATCCGCGTCCCATCCCGTCATCGTTCTCAATGGCGTGATGGGAGCCGGCAAAACCACGCTCGTCAACGCCATGTGCAAAGCCATGCGCGTCGTCGATGCGACCAGTAGTCCTACGTTTTCCCTCATCAACGAATACCGTACCGACCACGGCGACCCCGTCTTCCACATCGATGCCTACCGATTGAAAAACGAGGCGGAAGCCTTTGCCATCGGAATGGACGAATACCTCGAATCGGGAAACCGCTGTTTCATCGAATGGGCCGAGAAAGTGCCGAACCTACTGCCCCCTGCCTATTCGGTCATCGACCTGACGGTTCTGCCCGACGGGCGCCGTCAGTTGGTTTTACGATAATATTGTGTCGACACAAACCCTTTTTTTATAAATTAGACGGGTCAAACACAGGTCTTTCATGTCACTTACGCCGTTCACCAAGCAACAATTGCTTCCCCAGGAGGAGAAACTCGAAATCCGGCCTGCCCGCAGCAGCCTCCTGATCGGAATTCCCAAAGAGACCTGCTTCCAGGAACGACGTATTTGCCTCACACCCGACGCGGTCAGTTCCCTCGTGTCACATGGCCATCGGGTGGTGCTTGAAACCGGCGCCGGACTCACCTCCAGCTATTCCGATAGGGAATACAGCGACGCCGGAGCCGAAATCACTGCCGATACGCGCAAGGTATTTTCCTGTCCCATGATCCTCAAGGTAGAACCCGCGACCATCGACGAGATACAGATGATGCAGGACGAATCGGTCGTCATTTCCGCCATCCAGCTCAAAACCCGCAAAATGTCGTATTTCGAAGCACTGCAGAAAAAGAAGATCACGGCGCTGGCATTCGAGTACATCAAAGACCACGACGGTTCGTATCCGGCTGTAAAATCACTCAGCGAAATCGCCGGCACTGCTTCCATCCTCATCGCCTCCGAACTGATGATCAACAACCAGCACGGTAAAGGGCTCCTCTTCGGCAACATCACCGGAGTCGCCCCTACGGAAGTCGTCATCCTCGGCGCCGGAACCGTTGGCGAATTCGCAGCGACCGCGGCACTTGGACTCGGCGCATCCGTGAAAGTATTTGACAATTCCATCACCAAACTCCGTCGACTACAGCATCATCTCGCGCACCGCGTCTTTACGTCCACGATACAGCCGAAAGCACTGTTGAAAGCACTTCGGCGCTGCGATGTTGCCATCGGTGCCATGCGCGGCAAAGACCGATGTCCGGTGGTCGTCACCGAAACCATGGTCGAACACATGAAAGGCGGAGCCGTGATCGTCGACGTCAGCATCGACACCGGCGGCTGCTTCGAAACCTCTGAAGTGACCTCACACGAGCGTCCTACCTTCGTCAAACACAACGTCGTCCATTATTGCGTGCCCAACATCCCGTCGCGCTATTCCAAAACCGCGTCAATCTCCATCAGCAATATCATCACGCCCTACCTGTTGCAAATCGCAGACGACGGCGGCCTCGAGCACGCCATCCGCAACGACTTCGGCCTCCGCAACGGCGTTTATTGCTACCACGGCGTATTGACCAACAAAGCCGTCGGCGACTGGTTCAACCTTCCGTACCAAGACATCAACCTGCTCGTAACATAGGTAGTTTTTGGGGCGTTGCCCTCGGCGGACGTCTCCGCTATCGGCACGTGTCCACTGCCTCGTGCCAGGCTGTCCGCTATAGCTTTTTGCCTGGTCCCTGCGCCAATCGTCCCTTCCAGACGCACTCCTTCCCATCAAGGACACAGAGGCAAAAAGGCTGCCGCTGTCATCCTTAACGCGGTTGCTTCAACAAGGTAACACCCTGCAAAACCTAAGCGAAAACCGACTCCACACTTTTAACAAAAAAGGCGGTTTTCCCGTAAAATGGTGTCGTCGGAAATATGTAATTTGGATTTGGGGAGGGGCGCATGGGTCCCTTACGAAATCCTCCTGAACCGGAAGTACGGGAAAACCGCACTAATTGTTAAACTTTACAGACGAAAAGCTAGAGTCACGTAACCCGACACGAGCAGCCAAGAGAAAAAAAAAGCAACACCCAAATCCCCAAAACGAACGAGTAGAATCCAACCCAGCTTACGAGAAAAAAATCGGTCGACCTACTGCTGTATCAAGCAAGTAGATTAGGAACGTTCCCACACATAGTCGTTCCGCTTCGGGTGTCTCCAAGACGTCACTTACGAAATGTCTCCTTTTCGACATCTGGCCCTCTCCCTTCCCTCTTTCTTCTTTCCCCTCTCCTCTCTCCTCTTTCTTTTCTCCTCTCTCCCAACTCCTTTCCCTATCTTTGCCCCCATGAAATTCTACCAACGTCTCGCCTACTATCTCGCCGGCTTCCTGATCGGATGCGTGTTATTGGTCACCATTTTCAACAAACGCGGACAGGATTTCAACTACCTGCCCAACGCGCGCACGCTCGATAACATCCGGAGCAAAGACCGCGTGTATTCCGCGGAAGCGCAAAAAACGCTTTCCGAAGGCTGGCTCGACACCGCCGGTGTCACCGCCATACTACGGTACGGAAACGTCGACTTTGACAAGAGTAAGGTTGCGATCGACAGCGGAAAACTATACATTATCGAAGGCAAGAACGCCAAAGGCCAACGCGTCATCCTCGACGTACTCAACTGTGATTCAACGGCCGTCATCCGCTCGATTCGCCGATAGCCTCGTTTTTTACTGCGCCTTTTTTGTCTGGCACGGTTTTTCGTACGCGTCGAAACGTTAACGAAAACCGAATCCTTTTGATGGAACAACACTACGCGTGATCACGAATTGAAAACCCGATTGTTCCATTTTTAAAAAGGATGTATGAAAACCCATGTAACACCCCTTGCCCTTGCCGGACTGCTCATTCTGTCCGTTTCCTGTAAACGCGAACTCGAATCCATGGAGGCTTCCAGCGACCTTGCCTCCGCCGATACCACCAGCGTTGCACCTGATCTGCCTCCACACCAATTTATCCGAACCGCCGACATTCGCTTCCGCGTAAAAGATGTCGCGAACGCCACCGAGAAAATCGAAGGTACGGTGCGCCGCTTCGGAGGCTTTGTCACGCACACCCACCTTCGAAGCGACGTCGCGGAAAAGAAAACGGCTTCCATCAGCCTCGACAGCGTTGTAGAAACCACACGCTACACCGTTGAAAATACGCTAACGTTACGCGTTCCGAACACAGCACTGGATACCGTCCTCACCGCAATTGGACGACAAGCCGTATTTCTGGATACGCGCGAAATTGACGCGCAAGACGCCTCCCTCGACCTAATCGCACAACGCCTTACCCAGCGCCGCAACGAAAACGCCGGACAACGGATTGAAAAAGCCATTGACCAAAAACGGGCTAAACTCAACGACGCGGTAGCCGCCGAATCCGACAACACCGCCCGGCAACAAGCCGCCGACGAGGCGTATATTTCCGAAATGTCGCTACGTGACCGCGTTGCATTCAGCACGGTCACTCTGGCCATCTACCAAAAAGAATCACTGAAAACAGAGGTGCTGCCTAACTTCGAGAACGCGGCATCGCTTCGGCCACCCTTTGGCGTTCGCCTGTTGGAAAGCCTCCGAAGTGGTTGGTTTCTGCTAGAAGGGTTTGTGTTCTTCGTGCTAACCGCATGGCCCGTATGGGTGTTGGTAGCTTTTATCGCATTGCTCACGCGAAAACGGCTCATTCGAAAATTGAACTAATGCGAAACCCGGATATATGTCCGGGTTTTTTATTATTTTTAACAAGAGTAATCTAAATTTAACAGAATGAAAAAATCACTACTACTTTTTTTGTTTTTGTGCAGCGCCGGGGCCGCAGTCGCCCAAACCGACTCCACTGAAGTCAGACGCTACAATTTTTTAAAAGTCAATCTAAGCTCGATTGTCTTTAACAACTACTCCTTCCAGTACGAGCGCGTGCTCTCGAAACGCTGGTCGGTGGCACTTGGGTATCGCTTCATGCCGTCGTCGAACATCCCATTCAAAAGCAATGTCGATTCGTTTGTCGATGAAACGGACGATGCTACACAGTTCCTCATCGACAATGCAAAAATCAGCAACACGGCCATCACACCGGAAATCAGGCTGTATCTAGGCAAAGGGTACGGGCGCGGCTTTTACATTGCTCCCTATTATCGTTACACCAAATTCAAAGCAGAAACGGTGAATGTAGAATATACAGACGATAACGGAGACGATCAGGTCGTAACCATGAGCGGTGATGTCACCGGTAATTCCTTCGGTCTAATGCTGGGCGCCCAATGGCCCATCGGCAAACACTTCCTGATCGACTGGTGGATCATCGGCGGACACGTAGGAAGTGGTTCCGGAAAAATCGAAGGCACCACGACCCAGACGCTTAGTTCCGCCGAACAGGCGCAGGTACTTGACGTCATAGAAGAATTCGACCTTCCTTTCATCGACGAAGAGTTCGAAACGAACCCGAACGGCGCCTCCGTCAAAATGGACGGCGGCTGGGGTGGCATCCGCGCCTTTGGCTTAAGTGTCGGTTACCGCTTTTAAGGAACGTAAATCCATTTCAAAAAGGCTGTCGGTGCGACGGCCTTTTTTTGTTTCGCTGAATTTTCGTTAGTGCACTACAAATATATTCCTGATAAATAATTAAATTCGCAACGTTTAAACCGTATAATTATACATCTTCAAATATTGCACCATGAGCAAAAAAGTTGTCATCGTTTCCGCCGTCCGCACGCCGATCGGCAGTTTTCTCGGAAGTCTGTCTACCGTTCCTGCCCCTAAACTGGGTGCAACGGCCATAAAAGGCGCGCTTGATAAAATCGGTTTGTCGCCGGAATCGGTTGACGAAGTGATCATGGGCAATGTCGTACAGGCTGGTGTTGGCCAGGCCCCTGCCCGTCAGGCATCGCGTTTCGCCGGATTGCCTGATAGTGTCATCGCCACCACCGTAAACAAAGTATGTGCCTCCGGAATGAAAGCGGTAACGCAGGCTGCACAAGCTATTATGGCCGGCGATGCCGAAGTAATCGTAGCCGGTGGTATGGAGAATATGAGCCTTATCCCCCACTACGTACAAATGCGTACCGGACAAAAATTCGGTCCGGCGACATTGATCGACGGCCTACAAAAAGACGGACTTACCGACGCCTACGACCAAAATGCCATGGGTGTTTGTGCCGATGCGTGCGCAACCGAATACCACATCACCAGGGAAGAACAGGATGCCTTCGCGATCCAATCATATGAGCGTTCCGCACAGGCGTGGGAGGCCGGTAAATTCGATAATGAAGTAGTGCCGGTAGCCGTTCCACAACGGAAAGGTGATCCGATCATGGTTACGAAAGATGAGGAATATACGAACGTTCGCCTCGACAAAATTCCGTCTCTCGCCCCTGCCTTTACGAAAGAAGGAACTGTTACCGCAGCGAACGCGTCTACTATAAACGACGGTGCAGCCGCACTCGTGATTATGTCGGAAGAAAAAGCATTGGCACTCGGACTCAAGCCACTCGCTTACATCAAAGGCTACGCCGATGCCGAGCAGGAGCCAAAATGGTTCACGACCGCACCAGCGAAAGCCCTTCCAAAAGCCCTTGCCAAAGCCGGTATCTCAAAAGACGACGTCGACTTCTTCGAATTCAACGAAGCGTTCTCGGTAGTGGGATTGGCAAACGCCAAGATTCTCGGACTTGATGCGGCAAAGATCAACGTAAACGGAGGTGCCGTTTCGCTCGGACACCCACTGGGTTGTTCCGGTGCCCGTATCATCGTGACATTGCTGAGCGTGCTGGAACAGAACAACGCGAAAATCGGCGCTGCGGCCATCTGCAACGGCGGAGGTGGCGCATCGGCCATCGTGATCGAACGCGCCTAAATACGGCGGTCCGTTTCGGCAGTCCAAAAAATGCGTGTACCTTTGCGTTTCATTACGTAAAACGTCCTGATGTTCGGAATCTGTAATCTGGCCAACATTCCCCTGCGGGCGGAGCCCAGTGATAAGAGCGAAATCGTGTCCCAAGTGTTGTTCGGCGAGCATTTTAAAGTGCTGTCGCAGGAAAGGCAGTGGACGCAGGTAAAACTGCAGTATGACAGCTATGAAGGCTGGATTGACACGAAACAATTCCAGGTTATTTCAGAGGCGAATTACGAGATGTTGTCTGAAGACGCCATCATCCTCAATGCCGATTTGGTCGAATATGTCACCTGGGGGAACAACCTCCTGATGCCCATACCGCTCGGTGCGTCCTTATCCTTCCTCAGCCAACCCGAAATCAACAAACAACAGTTTGCGTTTGAAGGTATGCGCGTAACTGGGAAAAAGCCCAAATCACAACTGGTCGAAACCGCGTTCCAATATCTGAACGCGCCCTATCTGTGGGGAGGTAAGACCCCGTTTGGCATTGACTGTTCCGGGTTTACCCAAATGGTATACAAACTGAATGGCCACTTCCTTTTACGCGATGCGTCGCAACAGGCTACTCAGGGTGATGCGTTGAGTTTTATCGAAGAAAGTGAACCGGGCGATCTGGCGTTTTTCGACAATGAGGAAGGTGCTATCATCCACGTGGGTATTATCATGAATGACAATTACATCATCCATGCCAGTGGCCGGGTACGAATCGACCGCTTGGATCATCTTGGAATTTACAATGCCGAGACCAACCGGCATACGCACAAATTGCGCGTCATCAAAAAAGTGATATAAAATAAAAGCCGCTCATTCAAGCGGCTTTTTAATTAGTTCTTAGCGGGTTGTTTTTCCCGCAGCGTCCGCACTTCTTCTTTTAACGGACGGGCTTTGTCCATCATTTCGAGAGCACCATATACGTTAAGCAGTGTTTCCGCTACGTCGAGGTTTTCCTTGCTCAACTCGTGCGCCTTTTCCAGATAGGGAATGACCGACGCGAACAAATCTTCGCGCTGTTTTTTCAAGGCATCGAATTTCTTATTATCGGCAGAAGACGTTCCCAGCTTGTTCATTTGGTCAACGATGTCTTTTTCCGGTTCCAGCATTAGCACCGCCAGGTTCAGATAGGCATTCGTATACTTAGGGTCAACTGAAACAGCGCGCTTGTAGTAGTCTTTCGCTTCCTCCTTACGGTTGGCTTCATTACTGATGACACCGAGATTGTATAACAAATTGGCATCATTCGGATTTTTGGCAACGGCTTCCTTGGCCAATCGCTCATACGATACCATGTCTTTCGTTTTGAGATACAAGTCCATCTCGCTCAAGATGAGAGAAGAGTCTTCCGGATTGGCCAATTGCGCATCCTTAATCGCCTTTTTGGCTTCTTCCACTTTACCCTGATCAATTAAAATCAAGGCGATGTTCTTATAGATTTCCCCACGTTGCGACGGAATTTTTTCATCCCGGGGTGCCTCATGCGTTTTCAGTTTCACGTAATTGTCGCGATCCGTTTTGGTCGAGAAACTCTCTTCCTGGCCCGAAGCAACGTTCTTCGCAAAAAAGAGCGTTTTCTCTCCCGAATAATTGAGGTCTTTCAACATCTGGTAATACTCCAGTGCCTTTGGATAGTCTTTCCCTAAAACCGCGTAATTGGCGGCGTAGTATAACTTTTCCTGGTCTTTCTTATCGAGAAGGTAGATGTTATACAATACAGAAGAAGACGGCTTATACTGCTGCATCTTGCCCAACTCCACTGCGTAACTAAGCAACATCGGACGGAACCATCCCAACGTCTCATTAATATCGTCGGTATATTGTTTCTTTCCTGTCTTCTTTTCGTACTCTAGTACGCCGTTTACAGAAGATGTGAACTCGGTAACGGCCTCCGGCGAGGCCACTTTCATCAGTTGCTCAGGAGTTGGTGTGCCTGCTGCACCAATTTCCAATAAAGGATACATACCCTTATAGAAGGCCGCATACACCTTATCTCCCTCCTCTGTCGCAACCGACTGGAGTTTTGTCAAATTCGTTTTATACTCTTGGAGGTCATTAGCCGAAGGCTTGTCTTTGGCGTAGATTTTTTTCAACGCCTTCAATTCGTCTTTCTGCGCTGAAACCGCAACAGAGGCCATCACTGCGGCCGCGACGAAAAATCTATTGATTTTCATATACTTCAAGATTTAGTTGTTCTTATTCTTCTTCGCTTTCGAAGTCGTCGGCGTCGTCTTCCGCATCCTCATACGTAGCGGGCGCCTGGGCGGTAAACCCTTCAGCCGGTAGTTCTTTTGTCACATCGTCTTCCGGATTGACTTCGGCATTTTCAGCCGCTTCTTCCTTCATTACTTTCGTCACAGCCGCGATAGAGTCATTCCCTTTCAGGCTAATCAAACGAACACCTTGTGTGGCACGTCCCATTACACGGAGATCGGCTACGTCCATACGGATCGTGAGTCCGGATTTGTTGATGATCATCAAATCGTCTTCATCCGTCACGTTATTGATGGATACCAACTGTCCGGTTTTATCCGTGATATTAAGCGTTTTCACGCCTTTACCTCCCCGGTTGGTGATACGATAATCCTCCAAGGCAGAACGTTTTCCATAGCCTTTTTCAGATACCACAAGAATCTCCGATTCCGGATCATTGACTGTCACCATTCCGATGACTTCATCCTGTTCGTCGGCCAATGTTATGCCGCGCACACCAGACGCCGTACGTCCCATCGGACGCGTCTTGTGCTCTTCAAACCGCACCAGTTTTCCAGATTTCACTGCCAACAAGATTTGGCTGTTACCGGTGGTCAGGCGCGCTGCCAACAGTTCGTCGTCTTCGCGGATCGTAATCGCCGCCACGCCATTCGCACGTGGTCGTGAATATTGTTCAAGTGGTGTTTTCTTCACCTGTCCCTTCTTGGTCGCCATGACCAGGAAGTGGCTGTTGATGTACTCTTCACTGCGAAGATTACCCGTACAGATGAACGCCTTCACCTTATCGTCGTTCTCAATGTTGATCAGGTTTTGGATGGCGCGTCCTTTGCTGGTCTTGCTTCCTTCCGGAATTTCATACACCCGCATCCAGAAGCACTTCCCTTTCTGGGTAAAGAACAACATATATTGGTGGTTCGTCGCCACATACATATGTTCAAGGAAATCTGCGTCACGGGTGCCGGCGCTTTTCTGTCCGACGCCACCGCGGTTCTGTGTTTTATACTCGCTCAACGATGTGCGTTTGATATAACCCGCATGCGAGATCGTGACCACGACACTTTCGTCGGCGATCATATCCTCAATGCTCACATCGCCTCCAGAATACTCGATGACAGAACGGCGCTCATCGCCGTATTTATCACGCATTTCAATAAGTTCGTCCTTGATGAGTTGCATACGGAGTTCCTTGCTCGCCAACAACGCTTTCAAACGCTCGATGGTTTTCATGATATCTTCGTACTCGGCGCGGAGTTTGTCCTGCTCAAGACCCGTAAGCTGACGCAGACGCATTTCGACGATGGCCTTCGACTGTATATCCGAAAGATTGAAACGCACCATCAATTTCTCACGCGCCTCGTCAGTATTGGCCGAGCCGCGTATAATCGCGATTACCTCGTCGATATTGTCGGACGCAATGATGAGTCCTTCCAAAATATGGGCGCGTTCTTCTGCCTTCCGCAATTCATACTGCGCACGACGCACCACCACCTCATGGCGGTGTTCGACGAAATAATGGATCAGGTCTTTAACGTTGAGCAACTGCGGACGTCCCTTCACCAGCGCAATGTTATTGACACTGAATGACGACTGCAACTGCGTATACTTAAATAAGGTGTTGAGGACGACATTGGGTACCGCGTCCCGTTTCAGGATGTAAACGATACGCATACCGTTACGATCCGATTCATCCCGGATGTTGGAGATGCCCTCGATGCGTTTCTCGTTTACGAGATCCGCTGTCTTTTTGATCATCTCCGCTTTGTTTACCTGGTAGGGTATCTCGGTAACAATGATCGACTCGCGTCCTTCTACTTCCTCAAAACTGGTTTTTGCCCGGATGACAACGCGGCCACGACCGGTCTTGAAGGCCTCGCGCACCCCTTCGTATCCATAGATAACACCTCCCGTTGGGAAGTCAGGCGCTTTGATGTGCCCGATGATCTCGTCGATCTCGATTTCAGGATTATCAATATAGGCAAGCGTTCCGTTGATGACCTCCGTCAGGTTGTGCGGCGCCATGTTCGTCGCCATACCTACCGCGATACCCGAAGCACCGTTGACCAGTAGGTTTGGTATTTTGGCCGGAAGCACTTTCGGCTCTTCCAGCGTATCGTCAAAGTTCAACTGGAAGTCAACCGTTTCCTTGTCGATATCCGCCAGCATCTCTTCTGAAATCTTCTTCATGCGCGCTTCGGTGTATCGCATCGCCGCCGGACTATCGCCGTCGATGGAACCGAAGTTTCCTTGGCCGTCGACCAACAGGTAGCGGAGACTCCACTCCTGCGCCATACGCACCATCGTATCGTAAACGGAAGAATCGCCGTGTGGGTGGTACTTACCCAATACTTCACCGACGATACGGGCCGATTTCTTGTGGGCCCGGTTTGACAAAACGCCCAATTCATACATACCGAAGAGCACGCGGCGGTGCACCGGCTTGAGTCCATCGCGCACATCCGGCAGCGCCCGTGACACAATGACCGACATCGAATAATCGATGTAGGCGGACTTCATTTCGTCCTCTATATTGATGGGGATCAACTTTTCTCCGTCAGACATAAACGTAATTCGCTAAATTAAAACTATTTGGTTTGAAAAATCCCGCTAATATAAGGTTTTCGACCCGGTTAAGGGGTGCCCGAACGGACATTTTTAACCTAAATTATCAACAAAAAGCGCGGTAGGTGCCGTTAATAAATTACCACGGAATTAACGTCGGCTTTACGATATTTTTCGTCTATTAGCTGACAAGCTGACCGATGGGAACGGTTATTGCTTTTCAATACCCGAATACGTACATTTACGAGAACCAAGTTAGAATTATGGATGATAATTTTTCGCCACGGGTAAAGGATGTCATCACGTACTCCAAAGAAGAAGCCCTGCGCCTCGGTCATGACTTCATCGGTACGGAACATCTTATGCTGGGGATTCTGCGGGACGGCAACGGCAAAGCCATCAACATCCTGAACAATCTTTCAGTCGACCTCGAGCACCTGCGTCGCAAGGTCGAAATACTGAGCCCGGCAAATCCGGCCGCGATAGAAAGCGGTAATGAAAAGAAGAACCTCCACCTGACACGCCAGGCGGAACGCGCCCTAAAGACCACGTTTCTCGAAGCGAAGGTCTTCCAGAGCACGTCAATCAGTACCGCGCATTTATTGTTGTGCATACTGCGGAATGAGAACGATCCCACAACCAAATTGCTGAACAAACTCAAGATCGACTACGATTCAGCAAAAGAACAATACCTGAATATGATGCCAAACGAAGAAGAATTCATGGAAAACCTTCCCCGGAATGAATCTTACAATGATGATTCCGGACAAGATGACAGCCTAAAAGAAAGCAGTTTCAATAACCCCGCCAACAAGTCGAACAAAAAGTCAAAGACACCCGTGCTCGACAATTTCGGTCGCGACCTCACCGAACTGGCGGAAGACGGCAAACTCGATCCGGTCGTAGGCCGTGAAAAAGAAATCGAGCGCGTGTCTCAAATCCTGAGCCGTCGTAAGAAGAACAACCCGCTGTTGATCGGTGAACCCGGAGTGGGTAAATCGGCTATTGCCGAGGGACTTGCGCTGCGAATTATACAGAAAAAAGTGTCGCGTATCCTGTTTAACAAACGCGTCGTTACCCTCGATCTTGCGTCGCTGGTAGCGGGTACCAAATACCGCGGCCAGTTCGAAGAGCGCATGAAAGCGGTGATGAACGAGTTGGAGAAGAACGACGACATCATCCTATTCATTGACGAGATCCACACCATTGTCGGTGCCGGTGGCGCAACAGGCTCGCTGGATGCCTCCAATATGTTCAAACCGGCGTTGGCCCGGGGTGAAATCCAATGCATCGGAGCCACAACACTGGATGAGTACCGTCAATACATTGAGAAAGATGGTGCACTTGAACGCCGCTTCCAGAAGGTCATCGTAGAGCCGACTTCGGTTGAGGAAACGATTACCATCCTGAACAATATCAAGAACAAATACGAAGACCACCACAACGTCACCTATACCCAGGAAGCGATTGAAGCCTGCGTGAAGCTGACCAACCGGTATATGTCGGAACGTTTCCTGCCAGACAAAGCCATCGATGCGCTTGACGAAGCCGGAAGCCGCGTGCACATCACCAATATCGACGTTCCGAAACAGATCCTGGATCTGGAACGCCAATTGGAGGAAGTGCGCGAACTGAAAAACACCGTCGTCAAAAAACAGAAATACGAAGAAGCCGCCAAACTTCGCGACGATGAAAAACGAATCGAAAAAGACCTCGCTATCGCCCAAGAGCAATGGGAGGAAGATTCGAAAAACAACCGTATCGTCGTAACAGAAGACAATGTGGCGGATGTGGTATCGATGATGACCGGCATTCCGGTAAACCGCATCGCCCAGACCGAAAGCAACAAACTGGCGAAATTGCCCGACCTTATTAAGGATAAGGTCATCGGCCAGAACGAAGCGGTGTTGAAAATCGCCAAATCGATCCAGCGGAACCGCGCCGGTCTAAAGGATCCAAACCGCCCGATTGGCTCGTTTATCTTCCTCGGACAAACGGGTGTGGGTAAAACCCAGCTCGCAAAGGTGTTGGCGAAAGAACTCTTCGATTCAGAGGATGCGCTCGTTCGTATCGACATGAGCGAATACATGGAGAAATTTGCGATTTCCCGTCTCGTTGGGGCGCCTCCGGGATATGTAGGCTATGAGGAAGGCGGACAATTGACCGAGAAAGTGCGTCGCAAACCGTACTGTGTGGTCTTGCTCGACGAAATCGAAAAGGCCCACCCGGATGTCTTCAACATGATGCTGCAGGTATTGGACGACGGCTTCCTCACCGACAGCCTCGGGCGCAAGATCGACTTCAAAAATACAATCATCATCATGACGTCGAACATTGGGGCACGTCAATTGAAAGACTTCGGACAAGGGGTCGGTTTCGGCACGGCGGCCAAGATTTCACAAGCCGACGAGCATTCGAAAAGCGTAATTGAAAACGCGTTGAAGAAGTCGTTCGCACCGGAATTCCTAAACCGTATCGACGATGTCATTGTGTTCAATCCGCTTGAAAAACACGATATCGACCTGATCATCGAGATCGAGTTGAAAAAACTCTATGCACGCATCGCCGACCTCGGCTACAACCTTCGTCTTTCCGACGCAGCCAAGGCGTTCATTGCCGATAAAGGGTTCGACAAACAGTTTGGGGCACGTCCGTTGAAACGCGCCATACAGAAGTATGTGGAGGATGCGTTGGCGGAAGAAATCATCACGCACAAGATTGGTGCGGGCGATGAAATCTTCATGGACCTTCAGGAAGGTTCTGACGAACTTTCGGTGAAAGTGCAGAAAGCCCAGGAACCGACGAATTAATAAATCGTTATTGCAATATGAAGCCCCTGTTAATGCAGGGGTTTTTTATGCATAGAAACGAGGAAGGAGACGTAAACAATAGTACATTTGGCACGTAATCCGGTTCAATAATGAACGAGAAAGTCGTCGTCGGCAGCGAGGAATGGTGTTCCCTCCCCGACCTGAATATCCCGGCCATCAAAGTGCGCGTCGACAGCGGCGCCAAGACCTCGGCTCTTCACGCTGTCAACATCGCCCCTTTCGTCAGGGAAGAAGAAAACTGGGTCCGTTTCGACGTGAACCCCATACAGGACAATATCAAGACCGTCGTGCATTGCGAGGCCCGGATCGTCGACAAACGAATCGTCAAGAGTTCGTCGGGTTTCCGCGAACAACGCTTCGTCATCCTGGTCGACCTCCACATGAACGGGAATTCGTGGCCGATTGAAGTCACGCTCACCAACCGCGACTCTATGGGGTTTCGGATGCTGTTGGGACGCGAAGCGATGATTGGCCGCATTGTGGTCGATCCGGCGGAAAAATACCTGATGGGGCAAACGACGCCTGCAAACCTAAGGGCACTCTACAAAGGCGCGGTGGCACCCAAATCGGGTTTGCGGATTGGCTTGTTGGCCAGCAATCCCGCGTTGTACAGCAACCGACGGATTATGGAAGCCGGCGAAACGCGTGGACACGAAATGCATTTCCTGAACATCCGGGAGTGTTATATGAAACTCGACGCGACCAAGCCGGAAATCCACAACCGCGACGGACGCATATTGAACGATTTCGATGCGATCATCCCGCGTATACGGCCCAACATCACCTTTTATGGATGCGCCCTCACCCGTCAGTTCGAAGCGTTGAAAGTCTTCTGCCTGAATTCATCGGCGGCCATCGCACAGTCACGCGACAAACTGTTTTCATTGCAGCTATTGCTCAATCACAATATCGATATACCGACGACCGGTTTTGCCCATTCACCGCTCGACACCGATGACCTCATCAAAATGGTCGGCGGTCCACCGCTGATCGTCAAACTGCTGGAAGGCACGCAAGGTAAAGGTGTCGTATTGGCCGAAACCAAAAAGGCAGCCGAATCGGTGATCAACGCGTTCAAATCACTGAATGCCAACATCCTCGTACAGGAATTCATCAAAGAAGCCAACGGGAAAGACCTTCGGTTGTTTGTCGTCGACGGGAAAGTCGTGGCGGCCATACAGCGGGAAGCGACGCCGGGGGAATTCCGCGCGAACATCCACCTTGGCGGCTCGGCAGCGGTGATCAAACCAACAAAAGAAGAACGGAAAATCGCGGTGAAAGCCGCCAAAGCGATGGGCTTGCAGGTAGCGGGAGTGGATATCATCCGGTCGGCAAAAGGGCCGTTGCTGCTGGAGGTAAACTCGTCACCCGGACTCGAAGGCATCGAGGGCGCGACGCACATCGACATTGCCGGCGAAATGATTAAAGCCATCGAAAAACACTTCAAGCCATGACAGATTCGTTTCCTTATCTCGACATCGTAGTTCGGAGTGCCGCCGTCTACGTCTTTATGGTGGTAGCGTTTCGCGTGTTTGGGAAGAAGGAACTCTCGCAACTCAACACCTTCGACGTCATCCTGATCCTGTTGATCAGCAACGCCGTGCAGAACGCGATGGTCGGACCCGATGTGTCGCTGGCCGGTGGTCTGGTGGCAGCGGGTGTGCTCTTCCTCCTGAATTTCGGCCTCAAGAAGATCGTACGTCGTTCGTCGCTCGTATCGGAATGGCTGGGCAACAAACCGGAAATCCTGGTGCATGAAGGCAAAGCCGATTTCAAGATGCTGGCCCGCCTCGATATTACGTCGGATGAGTTGATGGAAGCGCTGCGGGAGCATGGCCTTGAGCACATCACAGAGGTAAAACTGGCGATGCTGGAACCGGACGGAAACATCAGTATCATCAGCGGGGAGAAGGAATTACGGCAGACAAGACATAAGAGGAGGAAGAAATTGAGGAGTTAGGAAATTAGCGAATGGGGCAATTAGCGGATTAGCAAATTACGTAGTCTTGTCGTTGAACTTACTTCATCCATTGCAAAAAAAGAAAAGGCCCAAAGCCCGGACACATTCGCTAATTATCTCATTCGCTAATTCGCTAATAAAAAAAGAGAGACCTTATCCAAATAAAGTCTCTCTATTCCTGCCGATTGGCCGAAGTCTGCGTTGCCAGCACGTTACGACCTGAACGTTATGGAATAGCACTGTAAAAAATGCCATTCTAACATTCTCATAATCAGCATTTGGTATACATCTAATGTAGTGAAAAAAAACGGCGTTGCCCCGTCATAGCGGATATTTATCCAATTTTAACATATTTGTCGCTAAATGCCCCCACTATCATCTCGGTAGTGCCCGATTCGCGTAAGCGTTCTATGTGGGGTACAACTCCAGGAACGCCTTACCCAAAAAGAGTGGCAACTGCGACGCGGTAAACGCTTCATAACCCGTTTCCGGTAGTGCGATATCCGCAGCCCTGCCGTGTAGGAAGACGCCCAGTAAAGCCGCATCCAGAGACGGGTAACCCTGCGCTAAAAGGGCCGTAATAATGCCTGTGAGGCAATCGCCTGTGCCGCCCGTGGCAAGAGCAGCATTACCGCTGGTGTTTTGGAAAACCTGCTTGTTATCGACAATAAGGGTCGGGGCGCCCTTTAAGACGATGACCGCATCAAGCACGCCCGACAGCATCATAGCCTTTTTGATGCGCTCATCTTCATCACGCCACTCCCCTACCATGCGCTGGAATTCTTTTGGGTGCGGCGTCAGCACCGAGCGTTTCGGCAGTAATGCAAACGCATCGGGGTGGGTCGACAGCAGGTTGAGTGCATCGGCATCCGCCACCAGCGGAACAGTCGCCGATTCGAGGAAATCGAAAAGCGCTTTTCCTGTATCATGATGGGTGCCAATACCGGGTCCGATTCCGATGGCCTGCGGCACAAAGCCTATTTCGATGTGTGTGAGGTGACGAGATGCTTCGTCGGTCAGCACCATGGCCTCTGGTACCGCCGTTTGTAGGATCGTATACCCACACTCTGGTGCGAAGACCGTCACGAGTCCGGCACCAGACGACAGGCAGGAACGCGCCGCCAGTACCGCAGCCCCTATCTTACCGTGGCTGCCCGCCACAATCAGTGCATGCCCTTGCAGGCCTTTGTGCGTGTTCGGTGCCGGCGGGCGATAAAGCGAACGGGCGTAGGATTCGGTGATTAATTGCATAGTTAAAGGTACTAAAATGATTGTTTTAATAGAACGATACCTCCGGTTTCCAGTAAATCGCAGCCTCGATGGCAGTGTAAAGCCCGCAGCGGGGGTGCCGTCTTTTTTAGGGTGTTGCGCGGCGACCAGCGGAAGCCGTGGCAAGACCCATAAAAAAGCGGCACCCCGCGAGGACTGAGTATGTTCAATAAACTGTGTCAATTTACTTTTTTAGTAATTTAACACAGATATGGAAAACGAGAAATTTGATTACGAAGCATTTAGTAAGCGTCTTATTGATGACATCCGCCACG
>JAIXYI010000014.1 GCA_027490305.1 Flavobacteriaceae bacterium
CTACCCGACACGATGCTGTTAAGGGTGATGGTAACCGCAGCCGTAATCGGGCCGGTCGTTACCGGGGCCGTACCTGCTCCGTCGAGGGTCACGGAACCTCCCGCGGCACCCAGCGTATAGTTCACTACACCATTCGGTGTGCCCGTAACAGTAAAAGTAGCCGAATCGCCCGAGCAAACAGCCGTCGGAGGCGCCGCGACAGTCGCCGTCGGAGGCGTTGTCGTGAGGGTGACCGTTACGGTGCCAGGGGTATAATCCGTGGCACAGACCGGCGTCGTAGTCGATTCAGCACGCGTCAGTTCGTACACAAGGCCTGTCGAAGGAACCGCAAGGGTCGTGAATGACCCAATACCCGTGGCGTCGAGCGTGACCGAAATAGGCGTCGTAGTGCCCTGTTCATAAACCGTAACTACCGCATTCGGCGTGCCCGTTACCGTCACACTCGGCGTATCGCCCACACAGGCCGGGAACGTCGAAACCGCAAAAGCAGCCGTTGGGATTTCGTAGACACTGATGACAATATCGTCGGAGGCACAGATGGAGCCGAACGTCGTCTTGTCGACGTGATAGGTGTAATCACCTGGTGCGGTAGGCAATACTACTCCACCAGGATTTTGTACGTTGGAGGTAAAACCGTTAGGACCTGTCCAAGCATACGTCGCGTTTATTTCGGTTCCGCTGGCGAACAGGTCGATATTGGTACCTAAACAGACGGCGGTCTGTGAAGCGGTGGCATCGACAATACAGGTATTCTCAAGTACCAGCGTAAACGGCGGTGTCGTATAAGACGGACAGCCCGGAGCGGATACCGTATACGTTATGTTATAAGTACCTGGCGGGCTACTGGTCACGTTGATGAGGCCCGTAGCCGGATCTAATATAATACCCGAAACGTCCGAAGCGAATGTACCGCCGGTTTCCAGATCGGGCGACATCGTGACAGACGCTGTGGTATTAGGCACGGTAATGTTGTACGTACTTTGCGGATACGCTATGCTACCTCCGGGACTAAATGCATCCAGTGTAAACTGTGTGTAATTTTCACAACCAAGGGTAGGGTTGATTTCTGTCGCACGAACGTAAATCGTTCTCGGAAGATCCGACGCGTTTGTGACGGTATAATTTGCCAATTGTGCCGGCGTGAGCGAGTTACCCGCCCAGTTTCGGGCATCTTCCGGGTCTAAGTAATACGACACATCGTAATCGCTCTGAACCAAACCGGTTAAGATAGCACTAGTCTGGTCGATATTGCCAAAGTTGAACGGACCTGTTGACTGACCGCAAATGGTGATGTCAGACGCATCCGTGATGCCCAGCGGTGGCTCGACATCTACCGTGATATTATCCGTCACATCGAAAGTACCATAGCAAGTGGTGTAAGTCACCTTTACCGTGTAGGTTTCAGGACCATTTACAGGCACCTGAATCTCATCACCGGTTCCGACTACGTTACCAGCGCTATCCGTCCACTGGACCGTCGCCAGTGAAGCGCCTGAACCGGAGGGGTAAAACCGCCATCCCTCGTTGGATGCAGACCACGTTCCAGTATTACGACCAGGCGCCGGAACACCCTGCGTTCCCGTGGAATTGATAACGCCTGTAAGGCCGTTTCCACAACAAGTTGTAGTTGGGTTCCATGTAGTGCAGGGAGTCCTGTTTTTGATGTAGATATCGATAATGTTAGTGGTTTCGTGCAAGATTGCCTGATACGTCTGCAAACCGACGGAATTATCACACTTAAATTGTGGCAATTCATTGAAGTTTGCCACAAAATAGCGGTTTGGCGCAACGCCACCGACATAATAGTTGACATTCTGGATCGATGGATTGGTTACTGGCCCGAGCGGTGCCTCCTGAATATTCGTGTCCTGATAAACGGCGAAAATGGCATTCTTCACCAGCATCGCATTACTCGGAATCGACTGTGAGAAAAAATATGGGCAGAAAGCACCGGAATTGGACAAGTCGAAGCTAATCATACCATTAGTTCCAATCGTCAATTGCGAATAGTTATTCCCATAAAAACAGAAGTTGAAAGGAATCGTAAAGGTAGGTGTAAATATGTCGTCCTGCGTAGCGTTCATTGGCGTTCCGCCTGTGTAGGAATACAGGTTTTGGTACGGAATGGATTTCACACCATAATTCGTAGAGGGCCTAGGCAGGTAGTAGTTCGCTTTCAACGTGGCGATTCCTCCGGCATAACAAACCGGCACAGGCGCCTCAATCTGCACATTGGCGGTTGGATACGGAAACGGCTGTTCAGAGGTACAAGGTGCCGCCGAGGTCGAATACACATATATAGTGAAACTCCCCGTCAACGCGTTACTGCACGTACCATTGGTAGCTGTCCCCAGCGTAAAGGTGGTTGTATCAAGCACAAAAGGCGAAAACGTAGCGGTACCCTGTGCATTCAACGTTACAGATCCGTTGCCCGCCGGCGACGTGAATGTGATGGTAGTGAACGGTGTGCCGGTAAACGTCAGCGGGGCAGAGTAGCCTGGACACACTTGTGTAACCGGACCGTCAATCGTGGCGGTTAACTGGTTGACGGTCGAAATAGTAACCGACTTGGTCATCGTGCAGGTTTCGCCGGTGCGTTTCATGGAAATGTTGTCGATGGCAAAATCGTTTCCAGCAATACTCACTGTTGTGTCGTAAATCGCTATTTCCGCAACCGTGTCGGTCCCTGATGCCCAGGCATAGGTATGCTCGATCCAGGTACCACATGCATTGTTGGGGCTCACCGCATTGACACCCCCTACCTGAACTCCATTAATTTTCACAATCATGTTGGCCGCATTACTGGCGGACAAATTCTGTATCCAATACTTGAAAAGATAGTTCTGGCCGGCCGCCACGGGTACCGTCTGTTTCCAAACTATATCGTTACCACCGTTCGTGTGCGAACCCGAAACAATCAACATCAGATCGTTAGAACCCGTATAATCGGTACAGGAAGAGAAGTCGGTTGACCACGCCTGCGTGTTGGCGAGTACGCTATACCGTCTTGGCAAGTTGGGATTGTTATTCCCTGCGAAGGTATAGTCGCTGTAAAAGAATTTATTGCCTTGGGTAAACGTAGGATTCGCGATTAGATTTCGGTCCAGGGAAACAGTCGAAGTGACGGTGTACGTAGTGGTCTGCGTTGGCGCCACATTTTGTATAGTACCGCCTGGTGTGAGGCTGGTATCGGTCGGTGTGGAGGTCCATGCATACGTTGCACCTCCGCCACTTACAGTGAGCTGCTTCGGGTTGCCTGCGCAAATCGTAGTATCTGACGTGAGTGTCAGGTCTGCGGCTGGGTTAATAATAATATTAGTGGCGGTAGCGGTGGCGCCGCTCGCGCTCGTTATCGTTACGTTGTAAGTGCCCGGTTCGAGTCCGGTAAAGACCCCGGTTGCGCTCGTGGCCGTCATCTGACCCGTCAAATTGAAAAATGTATACGGTGTTATGCCATTTTTTGCATACGCCACGATAGAGCCATTGTTGGCGCCCGGACAACTTTCGTCTATTTTGCTCGTGGTGATGGAAAGCGCCACCGGACTGACCGTTATCGAAACTGAAACCGTCTGCGAAACACCATTGAGATCGGTTACCGAGTAGCTAAACGAGTCAGTCCCGGTGTAGTTTAGATAGGGTGTATAAAGGATGGTATCGTCTGAAATAACCCCGGGTGTACCGTTGGTATTGATCGTGGCAGTTCCATAGGTGGCACCTGCCGCAATCGCCATCACGTTACCCCCAGCCGCGCTCAGGATATCATTCCCCAAGACGTTAATCGAAGTCGTCGTGTTCTGGTTTACCGTGGCGGTATCGGGTTGTAAGGCTTGCGCTACCACGGAGCCTCGGGAGGACGAATGAGCAAAAGTTAAAGTTCCCCAAAGAACAAGCGGCATAAAACCTATTTTTCCGAATCTCATCTTTTGAAATTTAAAGCGCGAAATGTACATAAATTATACGAAAATTGGGTTCGGACTACCTTATATTAACAAACAGTCAACGAACTGTGAATTTTTCTCAAAATCAGAACAGCCAAATTAATGGAAACCCTACCTAAGCAAATGCAAAAGTAAGGGCAGCCATGTGGGAGTACGGTTGTGCGTCGGACGTTGGTTCGGACGGACTTTATTATCTTTGCGTCCACAAACGAGCTATATGGACCTACATCCCGATTTCGAAGGCGAGCACCACTTTTCGACCAGTGCCGTTACCCCATTGCGTGACGACGCCTTCGACCTTACCGACGAACAAAAAATCGAAAGCATCCGCAAGGATGTTGAAAATATCCTGATTACACTGGGCCTTGACCTAACCGACGACAGCCTGAAAGGCACCCCTAATCGCGTGGCGAAGATGTTTGTGAAGGAAACGTTCGGCGGACTTCACCCTAACCGTAAACCCAAAGCCTCTACCTTCGAAAACCATTACCAATATGGCGAAATGCTGGTAGAGAAGAATATCACTGTTTACTCGACCTGCGAACACCACCTTCTTCCGATCGTGGGCCGCGCGCATGTGGCGTATATTTCAAGCGGACAAGTGATCGGCCTGTCGAAAATCAACCGTATCGTTGATTATTACGCCAAACGACCGCAGGTGCAGGAACGCCTGACCATGCAGATCGTGCAGGAATTGCAGGCGGCACTCGGCACGGACGACGTGGCCTGTATCATCGATGCCAAGCACCTGTGCGTGAATTCACGCGGTATTCGCGACATCGAAAGCAGCACCGTGACATCGGAATTCGGAGGCAAGTTCAAAGACGAGAATGTCCGGAAGGAGTTTCTCGAATACATCCGACTCGAAACGAAGTTCTAACGCCCTAGCCCGGATTGTACCGGAAACGCCTGAGAAGGCGCGGCGTGCAGTTGCGACGGCCACACAGCGACCAACGGAAGCTCGTGTGGCCGTCTGCAAATGCGGCGCGGCGACGAAAGGCGTTGCAGGGGAAAGCCGGATCAGCTTCTCATCCCTCTCACCCCCTTCCCGCGGCCACATAATTTCGCGGGACACTTCGTTGTTTCCGACTTTCGGAGTATCTTAGGCCCCTCAAAGCCACGCGGACGATGCTGTATAAGGACCATCCATTGAAGATCTACAATTCGCTTTCGGGCGAGAAAGAAGTGTTCACCCCTATCCACGAGGGCCATATTGGCATGTATGTCTGTGGACCAACGGTTTACAGCAACGTACACCTCGGAAATGTGCGGACGTTTATGTCATTTGACATGATCTACCGCTACCTGCGGCACCTCGGTTATAAAGTGCGCTATGTGCGGAATATTACGGACGTGGGCCACATGGTGGATGACGGGGATGAGGGCGAAGACAAAATCGCGAAAAAAGCGCGGTTGGAGCAGTTGGAACCGATGGAGATCGTGCAGCGGTATACCGTTGATTTTCATGAGATCCTGCACCAATTCAATTTCCTTCCGCCCAGTATCGAGCCGACGGCTACCGGACACATTATTGAACAGATTGCCATTGTGCAGCAAATCCTTGACAAAGGCTATGCGTATGTATCGAATGGATCGGTGTATTTTGACGTCGTGAAGTTCAACGACGACTTCCAATATGGTGTGTTGAGCCGGCGGAACCTCGAGGACATGCTGGAAAATACCCGCGACCTCGACGGGCAGACCGACAAGCGCAATGCACAGGATTTTGCGTTGTGGAAACGCGCGGAACCCGAGCACATCATGCGCTGGCCTTCACCCTGGAGCGACGGTTTCCCGGGATGGCACCTAGAATGTACAGCTATGAGTACCAAATACCTGGGGCAGCGGTTTGACATACACGGTGGCGGGATGGACCTGAAATTCCCGCACCATGAATGCGAAATTGCACAGAATGAAGCGTCGACGGGGCACACGCCTGTTAATTACTGGATGCACGCCAACATGCTGACGCTGAACGGGAAGAAAATGGCGAAGAGTACGGGGAACAACATCCTGCCGGGTGAAATCCTGAGTGGTGACAACCCTTTCCTGAGTAAGCCGTTTTCGGCCGCGGTAACACGCTTTTTCATGATGCAGGCGCATTACCGCAGTATCCTGGATTTTTCGGATGATGCGATCCTGGCGGCAGAAAAAGGGTATAACCGCCTGATGGAGGCCATGGATGCGCTGCCGGAACTGCCTTCCGGAACTACCTCTACCCTTGACGTTGCCGGATGGGAACGTTCTTGTTATGAGGCGATGGATGACGACTTCAATACTCCTATCCTTATCTCGCATCTTTTCGAAGGCGTTCGGTTTGTGAACCTGCTGAAAGAAGGAAGCGCGACGCTGACGGAGGCCGACCTCAACCGTTTCCGTACGATGATGGAGACGTTTCTCTACGACGTACTGGGCGTCCGTAACAAAACGGAAGCTACGGATACCCATACGGAAAAACTGGATGGTACCATACAGTTGCTGATCGACATGCGTAACAAGGCACGGGCCGATCGCGATTGGGCGCTATCCGACCAGATACGCGACCAGTTGGCTGCCTTGGGCATTCAGTTGAAAGACGGAAAAGAAGGTACCACCTTTACGTATTGATATGACGGCAACCCAATGGCAACGCCTTCTGATCGCTCCGTTCGTCGGACTGGTGCGGGTGTACCAAGGGGTGCTTTCGCCGCTGCTGCCGTCGTCGTGCCGGTTTGCACCGAGCTGTTCTTCGTATATGATTGGCGCTTTGCAGACGCACGGACTGTTAAAAGGCCTGCGATTGGGCATTTGGCGGATTTTGCGTTGCCATCCCTGGGGTGGGTCGGGTTATGACCCGGTGCCACCGAAATAAACTGATAACACCTATTTATGCTTGCACTGAACATCATCTCCAATCCACCGCAAGGCATTGACCTTGGCATCGTTATGATCCGGTATTACAGCCTTACGTGGGTGGCCGGGTTTGTACTGGGCTATTACATCGTGAAACCCATGTTCAAACGCGAGGGCCTATCGCAGGAAAAACTCGACAGCGTTTTCATCTGGACCGCCATCGGCGCGTTTTTGGGTGCCCGCCTCGGACAGGTGTTCTTTTACGATTGGCCGTATTTCAAGCAACATCCGGTTGAGATACTGCTTCCGATACGGGAAACGTCGGAGGGTTGGAAGTTTACGGGTTTCACAGGGCTTGCCAGTCATGGTGCGGCCATCGCCATTATCATCTGTATGTGGTATTGTAGCCGGAAGTTCCTGCAAAAACCCTTGCTGTGGACGCTCGACCGGATTGTGCTGGGCGTGACGGCGGGTGGTATTTTCATCCGTATCGGCAACTACTTCAATTCGGAGATTTATGGAAAGGTGACCTCGGGCGATAACTGGTATGCGGTGAAATTCATCCGCGAAAGCGAATTCTGGGAGGACAAAAACCCGCTACAGGTAACGCACGCCATGTCGGAAGCCAAGGCCTATGAGCTTATCCAGCATGATCCTCAGTATGCCGACATACTCAACGCCATTCCGTTCCGCCACCCAACCCAACTTTATGAGGCCGTCAGCTATGTGGTGGTGCTGGGCATCTTGTTGTTTTTGTATTGGAAGACAGACGCCCGTAAGAAAACCGGACTTATTTTCGGCACGTTCCTAATTCTGTTGTGGACCGTGCGGTTTATGGTGGAATTCGTAAAAGCCAGCCAGGGCGGGTTTGAAAACCAACTGGGCAATGTGCTGTCGACCGGACAGTGGCTGAGTATTCCGTTCATTATCGCGGGTGTCGTATTGGTGGTACGGGGGATGATGCGGAAGCAGACTCCGGAAGCGTGATGTGTGGGGACAAAGCAATGAAAGACTTTGTATATTTGGTAACGTTTTATGACCACAAAAGACCACATACTAAAGACATTAAAGTCGAATAGAGCAAAGTTCTCGCAACTTGGCATTCGGCGTGTGGGTTTGTTTGGCTCCTATCTTCGCGGAGAGCAATCGGCAAAAAGCGACATCGACCTTCTTATCGATTTCGAGCCTGAAAAGGAAAATTTCGACAACTTCATGGCAGTATGTGACCTTTTGGAATACCTGTTCCAGAATGAAAAAATTGAGGTGGTGACCGAAAATGGCCTCAGTCCTTACATCGGTCCGAAAATCCTGAAAGAGGTACAGTATGTATAAAGATCCAACGGAACTCCTTCGCCACATCTCGGACGAATGCCATTACCTCGTGTCAGTGACGGCGCTAATCGATTATCCGACTTTTCTGGACGACGAAACACTGAAGCGAGCCGTCGTAAGAAGCCTTGAGATTATTGGCGAAGCCACTAAGAAGATTCCGGCAGATCAAAAATTGAAGTGGACGTCCATCCCCTGGAAAAATATGGCTGGCATGAGAGACCGTCTCATACATGATTATGTAGGCGTGAATTATTCGATCGTCTGGGACGTAGTAAAAAACAAAATTCCCGAAATCGCCCAAACAATCTCTACAATCCTTCAGGAATAAGGACTTTGCTTCGGTATCGTAGCCATTACAACAAGTGTTGGTTCATACTCTTTAGCACAACGATAAAAAGCAGGACGGAAATCGTGTTGTTAGCATAATGGAAGGTTATCAACAGCGACCGCATTCCGTATGGACTATCTTTGCAGCGGTTTAACCTAAAACACACTATGAAACGCAACATTCAACAACTGAACACCCTGGCCATTCAGGTGCGACGCGACATTCTCCGCATGGTACACGCGGTGAACTCGGGCCACCCGGGAGGTTCGCTAGGGTGTACGGAATTCTTCGTCGCCCTTTACCAAAACCTGATGGACCGCAAGGACGGTTGGGATATGGACGGTCGTGACGAAGACGTCTTTTTCCTTTCGAATGGCCACATCTCGCCTGTTTTTTACAGCGTTTTGGCCCGGAGCGGCTACTTTCCGGTATCGGAACTGGCTACTTTCCGTCACATCAATTCACGCCTGCAAGGCCATCCGACTACGCATGAAGGGTTACCCGGAGTGCGGGTCGCATCGGGTTCACTCGGGCAAGGACTTTCGGTGGCTATTGGAGCCGCACATGCCAAAAAACTGAACAACGACTCACACCTCGTGTACAGCCTGCACGGAGACGGCGAACTGCAGGAAGGCCAAAACTGGGAAGCGATCATGTATGCTTCTGCGAAGAAAATAGACAACCTCATCGCTACGGTCGACCTCAACGGTAAACAGATCGACGGCAGCACGGATGAAGTGTTGTGCATGGGCGACTTGAAAGCGAAGTTCCAGGCCTTTGATTGGGATGTTGTCGAAATTGCGGAAGGCAACAACATCGAGGCGATCATCGCCGGCATGACCGACGCGAAATCACGCACCGGAAAAGGAAAACCGGTTTGCGTGCTGCTGCATACAGAAATGGGCAACGGCGTTGATTATATGATGCACACCCACGCATGGCACGGAAAAGCACCGAACGACGCACAACTGGAAGCCGCTTTGTTGCAGAATTACTGCGAAGGGGAAAGCGACTATTAGAAGGAACGATGTACGATGAACCATGTACAATACGTGCTACCGACCACTAACTACTAACGACTGATTACTTCTTCATGAAAAAATACGAAAACACCGGCAGCAAAGACACCCGCTCCGGATTTGGCGCCGGTCTTACGGAACTGGGCCAGAAAAACGAAAATGTAGTAGCCCTGTGTGCCGACCTCATCGGTTCACTGAAAATGGACGACTTTAAGAAAAACCATCCCGAGCGCTTTTTCCAGATTGGTATCGCAGAGGCAAATATGATCGGTATTGCGGCCGGACTCACCATTGGCGGGAAGATTCCGTTCACCGGGACATTCGCCAATTTCTCAACCGGACGCGTGTACGACCAAATCCGGCAGTCTGTCGCCTATTCCGACAAGAACGTCAAAATCTGTGCGTCACACGCCGGTTTGACACTGGGGGAAGACGGCGCTACACACCAAATCCTCGAAGATGTCGGATTGATGAAGATGCTTCCGGGCATGACCGTCATCAACACCTGCGATTACAACCAAACCAAAGCCGCGACCATCGCGATTGCCGACCATCATGGTCCGGTGTACCTGCGGTTCGGACGTCCGGTAGTGCCGAATTTCACACCGGCCGACCAACCGTTCGAGATCGGGAAAGCGGTGGTGTTGAATGAAGGAAGTGACGTAACCCTTATCGCGACCGGGCATTTGGTATGGGAAGCCTTATTGGCAGCGGAAGCCCTCGAAAAAGACGGTATTTCTGCCGAAGTGATCAACATCCACACCATCAAACCACTGGACGATGCAGCCATTCTCGCTTCTATTGCGAAGACGGGATGCGTGGTGACAGCAGAAGAGCACAACATCCTGGGCGGACTCGGGGAAAGCGTGTCACGCCTTTTGGCAACGCAGCATCCGGCCCCGCAGGAGTTTGTTGCCGTTAACGACACGTTTGGCGAATCGGGCACACCGGAACAGTTGATGGAAAAATACGGACTGAATGCAGCGGCGATAGAGAACGCCGCCAAAAAGGTATTGACCAGAAAACGATAAGCCAAAAAGGCATTAAAAAAAACTCCCGCTTTCGGCGGGAGTTTTTTATTTAGTGACAGTTCGGGTCGAGGTGCTTTTTCTTGCTGCCGCCCGTGCAGTTCGGAATCAGGTCGAAGGGGTAATAGTCGCTTCCGTCTTCTGTAATCCGGATTTCGTTCTTCGTGGAATAGGAGTCGTTGTCATCGTCGATATCGAGAAAGTCGGGGATGTTATCACCGTCGGTATCGACTGCGAAGAGATCGGTTACAATGTTTCCGTCGGCATCGCGGTTTTCGTAGTCCGATAGGACGCGGTCACGGTCGTGGTCGCGCTCCTTGACCCTGTTCAGGCGTATCAAAAATACCAAGGGCGAATACGCAGAAATGCTGCCCGAAGCTGAGTTGAAATACGCGAGTCCAGAGGGAAGGAACACAAGTCCGGCACCATAATTCTGAAAGGTATAGGTACCGTCTCCATTATCAACAAAATTTTCCGCTGCGCGAAGTTCTGGCACGAATTCCCTGAATCCGGCAATCAATGCGGTTTCCGACGTGCTGAGTGCTGGGAAGGTTGACCAAAACGGCGTATCGCTGCGGTCGAATTCCTCATCGTCAAGTGTCCAGCCTCGGTAGGAACAGTAGACCGAGTCGGTCACAACGCCGCGGGCTCCACCGCCTTCGTTCAGGATCAAGTAGTACATTTTATAGTCAACCGGATCGTCTACCCGACCATCTACCAGGTTGGTTTCGCGGTTTGAATTCTTGATGACTTTGTTCTGGAGTGGGTATTCGGTATTGTCCCAAATAGACGTTTGCGTGCCATTTGCCGGGATGGCGGCGACGGTAACGTCAATGAGTCCGTTCGTTTCCGTTACGGTCATATAATGGGTCTTCAGGTATTCTTCGATCGAGTCGATATCGACCGCATATTGTTCGGCACGGTCGCGTGGCGGTTCGGTTGAATTATCGTCCTTACGGCAGGAAACAAAGAGCGACGCCACCAATAAGAGCGAAAAATAAAACGTACATTTGTGGATCATGGGTCCGGTATTTTTTTGCGCTGCAAGATACAATATTGATTTCATCCCCACCCTTTTTATGATTTTTTTAAACACATGAGAATCGACAAGTTTTTGTGGTGTGTGCGGTATTACAAAACCCGTAATATGGTGACGGAAGCGTGCCGAAAAAACCACGTGACGGTGAACGGCATCGTGGCAAAAGCCTCTAAGGAAGTGTTTCCGGGTGATAAGATTACGTTCCGGAAAGACCAGATCACGCATATCGTGTCAGTGCTCGATATTCCGGCGAACCGGGTAGGTGCAAAACTGGTTGACATCTATCGGAAAGACGAAACCCCGGCCGAATCGTATGCGCATCTTGAGTTGTTGAAACTCTCGAAAGAGCACTACCGGAAAACCGGCGAGGGGCGGCCTACAAAAAAAGACCGGCGCGACCTTGAGGAATATAGTGGTGATTTTGTGGAAGATGATGTGGAATAATCGGGAAGTCGTATTTTTACGGAAGAATCGGACCTTATGAGCCACGCCCCTATCCTCACCCACGACGAAATACAACACACGATCCGACGGATTGCGTACCAGATTTATGAGACTTTTCCGGATGAGACGTCCATCGTCATTGCCGGCATCGCGCCGAATGGCTATGTTTTTGCGGAAAAGATCGCGGAAGTACTCGAGCAGATTTCGCCTCTGGTCGTGACACGCTGTAAGGTTGAAATGGACAAAAAGAACCCGTTGGCCCCCATCCACACCTCACTCGCACCGGATGCCTATGCCGGAAAAGGATTGGTGTTGGCGGATGACGTGCTAAACTCGGGTGCCACCCTGATTTATGGCGTACGCCATTTCCTTGAGGTACCTCTCAAAAAATTCAAGACCGCCGTGTTGGTCGACCGCAACCACAAGCAGTATCCGGTGAAAGTCGATTTTAAGGGCATTTCGCTTTCGACCTCGCTGCAGGAGCATGTGGAAGTCGTATTTGACGAAACGGCGAGTACCGTCGTCCTAAGTTAAGCCAGTTTCGCTACAATTTCGGCAGCTATTGTTTCCGGCGACTTTCCGTTGACGGATAGGGTATGTTGTGCCTGTTGGTAGAACGTATTGCGTTCGAAGAGGTGTTTGGCGATGAACTCCGACTGCTCCTCTTCGGAAAGTCCGTTGAGCAGGGGGCGCTGTGTCGCAGATGAACGTAGTCGTTCGGCCAGGGTGCCAACGGATCCCTGAAGGAAAAAGGTGTGTCCATGTTGGTTCATCACCTCGATATTGTCGTAGTAACACGGTGTGCCGCCGCCGGTAGCGAGCACGAACGAATCCCTGCGCATCAGTACCTCCTGCAGGGCCTCGCGTTCCTGTTTTCGGAAGTACAATTCGCCTTTTTCTGAAAAGATGGTGGGGATGGATTGTCCGACGCGCGCCTCGATAACGGCATCAAGGTCGATGACGGGCCAGCCGGTTTGGGCGCCAATGGCGTTAGCCACGGTTGACTTTCCGCTGCCCATATACCCCAGAAGAATGACAACTGCCATTGGTAATTCCTTATGTTGTAAGGCTTTAAAGCCCCGTGTTCAAAAAAGGCAAATTAATCATAAAATTGGTTTGAAAAATAAATTATATCATCATATATTTGCACCCGCATTCAGGGAATGACCATGACTCGATAGCTCAGTTGGTAGAGCACAACACTTTTAATGTTGGGGTCCTGGGTTCGAGCCCCAGTCGGGTCACTAACCCACTTTCCCGGAACGCACTTGACTCGATAGCTCAGTTGGTAGAGCACAACACTTTTAATGTTGGGGTCCTGGGTTCGAGCCCCAGTCGGGTCACAGATTGAAATAAGACTACCTGGCCATGTGGAGAAACTGGTAGACTCGCCATCTTGAGGGGGTGGTGCCGCAAGGCGTGCTGGTTCGAATCCAGTCATGGTCACGAATGAATCGAAAGGTTCAAAAAAAACAAAGCCCGAGTTGACTCGAGGCTTTGTTTTTTTTGAACCTTTCGATTATCAAAGCGGAGCTTTGATGGATGCCGCGATAGCGGGCACTAGCGTAGCGACTGGCGAAGCAATCCCATTCGTGAACGAGTGTCCCGTGGTTTTCAAAATTCAAGATTATTGGAGCTTTGATGAATGCTGTGATAGGGCACGAACGCAGCGACTGGCGAAGCAATCCCATTCACGGAAGACTATTTCGTAAACTAGCTGTTTTTTCCGAATCTCTGAATCAGTGCCGCTTTTGCAAAAAGCGGATTTCCTTTCTCTGAAGGGAGTATTCTCTGGATCATGGAACAATCCAGTCACGGTCGTGAATGGATTTGAGGTTCCTCGCTACGCTCGGAATGACGCGGCTTACGCGAAGGCTATTAGATTTCTCGGCTGCGCTCGAAATTGTCAGTCGCAGTCGCGGTGGGCAGTGGGCTGTGAAGTCGGACACGTTCGCGGAGCTTGGTTCAAAGGAGATGTGGCGGAGCGCTGGCGGCACACAGCTACATCTCGTTTACGCGTCTGCATGTCATATTGTTTTTATTAGTTCTTTGAATTCTTTTGTCCCGTAACGGTCTATAAGTTCAAAATGTTCGTGATTCAAATATTTCACACTAGCACCATTTTCTAAAAGCCACTTGATCAAGGTCAGGTCTTTAGAGTTTATAGTTGTGATAATACTTGTCCTCAGCAACTGGCCTTCATTTAAATTGATGTCTACGCCTTTTGAAATGGCATACTTTAACCCTTCAAGTTCATTGTTATGAACCGCGTAGTATACACCTTGGTAATTGTGGTTTTCAAAACGAGCACCCAATGTTAGCAAGTAGTCTGCGGTGTCGATTCGTGAGTATGCAATTGCATTTTCTAGTGCAGTGTCTAATTCTAATTGGGTGTATGATTGTCCCAGTAGCATTTTCAGCTCGTCGAGTTTGTCTTTATAACCTGCTAGAAGCTCAATATTACTTTGTCTGTCTAAGTTCATTGTTTTGTCCGACGGGTTTGTCCGCCACTTGCTGCTAAAGTGTCGCAGTCGCAGTTGGCACAGGCCAAGAAGTCGGAGACATTCGCGGAGCTTAGTTCCAAAGGAGATGTGGCGGA
The DNA here is from genome assembly GCA_027490305.1 of Flavobacteriaceae bacterium. Classification (GTDB taxonomy): domain Bacteria; phylum Bacteroidota; class Bacteroidia; order Flavobacteriales; family Flavobacteriaceae; genus Flavobacterium. Next base: position 14,560 of record JAIXYI010000014.1, read on the forward strand.
AGGGGCTCATCGGCATTCAAGATTATTTCATTTCCAGTTTTTCCCAAATACCGTCTTCCTTGATTTGCCTGACCAGATCGGCGATTTTCTGTTTTTTATCGGGGCTGGCAAAGAGGGTTTCCGTATCGTTTGATTTGAAGCAGGTGTTCTTTTCGCACGCAATACGTGTGAGCGTCTGCGTTCGGGGGTCGGTTTTTGAGGATGTGATACGATATTCGGTTGTTACGGTTCCGGTCGTATCGGTTTCTCTCTCCCAATTATAGTTTTTCTCCACCATTACACCGTCGTAGAAAAGCAATACGTTGCCATCGACTATTTTATACTTCCCTTTGTAATACCAGACGTCAGATTCACAAATGTCAATGGTCAAAAAGGTACGTTCATCCAGGAACAAGATGTTACCCGAACAGCAGTCGCATTCTCCGTAGGCTTCACACCTATTTTTGTCAAATTCCGGTGCATAGAAATAGACTTGCCCGGATACATTCAGCTTCGATGGTTTTGTCTCGGTTATTGTGTGAACGGAGTTATCGGTAGTCCGATCCTGGCAGGAAAAAAGCGCGATCGGCAAAAGTAGAAAGAGGAGTTTTGTTTTGAGTGGGTTCATGTTGGTTGGGGGTTGGTGCCGGAGTGTCAGTCGTATTCGCAGTCTCAGTCTCAGTTGTCAGTCTCATTGGAAACAGGCCGCGAAGTCGGAGACGTTCGCGGAGCTTAGGGCAAAGGAGATGTGGCGGAGCGGGCAGCGTATACTATTCCCCCATCATCATTGTGTAATGTTTCTCACCGATACTAGTGAAAACTATTTCGAAGGCATTGAAGATTTCAGCTGGCTCTATGTTTAATATCCTATGGTAATAAACGTCGTCAAAGATTGATACCTTATGACTGCTGTCATTTAATTCGGAAATCAGAGCGGAACAGATATAATAATTTGGATCATTAACATCAATGTTTTGAAGTGAATCCCAATCAGTTCGACCTATGCCTAAAAAATTAACGTAGCTTTCCAATATTCTTCTCATGTTATTACAGAGCGTAATGTTGTATGTATTGTCGGGATTTCTTTTTATATCCTTTATTGTTTTCCAAAGTAAAGTATAGTCATTAGCTATAAAGGTTTCTTTCCCTTTGTCTTCTACTACAGATGATTTGTTGTGACGATGAACATAATAGTGCTTACGTTGTTTACAAATCGGTCTTCTGCTTAAACTCACTTCTTTGTAAAAATAAATGTTATGAGTTAGAATGAACACTTGCGAAATATCTCCGTTTTTAAAATTATTTTTATCCGCTTGCGAATACTCAATTAGATTGTGAATTAATGTTGAAACTATGAATAGAACTTTGCTGTCCAAACTAGAAACGGGATCATCAATTATGACAATTCTTTTGCCGACATTTTCTTCTTGTGAATCAGTTCCCAAAACTAGTTGATGAAAGTATAAAAAAGCTATAAAGTTTTTTTCGCCTTCACTTAGTGTTTTAAAAATAGCATTGCTATCCTGACCTCGTTTTAAATAATATCTAGAAATGTTATTCGAGGTAGTTTTCTCTGCGATTTCAAAACTATCAAATCCAGAATTTTTCAAAATGGTATTGATATTTTTTATTGCATCGTCTGTACTTACCGTTTTGAGCTTTAGTTCTTGAATTTCATTTCTGAAACCTTGTTGACACGTCAATAACTCGTTTTGTGATTCTTTACATCTCAGAATTAGTTTAGTAGCTTTCTTTTCGTACAATTTAAATTCAGTGATTTCGTCTTTACATTTACTTGCCATGAAAATCCACACATCCTCTATCAACTTCGTTCTGTTACTCTGCAATTCTTCAATTTTATCATTGTTGCTTTCAATATTAAAGTTGATTTGATTGACAGAATTTTCAAAGTCATAGACTGAAAAAAATTCAAACTTTTCATTTGAATTTTTAATCTTTTTGTCGAATATTTCGGTATTGTCTCTAAGTAAGTCTGTTAACTCTTTATGAAGTTCAGATGTTTTATTTTGTTTGTTGTACACTTTTGAAACTTCGAAAATTGAATCCAGAAAATTATTTAAAAGTTCAGAGCACAGAATTTTATACGACTCTAGTTCTTCAATTTTTCTAATGTAATTTTCGTTAAAGTATTCTTCGAATTTTGTTTTTAATTCTTCATCATAGGTTTCGTGTTGGCAAAATGGACAAATATTTTCTTTATTTTCGACTGTGTAGCTACGTCCTTCAGAAACCCACTTTCGTATCTCCAATTTCTCAATTAAATCTGCAATGTCGATATCTTTATTGGTATCGATAACTTCCTCCATTAGGAGACAGATTTTGTCTTCTAATTCAACAAGTTCATTAAATATATCTTCTGAAATTTTGGTCTCGATTTTACTCAGCGAAGTCTCGTATAAATCCTTATATCTGTTGTGCAGACTTTCCAATGTAACATTATACCTTTCTGGAATACTTGACACGTTTTCAACGACTTCATTCAAATGATTTTCTTTATTCCGTGAATGGCTTAAGTCAAGTTCAAAAAATGCACTAAAACTTGCTCTCTCATCCCAGCAAGCATCTTTTAAAGCACTTCGTTGTTTTTCTAAGCTCTTTTTTATTTGCGCTTCTCTTTTTATTAAAAGGTCTTTATATTTTTCAGATTTTGCTAATTTATCTTTTTCAACTCTTATTAGTTCATCTATTTCTTCATTGCCTTCGTTTAATGTAAATACGCCAGATAAATCCGAATTGATTATAAAATTTTTTTCTACAAACTTTTCATCAAATACAAGGATTTTTTCATTTCTCTCATCATAACCGTCTATTGAACAGAATTTATAATATTCGTCGAGCTCGGTATTTTTAAGTTTAAAATTATTGACTGCTTTTGCGATTGTAGATTTTCCCGAACCATTACTGCCAAAGAAGAAATTGACTTTAGAAAGGTCGTTGATTTCCACTAAATTATTGTAGGAGCCAATTTTTTCTAGACTGATACGTGTTATCATGCTTGTTTTTAGTATTCGGTTTAATTGTATGTGGCCTAACTAACTAATACACGCAACTACCTTCGCCTATACACCTTACATCAGCCGCATAAGCGAATTTTGTGTAATTTCACTATTGTCATCCGCGGGAGCAAGCGTCTCGCCCGTGCCAAACCAACGCCACCTCATCCACTCAAAAGCCTCGTCTAACCCCCCGCAACTCACCGAAAGTACAAATTTATTCGAAAAACACACCTCACCCCCCGCGGTTTGTTGCTACTATTTTACACCGGCGTACTGTTACCGTGACTGTCACTGCCTACTGAGACTACCCACTCCTGTGACTGTGACTAAGACTGCGACTGCCCACTGCCTACTGCCAACTCCCTTGCACCTCACCCACAAATGCGCTATCTTTGCCGCTATGACACTCATATCCGTCGACAACAGCAAAAACCAGGAAACGGTACGGAACGTCTTCACCAAGTACCTGGAAAACAAGGGCCATCGGAAAACCCCCGAACGCTACGCCATCCTGCACGAGATCTACGATAGCGAGGAACACTTCGATATCGAGAACCTCTACATCAAGATGAAGAACAAGAACTATCGGGTGAGCCGCGCCACGCTTTACAACACCATTGAACTGCTGCTCGACTGCGGACTCGTACGCAAGCACCAGTTCGGTCACAACCAGGCGCATTATGAGAAGTCGTATTTCGACAAGCAACACGACCATGTCATCATGACCGATACGGGTGAGGTGTTTGAATTCTGCGACCCGCGCATCCAAACCATCAAAAAGACCATCGAGGAAATCTTCGATATCAACATACACAACCACTCTCTTTATTTGTACGGGACGAGGAAAAAGCTTGAAGGAGAGAAGTGAGGGGAGAGAAGCAAGAAGAGGAGCAAGACGCGAAGAGCAAGGAGCAAGGGAAGAGGCGATTTCCAACCCCAACCACCGACTACTGACTACCAACTACTGACAACTAACTACTAACAACTAACTACTATTCATGGCCGTAGACTTACTACTCGGACTCCAATGGGGCGACGAAGGCAAAGGCAAAATCGTCGACGTACTTACCTCTAACTACGATATCATCGCCCGTTTCCAGGGCGGACCAAACGCCGGACATACGCTGGAATTCGACGGAATCAAACACGTCTTGCGGACGATTCCTTCCGGGATTTTCCATTCCGGTTCTGTGAATGTCATCGGGAATGGCGTCGTAATAGATCCGGTAGTATTTGAAAAGGAACTGGAAGGATTGGCCAAATTCAACATCGACATCCCGAAACGGCTGATCATCTCGCGGAAAGCACACCTTATCCTGCCGACCCACCGCCTGCTCGACGCGGCTTCGGAAGCATCAAAAGGAAAGGCGAAGATTGGTTCGACGCTGAAAGGCATCGGGCCGACGTATATGGACAAAACCGGACGGAACGGAATTCGCGTGGGCGATCTCGAATTGTCTGACTTCAAAGAACGTTACCGAAACCTGGCGAATAAGCACGAGGAAATGATCAAATTCCATGACGTTTCCATCCAATACAACCTTCCGGAAATGGAGAAGGAATTCTTCGAATCGCTGGAAACATTGAAAAAACTGACGTTCATCGACAGCGAGGAGTTCTTCTTCAACGCCATGAAAGAAGGAAAATCGATTTTGGCGGAAGGCGCGCAGGGTTCGCTGCTTGACGTCGACTTCGGTACCTATCCGTTCGTGACGTCTTCCAACACCACGGCAGCGGGCGCCTGCACCGGACTCGGCATCGCACCCAACAAAATCGGCGATGTATATGGTATTTTCAAGGCGTATACCACCCGCGTGGGCAGTGGCCCCTTCCCTACCGAATTGTTTGACGAAGTAGGTGCGACGATGGCACGCGTGGGCAACGAATTCGGCTCGGTCACCGGACGTCAGCGCCGTTGCGGATGGTTGGACCTTGTGGCATTGAAATACGCCGTCCAGATTAACGGTGTCACGCAACTGATGATGATGAAAGGCGATGTATTGTCGGGCTTCGACACGTTGAAAGTCGCAACGGCCTACCTGTACAAAGGCCAACAGATCGACCACCTTCCTTACAATATCGAACCCGAAAATGTGACGCCGGTTTACAAAGAATTCAAAGGCTGGAAAGCTGACCTCACCGGCATGTCGACCTTCGATGAACTGCCGGCTGAACTGAAACACTACATTGAATTCATCGAGAAAGAACTGGAAGTGCCGATTAAGATTGTATCGGTGGGACCGGACAGGACGCAAACAATCAAAAGGTAGTAGTTAGTGGTCAGTAGTCGGTAGTCAGTGCCCTACTACTATCGGCGTTTCGCCGGCGAAATCGCGGTTGTCGGTTTACCGTGCACGATACTTTGGCTAACGACTTGGGGGTTGATAGGGTAGATTCCAAACGTTTTGAAAGAGAAAAAAGTCGTGATGTCTTCCAACTGACTACTGACTACTGACTACTAACTACCGACTACTTTCTAATATCGGTTAATAATCAAACTCCCCGTCTCATACTCCTCCATACCCCAGGAAGCGTGGGTGATGACATTTCCCTGTAGGTCGACGATTTCGTATTCGGCGGTTGCCGGGCCATCGCTGCCGCTGCTCATTACTTTGAAGTCGATGTAATTGAAGCCGATGTCAAGTTTGATTTCCACTCCATTGTAACCGCCGTCAAGCATGACGTGCTTGGCAATGATTTCGCCATTGCGGGAAACCTTGACGATATCGCCGTCAACGGCTGCGTAGTCGCGGTAACGCAGGATGACGACCGATTGGTTGGTCTTGATTTGCCCTAAGTCTTTCTTGCCGTCTTTGTTTGCCATAGAACTTTCGATTACTTTAGTCGTCGCATTGTACTGCACATTAGGGTTGACGAACTTCTCTTTGGCCGGCGTCAGGTCGGGTTGCTTTTGTGGGATGAGCGGCGAATTGTCTTTTTTCTCTACCTTCCAGTCGAGGGCCGAGCCGGTAGAAGAAGATGTCGTCGGCGTGGTTTTGGCCGGAATTAGTCGTCCGCCGCCGCCGAGATCTTGTCCTGACGCCGTTGCCCCCCATAGGCCTACCATTATCATCCCAAAAAACAGCCCTTTTTTCATTATTTCTTTACTACCGTAAGACTTGCTTTGTTTCCCTTTTCGAGGTTCCAGCCGCCACCGCCTAAAACCGATCCGTTCTCATCGAGTACTTCCAGTGCAGCCGTGTTGGGCGACACCTGTCCCTCGTTCAACGCCATGAATTCAATCGTATTGACGCCCGGGCGAAGGTCCACGCGAAACTGTCCGGGGCGACCGTTCAGCACCAGGTTTCCGCGGGCGATTTCTCCGTTGATAAACAACCGTATCTGGTCGCCGTCGACTTCTCCTGAATCCCGATACGACAAGATCACATAAGGCGAAGTGGTTTGTATGTACCCAATCGATCCGCCATTTTTCGTCATCTTCGTTGCAGGAACTTCCGGTCGCAACTTTGCGTTCAATTCCTTGAGATAGGGTTCATTCGCATTCACAAACGATTCCTGTTTCGTAAGGTTAACGCCCGAAGATGTAGCAGGCAAAACGGGTTTCTCTTCCACCTTCCACTGTAGGGCCGAACCCTGTGACGACGAAGACGATGTGCCACCGGAAGGAAGCAGACGACCGCTTCCCCCGCCCAAATCCTGTGCAGTTCCCAAAAAGGAAACAAACAGACTGGTCATCAAGGTGATACGAAGCAGGTACATCCGTTACGATTTGCGGCTAAATTAACAAAAACCGACGCTTCTCCTTATAAAATAACATTTCCTTAATTACGGCAGCAGTTTGAGGATAAGGGATTCCGAAGGTGCTACTTCCAGCGAAACCGTGCCTTCGCCGTTGCGCACCACCAAACGCGCGGCACCGCCATACAATTGCTCTTTCAGTTTGTGGGTGCCATCGGCCAATCCCCATTCGCGGATGATATCCGCGGGAATGCGAAGCTCGATACGACTGGTCGTAAGCCACGAGAAGTTCGCTACGATTATAAGTCGCTCCTCACCTGCCCAACGCACATACGAGTAGAGTCCGGGATCGTAATCTGCCGTGTGCGCCCGGTTGTGGCCTTGTATTTCACGGAACGCCCCCGTCAGGGCTTTGCTCGACAGCGTGAAGTTCAGCAACTTTTTATAGAAGTCACGCAGGTCTTTTTCCTTCTCCGACAACTGTCCGCCGTCGAACTTCCCGCCATTCATCCAACGTTGGTGATGCGGCACGCCCACATAATCGAAGATGGAGGTGCGGGTTGGGTTGCCGAATCCGCCTTTCTCGTGTCCGGGTTCGCCGACTTCCTGTCCGAAATACACCATCGTTGGTGATGTCGAGATCGTAGCGGAAACCACCATCAGCGGTTTTCCTTTCTCGGGTGTACCGGCGAAATCGGCGCTTGCGAGTCGTTGCTCGTCGTGGTTATCGAGGAAGTGCAGCATGTGGTGTTCGATGTCGGCGTTCCGTTTCTGTATGTCCGACAGGCCATCAGGCAGCGCCTTGCCCTGAATGACCGCTTTGAGCGTATCGTAGAACTCCACTTTATCGTATAGGTAATCCATCAGTCCGTAGCGCAGGTAATTGCGGTATTCCTGTGGGTTGTATACCTCCGCCATCAGGAAGGCGTTGGGATTTTTCATTTTGATGGACGAATTCATATAGCTCCAGAACTCATACGGAACCATTTCCGCCATGTCGTAGCGGAAGCCGTCGACCCCTTTTCCGATCCAGTAGAGGGCGATGTCGCGGAACTTCTTCCATGAAGATGGTACATCCTTATCTTTCCAGAACGCGGCGTGGGTGCGGTAGTCCTGACGGTCAAAATCGGCGGGTAGCGATGGAAAATCCTTGCTGCCATCGGGGCGGATACCATAATTGATTTTTACGGTTTCATACCAATCGTCGATGTTCGGTTTGGCGAGACGGGATCCGTTCCCCGTCCATTTGGCGGGGTTCTCATTGAAGCGACCGTCTACCAGTGGGTTCGCTTCCCCACCTAGCGGGCGATACGAATCCGACGTGGGCACCTCAAACGGCACACCTGGGATGTAATAGAAGTCATTGTCGCGACGGTACTCCACCGAGGTATCGTCATCCGCGCCGAAATCGCGCACACCGACCGGATTGTTTCTTCCTTCATACCGACGGGCGATGTGGTTGGGTATTATATCGATGATGACCTTGAGTCCCGCTTTATGCGTACGGGCGATCAACGCATCGAACTCCTCATTGCGGCGGGCGACATCCACTGCCATATCCGGGTCGACGCTGTAATAATCTTTCACTGCGTAAGGCGATCCGGCGCGACCTTTCACCACATCAGGGTCGTCGTTGGAGATACCAAAGGCCGTGTAGTCGCGGACGACGGCGTGGTGCGGCACACCGGTATACCAGATGTGCGTCACACCGAGTTTTTTGATTTCAGACAACGCTTTGTCGGTGAAGTCATTGAACTTGCCGACGCCATTCTCTTCGATGGTGCCCCAGGGCTTGTTGGTGGTGTTGGTATTGCCAAAAAGGCGGGTAAAGACCTGATAAACGACGGTTTTCTGCTCGGGTTTCTCTGTCATGGATGCGGACGTTTGCGCACCGACCGAAAGGGTAACGGCTGCGGCGGCTAGGGTTAGGAAGGTTTTCATAGCGAAAGGTTGGAGTGTAAATATAGGAGTTTTGGGTTTTGAGTGTTGAGTTTTGAGTGTTGAGTTTTGAGTGTTGAGTTTTGAGTTTGGGGTTCAGGGTTGAGGGTTGAGTTTTGGATGACAAACGATGGCGGAGAGTAGAGTAGAGTATGTTCAAGAGTATGTTCAATAAACTGTGTCAATTTACTTTTTTAGTAATTTAACACAGATATGGAAAACGAGAAATTTGCTTACGAAGCATTTAGTAAGCGTCTTATTGATGACA
>JAIXYI010000060.1 GCA_027490305.1 Flavobacteriaceae bacterium
GGGGTATAGATAAACGCGTTAGCACCTCCTATACGGTTTATTATTCCGATTTCGAGCATAGCCGAGAAATCCGGGGTGCTTGCCAATGCGCCGCGTCATTCCGAGCGCAGCGAGGGACCCGTTAGGTTTATACAAAAAGTCCCTGAGTCCCTGAGAGCCTGAGCGACTGACCACTGCCCACTTTCCACTGCCTACTACTCCAACCTTCACAACGTTATTTTTTGTAAACTATTTTCAACGTAGGGTATTTCTGCTATCTTGCGGCCCAAACTAAAACACAATCTTTTTATGAAAAAAGTACTTATTTCGGCGCTTGCAAGCCTTGCCTTATTAGTAACTTCCTGTTCGGGTGACGGGGATGGAGGTAGCGCTTCGACAGGTTCACTGAGTGCTACCATTGATGGCCAGGACTGGTCGACTAACATTACGGTTGCCAGTATTACGAGCATTGATTTGGATGGTGGCTCAACGACGCTGCAGATTATCGCTACGAAAACGGACCAAACGTCTGTTACGCTCAACATCCCTCTTGACGACCTATCGGAGGGCAGCCATGTGTATAACGGTTTCGATCCGGCAGGTTCGTTGCTTTACGTGACGCCTACCTTTGACATTTATGACAGCGCCCAGACAGATGGTACTTTTACCATTAACATCACAGAGTTCGATCTGGAAAATGGCCGTATTTCGGGTACTTTTTCCGGAACATTGGTTTCGTTTGATGAAACGCAAACCGTGACAATTACAAACGGTGCATTCAACGACGTCCTGCTGATAACCAACAGTTTCTACAGCGACGGTGCGATGTCACTTTCCCGCGACAACGGTACGGCTTTCGAAATGGATGAAGACGACTCCGATGGCAAATACCTTCTCATAAACCAAAATAGCGCCAGCAGCAGTCTTTCGCTTTTCGGTTATAACGTGAACATTAGCAGCGACTTCGGTATCTACACGATTTCAATGCCCTTGGATGTGCAGCCGGGCACGTACTCGTTGACCGAAAGCGGCTTCGGTGCGGGAGTTTCAAACAGCGACAATCAATCGGAGTTTTCCGTGACGTCCGGAAGTATTACCATTACATCGCACAACGGCAATAACCTCGTGGGCACATTCAACTTCACAGCCAGTAACGGGTCTACGACGGTGAACGTGAACAATGGTTCGTTTGACGTGACGCATAAGTAAACCGTTATTTTTACAATAGAAGAACCGTCTCCGTTTTGGGGGCGGTTTTTTTTTAGCTGGTGCGTCCGTGAGTTCCTGAGGCCTGAGTGAGAATCAGGTACATTTTAGTTAAAGGCTAACATGAGCGGAAATGAGAGTGTAAAACTGCGACTGCTTTGCACTCATTCGCTATTGACAACCGCTCGTTTGCTAAGAGTTGGGGGTTCAGGGTTCAGGGTTCAGGGTTCAGGGTTCAGGGTTGAGGGTTGAGAGTTCATCGTTCATTGTTCATTGTTCATTCTCTTTTCCCCCGTATTTCTACGTATACCCCTGTTATTCGTCGTTGAAATGGGTGTAGTGGTCGGGAAACGTTAGGGCAACCAAGAGTAATTGCATAAATTTGATAAGCTTCGGAGCCCTTGTCTAAAGCCGCTGACACCTAACCAAAACTATTATGTACGCACCGCTGTTTATCGCCTTGGGAGAATTTGGCGTGAAAGAACTCCTTTTACTTACGATTATCGGTTTACCGCTCTACTCTTTACCCACTATTGTCGCGTTCTCACGACACAGTAAAAACAAGCTGCCGATTGCCCTTGTCAATTTTCTTTTAGGTTGGAGCGGCGTCGGCTGGATCGGGTCGTTGCTTTGGGCGTGTCTTTCGGAAAACAGTTCTAACATCCAAATCAATAATCACCAAACGATTACCAACGTTAATAGGCACGAGCGTGATGCTGGCGATAGCGGGGGGCGAAACTTGTAAGGAAGTAATTGTAGATAAAAAGGCGGGAAACAACGAAAGTAAATAAATTAATTATTTATGAACAGTATCATTCAAAACTGGAACGACTTACCTCAAATCGAGGATGTCCATTCATTTGATCAATCAGATGAAAATTGTCTGGAAGACATTAGGCAAGTATTAGAAAAACATGACAAAACATCAAAATTTGGAGTTGCTTTGTTGCATAAGCATTTTGACTTGGGAAGTGATGAAATACTACTGGAGACGAATAATCCAAAAACAAAAACACTGACAATCAAACCTGTCAACTTATCAGAAATCGAAGAGAACGAAGAAAAGTTTATTACTACATTATACCGATTTGACAATAATCTTGTCTACAAGTGTAGCTGGTGTAAGAGAAACCATCATAACGACGACTAACTTAGAATATGTTAATCCCAATAGACAATAAACAATGAATATCAGAAAATGTTCCCCTAGCGAAGCACGTGAAGCTGCATTAAAATATGGATGTAGAGACGAACATGATTTTAAGCGTCATGTAATTAATACATATTTGCCTATTTCTCAAAGCGATATCTTCATTGACACTTCAACAAGACTAGTATATATTGGAGACAAAAACGGAGAAAATCTTCAAAGCACAGGTGTATATTTATAACAATTATACAAACCTAATTAACTCCGCTCCGCAACATCTCCTTTGAACCAAACCGCTGCGCAAAGGTCTCCGACTTTGCGCGAGTTCTACCTAATAATACGTAAATCTTACGGGACAACTACATACCTTAGCACAATCAACAGAAATACCCCCTTTGTGTGGTACCGCTTCTCAGATAACCTTAAGGCGTTAAACATGACAAGAAGAATAATAATCGCCCTAGCGTTTGTCTGCATTTCAACGGCTTCTTTCTCGCAGGTTATGCCCAGGAAAAGATCTGCGGCAAATGGATTTCAGGCGATAAGGAGTGTCCTGAAGTACTTACCTTAAGAAGCGACGGGAGCTACCAAATCACCAATGATTGCTACGGTACGGCACCGACCATGATTATTGAAACAGGTAATTGGAACATCAATGATGACAATGAGTTAACGGTAGTGAATAGAGCGTATACTTCTGGAGGCGGGTACATCCTTTGGAGAGAAAGTCCCTCTTTTACTTTCAAAGCGGCGCTCAAAAGCTCGGTATTGAATCTGACGTATCGAAAAGAGGGTGATACCTTTGTCACGGAGTTGTGGCGGAGAGTGAAGTGAAAGAACCTGCTCCTGCTGCGCAAACCTTTCCAACTTTGCGCAATCTCTCATCTGTTTAGTCCCTGAGCGATAGGTCCCTGAGTCCCTGAGCAGTTGAGGAACTGGGAAAGAACGTCGCTCTTCCAACTCCCTCACTGTCTATCGCCCGGAAATCGTATATTTAACCGGGCCTAGCGCTGGTCTTGCCCTTATACGGAATGAAGAAACGATTGTATCTTACCGCTGCTGTAACCTCTCCTATTATCGCGCTGTATGGGGCGAGTCCGTTGGTTATTTTCGTAAAGCTGCGGCTGATTGACTGGCTGGATATCGTTGCGGGTATTTCGGTGGAAGTGGCGATTATCTGGCTCGTACACATCTATTTCGAGTTGCGGTATCCGTCGCAGAAGCCTTATGTCCGGTTTATTGTTTCCTATATTATCAGCACGGCCTCCCGGATACCCTTCCTGTTTTTGTTGCCGTTTTTTAAGTCGTTGGTGCCACCACTCGTCGACCAATACATCCTTTATCCTATCCTGACCACCTTCGCGGTCAACATCATCGTGATGGTCATCGTGCAGTCGATCGTCAACGGTTACAAAAAAGCGGAGAGTGAAAAGCAGCTACAGGAATTGAAATGGCAGAACACCGAGGCGCAGAAGCAGGTTTTGATGCAACAGTTGCAGCCGCACTTTCTCTTCAATGCCCTCAGCACGCTGAAGTCGCTTGTGGCGCAACGCCCTAAAGACGCGGAGGATTATATCCTGAAACTATCGGATTTCCTGCGGTACAGCTTGCAATCAAAGAATCAGGAGCTTTTGCCTTTGGAAAAAGAACTGCAATTTGTGTCGGACTATCTGGAGCTACAGCATATCCGGTTTGCAAACACCTTCATTGCCGAAATCGACATTGAGGACAAACACCTCAACTCGCGTATCCCGGTATTGGCGTTGCAGATTGTGGTCGAGAATATCTTCAAACACAACTATTTCACCGAACGTCATCCCCTGCATTTCCGGATCCGGACGGAAGCGGATACCCTGGTCGTGTGGAACCAAAAAACGTCTGTAAAGCTAGCACAGCGCAACCATACCGGATTGAAGAATCTGGAGGCCCGGTACCGGTTGTTCAACAGCCGGGGTATCGAGGTACGAGATGAAGACGACAGCTTTCAGGTAACACTTCCGCTCTTATGAACCTACGGATTCTTATTATTGAAGACGAAAAACTGACGGCTGCCGATCTGGAAGCTACGATCCGGAAAATCAGACCCGACGCTACCATCGTAGCCCTACTGGGAAGCGTGGCCGAAGGGCGGGCGTTTTTCTCGGCTCCGCATTCGGTGGATGTGATCTTTTCGGACATCCAATTAGGCGACGGCCTGAGCTTCGAGATTTATGAGAATACGCGGCCTTCGGCTCCTATTATTTTCTGTACGGCATATGACGACTATGCCCTCCGGGCTTTCAGGTCGTTGGGAATCGATTATATCCTGAAACCTTTTTCGATGGATTCGGTTGCGGCCGCCCTTGACAAATTCGAGATGATTCGCCGGAATTCCCGTCCGGCGGTGTCGGATTACCAGACGGTATTCGAGGTCATCCGACAGCAGTTGGAAGCGCCCAAACGCAACGCCCTCCTGCTCTACCGTCGCGACAAGATTATTCCGCTCGATGTCGATCGCATCGCGCTCTTCTTTATAGAAGACGACAGCGTATTCGCCCAGACTTTCGACGGCGAACGATGGGCGACCGACGACCGGTTGGAGGCGCTTGAACAGCAATTGACGCCCCGGTACTTCCGCGCCAACCGGCAGGTTTTACTCAACCGAAGTGCCGTTCGGGAAGCATCACGTGACCTGCACCGGAAGCTCCGTGTGCACCTGACCTGCCCTTTCCACCACCTCGTTTTGGTAGGGAAAGAAAAGGTGCCCGCCTTCCTGGAATGGCTCCAAAGCCAGTCTTCCTGATTCTGTATCGGTTAGCGCCTTCGGATCCACCTCGCGGATTGTCCGTTTCCCGCTGCACTTTGTCCACTTCAGGCCTTTTGCCCTTGCCCGCCTATTCGGGGTTGACGACTTTCGTTACCATAAATCCCGATTATGAGAGCGTTTCTGTTTGTGCTTTTTGTTTTTGTTTTCGCGACGCCGTCTGTCGGCCAGGACCAACCCCCGCAACTCTCGGGCAAGTGGAAGGCGACAGAAAAAGACCTTATCGTCGCGTTATACGAAGGTAAAGACGGTCTTTATTACGGCAAGGATCCCAAAGGTCACCTTGTGCTGGACCGCCTCCGCTACGATGCCAAAGAAGGTGTTTACCGCGGCACCCTGCAACCGCCGGATCGACCCAGCCCTATTCCGGTTACGGTTTTATTGGAAGGTCGCGACCGACTGCGATTGGAAGTGCGGAAATTCTTTATTACCAAAACCCTTTACCTCATCCGATGCGAACGCGACTAAAAACCTTGCTCTTGCTAGGTCTCGCGATGTGGTCGTCTGCGGCCCTGTCGCAACAGGTGTTCCGGAGCCTGTCTTCGGTTCTTCGATACGCCGATACCAGCAGCACCCGCCTGAAAAGCGGCTCGATACGGGAAGAACAGGCCCGAAAGGCCAAGCTGGCGGCCCTTGTTAGTATCGTCGATCCGCAGGGAACCAACAGCGCTACCTTTACGAACAATACGAAACTGCCCGTTTCGATCCTTCCGGCCGACGCTTTTGGAGGCGAAGCAGGTACGACGCGGGAAATCCAGACAGGCACCCGTTACAACACGGCCCTGGTCAATTCGGTCGAACTAAAGCTGGTCAACCCAGAGGGATGGGCCAACCTGAAATTGTCGAAAGTGAATTTGAACCTGACCCAGACCAATTCGCGACTGACCAAAAAGGAGTTGTATGAGAACATTGCGAGCGCTTATTTCACGGTCGTGCAATTGAAGGAACAGGCGGCCAGTATTCGGCAGAATATGGCGGTATCCGATTCGTTACTCACTATCGTGCGGAACAAGTATGCGGCGGGTCAGGTAACACAACAGGATGTGAACGATGCCGAGGTGAACCTGCTGACCCTTCGCGAAAATGCGGGCCAACTCGATTTTCTCTGCCAACAGCAACTCGAATCGTTGGCCGTGCTCATCGACCTGCCCGCAGATGCCACCCTGACGATCGAACAGGATATGCCAGAGATGCCTTCCCTGAAACCGGAAATCGAGCAAAACCGTTTGTCGTCAGACGCCAGTCGCCTGAAGGAAGATTATGCCCGGCTTGACTACCGGCGGCGGAAATGGAGCCAGTTGCCTACCCTTTCATTGGTAA
>JAIXYI010000042.1 GCA_027490305.1 Flavobacteriaceae bacterium
ATGGAAGGCCTCGTCGACCAAGGAGTCAACAACATCTCCGGCATCGAATTCGCTTCGTCAAAAGCCGAAACCCTTAAGTCGGAAGCGCGCAAAAAAGCCATTGACGATGCCCGTAAGAAAGCCCTCGACTTCACCTCGGCCCTCGGCCAGCAATTGGGTACAGCGTTTACGGTAACCGACAATTCACCCGTCGACTACCCGCGTCCGATGTATGAAATGAAGGCAATGGCTATGGCAAGAGACGTGATGGGCGGCAATGACACGCTGGCAGCCGGCGAGATTGAGATTAGCGCCCTTGTGAGCGTGAGTTTTATTTTGAAGTAGGGAGTAAGTAACTAAGAAGCTTAGATAACGTAGAAAAAGACGGAAGCGAGGAAATGTAAGAAGACAGGAAGAGGCGAGGGGCATCCCAGGCTTTGGTTGCTTTACATCTTGAACGCTCCAATAGAAAAGGGACGGTCTCCAATAGAGATCGTCCCTTTTTGTTTCGGAGTATTTAAGTATCGAAGTCCCTGATTCCTTAAAGCTCCCTAGTTCTTCCGTTACTCAGTTCGTCCGTTCCTAAATCCTTCACTCACTTCTAAAATCTACCGACGCCGAGTTCACGCAATACCGTTGCCCGGTGTCCGTCGGGCCGTCGTCAAAAACGTGACCCAGGTGGCTGCCGCAGGTCGCACAAAGAATTTCCGTGCGGATCATGCCATGGGTGCGGTCTTGTACATACTCAATTTTACCGGGAAGCGCTTCGTCAAACGACGGCCACCCGCAATGCGAATTGAATTTGGAATCGCTGGCGAATAGCGGTTCCCCACAGGCGCCACAGGCATAGGTACCTTGTTCGAAATGAAGGTTGTATTTTCCGGTATGCGGATATTCAGTACCCTTTTGGCGCAGGATTTTATAGCGTTCGGGGCCGAGTTCGGCCAGCCATTCGGACTCAGATTTCTGAATTTTGTAGGAGGGGTTCATGGTTCTTAGTTCATGGTTCATGGTTCATGGATCGACGTTATACACTGCAAGATTTGAAACGTTAATAAAAATGTAAGAAAAAGTGCGGATTTCCCGTATGCAAATATCGGTCAATATGGTGAAGTTTGACGACTTTAAAATCTTCCTACTATGAATTACATCGAACTGGAAGTCTGGAAAGAAGCCAGACAACTTACGGTCATCGTTTACAAACAAACATCTGGTTTTCCGGTTCACGAGCGTTTCAGTCTGGTCTCACAAATGCGCCGTTCCGCGATATCAGTTTTGTCCAATATAGCCGAGGGTTGTGGCAGAAGAACTCCGAAAGACACACTTCACTTTCTATATATGTCCCGCGGATCACTTTTTGAACTGGAAGCACAGTGTTTAGTTTCGCTTGATTTAGGATTTATAGACGGTGAACAACTCGATTACACTCAGACAACAATCACAAGGATGAAGAAACTTTTAAACGGCTTTATTGGCTATTTTCGACAATTCGATCCAAGTGCAAAAACCTAAACTTATTCTTTCATATTTTAACATTCCCTGTCGGCCCATTACCCAGAACCCCAGAATGCCAAGCCCCGAACCCCGCACTACTAACCACGAACGACGAACCAAGAACCAAGAACTACTTCCCCCCAGCCACAAACTTTATCGATACCGAATTCGTACAATACCGATCCCCGGTAGCCGTCGGGCCATCGTCGAACACGTGACCGAGGTGGCCGCCACAACGGGCGCACTCCACTTCCGTACGGTTCATGCCAAGCGTGTTGTCTTCAAGGAACACCACCGAGCCTTTGATCGCTTTGTCAAACGAAGGCCATCCGCATTCCGACTTGAATTTCGAATCGGACACGAACAACGGATTCCCACAGGCAGCACACACATAGGTGCCTTTCTCGAAATGCTCGTTGTATTCGCCCGTAAACGGACGTTCCGTGCCCTTCAGGCGCAACACATCGTATTGCTCCGGCGTGAGCTCGGCTTTCCATTGGGCGTCGGTCTTGACCACCTTACCGTCTTTTCCGACGGTTGTCGACTGCGACTGTGACTTCGACGTCGACTGCCCCTGGCAACTCAAGGCCATAAAGGCCATCATAACTAAAATCTGTTTCATAGCGTGTGGTTAAGTATAGATTCGATTACGGTAGCGTCGCCGAGTATTTTTCGGTGACCAAGCCCCTCTGTAATCATGAGTTTTCCGTTTGGTAAATGGTCGGCGATGTGATACGCACAGCCTACCGGTACTTCGTGGTCGTCTCGGTCATGCACCACTAGCACGGGCACCTCGATTTCCTTTGCCGAGAGATACGAGGAATAGTCCTCCATGGTTTTACCCGGATACCGCCGTTCGAAATACCGTTTCATTTCGTGGCTGATTTTCGGGTCAAGTTCCATGCGTTTGATGAAACCGTCGAAGATATCACCGATTACATCGCCACTACCCACAATGGCGGCTTTTTGCACACGCAATCCGTCTTTCAGCGCATTCAACACCGCCATACCACCCAGCGAGTGGCCCACGACGATATCAAAAGAGCCCACCTGTTTTTCAACTTCAAAAATCGAAGCGATAAACTCCGGCATCAGCGTCGTGCGTCCGGGTGAACGGCCGTGCGCAGGGGCGTCGAAACTA
>JAIXYI010000002.1 GCA_027490305.1 Flavobacteriaceae bacterium
CATAGGTCACGAAACGCGTATAGTTTCGGTCGGAATACTGGTATTCGACATTGATCCGCATCTCGGATGTGATGGGGAATAACGATGTGAACGTGATTTCCCCGGCATTGTAATCGATGATATAATCGTTGCTCTCGCCGCGTTTCAACAGGATGCCGTTTACATACACCCGTTCTGAGCCTGAAATAACCAGTATATAAAGTTCGTTATTCGGACCGCGCAACTTATACGGACCCTGATTTCCTTCTTGTCCGGTAAAGGAACTTCGTGCGTATTGCCCGCGAACTAGGGCGGCTGAGGCATACAGCGTGGTTTTGTGTTCGGCATCCCCCAGTGTCAGTCCCACCGCAATTCCCTGCACTTTCTTATTGAAATTGAGGAAGCGCGAACGGCGGTTTTCCAGGAAAAGGTCGCCGGCGCGGATGTTCCAGTTGTCGCCGAACAATTCAATGAAAATCTGGTCGAACTCGTCGAGTCGCTGCGAATAACCTCCTTCCTGCAACGGGATGTTCGTATCTTGTATCGAAGCCCGAAGACTCACTTTGTCCGACAGCCGTCCTGTAATCTGTAAGTCGAGCGAGGAGTTCACCACGGCATTTTGGTTGTTTCCGACCGTAACGCCGCGGGTAATACTGCCAGAGGTTGACAGGCCGTCAAAGGGAACGAATTTCCGGATTCCGGTGCCCGGCACTTGTAGCGGCATCGTGCCGTTGACCACTTTTTTTCGATCGTACAGTGCATATTCGCGGGTGAGGTAATTCGGCAGCCGCAGAAAACGAACCTGCAACGTATCGCCCAGAAAGGGAGCGTCATTACGCAGCACCAATCGTCCGGTTTCGAAGTCCATGTGGTAATAGGACGTGTCGATGGGCTTGCCCTGGCGGTCGCTTAAACGAAAAAACGACTGAACCACAGCGGCGGTATCGATCTGGATGGTGTCGCTACTGGCCCGAAACCGACGGTTTTCATAGGCCGTTCGAAGCTCCTGGGCTTGTGCCGCAGTCACCAACAGAATCAAACCATACCACCACGTTTTCACCATCCGGATTATAACTTCGAATTGTCAAAAGTAGTGTGTTTTATGGTGTAAAAGCCCGATTTACTTCCGGTAGCCGATGGCGGGACGGTCGGATTCGGGTGGTTGTCGTGTTAACTCATCGACATACTCGAAAAGGAGCTCGATGTTCCGGCTTTGGTTTTCGACGCGCGAGCGTATTTTCTCGATTTCCAGTCGTACATCCGCATGTTCCAGTAGCATCGCGCGCATTTTTGTGAAGATGCGCATAATCAGGATATTGGTCTGGATGGCGCGTTCGCTGTTCAAGACACTCGATAACATCAGGATGCCATGCTCGGTGAAGGCGTAGGGAAGATACCGGTCACCTCCCCATTTTGTGGTCGCAAATTGCGACCTCAAATTTCCGTACTCTTCCTGCGTGAGCCGGAATAGGAAATCCTCCGGAAACCGGCTGCTGTTCCGCTTTACCTGTTCGTTGATACGCTTGGTTTCGACGCCGTACAGTTCGGCCAGGTCGCGGTCGAGCATCACTTTGTGGCCGCGTAGGTAATGGATTTTCTCGTAAAGGAAGTCGTGTGGCTCCATCTATCGGAATTTCCGCTAAATGTAAGGCACTCGTTTCTAGAATGGATACGGTTTTCCCGTACATTTTCCCCCTATTTTGTGACCAATTGCACAGTGTCGCGGCTGATCTGCTTGACCAAAACCGCTTTCTCCGCTTCGACGGCTGCTACTGCCGCAGCGTCAAAATGACGGATCGTGTAAAGGGACACCTTTTCGTTATAGGCTACCTTGAATTTCTTTGAAAGACGGGCGCGCAATTCTTCGAAGTTGCCAAACTTATCGTCGACGCACACCGAGAAACTGATGGCCGAGTTTTGGATAAGGTGCACCTTCATGCGATAGGTATGAAACAGCGCAAAGATCTCGCTGATGTTGTCTTCCACGATGAACGAAAAATCAATCGACGAAAGTGAAATCAATAACTGGTCTTTTTTCACAATGAAACAAGGCAGCTTGGGTTCGAGGTCGGCGCCTTTCGAAACGGAAGTGCCCGGTAATTCAGGGTGCAAGAAGGATTTTACGTATAGTGGAATTTCCTTTCGCTGTAACGGCTGAAGTGTTTTTGGGTGGATGACGGTCGCGCCGTAAAACGCCAATTCGATGGCTTCCCGATAGGAAATTTGGTTCAGGAGCTGCACGTGGTCAAAATATCGTGGGTCGCCGTTCATAACGCCTGGTACGTCTTTCCAAATCGTTACGCTTTCGGCATTGAGGCAGTAGGCGAAAATTGCGGCGGTGTAGTCGGAACCTTCCCGGCCCAAGGTTGTCGTGAAGCCATTGTCATCCGATCCGAGAAAGCCCTGGGTGACATTGAGTGTTTTCTTTTTGACGTTTTTCGAAATCAACTTTTGGGTGGTGTCCCAATCAACATTGGCATCGCGGTAGGTGCTGTCGGTCTTGACGAATTGTCGTACGTCGAGCCACTGGGTCTTGATGCCGTTAGCGGCCATAAAATGCGCGATGATGGTCGTGGATACCAGCTCCCCCATACTGACAATCTGATCATAGACGTAGTTGTAATTGGGTGATTTGTTGTGGGAAAGGAAGTGGTCGAGTTCGGCAAACAGCGCGTTGACCGATCCAAAAACGGCATGCGATTCGTCGAACAGGTCGAGCAGGATTTCGTTGTGGTATTTTCGCACCTCCTGCACGGAAGCCTGCAGTGCGGGAGAAGCATCGAAGTAATTCCGCACGACGACTTCCAGCGCATTCGTTGTTTTACCCATGGCCGAAACGACTAATAGCACGTCTTCATAACCTGCTACCTGTAAGACATTCCAGACGTTTCGTACTCCTGCCGCATCCTTCACCGAGGCGCCGCCGAACTTGTATACTTTCATTGATTATCGCTTGTTTTTTCGACTTCATGCCGAAGCCGTTCGGTTCGTTCACAAAAAGCGCGGATGCCCTCTTCATCCATCTGGGCCACACGCCAGTCGGAAAATACCCGGGCGCCACTCTTTTCATAAAAAGTGATGGCGGGGGTATTCCAGTCAAGTACGGCCCATTCTATCCGTCTAACGCCCTCGCGTTTTCCTTGTTGGATGACGGCAGCATACAAGGCCGATCCGGCACCGCTGCCGCGTTGGCTTTCCCGCACGATCAGGTCTTCCAGATGGAGGGTCTTGCCTTTCCAGGTCGAATAGCGGAAGTAATACAACGCCATCCCGGTGATGGTGCCGTTTTCTTCGGCTACGAAGGTGTGGAAAAGGGGGGAATCGGAAAAACCGTCCCGCACCAAGTCGTCGACGGTTACGACAACCGCGTCGGGCTCGCGCTCAAATACGGCGAGCTCGCGGATGAGTTCCAACACCGCTGGCATGTCGTCAGGAGTACCGGTTCGAATGTGCACGCTGATTGTTATTTTTAGAAAGGAAAAGGTTGTTTTGACGTGTCCGTTTCCGAATTGGCAGGACATTTCGGAACAAATATACGAATACCGAAAATGAATCACTTTCGGCTGTCCGGATTTCACAAAAAAGGCGATATTTGCACAACTATATCGATTTCGTAAAATGGAAGAGCGCAATAAGACCCTTGGGGAATTCATCATTGAAAAACAGGAGGAATTCCGGTATTCGTCGGGGGAGCTGTCGCGCCTCATCAACTCGATCCGTCTCGCCGCCAAAGTAGTAAACTACAAGGTAAACAAAGCCGGATTGGTCGACATCATCGGTGCTGCCGGTGAAGTCAACGTGCAGGGCGAAGACCAACAGAAGCTCGACGTGTATGCCAATGAGGTATTCATCCAAACCCTGATCAACCGCGAGATAGTCTGCGGCATCGCTTCCGAGGAAAGTGATGAGTTCATTACCGTCTGCGGCAGCGACAACAGCCATAACAATAAGTATGTGGTGCTCATGGATCCGCTTGACGGTTCATCCAACATCGACGTGAATGTGCCGGTAGGGACAATCTTTTCCGTTTTCCGCAGAATTACACCCATTGGCGAACCCGTTACGCTGGAAGATTTCCTGCAACCGGGCATCAACCAGGTGGCGGCCGGCTATGTCATCTACGGTACGTCTACCATGCTCGTGTATACGACCGGGCACGGTGTCAACGGCTTCACCCTGAACCCCGCGATTGGCACGTTTTACCTGTCGCATCCCAATATGCAATTCAGGAAAGACGGTAACATTTATTCCATCAACGAAGGCAACTACGTCCATTTCCCGCAAGGGGTCAAGAACTACATCAAGTATTGCCAGATGGAGGAAGGCGACCGTCCGTATACTTCACGTTATATAGGTAGTTTGGTTTCGGACATCCATCGGAACATGATCAAAGGTGGAATTTATATTTATCCCACGAGTTCAAAGGCGCCCAAAGGGAAGTTACGACTGTTGTACGAATGTAATCCGATGGCCTTTATCGTCGAGCAGGCGGGCGGTCGTGCTTCGGATGGTTTCCAACGTATTATGGAAATACAGCCTACCGAACTCCACCAACGCGTGCCGTTCTTCTGCGGAAGTGAGAATATGGTGGCAAAGGCGGAGGAGTTTATGGCCGGAAAAGCATAGGAAGCCTTAGGGGACAGCCTTATCCATAAAAAAAGCGCCCGAAGGCGCCTTATATCAAAAACCGTCTCCGGTCTACTTGTTCATGTGTTGGATTTCATACACAAATGTATCCGAATCCACTCCCATAACCAACAGCGACAACGCTTTATCGACGATGTAATGGACGTTGCCCGGTGTAAAGCCAAGAGCAAGTGCAAAACGCGTCAGGATGTCTTTTTGTTTTGGGCCTAACACATGGTCGGCATACACCATACGCGACAGGTCATACAGACGCTCGATTCGCTGGGTATATAAGTACGGTGGGTTGATCGGATACTTCATCGGGTTTTCGAGAATCTCCGCGTATTCTTCCGGAGAAATCTCAAGTTGTACCGCCAGCTTGTCAAGGAATTGACGCTCTTCCGGGGTAAGGTGCCCGTTCTCCATCGCCACCCGGACGATAGAAGCAAAGTGTCCTTTGTTGCGTTCCTGAAAGCCACTGTCGAACAAATCTGAAAAAGACATAAGAATGTTGTTTAATTGCAGTGCAAATATAAGAAAGTCCGAATGTCCGGTTGTGTAAAAAACAGTAGAAAACGTCCGTAGTCTGAAATCCGAAAGCATTGCCGCCAGTTACGGGTTCGTCGG
>JAIXYI010000033.1 GCA_027490305.1 Flavobacteriaceae bacterium
CCTGCTTAATCAAAGGCGTAAAAATCCCATCTTTGCCAATCAAAGACCTACCGTGGCGGATGTCATCAATAAGACGCTTACTAAATGCTTCGTAATCAAATTTCTCGTTTTCCATATCGGTGTTAAATTACTAAAAAAGTAAATTGACACAGTTTATTGAACATACTCCCTGTCTTCCTTTACCCACTTTTACCAGCAAGTTTTTTACGGAAGCCTTTTTTCGATTCGTCTCTCCGCTCGCTTTCACAATGGACTTCATCGTTTACCTGTCATCGTTCATTGTTCATTGTTCATTGTTCATTGTTCCCTTCCCTCAACCCAACCCTCATTTCACTATCTTAGCGCCATGAAACAAACACTACTCCTCCTGTTACTCAGTGTCTTTGCCGCTTCCGCGCAGATCGTGAACATACCCGATTACCAGTTTAAGACGGCACTGCGTAACGGACTCTGTGTCGATACCGACAACAATGGCGTGCCCGACGCCAATGCCGACCTCAATAACGACGACGAAATCCAGGTGTCGGAGGCGGAAGCCGTTCAGTACCTCTACATCCTCGCGCAATACAATGTCAGCAACCTCACCGGTATCGAGGCGTTTGTCAACCTGCGCACACTCTATTGCGACTACCACACCCTGACAACCCTTGACGTTTCGATGATGCCCGATCTTCGTTGGCTGACGGTGGTCAGCAACGACCTCACCACCCTCAACCTCGGCACGATTACGGCCATTGAAAAACTGGATGTCAGCAACAACGCACTTACCTCACTTGACCTCTCGCACCTGCTCAACCTCAAATACCTAAGTTGCGCCAGCAACCCACTCGGATCGCTCGATTTGTCGGTGTGTACGCAACTTGAAGAACTATACTGCAGCGCGAACGGCCTCAGTTCACTCGACCTGTCGACCGTACCCATGTTGAAGAAGCTGTATTGCAGCGATAATGCTATTTCGTCGCTTTCGTTTGCGAACACACCACTTTTGGAGGAACTCACCTGCTCGTCGACCGATGTAACGACCCTGAACATCAGTTCCCTCTCCAACCTGAAGAAACTGACCGCCGAAAGTTGTCCGCTCAACGGACTCGACATTACCGGCCTCACGCAACTGACACAGGTGGCGTGCAACTTCAATCAGTTCCAGAGTTTTTCACACGGCAACAACAGCGCCCTGACCTCGTTGCAGATTTCTGGTTACCCGGGTAACATCGGCGGAATATTGGATTTATCGGACGTACCGACGCTCAAGACACTTACGTGTAACAGCCAGGGGCTTACGGCGCTCAACCTAACCGGCCTCCAGCTTACGTCACTCCAGTTCAGCGGTAACCAGATCACTACGATTGACATTAGTAATATGCCCGGACTCACCTCCATCGTCGGGAATTACAACAACCTGCAATCGATGTTCATCAAGAACGGCGCCGTTAGCAGCGACCAATACCTGTTCAGCTTCTACGGCAACCCGAACCTCCAGTATATCTGCTGTGACGAGGGCGAACTCAGCGTCATCCAGGCGAAACTGCTCACGAGCCAATACGCCGGCATGAACAACGTCACCTATAACACCTATTGCTCGTTCGTGCCCGGCGGCGCGTTCCATTCCATCGACGGGGTGGCCCGTTTTGATGACGGCAATAACGGTTGTAGCGACACCGATCCGCTCTTTTCCCACCTGCGGATGAAGGTGGCCGCCGGGGCGGTAAGCTCGTTTTTGGTGGGAGACGGCACCGGACTCTACGATATCGACCTACAGGCAGGCACCTACACCATTACGCCACAACCGGAGAACCCGACCTATTTCACCGTCACGCCCGCCAGTGCCACGATTACCCTGCCTGCCGCTTCCAACCCGATCACACAGGCTTTCTGCATTAAAGCCAACGGCAGCCATCCCGACGTCGAGGTCGCTATCGTGCCGGAAAACCGTGCGCGCCCGGGCTTTGTTACACGCTATGAAATTGTCCTTCGAAACAAAGGCAACAAAACCGCTTCCGGCGTCGTGAACTTTGATTTTCCGGAAGATTACCTCACAGCGGCCTCGGTCAACCCGGCCCCGGATACCGATTCGGACACGGCTTATAGCTGGAGTTACAGCGATCTGTTGCCCTATGAAATCCGGACGTACCATGCGTGGTTTACCCTCAACACACCGCTTGATCCCGACTTCCCGCTTGAAAGCGGCGACGTGTTGTCGTATACGGCTTCCGCCACGCTTCAATATACAGATGACCTTCCGGCCGACAACACCTTCACGTTCAACCACCGCGTGGTGAACTCGAACGACCCGAACGACAAAACCTGCCTCGAAGGCGACACCATCGTGCCGGAGAAAGTAGGGGATTACGTCCATTACGTCATCCGCTTCGAAAACGTCGGATCGGCTGAGGCGGAGAATGTAGTGGTAAAAGACGTAATCGATACCACCAAATTCGATATCAATACATTGGTGCCGCTTACCGGAAGTCATGATTTCGTGACAAAAATCCGGAATACAAATACCGTCGAGTTCATCTTCGAGAACATTATGCTGCCGTTCGACGACGCCAATAACGACGGGTACGTGAGTTTCAAAATCAAGACCAAACCGAGCCTGGTGCTGGGCAATACGTTCAGCAACAGTGCGTCGATCTACTTCGATTTCAACGCCGCCATTGTCACCAATACCGCCCTGACCACGGTCGCCAACCTCGGGACATCGGGCTTTGGGGATACCTCCCTTTCCGTGTGGCCGAATCCGGTGCGTGATCGACTCTATGTCACCACGACACAACCCGTCGACTACCTCGAACTCACCGACCTGTCAGGCCGCAGCCTCCGTGCCATCGCCCACAGCGAATCGGTTTCGGTAGCCGGACTCCCGACAGGTGTTTACCTACTTACGGTAACGTCGGGCGGAAAAGCGATGGCACGGAAAGTGGTGGTGGAGTAGGGAAGTCGTGGGTTGGAATTGATAATTGATAATTGACAATTGATAATTGACAATTGATAATTGACAATTGATAATTTCTACTAACTCTCTCCTCTCTTCCCGGGCGATATCCAACGTGACCCGTTCCCATTTCTAGTTCGTTGCGATCGAACCGGGACGGCTGTTTTTCTTTTTTAGTGACCTTATCAGGCAAATAAATCCCGCCAGTGAAATAAGGGCTGATGCGACCATGTCTTCCTGAATTGCGTCGATTTCATCAATAAAGAAAATACGTTTCCCATCGGGAGCAAGGATCACCTTGATTTTGTCGTCGACAAGATGAACCGCACACTGACCGCGGCTGATGGATTTGATAATCGTCCGGTCAAGGTAACGAACGGTAATGATCACCCCTCTCCGATAGCTAAGGGCGTCACAGTCGGCGGGTTTGTCCGTCACATCCACTACTACTTCCCTGCCTTTTTGATAATCCTGTTGTAGGTGGTATTCCGATACGATTCCAAAAATGCCGAATACGATTAAAAGAAGAGACGCAATGACGAGTGGTTTTCTAAACATCTTTTGCACAGTTACGCTAATATACGGGAACAACCGTACCTTTTATTCAATTGTTACTACAACGTCTTTCGGCGTCACGTCTTTCGTAGAAGGCTCCGTAAATGAAAAGATGCTATTCCGAAAGATCAATACATCTCCTGCCTTCACATCGTGAATAATGTACGTCAATGTTGCAATACCCCTGTGAGGATGGGCACCCATCCCGTTTTTACTGATCGTTTCCTTAATGTACGGAGCTACATAGTCCAAGAATATGAACGGACCAACAGAATGACCATATCGATTTGGCAAAATCCGTTGTATTTGTAAAGGAACCAGGGCTGCTCTTTGTCCATGTGATGATTAACCGGTTTGTTTCTTCATTTTGGGGTTTTTAAAAAATATAAAAAAGCCGCTGTTGAAATCAGCGGCTTTTACAGAGATCATCAGGCAAAACTTCCACCACTCATCGCTTTTTGGAAGGCTTGTGGATTCCAATATTCACGATAGTTGACGATCAGGTCGTTTTCGAATGTTACAAAGGTGGCATAGCTCATTTCGTAAGGATTGCCATTGCCAATAACAACACCTGATGCACTCCATTCGGCCACGGCCATATTTGGATTATTTGTGCTGTAAATTTGCAGTGTGGGTAACGACTTAACGTCAATAAAATTGGGGTAGTCCTTTAAGTAGTTATACAGAGCTTCTTTGCCTTCAAATCTGTTTTGCATCCCTTCTGGCGCAAAAGGGAATTCGGCAATTACGTCGTCGGCACATAACTCCGACCAACCCTTCATGTCTTTTGCAAGAAATTTGTCTAAACTATTTCGCAGTAATTGTGTTGCTTCTGCTTTGTTGGAACTTTGCATTTTTGTCGTATTTAAGTAATTTAACGGTACAAAATTGACATCAAATCACTTAAAAAACCACCCCAAAAAGCAAATAAAAACGTTGCCTTTTGACAACGATAACGGCTATTTTTTATAGCCTCTTATACGACTCAACGTACTTTTGGTAATGCCTATATAAGAGGCTATGATATGCAAAGGGAAACGTTGGATAAATTGGGGATGATTTTTTGCAAATTCGTGGTAACGTTCCTCTGCGTTCTGGCTAATTGATGAATTCAGTCTTCGATGAGACGCAATGGCGTTTCTTTCATCAAGTTTTTGAAACATTGTAACCAAGGCCGGTATTTTCTCCATTAAATCAAGCATTTCTGCTCTTGAAATAACCAGTAATTCAGTGTCCTCCCAAGCATCAATATTGTAGCGGGACGGCGTCAGCATAATTGAACTTTCCCGGTCTGTTGCCCAATAGTTTTCTGTATATAAATGAAGTATATGCTCAACCCCGTTTTCATCAACACGGTACATTCTCATAGCGCCTTTGATGATAAAGCCGGTGAACGTACACACTTCTCCCTCCTGGAGAAAGTATTGCTTTTTTCTTACTTTTTTCAACTTGAATGAAGACGAGAGTAAGAGTTCTTCTTGCTTCGTCAACGGTTTGATGTTATGTTTATTGATGTAAGGTATTAGAATTTGGTGCATAAATAGGAAGTAGTCAATAAAGAGAGTATATACCTTATACAGTTGTAATATGTCGTTTACCCACTGGTTAGTGAGTTATCGTGCACCAGCACACAGTCCCCAAATATACAAATAAACGCAGGTACATATGGTAAATTAAAATACTGTAAGTCATTACTTTGGATGTTCTTTATCAAGCAAATCTCCCTCAGACGGAATGATTTTCCGGCGTTATAATCGCAACAATCTGGTTACCTACCATCAGCAACAAACGTTCTACAAAAACAACGATCGCGGAAATGGAAAGAAGAGGAAAAAGGGGAATGCACCCATTTTCAAACTCATGAAACAAACGGCGCGGGATTCCTTAAAAAGTAGCTTTAAACCGAATTTTAGTAGCCTAAAAGCGAATAAAAGTAGGCGTAAACCTAATTTAAGTAGCCCTAAGGTGAATTTAAGTAGCCTAAAACCTAATTTAATTAGCTTTAAACCGAAATAATTTAGCTTTAAACCTACTTAATTTCGGTTTAAACAGAATTAAATTCGCTTTTTCCCTACTTAAATTAGGGATAAAGCTAATAAAATTCGGCTTGAGGTGATTTATTTCGGTTGTAGGTGCCATTATCACACCCCAATTCTCCTCCGGAAAACCGGCCATCCCGTTCTGCTGCGTATCGAAGCGTGTGTAGTTGACTTCCACGCCGTAAAATCCCGTTACGTCTTCCATAAGTCCGTTGCTATCGTACAAAAACATAAATCCGGATGAGTTGATAGTTCATAGTTGATAGTTTATGGTTGATAGTTCTTAGTTGACAGTCGACCACCCTCACCCCTGAACCCTGAACCCTGAACCCTCAACCCTCAAAACTCAACCCTCAAAACTTCAAACTATCGTATCTTTGCAGAAAATTTCAACTCCATGAAACGCGTAGTCGTAGGACTCTCAGGCGGAGTCGACTCCTCCGTCGCCGCCTACCTGCTCCAGCAACAAGGATACGAAGTCATCGGGCTGTTCATGAAGAACTGGCACGACGACACCGTCACCATATCTGACGAATGCCCGTGGCTCGAAGACAGCAACGACGCACTCCTCGTCGCCGAAAAACTCGGAATCCCCTTCCAGACCATCGATCTTAGCGAGCAGTATAAAGAGCGCATCGTCGACTATATGTTCAACGAATACGAAAAAGGCCGCACGCCCAATCCCGACGTACTCTGCAACCGCGAGATCAAATTCGACGTCTTCCTCAAGATCGCCCTCGAACTCGGCGCCGATTACGTTGCCACCGGCCACTATTGTCGCAAAGGCGAAACCGTCGTCAACGGCCAGCCGGTCTACCAACTGCTGGCGGGCGTCGATACCAACAAAGACCAATCGTATTTCCTTTGCCAACTCTCGCAGGAACAGTTGTCTAAAGCGCTCTTCCCTATAGGCGAACTCACCAAACCCGAAGTGCGGCGCATTGCGGCCGAAAACGATTTGGTGACGGCCGAGAAAAAAGATTCACAAGGACTTTGCTTCATCGGAAAAGTACGCCTGCCCGAATTCCTGCAACAAAAACTGCAGCCCAAAGAAGGCGTTATCGTGCAGGTCGACGCCCACGACGGTATTTTCGACCGCCACCTCGACCATGCCACGTCGCCTAAAGAACGCCTTGCACTGGCGGCCGCTGATGTCCCGCTCGACGGACACGGAAAAGTCGTCGGCAAACACCCCGGCGCGCACTACTTCACGATCGGGCAACGCAAAGGCCTCAACGTAGGCGGCACACCCGAACCACTGTTCGTCATCGGCACCGACGTCGAAACCAATACGATTTATACGGGCATGGGGCACGACCACCCCGGACTCTACAAATCCGCCCTTTTCGTCCAAGGCCCTGAAGTCCACTGGATCCGCGAAGACCTCCGCCTCCGCGACGGCGAAACACGCGATGTGATGGCCCGCATCCGCTACCGCCAGCCGCTGCAAAAAGCCACGCTCCATCAGTTCGACAACGGCCTCTACGTCGCCTTCGAAACCCCGCAATCGGCCATCACCGAAGGGCAATTCGTCGCCTGGTACGACGGCGACGAGCTACTCGGCTCGGGCGTGATTTCGTGAATAGGTTAGGGTAGGGCGCCCCGGCGATTTACGTCTCGGCTAACCCCGACGTTGCCTCCGCCGGCGGGCTATCCGCTATAGCTTTGTGGCCCCGAAAAGCAGGGGGCCACAAAGGCTGCCGCTCCTATCCCTGGCGCAACCGTCCCCGCCGGGACGTTCGTCCTGTAAAAGCCTATATGACAAACGCAGGCACCGACTGTTCCGAGGTTGTTTCGGTAGTGTCGACGGCCAACGCTTCCGTCTCCGCATCCACCCCAAACAACACGATTGACTTAGGCAACGAATCCTCCGACAGCAATCGCAGTCGCTCAAACGACAGCGTCCCGATCGTATAGCCTTCATCCGCATTGCCATAGGTTTCCGTCACCGAACGGAAGTAGCGGCGCAACGCCATCGCGTCGTCCTGTCGGTAGCGCAGTAGGATCGTCACCTCAAAATCATCCGATAACGCCGTCGCCCCATCCTGCTGTATTTTGCGGTATTCATAACGGTAATCGTAGCTCAATGCCGAAATGTCGCTGATCACCGCCGAAGCTGTCGGATGTGCACCGGCACCGCGTCCTACAAAAAACTGCTCGTCGGCAAAGCGCGTGCGGGTCACCACACCGTTGAACACGTCGTCCACGCCAAACAAACGCTCGTGCGGTGCCACGAACCGCGGTGTCACGTAGGCCGCAATCCGCCCGTCCGCCCGCCGGAATGCCTCCGCCACCAGTTTGATTTTGAGGCCCTTCTCACGGGCGTAGTTGAGTTCCAGCGCGCCGAGTCCGTCGATACCCAACGTCAGGATGTCGTCCGGCGCCGCCACGTGCCCAAACGCATGCGCCAGCAACAGCAACAGTTTGTATTTGGCGTCGAAACCACCCGTGTCAAGCGTTGGGTCGCTTTCGGCGTATCCCTTTGCCTGGGCATCGCACAGCGCCTCGTCATACGACACCCCCTCGGTGGCCGTCTTCGTCAGGATGTAATTCGTCGAGCCGTTCACGATACCCTGAATCGATTCGAGAAGGTCGTTGTTGTAATACTCTTCCAGGTTCCGGATAATCGGCATACTCGCACAGGCCGCGGCTTCATACAACAGCGGCACGCCGACCTCCTGTTGCAACGCATGGAATTCCGCGAAATGCGTCGCCAGCACTTTTTTGTTCGCAGACACCACGGCCTTCCCGTTGCGCAGTGCACGAGTGATGATGGGGTAAGCCGCTTCGGCATCGTCGATCAGTTCGACGATCACGTTAATCTCCGGATCGTCCAGTAGTTCGCTGGCATCGTACGTAAAAAACGACGCGTCAACCGGACGCGCCTTGTGCGGATCGCGCACACAGACTTTTTTGATATGCGCCGGAAAACCCGGCGTTTTTTGCAAGACGTCATACAGGCCATAGCCGACACAGCCGAAGCCGAATAATCCGATGGTAAGGTGTTTGCGTTGGGCGGGAAGTGAGCTCATAGTGTTGAGTTTTGAGTGTTGAGTTTTGAGTTGATAGTGGAAGCGTGAGTTGAGAGTTCATAGATCATAGTTCAGAGTAGGAGTTGTGAGTTGCTACTTGCTCCTTGATACTTGCTCCTTCCTTTTAACAATTTCTACGGTTTTCCCGTACCGCTATGTCCGCGGAAATCCGTATTTTGGATTAGGGGAGGGGCGGATGCGTCCCTTACAAAATCCGCCCGACATTTGGTTACGGGAAAGCCATACAAATTGTTAAATGTTAGAAGTTTGAGGTGAGAGTTGAGAGTTCATAGTTCAGAGTAGGAATTGTGAGTTGATACTCGCTCCTTGATACTTGATACTTGTGCCTTGCTCCTTCCTTTTAACAATTTCTACGGTTTTCCCGTATCGCTATGTCCGCGGGAATTGGTATTTTGGATTAGGGGAGGGGCGGATGCGTCCCTTACAAAATCGGCCCGACATTTGGTTACGGGAAAACCGTACAAATTGTTAAATGTTTGAAGTTTGAGGTGAGGGTTCAGAGTTCATAGTTGATAGCAGGAGTTAGGAAGTGTACTTTACTTCTTGCCCCTTCTTACACACTTGCTCCTTGATACTCGCTCCTCGCTACTAGTTTCTTGCTCCTCGCTCCTTCAAACGCCTGCTTCAAATCGTCAATTAAATCCTCCGCGTCTTCCAACCCAACCGACAGGCGTATCAAACTGTCCGTCACACCCGCCTGGTAGCGTTTTTCCACCGGAATCGATTTATGGGTCATTTCACACGGCAGGCAACACAGGCTTTTCACACCGCCCAGGCTTTCCGCCAGTTTGAAGAATTGCGTGCTCGACACGATGCGTGAGGCGAGTTCTTTGTCGTCTACCACAAGGTCAAATGAGATTACACCGCCGAAATACCGTTGCTGGCCGCGGGCGACCTCGTGGTTCGGATGGGAGGGGAGTCCGGGATAGTAGACGTTCTTCACCAAGTCTTCACTTTCCAGGAAGTTGGCGATTTTCAGCGCATTTTCGGCGTGTTGGCGAATCCGCAGCGATAGCGTCTCGATCCCGCGGATCACCAGCCAACTGTCAAACGGCCCGAGTATCGCACCCGACGCG
The DNA here is from genome assembly GCA_027490305.1 of Flavobacteriaceae bacterium. Classification (GTDB taxonomy): domain Bacteria; phylum Bacteroidota; class Bacteroidia; order Flavobacteriales; family Flavobacteriaceae; genus Flavobacterium. The sequence goes on from JAIXYI010000033.1 coordinate 9,659, forward strand.
TTCTGTATGAATTTGATGCGGTCGCCGAGTTCGTCGGTCGCGGTCACCACCAGTCCGGCGATCAGGTCGCTGTGGCCCGAAAGGTACTTCGTCGCGCTGTGCACCACCAGGTCGGCGCCCAGTGCAAGCGGCTGTTGCGAAGCCGGAGACGCGAAGGTGTTGTCAACGCACAGCAACACGCCATGTGCCTTCGCGATGCGGGCAATCGCCCGGATATCGGCAATCTTCAAGGTTGGGTTGGTAGGGGACTCCAACCAGATCAACGCGGTTTTTTCGGAAATCGCCGCTGCCACATTGGCCGGGTCGGTCGCATCTACATACCGCACGTTGATGCCGAACTTCTCATACACATGGGTAAACAAACGGAACGCCCCGCCGTAGATGTCGTCGACCGCTACGATCTCGTCGCCGGATTTCAGCAGTTTGACGACCGCATCGATGGCGGCAAGGCCACTGGCAAACGCATAGCCGCGGGCGCCGTGTTCGAGTTGGGCAATGAGGTCTTCCAGCACTTTCCGTGTCGGATTGTTGCTGCGGGCATAATCAAAACCTTTGTGTTGGCCAGGTGCATCCTGCACAAACGTAGAAGTCTGGTAAATCGGGACCGAAACCGAACCGGTAAGCGGATCAACAGGAATGGCGTGCAGAATGCGGGTGTGCTCTTTCATGGTATAGGGATATTTGGATTACAGGTGAATATCCAAATCCGGAATACCGAAAGGGCAAAAAAAATGCTCTTCCGATAAGTTCAGAAGAGCAGTATATCAAGAGATAAAATAACTACTTATTCTAAGCTTATCTGTCCCAGCGCCAGGCGCAGGGTTGAATGTGGCACCTTACTTTTCAGCAGGTTGCCAAGACGTCATTGGGTCAAGTCCCTCGGTCTTTCTGGATAAGGATGTGTGGGTAAGAACGTGCCGCAAAGGTATTGCGGAAAGTTTTGAATTTCCAAACAAAAAAATGTAAAATTTTATAAAATTATGATAGAGAGTAGTTTACATATGAATAAACACATTCAAAACTTCTCAAAAGCACCCAGCCCGAATAGCGCGAAGTCATATTTAACCGGGTCGTATGGGTCGAGGCGACGCAGGTTTTGGTCAAGTTCAAACAGCGCTTTGCCATCGTTCTGGGAACGGGATAGGAGGCCGAGTTTGCGGGCGACATTACCCGAGTGCACATCCAGCGGGCATGACAAAACCGACATCGGGATGTGCGTCCAGAGCCCAAAATCGACGCCTTTTGCATCGCGCCGTACCATCCATCGCAAAAACATATTAAGCCGTTTGGCAGCCGAATTCTTCATCGGATCCGACACGTGTTTGGCCGTGCGGGCTGAATCGGCTTTTTCCAGAAACACCTTCCGAAAGGCGTGCAGGGACGGTTGCAGGCTGTCGGCGGTCTGGTGCGCGGCCAACAGCGCCTCGGGTCCACCTGCGGTTTCATACACATGCCGCAGTCCTTTGATAAAGGCTTGGAAATCGACGCCATTGAACGTCCGGTGCACAAACGAGTCAAGTGAAGCGAGGTCGTGTTCGGAGTGTGACACCACGAAATCGTAGGGCGCGTCGCCCATCAAATCCATCATCTTACGGGCATTGCCGATGATGCTGGTGCGGTTGCCCCACGCAATCGTCGCCGTCAAGAACGCTGCAATCTCGATATCCTCCCGCTTGGAAAAGCCATGCGGAATCTGTATCGGATCGGTTTCAATAAAAGCCGGATGGTTGTATTGGTCGGCCTTACTGTCCAGAAACTCTTTTAGTTCGTCTTGTCCCATTCGTCAGCAGGTAGCGAGCGAAAACCATCGCCCAGTTTAGGGGTGCGGAGTTGCGGAACAACGCCATATTTTCTGGCATTTCGGTCCAAAATCCGCCGGTTCGTGCACGGTAGCGGTCCGTCTCCGGTGGTGTGGAAATACGCGTCTTTGGGCGGCGTATAATAGCGCAGGTTGCCCACCCGTTCTGATTCGAACGTCAGATCGGGCAGCCGGGTAGTCGGGGAGGGCCACAATAGGAGGCGTGGGGCATAACTGTCGTTCAGCGCCATCTTCCCGTTTCCGGTCAACGGTCGGTTGCCGAGTGCCAGCGGCAAAACGAAGGGGAGCACCAACGCGCCCACTAAAAACGTCGCTTGCAGGCTTTTGGGAAAATGCAACCGCGCAACCAGGTCCGCCGCAACCAATGTCCCCATAAACACAAATTCGGGAAGGAAAAAACGGTACTGGGGCGAAACAACGACAATGAATCCGAAATGCAACACACAAACCGTCCACAATAGCCGAAACGAACGGTCTTTGCCTTTTACTACAAGCGCCAGCAGGAACAGCGCCAACATCCCGATATTGAACAGTCGGTCAAGGCCGTCCATCCGCCACCACCGATCGAGACGATCGAGCCATCCAAACGAACGAAAGCCCGCTTCCCCCATAAACTCATGGTTCCGGATCATATCGCCCAATGATGCGGCGACAGGTTCGGATACCGTCCAGTCAAAATCGAACGCGACCCATGTCGAGGGGAAAAACGGATACCCTGACAACCACACATTCTTCGCGATCCATAAAAAAACAAACGGCGTCGCAATACGTACTACAAAGCGCAGTGGCAAGGTCCGTCTCACCAACGCCACCACTAAAAGCAACGCAAACGGAAGGGCGGTGATCTTCAGAAAAATGGCATACACCACCAAAATGGCCCACCATCCGGAGGGTCGATCGGGATACGCGAAAAAGGCCAGCAGAAGTATCAAAATAACCGGAAGATCCGGCGAGGGTGCGCTAACAAATTGTAATAGCAAAGCACTAAATAACAATGCATAACGAATCGATACCTTATGTGTCAATCCAAGTAGGATAAAGGCGAATGCCACAAACGTGAAACCGTTCAAATCGTTGAGAGGCCAGCCCGTAAACGGAAGATCAAAGCCCGCCTGTAAGATCTGCCACGGCGAGGTCTGCCCGAAGGCGACGTTCAGGTTCGCGAGTCCTTTTACGAGTCCGTGCTCGTGCAGCCATTTGATCGTTTGCAGGTAATACGTATCGTTGTCGATCAGGAAAGGGAGTTGCGCCGACTTCCATAAGGCGGACAACGTGGCCAAACCCAAAAGCACTTTATCGAAACGCGAAAAATTCTGGAAGCTGTGCCACAGTTCCCGTCCGTTCTTTTGCAACTCATCCCGGACGGTATATGCAACAACACCTGTGAGTAGCGCATTCGCCAGGAAAACCATCCCGTTGAGGGGCGCGAAAAAAACTACTATCGTCAGCACTAACGTTTGGGTCATCATTCCCAAAAAGAAAACCCCTCCGGAAGGGGACGAGAGTGATAACCACTTCGATACAGCCGTTCCCCAGACGCCAAAAAAGGCTGCCATGACACACCAACTGACAAGGATAAGTACCATCAGGAAAGCAGGCGACCGTCTGACATGACGAGTTTCCGATCGGCCATATCCGCCAGTTCTTCGTTATGGGTCACGATCACGAAGGTCTGTCCGAATTCCTCCCGTAACGAAAAGAACAATTGGTGCAGGTTATCCGCCGACGTGGTGTCGAGGTTCCCCGACGGTTCGTCCGCAAACACCACCGAGGGCCGGTTGATCAAGGCCCGGGCGACGGCCACCCGTTGTTGCTCGCCACCCGATAGTTCGCCGGGCTTGTGGCTGATACGGTGGGAAAGTCCGAGGAAATCGAGTAGTTTCTTCGCCTCGGCCTCACTTTCTGCTTTTCCTTTCCCGGCAATGAACGCCGGGATGCAGACGTTTTCCACCGCCGTAAACTCCGGCAACAATTGATGGAACTGAAAGATGAAACCCAAATGCCGGTTCCGGAAACGCGACAACTCGCGGTCTTTCAGTCCTAATACGTCCTGTCCGTCTATCACCAACTTGGTATCCGCGTTCTTGGTGGGATTGTCAAGAGTACCCAAAATCTGCAGTAACGTCGTTTTGCCCGCGCCGGAAGCCCCTACGATGGAGACGACTTCTCCTTTTTCGATGTCGAGGTCGACGCCCTTAAGTACATGAAGGTTATCGTAATGTTTTTGGATCGTGCGGGCATGGATCATGGTGCGGGATTTTGCCGTCGCTTTTGACGGACGTTACGCAAAATAACGAAACTTTACCGCGGGTGCCAAATCCCACCGCAAGGCTTTTCAACAGGTGATAAACTTACGTTAAACGGCTGAACTTCCGTGCCGTTTCGCCGTACCTTTGTAGGCCTATGAAAACGACGGCATTACTCGGATTTTTGATGCTATTTGTGTCCTGTCACTCACAGGGCCGCACCGAATCCAACCTACCCAAAAAAGAGCAAGCTCCCATGCAAGATTCCTCCCAACTCGAAACCGCCACCTTTGCGGGCGGGTGCTTCTGGTGTACGGAAGCCATTTTCCTTGAACTCGACGGCGTTGTGGCTATACAACCCGGCTATACCGGTGGCAAACGGCCCAACCCTAGCTATGAACAGGTGTGCAGTGGCGCGACCGGTCACGCGGAAGCCGTAGAAATTCGTTTCGATCCAGCCAAAGTGTCGTATGAAGAACTGCTGCAGATTTTCTTTGCCACCCACGACCCCACGACTCTCAACCGTCAGGGCGCCGACGTCGGCACGCAATACCGCAGCGAGATCTTCTACCACAGCCCCGAACAAAAGCTGGCAGCGGAGAACTATATCGCACGGCTCACCACTGAAAATACCTTCGGAAAGCCGATTGTTACCGCACTCTCGCCCGCGCAGACGTTTTATGTGGCGGAAGACTACCACAAGAACTACTACAATCGGAACAAAGACCAGTCGTATTGCCATTTCGTTATCACACCGAAGGTCGAAAAGGTCCGGAAACTCTATAAAGACAAGCTGAAGCAGTAATGGCCGCGTCCCCCCGCGATCCGCACTTCGAATCGGTCAAGACCCGAAATCTGGTCGTCGGATTGTTATTGGATGCGATCGGGATGTTATCATTCTCGATTCCGTTTATCGGAGAGTTTGGCGATGTCGTCTGGGCACCCGTATCCGGACTCCTCATGACGGTACTTTACAAAGGACGCGATGCGAAGACGGCTGCCGTTGTGTCTGTAGCGGAAGAGTTGTTTCCCTTCACCGATATCATCCCCACCTTTACCGCTATGTGGATCTGGACGTATATCATCCGCAGAAAATCCCTACCGCTTCCGAAAAACGAAGCCCAATCCGATGCCCGCTAGCATCTTCTTCGCAAACGGAAAGAAGAAACGCGATTGGCCGAACAGCCATCCGAAGACCATCAACAGGAACGGGTAAAGCGGCAACACTAGGATAATCAAAAGGGGATAGTAGAGATACCAGTCGATAGTCGATTTGTGTATACCCATCAACTGCAGCAACGCAACGGAGATACGGGCTGACAACGAGCCGTTAATCGCAAACACTACGAAGATGACGACGATCGAAAAGTTGTTTTGGATGCCCCAGCGTTCCCTGAGCTTTTTCATGGGTGGAATTCTCTCTTCAAAGCTACGACATTATGGCCGTGGTACAAAACTTCCGAGTTGCACGCCGTTACGCGTCTGGAAATAGACGAGGTAGTTGAATAGCATGTAGTTGACTTCATATCCATAATCCACACCCGGACCATAGTCGATCGTCATGCCATACTGGTCGCCCCATTGCATCGGATTGGTAACCCGTCGGTTCCATTCGTTCACCCATACCAGATTGCGGGCTTCAAAATACCGCTGTGAATAAAAACCCCGTGGGCGGGCATTTCCGATTAGCCAGGAGTTGAAGCCGGGGTCGATGATGATAATCTCATACCCAATGTCGTCGTTGGCGATGCGAACGGTGTCGTTTGCGGCTGGCTGCGCTGCCTTCGGGTCTTGCGGTTTTTCGGGCGGAAGTTTCGATGCACATCGCACCGACAGCAGGGCTAAAACGACACAGGTAATCAAAAGAAACTGTTTCATAGCGAGTGGGTAAACGACGACGACCTAAAGATAAAAAGAAAGCGCGGGACAAATTCCCACGCTTTTCTTAAAAAACGAATAACTGTAATCTATTGGGCCGTTTTCATCAGGCTGATGATTTGGGCGGCCAGTTCGGTACCGATGCGTTCCTGTGCTTCGTCGGTAGCCGCGCCGATGTGGGGCGTCAGCGAAATATTCGGGTGCATGAGGATGCGAATTTCAGGAGTAGGCTCGTTTTCAAATACGTCGAGTCCGGCAAACGATACCTTTCCGCTGTCAAGTGCTTCCACCAGGGCCACTTCATCGAGAATGCCACCGCGGGCACAATTGACAATGCCAACGCCGTCCTTCAGTTGTTCGATTTCGGTACTGCCAATGACGTAGCCGTCTTGTGCCGGTACGTGCAGCGTAATGAAGTCGGCGTGTTGAAACAACAACTCCAACGGTTCGGTGATGATTTCCACATTGATGAACTGTCCGTTATAGAAATCGACGGTAATGTTCGCCTTCTCTACGAATTTGTCGGCAGCAATGACCTTCATTCCGAGTCCGAGCGCCATTTTCGCCACCGCTTGCCCGATACGGCCAAACCCGATGATCCCGATGGTTTTTCCTCGGAGTTCACGTCCGCCGGCATAGGCTTTCTTCAGTGCATCGAAGCGCGAGTCGCCTTCCAGCGGCATGTTGCGGTTGGCGTCATGCAGGAACCGTACGCCGGTGAACAGGTGTGCGAACACGAGCTCGGCTACCGATTCAGAAGACGAGGCAGGCGTATTGATAACATGGATGCCTTTAGAACGGGCATAGTCGACGTCGATGTTATCCATTCCCACACCGCCGCGTCCGATGACTTTCAAACCCGGACACGCGTCGATCAGGTCTTTCCGCACTTTGGTCGCGCTACGTACCAACAGTACGGGGATGTTATGTTCATTCAGGTAAGCCGCCACCTGTTCCTGGGCGACCTTCGTGGTGATGACCTCAAATCCGCCTTTTTCAAGGGCGTTGATGCCGGCAGTCGACATGCCGTCGTTGGCTAATACTTTCATTCTGCGTGTTGGGTAGCGTAAGTAGATTCAAAAGCTTTCATGACGTCGACCAAAACTTCGACGCTTTCAATAGGCAGGGCATTGTAGATCGAGGCGCGGTAACCACCTACCGAACGATGTCCGGCAAGGCCTGAAATGCCAGCAGCCTTCCACATGGCGTCAAATTCGGGGGCCAGGCGCTCGTCTTCTAGCAGGAAGCAGGCGTTCATTTTCGAACGGTCTTCTTTGCGTGCCGTTCCTTTGAACATGGCGTTGCGGTCGATTTCATCATACAGCAACTGCGCCTTCTGGTCGTTGATTTTCTCAATACCTGCTATGCCGCCTTTTGCTTTCAGCCAGCGGAGGGTAAGGAGGGAGGTATACACCGCGAATACCGGCGGCGTGTTATACATGCTTTCTTTTTCGATGTGCTGTTGCAGGTTCAGCATATTCGGGATGGTACGCCCGGTTTTCCCCAGAACGGATTCTTTCACTACCACCAGTGTCACGCCCGCAGGACCCATATTCTTCTGGGCACCGGCATAAATCAGGTCGAATTTCGAGAAGTCGAGTTGGCGTGAGAAGATATCCGAACTCATATCGCAGGCCACCGGAACGTCTGTCTCGGGAAAGGCGTACATTTGCGTGCCGAAAATGGTGTTGTTACTAGTGCAGTGGAAGTAGTCGACGTCGGACGGAATGCTATATCCTGTTGGGATGTAGGAATAATTGGCGTCTTTCGATGAGCCCACTACTACCACCTCGCCGAAGTGTTTCGCTTCTTTGATGGCACCTACAGCCCAGGTTCCGGTTTCGAGATAGGCCGCTTTGCCACCGGTTTTCATGAGGTTGTAGGGTGTCATAAGGAATTCGAGGCTCGCACCGCCGTGCAGGAACAGGGCCTGATAGCCTTTGTTCTCGAGTCCGAGAAGTTCCAATGCCAACGCACGCGCTTCGTCCATCACAGCGACGAAGTCTTTGCTGCGATGGGAAATTTCGATCAGCGATAAGCCCGAGTTATTGAAATCGAGGACGGCAGCAGCGGCCTGTTGCAATACTTCCTGTGGCAGGATGCTGGGACCGGCGCTGAAATTATGCTTCTTCATAGTCGTTCGGATAGAGCCGCAAATTTCTGCAATAGGGAAGATTCCGCCTACAGCCCTCCCAAAAAAATCGGGGAGTTTATTAACAATAACGTTATAGTAAGGATACATTTCCATAGCGTCGGAACGCGTATGGGTGTACCTACAGTCCCGATAGGAATGCTAAGGTGTCGACATTGTCCGCATAATCCCAAAGTTCCGGGCGTTGGGTTTTTCCGAAGGGAAGATAGCCGTGACCCACTACGCATTGTAGTCGGTCGGCATCGCCTACCAGGCGCACAGCGAGCGTTTCGCGTGTGCTATAGTATTCGTAAAAGACGCTGGAAATTGGGGAGGCGTATGATACATCTTCTTTTAACGTAAGGAAGCCGTTGTCGGTCAGCTTGAAATTGCTCATCAGAAAGACGGCTTTGTTATAGTCGTAGTTGTTCGCGTATTTTTCATATTGGATGACCGATCCGTATGGGAAAATCGCTTCGAAGAAGTCCTTGAAATCATAGCCCTCGGGTACAAACAGCTTGGAGACATTCCGGCACCCGAGTCCGAAATAGCGGAAGATATCATCGCCCAACGCAAACAACTCCTCTTTGGATTCGGTTCCGTCCAATACCGCTACTGAATTCCGGTTTTTCCGGATGATGGCCGGTTTGTTACGGAAATAGTATTCGAAATACCGCGCCGTGTTGTCGCTACCCGTCGCGATGACGGCATCGTAGCCTTCGAGTTTTGAATCGACGAAGACTATACGGTCGGCAAAGCGGGGCTCGACAGCGGTGAGATAGCGGGTGAGCAATGGGACAATCTGGTTGTCGTTGGACGAAAGGCGTACCAGGGCCGTATGACCGGCAATCAACACCGACACGAGGTCATGGAAGCCCACCAACGGGATGTTACCTGCCAGGATGAGGGCAATCTTGCGCGGTGAGAGGTCCTCCAGTTGATACGGCGCCAGCCATTTGTCGAGGTTGTCGGTAGCCAGGGCCTCGTGCCAGGAACCGCAGGCGAAGGCCACCTGTTCGGGGGTGAACCAGCCATTGTGGTGGATGGCGCGCTCGACCAGCACGGACATGGGTTCGAAGAAGGCGTCGTTTTCGCTGACGTCGTGGGCTTTTTGGGGTGGGAGTGTGGCGAATTGGCCGAGGAATTTCCCCAGTGTCACAAAAGCCTGTTTTCGATCGTGCAGCGTCATGCTTTTTTGTTTATCAAAGTATTTGGATGTACTTTTGCGCAAAATTAGTGAAGTCGGCTGACATGCCGGCACCCCAAAACCAACTATCATGGCCATCATCATAACCGACGAATGCATCAACTGCGGGGCCTGTGAACCCGAGTGCCCGAATACGGCGATCTATGAAGGCGCCGACGACTGGCGGTATAAAGACGGAACGTTACTGCGCGGCACCGTCGTATTGCCCGACGGAACCACGGTAGAAGCCGACGCTCCCATGACGCCGGTGTCAGACGATATCTATTACATCGTACCGTCAAAGTGCACGGAATGCAAAGGCTTCCACGAAGAGCCACAATGTGCCGCGGTGTGTCCGGTCGATTGCTGCGTTCCGGATCCGAACCATGTCGAAAGCGAAGAAACGCTGTTGAACCGGAAGGCGTTTTTGCATAACGAGTAATCAAACTTGTAAAAGTCGATTAAGGGGCTGTCAACCGCGTGATGACAGCCCCTTTTTTTATTGTTTTACGGCACCAACTGGCGATTAACTGTCCGATAAAAGATGGGGCCTCGTATATGCCCACGCGGCACTGCGACTGTGACTGCGACGGCGCACTGACCTGCCTGCTTCGGCAGCGTTTCTTTTAGCCGCCTGGAATGTATTATCAAGCGAGGGGAGAGGTCCCGCGGCCCGCGTGAGCGATCGCAGCATTGCCTTGCTTCGCACAATTCGGCTTCCCCGCTGGCGCGAGCGTCACGCTCGTGCCTATCGATTGAAGGCGATGGCAAAAATGGAGTGATTCTTCTTCTTGTAGTTTCTTTGGCACAGCGCCTATTTATTTCAGCAAATTTGTATTTTCGACTATCGCGGAAGGTTAAGAAGTGAAATTTTACCTTGGTTACAATTTTTGATACTAATGGGCACGAGCGAGACGCTCGCGCCAGTGTGGGGCGTACCAATATCCAGCGACGTTGTTGTATACGTATGTGAGAAGTAGGGAACTGCGGCGTATCGTTAGTCCGCTTGACAATCTGTAAACTATTTCATTCGCGCCATGCACATGGTAGGTTGTTCAACGGTAAACTACTGTTTGCAAACCTGTTGCGAAGTGTTGGTTATCGGTGTTTAATTGTATATTTGAGAGTTAGCGGAAACACAAATCAGCAAAGTGTATGGATAATGAAATTACTTTTGAACCATATTCAAAGGTTTTCTTATGTAAAAAATGTAGGTTTCCTGGTCAAGATAAATACTGCGGAAACTGTGGAACTTTAATCCAAATAGATATTTCAGAAGCCAAAGTTGAACTATACGAACGATTACTAAAACTTGATTATCACAAACTAGACGATTGGTCAAGTTCTAACGCTGAGTTATTTCAAAATTATTTTTTTGAAGAGTGGAAAAATCTTAATCAAGCAATATTAATTAAATCACATCTCTTTCAATATACTTATATGATTGATTTAGTTGTAATTGATGACGAAGGGATTGAAGAAAAGGTAAAGAACGTAATTCATATTCAAAATTGGCGATTGTCTAATCAAGGAAACATTCAAAATTCATTAGTTAGAAAAGAACGAATGATAGATAAGAGTTTTATTTTGAATATAACTTACGTCAAAATTGGCGATTTTGAAAACCTAATTAAATTTAAAGGTAGATATCGTAAGGTGATAAAGACTAAATTTCGAGTATTTAATAAGGGGGCTGAACCATTTATTATTAGTTACATAACTCAATGGAGAAAAACTTTACTAAATACGAACAGCATTATTTATGAGAAGAAAAAAATATATGACTTAGTTAATCACCAATGTAAGATAATTTCATATCAATTAGCCGGACATTTCCCTTCAAAAAAAGATATTTTTTTGATAAATGTGCTATTCATTCTTTTCGAAAGTATTACTGAATACTTTAATTACCTGATAAAGTTCTTTCTATATCCAACGCTATACATTAAATTAATAAAAAATGGAACATTAACTTATACCAAAATTATTAACCTATATATGGTTGGTTTGCTTTTGAGCGTATTAATCCCCCTTCTTTTATCTGGTGGAAATTCTAGTATTAAAAAAATGTTGTATTTTAATGAGTGGCTACCTTTTTTTTCTGATATCGCTGAATTTCTTTTGGAAACTTCCTCTATCTTAATTATCACGTTCTTTATTCAACTTTTTGCCTTTTGGGATAAAAAGAAAGGTAGTTTCCTAAAAATGTTTTTCTGCATTATTTTTTTTAAAGGTTTCACACAGATTTTTGACAGGATTTATTTTTACAGTATGAATGTTCCTTTCTTAAACTTGTCTTTTAAATTATTACCACTCCACGGAAATACTGAATATTACAGCCATATATTACAGATATTGCGACTGCCATTTTTAATCTATACATTTTACATTTATAAAATGATTAAACAAATATATAATAGTGAGCTTGCAATAATTGGGTGGTTTTTAGCATGTATTTTATTATTATTTATAAACATTCTTATTACTTTATAATGTGCTTCTGCTAACAGAGGCTACACGCAATTGCCGGCTGCTGGTAAGTTAACGATCTCGTTTTTTACTACTTTTATTCCTGACGGAGAATTCTCAGTTCCAAATCCGGCAACTGCGTGTGAGCCGCGAAACGTTAGCAGTAATTTAATTCAAAATGTCGCACAATGAAAATGACCCTTTGCATATCATTAATTTTCCTGTGCTGCAGTTGTTTTGGGCAAAACAAATTATATCCACTTCCTTTTTCTTACCCAAAAGAACTAAAATTCTACAGCGTCGAACATTCGAAGATTGAAATAACAGAAGAAGAACTTAAGACCTTCGCGGTAATCGATACGTTATCTAATCCTTACAGTCTTTTAATTAGTGATTTTTCCTCTATTTCGATTGCTATCAAGTCTACTGATAAATACAAAGTATACCGGCTTTTAACCAGGCCCGAAATTAATAAACGAACAATACAGGAACTTGGTGATCCAAGAAACCGCTGTGATAGCAGTCTACAAATAACCGAAATAAAAAATATCCGATTGGACGAAGCAGGTAATGACGAACTAATCTTAACATTCCTAAATAGTTCATACTGCTGTCCAACTTGTGCGATTCCTCTAAATTGGCAGATTTATGAAGGCTATGTTATTTTTGATATTGATAAACTTAAGGTGTTGGATATTACTACCAAAAGTAACACAGTAATTCTAAGTGACGGTGTTCCAGCAAAAGATGTGAAAATTGAATTTGAAAAAAATTATTTACGATTTGGAAAAAGAAAATATTATTACAAAAATGATTCATTGGTTCGAAAATAAACTACTGCTAACAGCGGCTAATCGCAATACCCCGCTGGCGCGAGCGTCACGCTCGTGCCTATTGATTTAAGTCTATGGCAAAAATGGAGTGATTATTCCTCTTCTTGTAGTTTCTTTTGCACAGCGCATATTTATCTTAGCAAATTTGTATTTTCGACTATCGCGGAAGGTTAGAAGTGAAATTTTACCTTGGTTACCATTTTTGATATTAATGGGCACGAGCGTGGCGCTCGCGCCAGCGGGGGGTTGGAACGTTATGCAACACTTTTAGAAAATCTCAACCATGAAGAATATTATTTTGATTCTGCTTTTAACAATAACTTGTAAATCGTTTTCCCAAGACAAACAACTTATTGGAAAATGGAAAATTATTTCGGTTAGCGGAAAAGGCTATTACTATAATTCTGAGAAAGATTCAATCTTCCTATCTAATGAATTTAAAGAAAAATTTAAGGGAGATATTGAAATACTTAAAAAAGTTGATATGTTGATGCGTACGACTTATTCAAATGCGTTTTACTATTTTGATGAAAAAGGAAATCATCATGAGATTTCAGATATTAGGAAGGATGATTATAAATATTCAGTTGATCAAGAAAAAATGAATATCAAAATAAATGATTACCAAAACAATGCTTTCATGTTTGAAATTCCATATAGAATCGAAAATGACATTTTATATATTTCACTGGAGCAGAAATTGGGAATAGCAAATTTTATTTTAAAAAGGCTTTAAAGCGTCGCATAACAGCCCCCCGCCGGCGCGAGCGTCACGCTCGTGCAAATCGCTAACAAATCAATCTCAGATCCTTTAGCAAAATCGTCTACCTAACTACCTGTTTTCTAAACAAATTTGTATTTTCGACTCATTCGAGAAAGTTAGAAGTAAAACGCGATAATTTGGATACGGGTTTTCCGTAGTATTGGGCACGAGCGAGACGCTCGCGCCAGCGGGGGAGTGATGATATGGATGCAATAAGAAAAAAGATTTCGGACCATCCTCAATTTGAAAAACGCTCTTCCTGAATGAGCGTTTTTCAAATTTCTAGTGTACAGCACTATTAAAAACTTTTTCGACTAATTTCCATTTCCTTTCCCTTTCCCTTTCCCTTTTCTCCATAATAGCTAATCCATCAAACAATATCTTATTGTATCCCGCTACAACCACTACCCTAAATACAGCTTGCTTTCCATTATCTACATATATTGGTTCGGAGAAACTGTATAACAAATTGTGGTTCTTTTCAACTGGCTTGAATACACCTTCCATCAATCCCGAAACGCCAAACTTCCTCGCATCTTCTGCCGACCAGAATTCAGGAGTACTTACGCTCTGATAAGTTCTTAATGTTTTAAGACGATTGTCAGTAAATGTTTTGGCTCGACTATTCCAGTTTAGTCGGCTCACACCTTCGTAGATATTTGCAATATCCCGTTGAGGGAGTTTGACTTTTTGTAACGATACCCTGATAGAATCTTTCCCTTCTGTCGCAATGTACGATGCGATTGGACTATTTGTCCTACAAGATGCGCAAGTGCCTACTACACACAAACAAAGAATTAAGTATTTTAAATTTAGTTGCATGGCGTTGAAACAGGTGTATTGATTCCGCCTGGACTTATTACGGGAGTATTTGTGTCTTCAGCCTCATTAACGGCATCGATTCTGTTCCTGTCAGCCTCGGGAAGCGCATTATATGGATCTGTCATCCACAGTCCGCCCCATGCCAAATCCTTGTAAACCTGAGATGGTTGTTCGTCCTGAGGTACTGCCGTACCTGTATCGAATTCTTGTAGGGCTCTGGAAATGGCGTCCACGTATGACTGTGCCATTTGGTTATGATGTGCTAATGTGTTGTCTCCCGTTATCACGTTTACATAAAAATTCCATAATTCGGTAAAGGTCTGTAGCTCAGGGCTTTCACCTCCAACATATCGATCATCAACCATGCTGTAAAAGTAAGCATGTCTCTGCAAATTTGTATTTTCGACTCATTCGAGAGAGTTAGAAGTAAAACGAGGTAATTTGGATACGGGTTTCCCGTAGTATTGGGCACGAGCGGGAGGCTTGCGCCCGGGGGCTTTGGCATTGAATCTCTTGTCGATCGAGTATAAAATCCTCACTTATTAGATTAATATGAAGAATTTTCTCTTTTTACCCTTTTTCTTTTTGATTTCTTGTAAAGAAAATGTGAGTCGTAAGCTTACAGCTTCCGATATACGAATCGAACTCGAAAAAAATAATCCGTTTCTTTCTGAGTTCAAACGGACGCTTGAGGTAAATGTCGACGGGGATTCAGAACAAGCTGAGTTGAAATTCGATTCAGGTAGTGGTTGTAATTCTTATTTATTTGAAGAGGAGAACAGATTCATAATAACTGATTGTGATGGCACATGGTACACTATCGACAAATCAACTCATAAGATTTCGCCTTTAGGACGTTATTGGAGGAAACTTCCGAAAGCTAAATACGTTTGTACTTATGTTATTAGTAAAAAATTGAGAAAGACCATTATTGTCAAAGAAAAAGATATTAATCTTGATTTGATGTATTTATATGGAGGCGAAATGTAAAGATGTCTTGCTATTAAAAGGTTTAATACCTGAATTTTAGTGCAAAATCCCCCCGCTGGCGCGAGCGTCACCCTCGTGCCTATCGATTTAAGGCGATGGCAAAAAAGGAGTGATTATTCTTCTTGTAGTTTCTTTGGCACAGCGTATATTTATCTCAGCAAATTTGTATTTTCGACCTATCGCTGAAGGTTCAGAAGTGAAATTTTACCTTGTTTACAATTTTTGATACTAATGGGCACGAGCGAGACGCTCGCGCCAGCGGGGAAACGTTACCAGCTATAATATGAGAATCATCACGTTGATATTAAGCCTTATGTTTTTCCAGATTTGTGAAGCTCAATGTTCACAAATTGGGAAATTGGCTACAGGTTATTATAATTTACCTAGAGAAGTACTTCAATCCCAAGATTATACAACTGAATGGTTTTATGTTGATGCAGATACGACGCAATATTGCTGTGATATTAAAAATGTTGAAGTATTTACCAATCCAATTCTGAAAAATTTAAAAACTCAAATTATAAATCGATCTAATGAAAGTTTTTACAATCAATTAGAATTTGAACATCTAATCGTTTACTATTATGAATCTAAATCGATTAGAAATTTCAACGACATAAAATTTAAACTCAATCAAGTTGGCAGCATCAATTTTAAAGTAAGTTACAGATTCAAGGATCCAAATAATGCAGTCTATAGATTTGAATTAGGTACAGATAGCATGGGAAATATAATTTCTGAACAAATGTTTCCTGACTTAGAGAAGAATCCAAATGCATTAAATATAATTGAGCCTTGCAAAGCAATTGAAATAGTGGAAAGCGACAAACGATTTGAAGGAAAGACAATTAAGTCAATTAAATTGTTATTTGATCAAATCGAAAATTCATTCTATTGGAAAGTAGAAGAAGATGGCGAAAAACAAATAGATAAAAAGAATGTGAAGTTCGAAAATTGGGATGAATTTATATCACTCAATTTCCTAATTAGTTCTTCTGGTCAGATTTTAAAAGTTACAGAAGAAAAACATAGAATAGTTTATTGCGGACTTTAATATAATTACGGCTGGTAACCAGCGACGGCGCACTGCCCACTGCCTACTGAGACTGCCTACTCCTCCTGCGCCGGCACGCCCAAAAAAAAATCCCAGCCAAAGCCGGGACTCTCCATAGGTTTGTTGTTTGCGGTAATTACGGTTGGGCGCGTATGTATTTTTCGACGTTTACCTTGTCGTTTTTATCGTCATACGTTTCAAGCACCAGATTGCCGTCGGTATCGAAATAGCCGATAGACGTGCGGTCTTTTGCGCGGTAGATATAGGTGTTGATGGAGGTTTTGCGCAGTCGGGCGGGCTTTTGCCCATCGGCGCTCATCGAGTAACCCGATGCGTCAAGGGCGATGCGGTAGTCCCTGCCGTTCAGGTTATAGATGGCCGAACGATCCATGTCAACCGTACGGGTCGTGCCGTCCGGATTCGTAATCTGGGTCGTGGCGGTTACCTCTACCGGCGTGTCGGCTACCCGTTTGTTGAGCGAATTATTATCCGGCTCAAACTGGATGTCCTGCGTCTGTTCAACGTTTTCCTTTTTGACATACTGCTTCTCGCCATCCGAATCTTTTACGGTGGTAACAGTTGTTTTCGTTTCGCTTTGTACCTGCTGGTTTTGCGCAGAGGCATAACAGGCGAACAATAGGGCGGTGGTGATGCAAAGTACTTTCATGGCTTTTCTTTTTGGGATAAGCCAAAGGTAGGTAGTGGAGGGGGAAGGGGTTTTATACAATCCGGCGGTGGAGTTGTATAGTTTGGGTGTGAAGTTTAGGTTTTGGGTTTTAGGTTTTGAGTTTTGGGTTAGAACGGTTTCACGCGGGAAACCGCTGGTAAGTTTTGGGTTTTGAGTTGGAGAAGAACGGCGCTGGAATATAGAAGTTAGGAGTTGATAGTCGATGGACGAGTCAATCTTAGATAAAGCAATAGATAATGCCTGGATAAAGCGTCTATAAAGTCTTGATGGTGATAAATCCGCATCGCAGATGGATACCCCGTAAACAATCGCAGTATTTCTGTGGAAGTGGCGCTGCAAGATCTTGTTTGTGTATAAGGGTTCAGAGTTTATAGTTGACAGTTCATAGTGCGAACAAATACATCCAAAAACTACAAACAAAGCCAACCTCGTCCCGATTAGAAGGCATATTCCAACTAAACCCTCAACCCCTACCACCAGTTTCTCGCATTAAGCCTCCAACCTCTAACCCAAAAAGTATGAGTATTTTCTAGAGTGAATCAATCCAACTCAACACTCAAAACTCAACATTCAAAACTCAACCCTCCAACTACACCTTCACCGTCCACCCAAACGTATCCTCCGCCAATTTATACTGGATGTCTGTGAGTTTCTTTTTCAGTTGTAAAGCGACGGGGTTGTCGAGTTTCGGTAGTTCGTAATAGACGTCCTGGTACGAGAAGCCCGTAATCGGGTTCACGACCGCGGCCGTGCCGGCTCCGAATATTTCCTGGAGTGTGCCATTTTGCGCGGCGGCGACGAGTTCGTCTACCAGCACCGGGCGCACTTCGGTTTTGATACCGTCGCGTTGGGCGATGTCAAGTAGGCTTTTGCGTGTGACACCGTCAAGGATGCGTTCGCTGGTCGGGGCGGTCAGAAGCGTGTCGCCGATGCGGAAAAACACGTTCATCGTTCCGGATTCCTCCAGGCGGGTATGGGTAGCATCGTCGGTCCAGATGACCTGCTGGAAGCCTTTTTCATTGGCCAGTTTGGTAGGGTAGAACTGTCCGGAATAGTTACCGGCGGCTTTCGCGGCACCAATGCCACCGTTGGCCGCGCGGCTGTAGTGTTCGGCAATGATCACCTTCACCTCGCCGGAATAATACGACCGGGCGGGCGACAGGATAATCATAAACCGGTATTGGGTCGACGGCGCGGCGATCACACCACTGCCGACGGCAATCATAAAAGGTCGGATGTAAAGCGAGTTCCCTACGCCTTTCTTCACCCAGTCGCGCTCGATGGAAAGGAGTTCTTTGAGTCCGTCAAGGAAGATCCACTCGTCAAGCTCCGGCATCGCCATCCTGACGGCCGAGCGGTTGAGGCGATTCAGGTTCTCTTCCGGACGGAAGAGCCATACGTCATCCTGCTCGTCTTTGTAGGCCTTCATCCCTTCGAAGATCGCCTGTCCGTAGTGGAACACCTTTGCCGACGGGTCGAGCAGGAAGGGTTCATACGGCTTGATTACCGGACGTTGCCATTTTCCTTCTTTGTAATCGCACCATAACATATGGTCGGTAAAAACCGAACCAAACGGCAGGTGGTTGAAATCTACGGAATCGATTCGGGATTGGGCAACGCGGATAATGTCGATCTCAGAAGTGCTCATGGGCCTTTACAGGATTATGGGTAGACGTGACCCTTGAGAAATCCTGCCGGTCGTAACGTTATGGGAAGGCTCTTGGGATGGCGCTAAAGTAACAAAATTCGGAATCCGCACGAAGGCCGAAGGTCTTTATTTTACTGACAAATTGCGGTGATTTTCTAACAATAATGAAGAGAAACCTGTATTTTTGTGGTGCACTTTGCGTAATACTCAACTACATATGAAAAAAATCCTGCTCGTTGCCTGTGCCGCTGCACTCTTCGTTTCCTGTAAAAATACTGATACCGAAGTCGCCCCTGACGCGGCCCCAAAAAAGGAAACTGATACTATTGTAAAAGATACGGTTTCTGTTACCCAGGCAACAGACGAAGCGGAAGCACCCGAAGCAACGGAAGCGCCGAAAGAAATTGTAGTAACCGCAGCCATGGAAAAACCTGTTGCAGTGGAGTATGCGTCGTTTGGAAAGAAGATCGCTTCCACACAGGCATTGACCGCCGATCAGATGCTGAAGAAATACAAGACGCTTAAAAAAGGCGATACCATTTCGGTTAAGTTCAAATCGCGCGTGGCCGACGTCTGTAAAAAGAAAGGCTGCTGGATGTCGCTCGACTTGCCGAAAGGCCAGAGCGCGTTTGTGCGTTTCAAGGATTACGGTTTCTTCGTGCCGCTTAACGCGACGAACTCTGAAGCGATCGTCAGCGGTCGTGCGTTTGTAGATGTGGTATCGGTCGACGAACTGAAGCACTACGCCAAAGACGGCGGCAAATCGCAGGCAGAAATCGACAAGATCACCGAACCCGAAGTGACGTATGCCTTTACGGCGGATGGCGTGCTGCTGTCTGAGTAATTCTATTTCCAGATGAAGCAGTTTGTATGGGCAGTGGTGTTGCTGGCGGTAGTCGGCTGCACGAAAAAAGAAGCCGTCGCGGCGGAACCGGCTAAAAAAGTCGATTCGGCGGCGTGTGCCAAACCATCGGCAGGGAAGAAGAAATTCGAGATGTACGAGATGTCGGAAATGGCAGCCCTTATGGAGAAGATGTTCCAAAAGAATATGGAACTGAAAGCCCGGATTGAAAAAGGGGAGAAGATCGGCGCATTCGATTCCGATTTCATGCGCATCCACAACGCGCAAATGACCGACGGAAAAGAAAACGACGCGTTCTTCAAGGCACAGGCGGCCGCTTTTATAAAATCGCAGCAACTGATTTACGAAGATCCCGATAAGGCGAAAGAGCATTTCAACGACGCGGTCAACACCTGCATTTCCTGCCACCAGGTGAAGTGCACCGGACCCATCGCACGGATAAAGAAACTCCGTATCAACTAATGCGCCGCGAGATCATCCGGACGGACGATGGCTCGACGACAATTTATCTTCCGGATTTGGAGGAGAATTACCACTCCCGACATGGCGCTATACAGGAAGCACGACACGTTTTCCTGCGTCACGGACTCGACCTTTTCCCTGACAAGTCGGAATTGTGTATACTGGAGATCGGTTTCGGAACCGGACTCAACGCGCTTCTGACCGCTATCGAAAACGAAGGCACCGGACGTGTTATTAACTATACAGGAGTGGAAGCCTATCCGGTGGAAGCCTCCGAAGCCTCGCAAATGAACTATCCGGAAACGGTAGGACACCCGATGGCGGACCGCATATTCGCGGATATGCATAAAGCGGAATGGGAAGTGGAGGTGTCGGTAATGCCGTCGTTTCAACTGACCAAGCGCCAGCAGTTCTTTGCCGATATCAACGACGAGGCGGCATTCGACCTCGTGTATTTTGATGCGTTTGGCTTCCGCGTGCAGCCGGAGTTGTGGAACGAGGACATCTTCTGCCGTATGGCGCGGGCGCTGCGTCCCGGTGGCGTTTTGGTGACCTATGCCGCGCGTACGATTATCCGGCGCAATATGGAAGCCGCCGGGTTTTCAGTAGAGAAGTTGGCCGGCCCTCCGGGTAAACGGGAAATGATGCGCGCCCGTCGTTAGATGCAAACCGACGTTTTTTTGTATTTTTAGCAGAGGACGTTAAACCCAAGAGGGTGTCGTGCGTCTTTCTGACAAAAATGTTTATCATGAATCACTACTTATTTTCCCTTCGGGCCTTTTCGATCGGTGTGATCGCTTGTGCCTTTTCCGTATTGACCTCCTGCGACAACAATGACGACACCCAACAAGTGACGGTGCAGGAGCAGGACGCTGCCGATGCTATTTCGAATAGTGTGACTTCCGACACCGGTGGACTCGCCCGCACGATTTCGCAGGCAGTTACCTACGCTTCGGATGAAGACGTCTTTACCGATACGCCGTCCCTTGCCTGCGGGTCGACGTACGTGTCCACCTATGCCGATTCATATGATGGTCCGTTATACGACTTCAACTACACCATCGATAGGAGCACTACCCTTGTGTGTACCGACGGGGCTCCGGTACATTTGGCGTTTTCCGGACAGTTCCATGGGACGTACGATACCCCCAGGATGTCGTCTGACGATTCTTCTACCACCTCGCTGATTATTACCGGAATCGGACCGCAGCCGACAGTAGCGACCTTTAATGGGACGTATGTACGCAACGGTTCGCAGCAGTCAAAAATCCGCCAGATGAATAGCTTCACCAGTATCATTCAGTTGACGCTCAATGATGTGAAAGTCAATAAGGCCTCGCGTACCATCGTATCCGGCAGTGCTGACTTTACTTTTCAGGGGCAGGGCACCGGAGGTGCTTCCTTCAACTATAGTGGTACGATCACTTTCAATGGCAACGGAACGGCTACATTGGTTTTCAACGGAGGCTCGTTTACGATCGACTTGTAGCAAACGTCCGGCAAAATCTTCTTAAGGGTGGTGGTTTTTTTAGAAAACTTTACCACCCTAAATTTTTTTATCGACACCTTTTGCCTTTATTTTAACCAAAAAATTTTTATCATGAAACGACTATTATTACTACTTACCGTATTTGCCGGCGCCACAGTGTTCCAAAGCTGCGAAGGCGATAGGGGACCTGCGGGGCCTGCGGGGCCGGATAGCCTGGTGTACGAACTTTTTAATGTGGACTTTACCCTGTCGAATGGCGAATATGTGATCAACCGCCAGTGGGTCGACCTGATTGGCGGCGACTTGTATGACGAAGAAACCATCCTGATTTACCGCCTGACCGATACCTTCAACAGCAATGGCGAGACGGTACCGGTATGGCAACTGATTCCGCGTACGTTGTTTTTGGATGAAGGGGAATTGGATTACGATTTCGACTTCAGCAAAAAAGACTTCTTTATTTACGCAGGAGGAACCTTTGACGTAGCGACTACGCCCGAGTTCATAAACGACCAAACGTTTCGTATCGTCGTGATTCCGGGTTATTTCGCCAACCGACGCGCCGTTGATGTTAACGACTATAATGCGGTCATTGAGGCGTATGGCATTGACGATAGCAACGTAAAGCGTATCAACTAAATTGATGCACGAGTAGAAAATCAAGGGGGCTTAGGCCCCTTTTTTTATTTCTGACAGGGAGGCCCCCCCTTGTTTTAGATGTTTCGACAATCAGTTGTTTATAAAATTATCTATTCAACCCTAAAATTTATAGGGGTGTATATGTTCTGATTCTACTATTTTCTTATTTTTGCCCTATCTTTTTTATAGGTATAACAAAAAAACACAAACTTTATGTCAACTTTCCGTTTTCAGGCCCTCCAGGAAACCGCCAACCGCAAGCCGGTTAAGGTCGAGGAACTCGACAAGAAATCCGTCATCTTTGGAAGCAACGTCTTCAATGATAAGGCAATGCGACAATTCCTCACAAAAGAAGGATACCAGGCGGTGCAGAGCGCGATCCTGCACGGAACGAAGATTGATCGTAAAATCGCAGAGTATATCGCCATGGGGATGAAGGAATGGGCGTTGTCGAAAGGCGTAACCCACTACACCCACTGGTTCCAGCCGCTTACAGGCGCTACCGCTGAAAAGCACGATGCGTTTTTTGAAACGTCGTTTGATGGCAGCGACCCGGTCGAGAAATTCGGCGGCGGACAATTGGTACAACAAGAGCCGGATGCATCGAGCTTCCCGAACGGGGGTATCCGTAATACCTTCGAAGCACGTGGTTATACCGCATGGGATCCGACATCGCCGGCGTTTATCTATGGTACGACGCTTTGCATCCCAACCGTTTTCGTATCCTACACCGGTGAAGCGCTCGACAACAAAGCGCCGCTGCTCCGTGCCCTCAATGCTATCGATGATGCCGCTACCGAAGTGGCGCGTTACTTTGATAAGAACGTAAAAAAGGTGACACCAACGCTGGGGTGGGAGCAAGAGTACTTCCTCATCGACAAAGCGCTGGCCAATTCACGTCCGGATATTGTGTTGACAGGTCGTACGCTGCTCGGACACGCGTCGGCAAAAGGGCAGCAGTTAGAGGACCATTATTTCGGATCGATCCCAACACGTGTACTCAACTATATGCGTGACCTCGAGAACGAGTGTATGTTGCTCGGTATCCCCGTAAAGACCCGTCACAACGAGGTGGCACCGAACCAATTCGAGTTGGCCCCTATTTTTGAGGAAACCAACCTGGCTGTCGACCACAATGCCCTGTTGATGGATATTATGTCGAAGGTCGCCGAGCGCCACGATTTCCGTGTACTATTGCACGAGAAGCCGTTCCAGGGCGTAAACGGTTCCGGGAAGCACAACAACTGGTCAATGGCAACCGATACCGGCGTGAACCTGCTGGCTCCGGGCAAGACTCCGATGAGCAACCTGCAATTCCTCACGTTCTTCATCAATACGATCAAAGCGGTTTACACCTACGAAGAATTGCTGCGTGCGGCGATCGCATCGGCCAGCAACGACCACCGTCTGGGTGCCAACGAAGCGCCACCGGCCATCATTTCGGTGTTCATCGGCCAGCAATTGACCAAGGTGTTGGCGGAGTTGGAAGGCGTATCGAACGGAAAACTCTCACCAGAAGAGAAAACCGACCTGAAATTGAACGTAGTAGGTAAAATTCCGGATGTCTTGCTCGACAATACCGACCGTAACCGTACCTCTCCGTTCGCGTTCACCGGTAACAAATTCGAATTCCGTGCCGTGGGATCATCCGCCAACTGTGCGGTGGCCATGACTACGCTGAACTCAATCGTAGCCAAGCAGTTGCGCGACTTCAAAAAAGAAGTCGACGCCCTAATCGAAAGCAAAGGATTGAAGAAAGACGAAGCTATTTTCAACGTCCTTCGCGAATACATCAAGCAAACCAAAGCCATCCTTTTTGAAGGCGACGGTTACAGCGAAGCATGGGAGAAAGAGGCGGCCAAACGCAAACTGAGCAACCATAAGACGACGCCGAAAGCGTTGAAAGCGAAGGTTTCGAAGGCTGCTATGGACCTGTTTGAAGAACTGGGTGTCATGAACCATGTTGAGGTCGAGGCCCGTTACGAAATCGAGTTGGAGGAATACACCAAGAAAATCCAGATAGAAGGACGTGTATTGGGCGATATCGCACGGAACCACGTGGTACCAACCGCGATCAAGTACCAGAATACACTGATCGAAAACGTAAAAGGACTGAAAGAGATCTTCGGAAACAAAGAGTTCGAAGCGGTAGCGGGTGAGCAAATCAGCCTGATTCGTACGATTTCAGCCCATATCGAAGGCATCAACAAGAACGTGCTGGCGATGACGGAAGCGCGCAAGAAAGCCAACGCACTGAAAAGTGCCGAGAAAATGGCCGAAGCGTATTGCGACAAAGTGAAGCCGTACTTCGATATCATCCGCGAGCACTGCGACAAACTCGAACTTTTGGTTGACGACGAAGTTTGGACGCTGACGAAATACCGCGAATTGTTGTTTACGCGATAGTTCCAATATCCTTAAAAAAAAATCCTGCCCGAAAGAGCAGGATTTTTTATTTTCTGATGGTTCGCCAACCAGGCAAGATCAGTTTTTTTCCGACGGGATAACGTCTCCGGAATTCAGCGAGTTCGAAAGTGCCTGCGTCGACCAGTTACCTTTATAGAATCCTTTAACCGTATTCGAATTTACAACGACAAATACGCCCGCCACCCCAACGATGTCAGAAGGAGAAACATAATCGGTAAACGTCTGCACCGACCATACGCCGTTGTAGAACGCACGGACTTTATTGCCATCGGCTATAAGAAACGCGCCAGATGATTCGGTAACATCAGTGGTGTCAACGTATTCGTCGAAATTTTGTGATGACCAGACGCCTTCGTGAAATCCTTTGACGACATTTCCGCCAATCACCACAAAATCGCCGGAGGAGGTAAAAATCTCATTTGAATTAATGTAGTCGCCAACATCCTGCGACGACCAAACTCCTTTATAAAATACCCGGGCTGTATTGCCATCGGCAACAACAAAATTGCCACCCGAGCCTGTTACTTCATCGCTGTTGACGTAATCGGTACAGTTCTGGGAATACCATGCACCGTTGTAGAATACTTTAACGCTGTTACCGTCAGCTAATGCCAAACTACCAGTGCGAAAGGCATCTGTTCCCATTCCCGCGAGACTCCCCACAGCTACCGATCCCGCATGAAACGCGTAGGGTACACTTAGTAGCTGTGTCGTTCCGACCAAGGTGTAAGACGAACCGCCCGAAACGTCCAATTCTACTTTTAAGAATTTACTGCCGTTGCTCCAATCAATCGACGAGAACGTGCCGCTCACCGGCGTTCCCTGTCCGATTACAAGGTTGTACAGTCCTTGTGCATTTGTAGTTTTTACTTGCGTTTCCGAATAAAGAACCGTCCCCGTAGCGGAGCCATTTAAAACAGAAAGACGGGTGCCGACATTCGAACTGACGACAGGAGTGCCGCCGGAAGTAAGCGCTATAGCCTGATAGGAGATGCCCTGCGGAACCTGTGCGAACACAGAAGAAGAAACGGCAAGGAGTAAAGAGAGTACAAGTTTTTTCATATCAGTTTTTTACGATTTTAAACGTTTTGTTGTTTGATTCGAGACGGACGATGTACACACCCGGTAACAGGGCCGCCAAATCGACGCCACCTTCATTGGATATGCTCTTACGCAGCACTTCCTGTCCGGTAAGACTTACTACAGAAAGGGTTTCACCCGCTAACGACTTTTGCGACTTGAAGAAAATTCCCGATGTCGTAGGGTTAGGGTAGACCGTAATACCGCCCGCGAGATCCAATTGTGGGACAGACAACGTCTGGTTTTGCGCGAGGATACCAATTATCCCCGAGGCGCTTTGATTTGTATTCTGCGGAATGACAATCTCACCGACCGACACGGAAGTGGCAGTTCCTATTACCGAGCCCGAGTTTACCACCTGAACAACAGACTGTCCGTAGGAGACGCATCCAAAGAAAAGGTAGCACAGTAGTGTTTCTTTCATATGTCGAAGTTTGTGTAAAAGTAACGTTTCTTCCTTGCGCATTGAGGTCCTTTAGGAATAGGCAACGTTTTTTTTATACCTTCGTAACAAGCAGTTCACATGAAACATATCGCCTTTCTTATCGCCCTTGTCTGTTGTGGTATTTCCACCGCCCAGCAGTCCGTTACCGTCTATTTCGACACGGGTAAATTCGAATTGTCGGCAACGGAACGCAGCCGTTTTGAGGAATGGATGAAGGTCAATGCCGAATCAAAAGTGGTCGCCATCAACGGTTACACGGATGAAGTCGGCTCCAACGGATACAACGATACCTTGGCCCAGCGAAGGGTTTCTCACGTCTTCGGTCTCCTGAAAGGCAAGATCGACACACGCGACGATTTTGCTACCCGCAGTTTTGGGGAAAGTGTGCAGTTATCGGGTGGTAAAGCGAAGAACCGGCGTGTAGTCGTAACGTATCTCCGTCCCGAAGAACGCGCCCGGGAAAATGAAATACTGGGAATTAAAGTACCTGAGCCAGTGGTGGAAGCGCGACCCCAGCCCAAGTATCCGGAAAAGATTGTCCTCACAAATCCCGATGGCACAAAATCAGAATTTGAACTCGACCGCGCCTTCATGGGTAAAATAAATGACGGAAAACCAGGTGAAAAGCTCAAGGTAGAGAACCTGAATTTCCAACTCAATACCTTCGCCATCACAAATGAATCAAGGGGTAAGCTCTATGAATTACTCCTCGTAATGCAGCAGAACCCAGGATTAAAGATTGACATACAGGGGCACCTGTGCTGTATGCCCGTTGACCGCGTCGATCTGTCAACCAAACGTGCAAAGGCAGTACGCGAGTTCCTCGTAGCCAACGGCATCGATAAGTCGCGGTTGAGCTACCGGGGTTTCGGCAGCAGCCAGCCGCTCTATCCGCTTCCGGAGCAAGACGAGGCCGAACGTGCGGCCAACCGTAGGGTCGAGATCGAGATCGTAGCCAACGGTGCGCCGTGAAAGGCTGGGCGTGCATCGTGTTGGTTTGGTTGGTGTCGTTCGCAGTGCACGGACAACAACTCGAGATTTTCTTCGAATACGACCGGTATGACCTGAATATGGGTGCACAAGCCAAATTAGACCGGTGGTTGGCCGAACATCCGGATGCGGAAGTCACCAAACTCTACGGCTATTGTGACTGGAAGGGCCGCAACGCCTACAACGACTCCCTATCGCTAAAGCGCATCCGAAGCGTATACGATTATCTGATTTCCAAAAACGTCGAAGTGCTCCCCGATTACGAGGCCAAGGGATATGGTGAGGATTTTGAGCAATCGCCCATCCAGGCCGAAAACCGAAAGGTGGTGATGGCATGGCGGATACGGGAGCGTCCGGTGGTGAAAGACCTGTCGAAAGCACCAGGCTTGCCGACCGTGTCAGAGCTCCGAAAACTGGTTGATAACGCGAAAAAGGGGGATGTCGTCTTGTTGCCACAACTGTATTTCTTCAACAATTCGGCGCGCCTGGTTCCGAAGTCGGAGCCGGTCTTATACGAACTTTTGTGTATTCTCCGCGACAATCCGATGCTGAAGGTAGAGATACGCGGACACATCTGCTGCCAACCTGTTGAAGACGTCAACAACGTGTCGACCGCCCGGGCAAAGGCCGTATTCCAGTACCTCCTCCGCAATAAAATCACACGCAATAGGTTGACCTATAAAGGCTATGGTATCCAAATGCCGCTGCATCCGATACCTGAGCAGGATGCCGGGGAGGAGAACGACAACCGACGTGTCGACATCCTCATTCTTTCCAAATAAAAAAAACCGCCTTTCGGACGGCTTTTCCCTCTGCTAGTGTTCAATAAGCGTCTTGCTCTTTTCGACGGGGTTGCTTCCTTTTTCCGGAACCACTTCCCCTTTTATTTTCAATACCACCATGCCATCCGGCACGTTCACGGCATTTGATTCGACGGTTATGGTTTTGCGGATGGCACCCATCTGCATATTGTATTTCACATCAATCTTACCGGTTTTGCCCGGGGCGATCGGTTCGGTCGGTTTCGTCGGAACCGTACAACCGCAGGTCGACTGGACATTCTTGATGATGAGCGGCGCATCGCCGGTATTTCGGAACTCGAAGGTGCGGATACCGGTGTCGGTCGCTTTCGAAACCGTTCCGTAATCAATCGTGTTGTCTTTGGCAAGAAACTCGATCTTAGGACCGGCCTGCGCATGTGCCACCGACGTGCCAACGGAAATCAAAGCCAGGAAAAACAGTTTTTTCATCGTTTCCAGTAGATTAGGTTCGTAAATGTAGCGGGTTTGTCGATAAGAACAAATTCAATTGGCGCAATTTTTTATACGAGGCCAATTCCGTACTTTTGTGGGCCGGTGCAAAAAGCGTACCAACCCGCGAGGCCTTTACAGTCAAGGGATTTGAACGCGTTGCCCGATTCTAACGAATAGTACAAGACATGAGCCTTCCTGCGCAATTTGACGCCTCCTCCATTGAGAAAAAATGGTATGATTACTGGATGGAAAACGGATATTTCCATTCCAAACCCGACCATCGCACGCCCTACACCATCGTAATCCCACCGCCGAACGTCACCGGGGTGCTGCACATGGGGCACATGCTCAATAATACCATACAGGATGTGTTGATCCGTCGCGCGCGGCTGAAAGGCTTCAATGCCTGCTGGGTTCCGGGTACCGACCACGCGTCTATTGCCACGGAAGCGAAGGTCGTGGATAAACTCAAAAAAGAAGGCATTAACAAAGCCGACCTGACACGGGAGGAGTTCCTTAAGCACGCCTGGGAATGGACCGACAAATACGGCGGGGTCATTCTCGAGCAATTGAAGAAACTCGGTGCGTCGTGTGATTGGGACCGTACGAAGTTCACGATGGACCCGGATATGACGGCGTCGGTGATCCGTTCGTTCGTGGACCTCTACAACAAAGGACTCATTTATCGCGGCTACCGGATGGTAAACTGGGATCCGGAGGCGAAAACGACGCTGTCGGATGAAGAGGTCAATTATGAAGAACGTCAGGGAAAACTCTATTTCCTGAAGTATAAAATAGAAGGGGAGGACGGCTTCCTTACCGTAGCTACCACGCGCCCTGAAACGATTTTCGGGGATACCGCCGTCTGTATCAACCCGAACGACGACCGCTACGCGCACCTGAAAGGGAAGAAGGCCATCGTGCCGATCTGCAACCGCGTGGTGCCGATCATTGTGGATGAATATGTAGATGTGGAATTCGGTACCGGATGCCTCAAAGTAACACCGGCGCACGACGTGAATGACCAGGTGCTAGGCCAAAAGCATGGTTTGGAAGTGATTGACATCTTCAATGAAGACGCCTCGCTCAATTCATTCGGTCTGCACTATAAAGGCAAAGACCGTTTTGTCGTTCGCGAAGAGATTGCAGCCGAACTCGAAGAAAAGCAATTGCTTGCCAAGACGGAAAACCATACCAACAAAGTCGGCACGTCAGAACGGACGAAAGCCGTTATTGAACCGCGTCTTTCCGACCAATGGTTCCTGAAAATGGAAGAGTTGGTAAAGCCGGCGATCAAAGCGGTACTCGAAACGGATGAGATCAAATTGTATCCGTCCCGTTTCAATAACACCTACCGCCATTGGCTGGAGAACATCCGCGATTGGAATATTTCGCGGCAATTGTGGTGGGGACAGCAAATTCCGGCCTATTACTACGGTGATGGGAAAGAGGATTTTGTCGTGGCTGAAACCATTGAACAGGCACGTGACCTGGCCCGGCAGAAGACCGGAAACCAACAGTTGGAGACGTCCGACCTGAAACAGGATCCGGATGCGCTCGACACCTGGTTTTCGTCCTGGTTGTGGCCGATGGCGGTGTTTGGAGGTATCATGGATCCGGAAAATCCGGATTATAAATATTACTATCCAACCAACGATCTGGTAACCGGACCGGACATCCTCTTTTTCTGGGTGGCCCGGATGATCATTGCCGGATACGAGTATGGAAAAGACAAGCCATTTTCGAATGTATACCTCACCGGACTCGTGCGCGACAAGCAACGCCGGAAGATGTCGAAGTCGCTGGGCAATTCGCCGGATCCGCTTGACCTGATCGATACATTTGGCGCCGATGGTGTTCGTGTGGGCTTGCTCCTCAGTGCATCGGCGGGGAATGATATCCTGTTCGACGAGGAGTTGTGTGCCAACGGAAAAGCCTTCGCCCACAAGATTTGGAACGCGTTTCGCCTCGTGAAAGGGTGGGAGGTAGCCGATATCGAACAACCTGCCGCTGCTGCCGAGGCCATTGCCTGGTACGAGGCCAAGTTGCAGCACACGCTGGAGGAAATCGAAGACCATTTCACGAAATACCGTATTTCCGATGCGCTGATGGCGATCTATAAATTGGTATGGGACGACTTTTGTTCGTGGTTCCTCGAAATGATCAAGCCGGGGTACCAACAGCCGATTGACCGCGCCACGTTTGGAAAGGCGATAGAAATGCTGGAGGCGAACCTGAAATTGTTGCATCCGTTCATGCCATTCCTTACAGAGGAAATCTGGCAACACATTGCCGACCGGCGTCCGGAAGAGGCGCTGATCATCTCTACCTGGCCGGACGCGAAACCGTTTGATGCATCGCTTATAGCAGAATTCGAGTTCATATCCGAGGTCATTGCGGGCATCCGTACGATTCGAAAAGACAAGAATATCCCGCAACGCGATGCATTGGAACTTCACGTCCTCGACCATGAAAAAGGAGCGGGACGGTTTGATGCCATCCTCCAAAAACTCGGCAACCTGTCGGCATTGACGTATGTAACGGAGAAAGTCGACGGTGCGCTGTCGTTCCGGGTAAAATCGAATGAGTATTTCATTCCGGTAACGGGGAATATCGATGTCGCGGCTGAAGTCGAGAAATTACGCGAGGAACTTACCTATACACAAGGCTTCCTGAAATCGGTGCAGGCGAAACTTTCCAATGAGAAATTCGTGGCCGGTGCCCCGGAAAAGGTAATTGAAAACGAGCGGAAGAAAGAAGCCGACGCACAGGCGAAGATTGCCACCATCGAACAGAGCCTGGCCTCGCTGGGTGCGTAACCGCTATTTGCGGATGGCGTCTTCGTAGCGTTCCAGGGCCTTATCCCAGTTGATGTGGGTCCAGAACGCTTCTATGTATTTTTTACGGCGGTATTGGTAGTCAATGTAATAGGCGTGTTCCCACACATCGAGTGCCAAAATCGGTTTCCCCGGAACGGCCACACCCGGCATCAACGGATTGTCCTGGTTGGCGGTCGCCGTGACCTGTAGTTTTCCCGAACGGTCCACCACGAGCCACGCCCAGCCCGATCCAAATTGTTTGCCGGCGGCGTCTTCAAATTGGTTACGGAAGGTATCGAACGAGCCAAAATCGCGGTCAATAGCGGCGGCGAGCGTATCTTTTACCTGTCCGCCTTTCCCTTTCAACGACTCAAAGAAAAAGGTGTGATTGTAGTAGCCGCCCGCGTTGTTGCGTAGTTCGGCGTTTTCGGCGTAGGCTTTTTTAAGGATGTCTTCAATGGGAAGCGACTCGTTTTCGGTTCCGGCCAACTCCTTGTTCAGATTGTTCGTATACGAAAGGTAATGTTTGGAAAAATGGAGTTCTACGGCCAACGGACTCAGGAACGGCGTCAGCGCATCGTATTCATACGGAAGCTTGCTGATCTCGAAGGCACCCGGTTCGGCCTTTACATCGTCGGGATGACCGATGGTGATCTTTTCCTCTTTGGCAGGAAGCGGTACTTCTACCACCTCGTGTAGTTTTTTATCGTTGCAACTGAAAAGGGTCACCGTGAATGCCACGGCTACCCAAATAGGAAAACGTTTCATTCTTCTCGATTCTTGATGATTTCATCGACCATTTCAATATAAAGTCGCATGGCGTCTTCGGGTGATAAATAGCTGATCTGCAGCCAGGCATTCGCTTTGAAGGCGGTGCGAAGATTCGATTCGGAAGCGGGCCTATAGTCGGGTGCCCCGTGCGTGGCCTGTTTGTAAAACGCGTATAACCGCAACTGCACATCCGGAGCTAATGACCCTTCCGGCAGGTTGTAGGCGACGTCAACAGCGTCCCTGAAGCGCGTTTCCAGTTCCTTATCGTCCATTAGTCGCGGTTCGCTAAGATCGTCACGTTTCCTTTCACCGTCTGGCCCAGTTGTACGTTCACTTTCGTGCCGACGGGCAGAAACACATCCACGCGTGATCCGAACTTGATGAATCCGGCGTCTTCTCCCTGCACCACATCCATACCTTCCACTGCATAATTCACGATGCGTTTGGCCAGGGCACCTGCAATCTGGCGGTAAAGGATAGGTCCCCAGACCTTATTCTCGACTACAATCGTGGTGCGTTCGTTCTCTTCACTTGATTTCGGATCCCATGCCACCAGGAATTTCCCGGGATGGTATTTGCTGAAAAGCACCTTTCCGCTCACGGGAAAGCGTGTCACGTGTACGTTGATCGGCGACATGAAAATCGACACCTGCAGGCGCGTATCCTTGAAGTATTCCTTTTCGAAAACCTCTTCGATGACAACGACCTTGCCGTCAACGGGCGCCGTTACGTTTTTATTGTTTACCAGAATACTGCGGTTCGGATTGCGGAAGAACTGTAGCACGATAATCAGGAACGCGAGTGCTGTGAGTTCTACAATCAATTGCAGCCAACGCAGGTGAATGAGTGCATCTGCGGCGAGGATAACCGCTACTGTGATCGTAACGGCGATGAGGATGATTTTGGAACCTTCCTTATGGAATTTGAAGAACATAGTCCAGTATTTGGTAAAACAGATAGACAAATGGTGTTGCAAAGATAATACTATCAAGTCGATCCAACACACCGCCGTGGCCCGGCATGATGCGACCGCTGTCTTTTACGCCGGCCAACCGCTTGAATTTTGACTCGACGAGATCGCCAATGGTGCCAAAAATACTGAGGATGAGCGCCGTAAACGTCCATTGCAGCCAACGTTCATTGAACACGGACGGCACAGGGTGGATGAGGAACCGAGTGATTAAGTACGCCGCCAGCAAAGAGAAGAACAATCCGCCCAGAAAACCCTCAATGGTTTTTTTGGGCGAAATGCGCTCGAACAGTTTGCGTTTCCCGATGGATTTCCCCACGAGATAGGCGAAGGTATCGTTTGTCCAGATAATGATAAAATACCCGATAATAATCCGAAACGCATAATTGTCGCCATAAATCGGGATCCGCGCCATCAGCAAAAACGGACCGATCAGGTAACCGATCAGCGACGTATACCGAAATAAAGGCGTAGCGTTCCATTCTTTCTTTGTAAAAAGGAATTGGCATAACAGCAGGCACGAGGCCAATGAGATGCCAAGAACGGAGTAATAGAAGCGATTGTCGAAAGGAGTCTTTGATAGAAGGAACCAGGCACTTACGCCGTATACGCTAGCGGCCAGTAGCAACGGAAGGGCGCGGTGCAGCGAGACGAGTGCACAGAATTCCCAAACCGATATAAGAAGGAAAATACCAAAAAGCACAAGAAACGATTCGCGCGAATACAGGATGCAGCCAATCAGTAAACCGACATAGACCGCTCCCGATAGCGACCGCTTCAGCGTCTCGTTCATCTTACTGGTCTTCTAAAAGCAGGAGGTAGAGGTTCTTCGCCGCGCTTCCGTAATGCAGGAAGTCCTCTTCCTTGGCTTTTTCGAAGTATTTGATCGTCGTGATATTGGTCGGATAATCCTTTTCGTAGCGCTTTTTGATTTCGCGCAGTCCATCGCTTTTACTTTGGACAATCTGGCTGGTCGTCGCTAAGATGACAATGTTTACAGGGAGTTCCTGCGGCTTTTTCTGCTTGATTTGGTTGGAAGAAAAAAGGACCGAACCTTCATCTGCAATCAGGTTCTCGCAACTGGCCAGCAAAAATATCGGGTTTTCCGGTTTGTCGTATACGAGTTTATTCTCGTCAAGCATGCTGAAGAGTTTGGGCTCGAAGCACATCACTTGCGATTCAAACCAGTCATTTTCTTCGAGGATGTCGAGAAAATGCTCACGGACTTCCGTCAGGCTTTCGCAATAGAGGAATTTTCCGCCGTTCTTCCGGAAATGATGCGTGAACATTTCATCTACGGGAAGATGCGAGAAGTTTCCGGACTGCAACTCGTTTTCGTGTTGCTCATCACCCGCTTCGTGGCCGGCGCCGAAAAATTTTTTGAAAAGACTCATGGTGCGGTAAACTGCCTGTAAGTTCCAAAGATAAAAAAATCTTAACAGGAAAAAATTCTCCCGTTAAGATTTTTGATTTGTGAGGATGCGTTAAAGTGACTTTTCCTCCTGTAAGTTCTCGTCGAACGTGCGCTTTCCGAAGATGGTTTCGAGGTCGTCTTTGAAGATGACTTCTTTATCGATTAGGATATCAGCCAGTTGCAACAACTTGTCTTTGTTTTCCTCAAGAATATCGATAGCCCGATGGTATTGGCTTTCGATCAGCGCGGAAATCTCCT
Source organism: Flavobacteriaceae bacterium (assembly GCA_027490305.1). Classification (GTDB taxonomy): domain Bacteria; phylum Bacteroidota; class Bacteroidia; order Flavobacteriales; family Flavobacteriaceae; genus Flavobacterium. The sequence continues at coordinate 44,065 of JAIXYI010000033.1, forward strand.
TGTCGATCACCTGGGCGGTGTCTTCGCTATACGGTTTCGAGAAGTTGTATTCATTCTGCCCACTCGAATCGTAGTAGGTCACGTTGCCGATTTTGTCGTTCAATCCGTAGATGGTTACCATGGCACGGGCCTGACGGGTTACCTTTTCCAGATCGCTTAACGCGCCGGTTGAAATCCGGTCGAAGACGACTCGTTCCGCTGCGCGTCCGCCCATGGTGGCACACATTTCGTCGAGCATCTGGTCAGGGCGTACGATCTGGCGTTCCTCTGGCAGGTACCAGGCGGCACCCAGGCTTTGGCCTCGTGGTACGATCGTTACCTTTACTAACGGGGCCGCGTGCTCGAGCATCCAACTGACCGTTGCGTGCCCTGCTTCGTGAACGGCAATGGCCCGTTTTTCTTCGACGGTGATGATTTTGTTCTTTTTCTCGAGTCCGCCCACAATCCGGTCAACGGCATCGAGGAAATCCTGCTTCTCCACCGCTGTTTTGTTTTTACGCGCTGCGATAAGGGCCGCTTCGTTACACACATTGGCAATGTCGGCACCCGAGAAGCCCGGTGTTTGTTTGGCGAGGAAATCGGTATCGAGGTCGTTGCCTTTTTTCAAGGGCTGTAAGTGGACTTCGAAAATCTCCTTCCGCTCGCGGACATCCGGAAGGTCGACGTAGATCTGGCGGTCGAAACGCCCGGCGCGCATCAAGGCTTTGTCGAGAACGTCAGCGCGGTTGGTCGCCGCCAGCACGATCACGGTTGAATTCGTCCCAAAACCGTCCATTTCGGTCAGGAGTTGGTTAAGGGTGTTTTCGCGTTCGTCGTTACCACCGGAGAAGTTGTTGCGTCCGCGCGCCCGTCCTACCGCATCGATTTCGTCGATGAAGATGATGGCCGGCGCTTTTTCTTTTGCCTGCTTGAATAGGTCACGTACGCGTGAGGCACCTACACCCACAAACATTTCAAGGAAGTCGGAACCCGAGAGCGAGAAGAACGGAACGCCCGCTTCGCCTGCCACCGCTTTCGCCAGTAGCGTCTTACCGGTTCCCGGAGGTCCTACCAGCAAGGCCCCTTTCGGAATCTTACCACCTAATGCGGTATATCGTTGCGGGTTTTTCAGGAAGTCGACGATTTCCTGTATTTCTTCTTTGGCACCTTCAAGACCGGCTACGTCTTTAAAGGTCGTTTTGATGTCGGTTTTCTCATCGAACAGGCGGGCGCGTGATTTTCCGATGTTGAAAATCTGTCCGCCACCGGGTCCACCTGCCGCACCTGACATGCGTCGCATGATGACGATCCAAAGGGCCACGATGATGATGATAGGGAGGAAGGTCACGGCATACTCCATCAGATTGCTCTTCGGGAGGTAGTTGTAGTCCTTCAGTTTGCCTTGCTGTACCGCCTTTTCCAATTCTTTCTGGAAGGCTTCGTTGTCGCCAACATCTTCCAAACGGAAATTAGGTTGGGAGGTGTTACGGCTGCCGAGGATATTGTCGGAGGCGTCTTTGAATTTCGGGTCTTTCTTGGCTTCCTTCGTGAGGAAAATCTCGGCTTCGGTCTTGTTGTAGACTACGACACGCTCAATTTTCCCTTCGTTTAGATACTTATGGAAGACCGAGATCGTAATCTTGGACGAATCCTCGAACAGCGAATTGCTGAACGATATAAAGATGAGCAGGCCAAAAACGGCTGCATACATCCATATTGGATTGAACTTTATTTTGTTTGGGCTTTCTTTGGCCATGATGCGTGTGAATTAGTAGTTGGTCTGTATGGAAGTGATCTTCGCATCGCCCCAAAGGCTCTCTATGTTGTAGTATTCGCGGATGTGTTTCTGAAAGACATGAACGACGATATGCACATAGTCCATCAGCACCCATTCGCCGTTTTCGGAGCCTTCGACATGCCAGGGCTTGTCTTTCAGTTCCTTTGAGACTGTTTTTTGTACGGAATTTACGATTGCGTTTACCTGCGTGTTCGAGTTACCGTTGCAGATAATGAAGTAGTCGCAGGCAGAGTTGTCGATTTCCCTTAGGTCAAGTATATCAATGTCATTTCCCTTTACTTCTTCGATCCCCTTAATGATATGTGCCAGCAGGATATCATTGTTTACGCTCTTTTTCGCCATTTAATCTGAATAATGTGTAGCAAATTTACCATTTTTTGTCGTTACTTTTGAACCTTAACGTAAGATTACAACGCGCTCATGTTCCTTATCAAACTCGATGCCACACCCTCTACAAACGACTATTTGAGGGAGTTGTCAGGCCGCGAATCGCTTCCGGATTACACCGTGGTAACGGCAGAGTACCAATCGGCGGGACGCGGACAAATGGGCGCAAAGTGGGAATCCGGAAAAGGGGAAAACCTGATGTTCAGTGTATTGGTGCGAAATGCAGTGGCTGAAGCCGGGGCACTATTCCGACTAAACGCCGCCATCGCTTTGGCCGTTGCCGTCGTGTTGGAACAACAGGGAGTGCCTGACATCTCGATCAAATGGCCGAACGACATTCTGTCAGGCAATCGGAAACTGGCGGGTATTCTGGTCGAAAACGTCTTTGGAGCGAAGGGAATTACGTCGATTATAGGCATTGGTGTGAATGTCAACCAAAAGCAGTTCGAAGGGTTGCCAAATGCGTCGTCTATGTGTGTAGCAGCGGAAACCGCGTTCGACCGAGACGTCGTTTTAACCGAATTGGTGTCGGAACTGAAAAAGGAAGTTGCCAATCTGTCAATCGATGACAACAGCGTATGGGAATCGTATCACCAATACCTGTTCCGAAAAGACCGACCGTCGGCTTTTGAAGACGAAAAAGGACGTCGTTTTATGGGGATGATTCGTCATGTCGACGCATCCGGCAGGCTTGTCGTGGAACTTGAGGATGCGACGCTCAAGCCATTCGCAATAAAGGAACTAAAACTCCTGTATTAGAGTTTTGTCATGTTGTTCGCCAGGGTCTCGATGAACTTGGTGATCGGACCCTTTACCATCATCGCCATCATCGCATTGAACTCACCTTCAAAGAAGAGTTGCACGGCCGCCTGGTTGTCGCTTACCGATTCGATCTTCGCTGTAAGGGCAAACGGCAGTTTGTCAGATGCCGCACCCAACCGCACTTCCGAAAACGGGGTGCTTCCTTTCAGGCGGAGCTTGATCTCGGGCATACCTTTCAATCCGAAGATAAATGACTCGGCGTCGGTGATTTCAAATTTAGCCGTGTTCTCCGGCATCAGCTTTTCGTAATTCGCCACTTGGGTCAGGGCGTTGAAAAGGTATTCTGCGGATTGGTTGACCGTTACTTTTGGACTTTCTAAATTCATAGTGATAAGGATTATTCACCCCACGTAGACGGACGCACCCGCCATTCGGCCAGCGTGCGTTCTTCGTCTTCGGTGATGTATTTTTTGGTGACAGCCAGTGGCAACAGGCTCTCGTAATTACTAAGGGTATAAAGGTCTAGGTTGGCTTCTTTGAACGCTTTCGTCGATTCGTGGAAGCCGTAGCTAAAAATTGCAGCCATGCCTTTGACAACCGCACCCGATTCTTTCAGTGCTTCTACCGCCATCAGGCTGCTTTTTCCGGTGCTGATCAAATCTTCGATCACAACCACGCTCTGGCCCTTCTGTAGAAAACCTTCTATCTGGTTCATACGACCGTGTTTCTTGGGCTCGGGACGCACATAGACGAATGGCAGCGCCAGTGCTTCCGCGACCAAAAGGCCAATGCCAATCGCGCCTGTCGCCACGCCTGCAATAACATCCGGTTTGCCGAATTGCCGTTCGATATTACGCGCAAATTCCTCTTTCAGGTAGTTGCGGATAGGAGGAAAGGAGAGGGTAACGCGGTTGTCGCAATAAATTGGGGATTTCCAACCGGAGGCCCAGGTAAAAGGATTTCCGGGATTTAATTTTATTGCGTTTATTTGTAAAAGTAACTCTGCCGTTTTACTGGCGGTGTCTTTGTTGAAAATCATACTGCAAATGTATAAAGTTTTTGTGAACGACAAGTCGCTTTTCCTCACGGACGAGATCATGAAAGAAACGGATTTCCGGCTTTTTCTGCTGGAAAGCGTCGACATCGGAAAACTGATTTTGCAGCTTTATCAGGGAAAAATCAAGAAGGCGTATCTCTACCATCCGGACGAAAAAGAGATTATGCGGACGCTGAAGTCGCGGATGCCGGTCAATAAAGCGGGCGGTGGACTCGTTCGCAATGCAAAGGGAGAGACGCTTTTTATCTTCCGGCAGGGGAAATGGGATTTGCCGAAAGGCGGACTCGAAAAAGGCGAGGAAGTAGAACAGGCGGCACTTCGTGAAGTAGAAGAGGAGACAGGCGTCAAAGGACTGCATATCAACAAAAAGCTACAGAAAACCTACCACATTTTCAAACGGAACAACCGCTACAAATTAAAGGTAACGCATTGGTTTGGGATGTATACCGATTATACCGGAAAGTTGCGTCCGCAACCCGAGGAAGGCATCGAAAAAGCGGTATGGCTGAAACCCGAGGACATTCCGGCTGCACTGGAGAATTCCTATGAAAACATTAAGTTGCTTTTTGAGGAATCGCTCGTAAACGAACGTCCGGCCCGCGAAGCATCGGGTCTTTAAGGAAGCGTAACCGAGTCGGGGACCAACACCGAGAAGTCACCTCCGTTTCGAATAACATCCCGCACAATACTCGAGGAAATATAAGATGTATTGGCGGCTGTGAGCAAAAACACCGTCTCAATCTTCGACAGTTTCCGGTTGGTGTGGGCAATCGCCTTTTCGAATTCGAAATCGGCCGGGTTCCGAAGTCCTCTAAGGATGAACTTCGCCTTTACTTCCTTACAGAAATCGATCGTAAGTCCGCTGTAGGTCACGACCTTAACGGAAGGCTCGTCGGCAAAGGCCTTTTCGATGAAACGCTGGCGTTCTTCCAGCGGAAACATATATTTTTTATCGGAATTCACGCCAATGGCCACGATGATTTCGTCAAACAACGGCAGGCTGCGTTTGATGATGTCGTAGTGTCCCAGTGTGATCGGATCGAACGATCCCGGAAAAACGGCTCTTCTCATATCGGAAGGTTTAGCGTAAAGATACGAATAGTACGGATGGCATTACCGACGCCATAACAACCGCCGGTTGAACGCCAGTTCGAGTTCGTTGTCGAGCATATCGGAGAACGAAAGTCCTGCATGACGGGCCTGTTGCGGGAAGATGCTCTGGGGCGATAACCCCGGGTTTGTATTGATTTCGATGAAATGCGGCACACCGTCCATGATGATGAAGTCGGCGCGCGAAAACCCAGTCATCCCGAGTGAATCATAGACCTTTGCGGCCATTTCCCGAACACGTTGTTCCGTAGTGGCATCGAGTCGGGCCGGCGTGATTTCATCCGATTTCCCCAAATATTTGGCTTCATAATCGAAGAACGCGTTATGTGGAACGATCTCTGTAATCCCAAGTACGGTTGTGGCGCCGCGGTAGTGGAAAACACCCACAGAAATCTCGGTTCCGTTCAGGAACGATTCGATCAGGATGTCACTGTCTTCCGAAAAGGCAAATTCCAGCGCTGCCGGCAACTGTTGAAGTGCTTCGACACGCGACACGCCCAGGCTGCTGCCCGATTGGTTGGGTTTCACGAAAAAGGGGAGTCCGAGACGGGCCACCAAATCGTCCCCTGACACCGCATCGCCTTTCGAAAGATAAACGGATTTGGCCATCGGGATACGGAATTTCGACAGGACGGATAGCGTATCGCGTTTGTTCAGTGTGAGGGCCGAGAGATAGAAATTACAGCCGGTGTAGGGAAGTTCCAGCAGTTCCCAGTATGCCTGCATGTGGCCGTCTTCACCCGGTGTGCCGTGGATGGTATTGGCCACGGCATCAAACCGTATTTTCTCGTTTCCAATCGTGACCGAAAAATCCGAACGGTCGATGGGATAACGGGCTCCGTCTACCACGGCATCCCATCCTTCCGGCAAAATATGGATTTCATACACCTCATATTTGGCAGCGTCTAGGTTCTGGAGGATGAGTTGTCCGCTTCGCAGCGAAATCACCGATTCTTCCGAGTAGCCGCCCATCACGACGGCGATTTTCTGTTTGGGCATGTAGTTGGTTTGGTTATGTCTTATCGTGTCAGGGTCCATTTTTCCGATACTCCAGACCGTTACGCAATCTGCTTTTAAAGGCGATTACACAGTTAGGCACGCGTCCCTGGCACCAAACAAAAATACCATTTTTTCACATCGGAACGTTATCTTTGCACACGATGCAACGGGATGAACCGTTACGAAGTAAAACTGCGTCTACATGAAGCTTACGGAATACCTGAAGAGTAAAGCCTTTTTCGTCCGCGTGGCAATGGCACTGGGAATCGTCATCATTGCCGGTTTCCTGGTGTTGCAATGGCTGGATTTCACGACCAACCACGGACAGGAGATTTCCGTACCGGATCTCAGTAAATTGTCGGTGGAAGCCGCTGAGGAAAAGCTGGACGACGCTGACCTCGATTACGAGATCCTCGACACGGTGGACTTCGTTCCGGGCTATCCGAAGTATTCAATCGTCAGCCAGGACCCTGCTCCCGGCGACAAGGTAAAAGAAGACCGCAAGATTTACCTGAAAGTGAACTCGGCCGGTTATTCATCCACCCGCGTGCCCGACCTTATCGAAAAGACCTATCGTAACGCCCAGTCGATCCTTCAGTCGGCCGGTTTACAGGAAGGTAAGATTACCTATAAGCCGTATCTCGGCAAGGATATGGTGCTGGAAATGCGTCAGGGCGGAAAACTATTGCATCCGGGCGACAAAATCATGAAGGCCTCAAAAATCGATCTGGTATTGGGCGATGGAAAAGTAGGGTTCGAAGACGCGGATTCGACGGATGTCGCCAACGACAGTTTACCCGAGTAGACATGGTGCAGGATCCTTCCTTAGAAGCCGAAGACGACGAACTTTACGAGCATTACCGTTTCGACGTATCGAAAGGGCAGGCGTTGCTGCGGATCGATAAGTACCTGATGGGGCACATCCAGAATGTGACGCGAAACAAGGTCCAGAAAGCGGCTGACAATGGTGATATTTACGTGAATGATGTGCCGGTCAAGTCGAATTATAAGGTGAAGCCGGGCGATGTCATCCGCATCCTGTTCCCACATCCGCCTTTTGAGAACCTGATCATCCCCGAAGACATCCCGTTGGATATCGTGTATGAAGACGAGGTGTTGATTGTGATCAATAAACCACCCGGACTCGTCGTGCATCCCGGACACGGAAATTACACCGGAACACTCGTCAACGCGCTTGCGTATCACTACCGCGATCTTCCTCTGAACTCGAGCCAACGGCCGGGTTTGGTGCACCGTATCGATAAAGATACCTCCGGACTTCTGGTAGTAGCCAAGACCGAGCATGCACTGGCCCACCTGGCGATGCAGTTCGAGAAAAAGACGTCGGAACGCGAATACCGCGCCCTTGTTTGGGGCAATGTAAAAGAAGACGAAGGAACCGTCGAAGGAAATATCGGTCGCCATCTCAAAGACCGGATGCAAATGGCCGTTTTTCCCGAAGGCAGTGATGGTAAGCCGGCAGTGACGCATTATAAGGTCATTGAGCGTCTTGGATACGTTACGTTGGTATCGTGTAAACTGGAAACCGGGCGCACGCACCAGATCCGGGTGCACATGAAATACATCGGACACACTTTATTCAACGATGAGCGGTACGGAGGTGACCAAATATTGAAAGGCACCACGTTCACGAAATATAAACAGTTCGTTGATAATTGCTTCAAAGTACTCCCACGACAGGCCCTTCATGCGAAAACACTTGGCTTCGTTCATCCGGTTAGCGGCGACTTCATGCGTTTTGATTCGGAGATGCCGGCCGATATGGAAGAGTGCATCGCGAAGTGGCGGGTGTATTCCAAATCGCACCAGGAAGAGGAAGAATGACCTCTTACTTCCGATCAAAAGCAATCGACTGAATACGATCACCGTTGACCAGAATGCTGCGCCATCCGTCTGCCGTGCGTAGTGAATAGGAACCCACGACCATTTTGTCGGGCGCTACTAAAATGCCCTCCATTTCGTTTTCGCCTATCGTTATTTTATAGGAATGCCCGTCGACAAGTGCAATGTAGAATTCGGCATCCGTTTCCGAATTGACAAAGTGACCATTGGGTGCGCTGTCGCGGAATCCGGAAAAATCCCCCTCTACCTTTTTCAGGCTGTAGGGCGCGTGATCGGTGTAATAGGCCGTGACGGTCATTATCCCATCATTCCCTTTCGTAAACTCTTGCTTGAAGGCGGGATCGTATTTTTGGTGGAAGAGGTTGGGGCCTTCCCGCTCCAACTCAACATCATTGCGTCCGGCCCGTACCAGGAAGAGTACGCCTTGTTTTTCGATGAAACGGAAAAAAAAGTCGGATTCGGTCAGGTACATACCCAAGACGGATGCCACTTCTACATAGTCGCCGGTTGTTTCCGGAGTCGTTTTCCAACCGATGGCATCGGGCGCTATGCCAAAGAAGGCATCGGCCATCTCACGCGTTTGGGTCGAAGGCACGCTCTTACCCGTATTGGTCAGGGTAAGCAGGCTGATGTTTTGGTCTGGAAAACGCAAAACGGTAGACTTCCATGCGCCGGTCGCACCCTCGTGGAAGCGATAGGGCCGTCCTTTATACGAATCGAATTCGAGTCCGTAACCGTAGTTGGGTATAGTAGCCCCTACCACAGGACGTTGGCTTTCGGCCAGTACTTCACGCGGGAGGCCCGTTACTTTTTTCCCTTGCAGGATTTCCTCCCAACGGATTTGGTCGCGCAGTGTGGTAAACAGGTTGCCATCGCCACAAACGTTCCACTTCCAGTCATACGTCGTCCATTCGCCAAAGTTGAAGTAGGCACGTGCAATTGGGCCACGGATGGCAGTATAGTCGCTTTCGAATGATGTGCCCGGCATACCCAACGTCTGGAACATGCGGTCGGTGTAGGCCCTGAACGACAGGCCCGAGGCGGCTTCGACCACCATTGCCAGCAGGATATAGTTGGTGTTGCTGTACCGATACTGCGAGCCCGGTGTGAAGTTCAGGGCGTTCTGTCGCTTCATAAGCGCGAGTACATCAGAGTTGGAAAACGTGTGTTCCCACCAGGTGTAGCCCATCAGCGACCAGAGGTCGTAGCAATCACGAAGGCCACTGCTATGGGTCAACAAGTGCCGGATGGTGATGCGATCAGAAACGGATGGAAGCAATCCGGGAAGATAGGTGTGGACATCGTCGTCAAGCGATAGTTTTCCCTCGTGGATGAGTAGCAAGACCGCCAAAGCCGTGAATTGTTTGCCATTCGACGCGATATTGAAACGACTGTCAGGCGTAATGGCTGTTTTCGTCGACAGGTCGGCAAAGCCCGAGCAGCGTTGGTAGACCGTCTTTCCATCCCGGATGATGGCGCAAGCCACACCCGGCGCATCGGCGGGTACATCTTTATCGGCGATGGCATCCAGTTTTTGGACCAACGCAGGCGAGAGTGCTGTCTGGGCACCGGCAAGTGCCGATGTGACAAGCAGAACGATTCGGAAGGCAAGACCTAGCATATAACAGTTATTACGTTAGGGTTGGTTAAAGGTGGCGTGCACGAAGAGGGTGTCTTTTCCTTCTTCGTATACAATTTTCCGATTGGGTTGGTTTTCCAGTTCCCATTGCCCGTCGACGGTGAATTTCATTTCCGAATAGGCAAAGGCCGTCCGGGAATGCAGGCACGCTTCATAAACCGAATCTTTGATGACTTCCTTCATCGCATAATCCTGTTCCCACGAAAGCGGATTGCCTTCGCCGCGCATGCCCACTGACTGGATGTTCTTCTTACCCGTTACGGTCAGGGTGACGAACACGGTTTTGTCGGTAGCTTTCTGCACACAACTACAGGCTAGAAGTCCGAGGAGGAGGATAGAAAGGTATTTTTTCATGATACGGATTTTTTAGTTACGAGATAATCAACACTGAAACGACCACCGCCCAATACGAGGTGCTGTAAGGCTACAAAAAGGAAGGCAAGTGCCGGCAATTGTTGCCACAGTTCGGCGCCCGCATGCTGCACGTAGGCCGCGACGAGCATCGTACAGATGATAAGAAACGAGAATACCCGAGTTTGGAATCCTGCGATCAGCGCGAGTCCGCCCACACCTTCCGCGAAAGCGCCCATCCAGGCGAAGAACCCAGGAAACATCTTGAAGATGCCACCGTATTCGGCGACGTCATTAGGGAACCAAAACGCGACTTCAAAGAAATGGAGGTTTGTTTGTGGCGGACTCCACGGCAGTCCGAATTTGGCAGCACCGAAGTTAAATGCGAGCAGGTAGCCACAATAAAGGCGTGGTACGATCAATAACAGTTCCTGGCTCCAATGTGGAAGGAGGATCGGACGTGTCAGGCGGGTCAGCAGTTTTTTCATGGGTATGACAGTTTGATGGGACAAAGCTGCGGATAATGCAGATGCCCGTCGCGCCATATCATGATTTGACCCCTTTTTCTATAGCTTTCGCTCCTTGATGTATTGCTGAGGCGTTTGTCCCACGGCCTTACGGAACGCCCTGTTAAAGGTCGTCTTGCTGTTGAACCCGCAGTCATACGCCAGTGATAGCAACGTGTGTCGCTTGTGTTCCTGTTTTTCGAGGCGTTGGATGAAGTCGTCGATGCGGTATTGGTTGACCAGTTCATTAAAGTTCCGCTGGAATACGCGGTTCACAACACGGCTCAATACGGTAATGTTGGTGTCGAGGTGGCGCGCAAGGTCAAACAGCGTCAGGTCGGGTTGTTCAAACAGGCGGTTTTCGGATAAAAGCCGTTCGATTTGTGTGCCGATCCGCTCCATGTCGGCCGATACCGGCGCTTCGTTTTCCTCCGGTTCTTCGTCCAATGAAATTTCCTCGAATGATTCGGCCGGTGCATCAAGACGAAGGCGGTGTGCGGGTAGGGAATACATCATGGTGTCGCCTCCAAAAACCCGGGTTCGGAAGAAAAAAGGCGTTGCGACGGCGTTATTGTATCCCGCGATGCCGATGTAGTAACAAATAAGGGCAAACGATAGGAAATACCACCAACTGTCGCTGTAGTCGACTTTATAGAAAAGGCCAAAGACCGCTACGTAGAGCCAGGCCGCCAGTGTAAGTAGGAAAGCGATGAGGAAATTACGTACCCACCGGAAAAGGAAATCCCCGGCGTTGCTCAATACCTGCTCCACCATCTTTTTGTATCGGTTGTAATAACGGATGGCGGCTACGACGTAGAGGATCATACTCACATAACCCGCTATTTGGTACCAGTCGTCAAAATCCGGATCCTGTTCGTTGGCAAGAAAATAATAGCGTCCGAGGATGAGTTTGTCGTACACGACCATTACCACACAAAAGAGATTGTAGAGTATGGCGGGGAGGAAATGCGGCCAATGTTTCTTTCTGAGCCGAAACTTCGGGTTGAACAGGCTCACCACATAGAAAAACAGCACCGGACCGAAGAGAAACAGTTGTTGGAAGGGCACGTAAAAAAGGAGATCGCGATAGGGTTGGGTGCTATACCATCCGGCAAAGCCTACCATCCACGGCACGATATAAAGGGCGGCCAGCAACGAAAAAAGACCCAGCCACGCGGCCGGGCGCTGTTGGTTGATCCACCCTTTATATAAAAAAAGCCCTGTGTACACCACATTGTGCACGAAGAACACCAGCAAAAGCGAACTGTGAAAGTTAAAGTCGAATACCATTCGTACAAGTATACGGAATTTGTGCGAAGTAGGGTAGTGGGGAGTGGTTTAGGGTTTAGGGTTGATGGTTCTGAGTTGAGAGTTAGGAGTTGAGGGTTGAGGGAAGGCAAGGGTTTGGGGTTGAGAGGTAAAGGTTATGATTGTCTCTTAGGGTTGACCGTGATTGCGGTGGGTTGACAGTCGGGTATGTCAGGTGAACGTTCTGGGCGATTCGTCTTGGGGAGTAGTGCCTATCAGCAGCGAACCCTTTTCCAAAAGGTTTTAATCAACGATAGATACCGCCAGAGGTTTAGCAGAAGATGTGGTTTTCGTGTAACCAGACTTTCAACTGCTGTTTGCAATCGGAGTGCTTTTCCTAGAAGGTGCGCAACATTTTCTTGGCAATTTGAGACAAAAACACAGAGTTCAGAATGGGACTATTTGTTATGGAGAGTAACAGCTTATCTGCTAACGTTTGGCGGGTTTGTGTTGGTTGCGGGTTTTGGAACTGGGTATTCTTGGCTAGGTGAAAAGTAGAGAAAACTCGGGTTGCTTATTCACTAGATTTCCGCTAATTGCATGTAACGCCTTAAAGCCAATTTAAGTAATGTGAGTTCGATATAAGCATGCGCTCAGGATGGTGTAAAACAGCAGGATGCAAGGCGCATTCCGCGGCGGTAGCGGCGCTATCGCGAGGAAATGCAACGAAGCAGACGGGTGGTTTCCGTCATCAGCTTCGGAAAAGTAGCCGAAAATTACTCCGCTAACAAGCATTTTGCAAATCTTGAGTAAGACAGGTGTTGTTTTTGAGTTAGTTACAACGCGTCTGACAAAATGCTTATATCGAACTCACGTTA
>JAIXYI010000079.1 GCA_027490305.1 Flavobacteriaceae bacterium
CCGGGTACACCTGTAATTCCAATTCGCACCGACCGATCAGAGTGGGGGAGACACAACTCGAGCAAACGGTCGGCGTCACTGCGATGGGTTTCCTGCGTGCTTTCGACTAATGTAATGCCCCGGCTCAGGGCGGTTTTGTCGCCTTTTAGGATGGCCTGCGCCAACGCTTCCGGCTGGGGCCGTGACCGCCGCAACTGCCGTATCGTACCCGCGGCATCCGGATTGACCGGTGCGGGTGGCGGAACGCCGTCGACTTCTGACAGCGCGGTTTTACGGGCAGGTTTCATAGCGATAAAAGTAGCAAAAAACGCCCAATACGGGCGTCCGGCCTCGGGCGGATTTCCTATTTTTGTGTGTATCGCATGGAAAACCTCTTGCTCATCTTTGCCTGTCTGTCTGCCGGATTGCTCCTCCAGCGGATCAGGGAATTTCCTTCCGATGGCTACAAAGCGCTCAACCAGTATGTCATCCATGTGGCGTTGCCCGGACTGGCTCTTTATTACATCCCCAAGATTGAATTGGGCGGAAACATCCTCTATCCATTGGGAATTGCCTGGATTGGCTACGTGTTATCGTTTGGTTTTTTCCTCTTTCTCGGTTATTGGTTTGCCTGGCCGCGGAAACTGACAGGATGCTTAATTCTTACCGCCGGACTCGGGAATACGTCGTTTGTCGGTTTCCCGATTATTGAGGCATTGTACGGCAGTGAAGGACTCAAAACCGCGGTTATCGTCGACCAGGCCGGAACGTTTGTGGTGATGGCAACCCTCGGGACACTCACGGCTTCCTTTTTCTCCAACGAGAAACCCGATGTGGGGGCCATGGTGCGTAAAATCCTCACCTTTCCGCCCTTTGTCGCCTTTGTTTTGGGTATGGTGATGGGTGTACTGAAATGGCAGGTACCCGCCTACGCGGATACGTTCTTCCTGCGCCTGGCGCAAACCGTGGCACCGGTGGCACTGGTCGCCGTAGGCCTGCAACTGAAACTGGCGAAGCGCAACCAATATTGGCGCTTTCTTTCGGTCGGACTGCTATTCAAACTGTTCTTCATGCCGCTTTTCTTTTTGCTGTTCTATCGGTATGTACTCGCCTTCGACGGCCCGATGTCGGATGTCTGTATCATGGAAGCCGCCATGGCGCCGATGATTACGGGAGCGATATTGGCCTCTTCCTACGGACTCAAACCGCGGCTTTCTGGTATGATGGTCGGCGTGGGTATACCCTTGTCGTTACTCACGTTGATGGTCTGGCATTGGGTGCTCGGAATGCTGTAACCGGGGCTTTTCGCAGAGCCAAATAATCGCTATTTTTGAGGCATGCACACCTCGCTCTCCCCTGACGTTACCCAAAGGCTCGAATCGATTGTAGGCCCTTCATTCATTTTCCTCGACGAGGAGACGCGTAAGCACTATGGCCATGATGAAACCGAAGACTATGTCTTTCCGCCATCGGTGGTGGTAAAACCGTCGAATGCAGAGGAAGTTTCCGGTATTATGCGGCTGGCCTCTGAATTTCGCATACCGGTCGTGCCCATTGCCGGTCGTACCGGACTAAGCGGCGGTGCACTGGCCATCCGCGGCGGGATCGGGCTTTCGATCGAGCGACTCAACCGGATTATCGCTATCGACGAAATGAACCTACAGGTCACAGTCGAGCCCGGCGTCATCACTCAGGTACTCCGCGAAGCCGTTGCCGAAAAAGGTCTTTTCTATCCGGTTGATCCCAGCAGTATGGGTAGTTGCACCATTGGCGGGAACGTGGCCGAAAACTCCGGAGGCGCACGGGCCGTTAAATACGGTGTCACCAAAGACTACGTGCTCAACCTGGAAGTGGTGCTACCCAACGGTGATATCATCCGCACAGGCGCTGACACTTTGAAGAACTCCACTGGCTATAACCTCACCCAACTTATGGTTGGCAGTGAGGGTACACTCGGTATCCTGACTAAGATCGTCCTGAAACTTCTGCCCCAGAACCGCCAGAACATCCTGATGCTGGTACCGTTTTACGAAGCGCGCCAGGCCTGTGAAGCGGTTTCGGCTGTTTTTCGAGCGGGCATCGTACCCAGTGCACTTGAGTTCATGGAGCGTGATGCCATCGACTGGGCCATCCGGTACGTCGACGGGATCAGCGTTACCGTACCCGACGACATCCAGGCGCACCTGCTGATTGAAGTCGACGGCAATTACCCCGACGTGCTCTTCTCTGAAGCGGAGAAAATCATGGAAGTACTCGAGGTATTTCGCATCGGTGAAGTGCTTTTCGCCGATTCAGACGAACAGAAGAACGCCCTTTGGCGTATGCGGCGCGGCGTAGCGGAAGCGGTAAAAGCGAATTCTATTTATAAAGAAGAAGATACCGTCGTTCCCCGTTACCGCCTTCCGGAATTGCTTGAAAGCGTCAAGGCGGCGGGCGCGAAATACGGCTTTTCCTCCGTTTGTTATGGCCACGCCGGCGACGGCAACCTCCACGTCAATATCATCAAAGGCATGATGTCGGATGAAAACTGGAAGACGGAAGTCCCGAAGGGTATCCGCGAGATATTCGAACGCACCGTCGCACTAGGTGGCACGCTGTCGGGCGAGCACGGTATCGGCTTCGTGCAGAAAGGCTATATGGACATCGCCTTCCCCGAGCATCACCTCCATTTGATGAAGGGCATTAAGCAACTGTTTGATCCACAAGGTATTTTGAACCCCGGAAAGATTCTTCCCGACCACCTCTCTTAAAAATACGACATTTGTCGTATTGTCGGCCGACGACCCGCCAGGTACTTTTACCATGATAACTAAACAAATCATTTATCATGAAAAAACTACTTTTTGCGGCTCTTCTCGTAGCCGGTTCTTTTTCGGTTTCCGCTCAGGAAACAAAATTTGGTGCAAAAGCAGGTGTTGATCTGGCATCGGTAAAAGTCGACCTAGGCCCACTGGGTGAGGTGTCTGAATCGTACACCGGCTTTTTCGTAGGCGGTTTCGCCAACATCGGTATCTCCGAGTCTTTCTCGGTGCAGCCCGAACTCCTTTATGTGTCGCTTCCAGATGATTTCAGCTTCCTGAACATCCCCGTAATGGCGAAATTCAAATTCGACGACTTCAGCGTGTTCGCCGGGCCTGACCTGAACTACTTCCTCAATGCTGATGAAGACCAGTTCAAAGTCAACGTAGGCGTAGGCGCAGGGTACCAGATCAGCGAAGACATCGACGTGTCGGCCAAATACTCAATGGGTATGGGCGACGTCAAAGTCAGCGGTATCTTCATCGGAGTCGGTTACGGTTTCTAAAGAGTATTTTGTTTTAGTTTTGTATTAAGAGAGGGCCGTCTTCGCAAGGAGGCGGCTTTCTCTTTTGTGTTTTGGGCGTGCCGCCGCCGTTAAACAGTCGCAGTCACAGTCACAGTCGCAGTGGGCGCCGTCGGGCCATCTGCTATAGCTTTTTGCAGGGCTTCGATTCCTTTTTTTGGTTTCCTGAACATCCGTTTCCAAAAGACGTTGGCAGGGGCAAAAAGGCTGCCGCGTCTGTCCCTCACGCGCGGTTCACTCCTGAAGCATGTTCACTCCCGGGGAAACCCTTTCGATGTTCCACCGCCGTATCCTTACACCTGGTGTCCCTTGGCAGAGGCTACTTTCATGCCCCTCATTTTCTACAAGGACCAATATCAGCAAATGGTTTTGTTGAAGTGGGGCACCCGATATCCCCTAAAGGGGCTCTTCATCAGGCTTACACCATGCTCCGCCACATGCGTGCTCCCTATCAATTCTTAACAAAATGTGTGGTTTTCCCGTAAAACGGTGTCGCCGGGAATTTGTACTTTGTCCTTAGGGGAGGGGCGGATGCGTCCCTTACGAAACAATCGCGAAAGTTGGGTACGGGAAAACCGCATCTTTTGTTAAATTTTCTTCCTTGAGATATTGAAGTGTTTGCCCTGCATGATCGCACACATGAGTTTAATTGTATTGCGTTAATCCGCAAAGGCCAGGTAGTCGTTTGTACTCTCGTTTTCCGTTGAGAGACGTGGTGGACGTCTCGCCGAGGATCAATATCGTAGAAATCTGAAAGTATAAAAAAAGAGCGCCTCGAATAGGCGCTCCCCTAAAAGTAGTGGTAAAAAGAAACCCCGGAAGGTCCGGGGTTATGGTCTTAGGCTTCGTTTACCAGCACCCATTCGCCATTGGCTAACAGGCTTTCCGCCTTTTTGAATTTCATCGTTTCGGTCTTGCCGCTCATCACATGCTTGACCGTTACGTTGTCGTTTCGGTTGATTTTTGGTGCTTCCCGTGTAATCGTCTCGGTGACCTGCCGCGGTTGCGTTTGTCCGGCTTCGCGGTTTACTTCAGCCGCCTGGTCCAGATTCGGGATTTCATCCTTCGACGTCTTGTAGTTTTCCACCCGACGTTCTTCGCGTGCCTCCCTGATTTCCGGTGCCTGCTGTTGTTGCGGCAGATCACCCTTGAAAAGGAACGAGATCACTTCTTTGTTCACGCCGTTCAGCATGTTCGTAAACAACTCGAATGCCTCGAATTTATAGATGAGGAGCGGGTCTTTCTGTTCGTGCACCGCCAACTGTACCGACTGTTTCAGTTCGTCCATTTTGCGGAGGTGCTTCTTCCACGCTTCGTCGACTATGGCCAGTGTGATGTTCTTTTCGAAATCGGCCACGAGTTGTGCACCGTGTGTATCATAAGCCTTCTTAAGGTCGGTGACGACGTTCAGGGTTTTAATTCCGTCGGAGAATGGTACCACAATACGCTCAAAACGATCGCCCTGGTTCACAAACACATTCTCGATGATCGGGAAGGCTTCACGGGCATTACGCTCATTTTTCTCTGCGTAATACAGGGATGCTGCTTTATATACTTTGCCCGCCAGTTCCATGTCGGACAGCTTGTCGAATTCTGATTCTGTTACCGGCGATGTGATCGAGAAGTAACGGATCAGTTCGAATTCAAAGTTCCGGAAATCGCGCTTCGCCTTGTTTTCACGGGCAATAAGTTCACACGTATCATAGATCATGTTTGCGATGTCCACTTTGAGGCGCTCTCCGTGCAAGGCGTGTCGGCGACGCTTGTAGATTACCTCCCGCTGCGCGTTCATTACGTCATCGTATTCGAGAAGTCGCTTACGAACCCCGAAGTTGTTCTCCTCCACGCGTTTTTGTGCGCGTTCGATCGACTTGGTCATCATCGAATGCTGGATGACTTCGCCTTCCTTCAATCCCATACGGTCCATGATCTTGGCTACCCGTTCGGAGCCGAAAAGACGCATAAGGCTGTCTTCCAGCGATACATAGAACTGCGACGTTCCCGGGTCACCCTGACGACCGGCGCGGCCCCGCAACTGGCGGTCAACGCGACGAGAGTCGTGGCGCTCGGTACCGATGATGGCCAATCCGCCTGCGGCCTTCACTTCTGGCGTCAGCTTGATGTCGGTACCCCGTCCGGCCATGTTGGTTGCAATCGTCACGACGCCTGGCTTACCGGCCTCTTCGACGATTTGCGCTTCCTGCTTGTGCATCTTCGCGTTCAACACATTATGCTGGATACCACGCATTTTAAGCATACGGCTCAATAATTCCGATATCTCTACCGAGGTCGTACCAATCAACACCGGACGTCCGGCGGCGGATAACTGTATAACGTCTTCAATAACCGCATTGAATTTCTCCCGTACCGAACGGTAAATCAGGTCGTGCTGGTCTTTACGCGAAATCTGACGGTTGGTCGGGATTTCAACGACGTCGAGTTTGTAGATTTCCCAGAATTCGCCTGCTTCTGTAACGGCTGTACCCGTCATACCGGCCAATTTGCGGTACATCCGGAAATAATTCTGGAGGGTAATCGTGGCAAAGGTCTGCGTGGCAGCCTCAACCTTGACGTTCTCTTTTGCTTCGATCGCCTGGTGGAGTCCGTCCGAATACCGGCGTCCTTCCATAATACGACCCGTTTGCTCGTCGACGATTTTAATTTTGTTGTCGTCTATGACATATTCGACATCTTTTTCAAAGAGTGCATACGCTTTCAGCAACTGGGTTAGCGTATGGATACGTTCGCTTTTCACGCTGAAGTCTTGGAAAAGGCGTTCTTTCTCTTCGGCTTCCTTGTCTTTTGGAAGGTCCATTTTCTCGATCCGCGCGATTTCCGTCCCGATATCCGGTAACACGAAGAAGCTCTCGTCAGATCCGTTTGCCAGTGCCTTGAACCCACGCTCGGTCAGTTCGACCTGGTTGTTTTTCTCCTCAATTACGAAGAACAACGCTTCGTCTACCTTCGGCATGTCGCGGTTGTTGTCCTGCATGTATTGGTTCTCCGTCTTTTGCAGGAGTTGTTTCACACCTTCCTCGCTGAGGAACTTGATCAACGCTTTGTTCTTAGGGAGTGCACGGTGGGCGCGCAATAGGTTGAAGCCGCCTTCTTTCGCATTTCCTTCCCGGATCAATTTCTTCGCTTCGGCGAGGAAGCCATTGGCAAGGGCGCGTTGTTGGTTGACGAGGTTTTCAATCGTCGGTTTCAGTTCGAGGAATTCGTGACGGTCGCCTTGTGGCACCGGACCTGAGATGATCAAAGGCGTACGGGCGTCGTCAATCAATACCGAGTCGACCTCATCCACAATCGCGTAGTTGTGGCGGCGTTGCACCAGTTCACCCGGGGTATGCGCCATGTTGTCACGCAGGTAATCGAAACCGAATTCATTGTTGGTTCCGTAGGTGATATCCGCTTCATAGGCCTTGCGACGACCTTCCGAGTTCGGTTGGTGGTTGTCGATACAGTCGACTGTGAGTCCGTGGAATTCAAACAACGGCGCTTTCCAAGTGCTGTCACGTTTCGCGAGGTAGTCGTTCACGGTCACCAAGTGCACGCCTTCACCGGTCAGGGCGTTGAGGTAGAGTGGGAGGGTCGCCACGAGGGTCTTACCTTCACCCGTTTGCATTTCGGCAATTTTACCCTGGTGCAATACAATACCACCGATCAACTGCACGTCATAGTGGATCATATCCCACGTAATCGGTTTACCGGCGGCGTTCCATGAGTTGGCCCATACGGCAGTATCGCCTTCCAGTTTGACATACTCTTTGGTAGACGACAACTGACGGTCTGTCGGAGTCGCGGTAACCGTTATGGTGGTGTTTTCTTTGAATCGGCGCGCGGTTTCTTTCACGACGGCAAATGCTTCCGGAAGGATGTCGAGCAGTATTTTCTCTGACACTTCGTAGGCTTCTTTCTCAAGCGCATCGATGTCGGCATAGACGTCTTCTTTCTTGTCGATGTCGGCAATCGATTCGACCTCCGCACGCAAAGCGGTGATTTTCTCATCCTGTGCCGCACGCGCCGCGCGGATCCGCGCCTTGAATTCGTCTGTCTTAGCCCTGAGCGCATCGTGTGACAATCCCGCTAGGGTCGGCTCGATTTCCTTTACCTTATTTACAAAGGGCTGGATGGCTTTGACGTCCTTCTGCGACTTATCGCCTACGAAGGCTTTTAATATACTGTTTATGAAACTCATAAATACGGTGTTTCTGTTCGTGAAAAGTGTGCAAATTTAAGCAAAAAAAAAGCCTCTAAATGAGACTTTTTCAGGTGTTTTTTTATTTTTTCTAGTACTCGTCCTCGTTCCAGAGATAGTCCTCGTCCGTTGGATAATCGGGCCAAATCTCTTCCATGGATTCGTATATTTCGCCTTCATCTTCTATCGACTGCAGGTTCTCGACGACTTCCAACGGTGCCCCGGCACGGATCGCATAGTCGATGAGCTCATCTTTGGTTGCTGGCCACGGGGCATCACTGAGATAGGATGCCAATTCTAATGTCCAATACATCGCTTTAAGATTTTTGAATTTAATGCAAAAATAAATTTTTTACTGAAAATGCCAAGTAAAATGATCTTTATTTTGTAAAGGCAAGAACGTAGTATTTAAAAAGTTCTTAAAACCTTGTAAACACTGGGCTTGGCGATGAATTTTCAGTCCTTTTGCGGAATCCATTTCACCTCATCGGCGCCAACCTCTTTCGACAACATCCGTGCCAGCACGAAAAGGTAGTCAGAAAGGCGGTTCAGGTACTTCAATACCTGCTCGTCAACGGGTTCTTCATGACGTAATTGCACCGCAAGTCGCTCGGCCCGGCGGCATACACAGCGTGCTACATGACAATATGACACCGTCGTATGTCCGCCCGGCAGCACGAAATGTGTCATCGGGGGCAGGGCAGCGTCCATCCGGTCAATTTCGCTTTCAAGAAAGAGGATGTCTTCTTCGGTGATGCCGAGGTTCTTCAGGCGGCGCTCGCCGTTTTTCAGGACTTCCTTCTCTGGTGGCGTGGCGAGTTGGGCGCCCACTGTGAATAACCGGTCCTGGATACGTATCAATACCTCTTTATAAAGGGTTGGAAATTCCTGATCGCGCACAAGTCCGATCCACGAGTTGAGCTCGTCGACCGTGCCGTAGCAGTCAATCCTGATGTTGTCTTTTGGCACACGGGTTCCACCGAAAAGTGCCGTGGTTCCGGCATCGCCGGTTTTGGTGTATACTTTCATAGCCTTGGGTTCCGAAAAAGTGACTTCGTTCTTAATCAGTCCTTATTGCGGATCGGTTTAGGTGTCTAGTTGTTGGCTGAGTCGCTTTCAATCATCCCGTCACGCAGACGAATGACCCGTTTGGCATACGCCGCGATGTCTTCCTCGTGCGTTACCAGGATGACCGTGTTGCCCTGGGCGTGGATATCGTTAAACAGTGCCATAATTTCCACCGAGGTCTTACTGTCGAGGTTTCCGGTAGGTTCGTCGGCCAGAATGATGGACGGTTTGTTCACCAACGCACGTGCAATGGCGACGCGCTGCCGTTGTCCACCCGATAACTGGTTCGGCTGGTGGTCCATGCGGTTGGCGAGGTCTACCTGGGTCAAAACTTCGCGGGCGCGGGCATGGCGGTCGCTTTTTCCGTAACCGGCATACACCATCGGCAGCGCGACATTGTCGAGTGCGGTGGTGCGCGGCATCAGGTTAAAGGTCTGGAAGACGAAACCTATTTCCTTGTTTCGTATTTCCGCCAATTCATCGTCATGGAGCGTACTGACATCCTTCCCGTTCAGCACATAGCGTCCCGAGGTGGGCGTATCAAGGCATCCCAACAAATTCATAAGCGTCGATTTGCCTGAGCCGGACGGCCCCATCAACGCGACATATTCGCCTTTTTGGATATCTAAGTCGATGCCTTTCAGCACCTCAAGCGTTTCACCGCCTAGTTGGAAATTCCGTCGGAGTCCGCGGATTTCAATCAATGATTTCGACATAAGCCGGATTTTCAATAAAAGTAGCTAAAAATACTATGTCCGCCCAATCGCACTTCCGTTACACTTCAAATGACAATATCGGTATTTTACAACGAAACCATGTGTATGTGCAACATCCCGATTTCGTTCCCCCACTACCTTTACCTCTGTTAACAATAACATCCCACCCATCATGAAAAACACTTTTCTTTATGCCCTTGTTGCTTTGCCTATGGCGTTCGTTTCGTGCAAAAGCGAAACCGAAAAAGAAGCAGAGAAATCCCTTACCCAGTATACCTCCTTTACCGATTCGGTTGGTTCGCTGGCAGTGGCCGATGCCAAGCCGAATTGGGCCACCATTGAAGCGTCTTACAATGCCCGCGCCACGGCTGCTGACAGTGCCGCTGCTACACTTCGCGATGACGCATCTGCAAAAGACAGACTTGCCGCCGGTCGCCAGAAATACGAACAACTTAAAGCGCAGGTGAGTGTAGAACTCGAAAAAGAAGCGACGCCGACTCGGCCACAAGAACTGCGTGACGCATTCTTCGGTGCCGGTAAAATAGGTTCCGATATGAACTTCAGTTGGGTCAACAAAGACAATATCCTTAGGGTGTATAACGACTTCTACAACGAGTTCGACAAGAACAAGGACCGTTACTCACGCGAAGATTTCGACGAAATCAAAGCGATGTATGAGGCGTTGGATGCCCATAAGAACACGGTAGAAAAAGAAGGACTTACGTCGCGCGATAACCGTAAAATTGCAGAGATCAAGCTGAAATTCGCCCCTAAATTCAAATGGGAGCGCATGGGCGCCAAAGCGAACGAAAACCAAAAAGCAAAAGACGCGGCGGAATAAACATTGCTAGTTGTCCGGTTAAGAAAGAGCAGTCCAAACGGGCTGCTTTTTTTTAATACCGCATCCAGCGAATCAGTTCTTTCCAGGTCGGTTTTTTGCCATACATCAGGATGCCGACGCGGTAGATTTTGGCGGCAAACCATACCACACCGTAAAATGTGCCATACAGAATAACAATCGACAACACCACTTGCCACCACGGCACACCAAACGGTAACCGCATCAGCATCACGATAGGGGAGGTGAGTGGGATGAACGAAAATACGGTGGCGACGGTGCCATGTGGGTCGTTGATGACGGTAAAAAATCCAATATACACACCCAGCACCAGCGGCATCACAATGGGAAACAGGAACTGCTGGGAGTCGGTCTCACTATCGACCGCTGCGCCAATGGCCGCGTAAAAGGAACTATACAAAAAGTAACCACCGACGAAATACACAAGGAAACAGATGGCCATACCGAATAGCGGAAGGCTACTGAGTTCCCGTATCGCCGCCGGCCAGAAACCAGGCTCCTGCGTGGCGGCATGTGCGGCGGTACTTTGCGTAGTGGCTACATCGAGGCCAAAAAACTGGGTCGCGACGAACAACAGCGTGAAACCCACCACCGCCCATATGGCGAATTGCAATACGCCGGCCAATGACGTTCCGATGATCTTACCCATCATCAGGTGAAAAGGCCGTACCGATGAAATGATGATTTCGACGATGCGGTTCGTTTTTTCTTCGATGACACTGCGCATGACGAAGTTGCCGTAGATGATAATGAACATCATGATGAGGTAGCCAAATAGACCTCCGGTGGCGGCCTTGAACCAGTTAAGTCCTTTCATCGAGTCGGTACCATCGGCTTTTTTCATGTGGATGGAGATGTCTGCCTGCGCTTTTCGGATAGCGGTAGAGTCGAGCCCGACACGCACATAATTCGCACGGGTAAGTCGTTTTGAGATCGTGTTCTCAAGGTCGGATATGAACGCAATTCCCGGATCGTCGTCTGAAATGAACTGGATGTTCTCTGCGAGTTTCGTCGGGTCTTTTTCATTCGGGATGACCAAAACACCGTCCAGCCGTTCGCTGAGGATGCTGTCTTTGACGGTTTGCAGCGGGAGGCCGGAAACATTGTGGAAATGGAACTCTTTGGAATCTCTAAAATCCCCTGCAAAAAGTCCCGTGGCATCATGCACGGCAATAAACTTCGTATCGGCTTTCATCGAGCTGAGGAAGCCAATGAGGAGGGCAATGCCGACAAAGATCAGCGGACTCAGGAATGTCATCACGATGAACGCCTTGTTGCGTACTTTGGCATTGAATTCGCGGCGGATGATAAGAGGAAGAACGCGCATAAGTCGTATTATAAGGTAGTGCCGTTGGTGACGGTTTGGATAAAGATGTCGTTGACGCTCGGAATTTTCTCGACGAAGTGCGTGACCTCGCCGCGGCCCGTCAATAAGGCCAACAGTTCGTTCGGTGTGGCTTTTCCGAGTTGGATGTTGAGTTTCACGTCGTCGTTCAACGACCGGAACTGCGTCGGTGCCACCGTAAAATGCTGTGTCAGGTCGTACATGAGCCCTTCGATGTTGGGCGTTACGATGCCGACTTCATAGGTATGGGTACGGTACCTGCGTTTTACTTCCTGCAGGGGGCCTTCGATTAGTTTGTTGGATTTGTGGATGAGGGCGATGTGGTCGCATAATTCCTCAACGCTTTCCATGCGATGGGTAGAAAAGATGATGGTCGAACCCTGTTCTTTGAGGGCCAGGATTTCATCTTTAATCAGGTTGGCGTTGACCGGATCGAAGCCTGAAAAGGGCTCGTCGAAAATGAGCAATTTCGGACGGTGAAGCACCGTTACGATAAACTGGATCTTCTGCGCCATCCCTTTCGAAAGCTCCTGGATTTTCTTGTTCCACCAGCCCTCGACGCCCAGGCGTTCAAACCAAAAGTCGAGTTGCTTTTTGGCTTCCGCGCGATCAAGTCCTTTTAATTGCGCGAGATACAGGCACTGCTCCCCGACCTTCATGGTTTTATAGAGTCCGCGTTCCTCCGGAAGATACCCGATATGCTGCACATCGTCCGGCTTTAGCGGTGCGCCGTCGAGCCACACTGAACCCGAGTCGGGCAGCGTAATTTGGTTGATGATCCGTATAAGCGAGGTTTTCCCGGCGCCGTTCGGACCCAAAAGTCCGTAAATACTACCCTTCGGGACGGAAAGGGAAACCGAGTTAAGGGCGGTGTAATCGCCGTATCGTTTGACGACGTCGCGAACGTCGAGTATGATAGACATGTGCGTGTGTTTGGAAGGTAAAGTTAGGGGAAGTTCGGTAGTTTCGGAAATTCCGTCAGGAGGCGTTGCATTTTTGTAAAATACGTATCTTTGAAATAAAAACACGTATATGACAACCAAGCTTACCTTGACCGTCGAGAAAGCCGTGATAGATCGGGCCAAAGTATATGCCCGGAATACGGGTCGGAGCTTATCGGAGCTGGTAGAACGGTATCTTGAGACGATTACGCAGGAGGAAGGAGATCGCGCACTTTCACCTAAGCTGATGTCGCTGGTCGGAGCCGTAAAACTGCCGGATGATTTCGACGAAACGACGGCTTTGAGGGAGGCGTTGGAACGCAAACATTTCCTGAAATGAGGATTTTCCTTGATACCAACGTCATCGTCGATCTGATCGCAGACCGTCAGCCGTATAGCCAGCATGCCGTTCGTATTTTTCAACGTGCCGAGCAGAAGCAGTTACAGTTGTTTGCATCTTCCCACTCCATTATCACCACACACTACCTCATGAGCCGGTATCTCGACGAGAAGACACTTCGTGAGGTGCTGCTTAACCTCCTTGACTTTTTAACGGTGCAGGATGCGGATGCCGAACTCCTTCGTATGGCGCTTCGCTCGGGTCATCGGGATTTCGAAGATGCGGTACAGGTCTTGTGCGCCGCCCGCATAGGGCAAGTCGATTTTATCGTGACCCGGAATTTGAGGGATTTCAAAACGAGCGAAATTCCGGCGCTGTCACCGGAGGAATTATGCCTCCGTCTGGACCTATAAAGACGTTAGGAAGAGGATCAAGCCAGGGTCATAAAAAAACCCACCCTTCTACACGAGTGCACAAGGATGGGAAAAATTGCTATGAAAAAGAAATTACTAGTTGCCTAGTAGGTCAAAAGTATATACTTTTTTTTAATTAGGAAAACATATCTTTCACTTTTTCAAAAAAAGATTTATCCGACTTTTCCGGGTTAGGGGTGAAGTTCGGATCGTTCAGTGCATTTTCGAAAAACTGCTTCTGTTCGCGGGTCAGATTCCGTGGCGTCCAGACGTTTATGTGTACGAGGAGGTCGCCGCTTCCGTAGCTGTTCAGGCTCGGTATACCCTTTCCTTTCAGGCGAAGTATCTTTCCCGACTGGATGCCTTCTTCCAACTTAATGCGCACTTTTCCGTTGACCGTATCAATATCTTTCGATACGCCGAGCGCCGCTTCCGCGATGCTGATGTATAAATCGAGGTGGAGGTTTTCGCCTTCTCGTTTCAGCGTTTCATGCTCTTGTTCTTCGATCACGACGATCAGGTCGCCGGGAATGCCGTTGCCTGGGGCGTCGTTTCCTTTATTGGAGACTTTGAGTTGCATGCCATCCGCCACACCGGCCGGTATTTTGATGGATACCGTCTCGTCTTCATGCACCATACCGTAGGCATCGGCATTCGCCGGTTTACTTTCCAGCGTTTGGCCGGCGCCGCCACAAGTAGGGCAGGTAGAGGCCGACTGCATCCGTCCTAAAATGGTGTTGGTCACACGCATGACCTGTCCGGAACCATTACAGGTAGGGCAGGTTTTATATTTTACGCCCGGTGCCTGCACCTTGCGTTTCACTTTTACTTTCTTGTCAACGCCTTTGGCAATCTCCTCTAGCGTGAGTTTCACTTTGATACGGAGGTTGCTTCCCTTCACACGTCGTTGGCCACCGCCGAATCCGCCTCCGAAGCCCCCAAAAGCGCCTCCGAAGATGTCGCCGAACTGGCTGAAGATGTCGTCCATGTTCATGTTACCGCCGTGGAACCCGCCGCCGCCTTCGAATGCCTGGTGGCCGTATTGGTCGTAGCGCGCCCGTTTTTGGTCGTCGCTCAACACTTCATACGCTTCCGCTGCGGCTTTGAAGTTCTCTTCCGCCTGCTTGTCACCCGGATTTTTGTCGGGATGGTACTCGATGGCTTTCTTCCGGTACGCCTTCTTGATCTCAGCGGCCGAAGCACCTTTCGAAATGCCGAGTATTTCGTAATAGTCTTTTTTCATGGTCCTGACGGATTAGTTTCCGATGACGACTTTCGGAAAACGGATGATTTTGTCGCCCAATTTATAGCCTTTCTCCAATACATCCACGATTTTTCCCTTCAATTCAGGAGTAGGCGCCGGAATTTGCGTAATGGCCTCGGCAAAATCGGCGTCAAAGGCATCTCCGGCTTTGATCTCGACTTCCTCGAGTCCTTTTGACACGAGTGTATTTTTGAATTTTTCCTGTATGAGTTCTACGCCGCGTATGAGCTCGTTGTTTTCTGACTTCCGGATTTCAATCATCGCCCTGTCGAAATCGTCGAGCACAGGCAACAGCGCCTGCAGCACTTCCTGGTTGGCGGTTTTGAACAGGTCAAGGCGTTCTTTTGCCGTACGCTTTTTATAGTTTTCGAATTCGGCGAACAAACGCAGGAATTTATCCTTCTCTTTGGCGAGATCCTCTGACAATTTTTCCTCTGCTGTCAGGCTTTCCGCTGTCGGCAGGTCTTCTTGTGGGGCCTCGGCCGTCGGTTGTCCGTCCATCGTAATGTCTTCGTTTTCCTGTGATTGCGAGTTCTTTTCGGTTGCCATCGGTATAGAGATATGTATTTTTTAGCGTGAAACGGTTGTATGTGCCCGCAAGTTGGCAAAAGTACTGCCAAACGGGAAATGAGTGCCAAATTGTCACCGCTTTCTACCTGAAATAGCGTGATTTCTGCGTAGAAAGGAAGGAGGGTGGTTAAAAGAGTTCGTTCGGCGTTACGATTTGTCGTTGGCAAGCAGGTCGGAAAGGGCGGTAGGCAATAAGGGGAATTGAAAACGGTAGCCGTGCGCAATCGCTTTTTCGGCGCTTACTTTTTGGCTGGAAAAGACTAGTTGGCGCATTTCGCCCAGTACGGGTGTCATAAGGAATTCGGGGATGTTGGGCAACCAAACCGGACGGTGGAGGGTTTTTCCGATGTGTCGGATGAGTTCCGTTTGCGTCACCGGATGGGGTGCCACGGCGTTAAACGTCCCTTCCCATCCCTTTTCGAGCGCGGTGAGATAGAGTCCGACCATATCGTTAATATGGATCCACGACTGCCATTGTTTTCCAGAACCGAAGGCCGCGCCAAAGCCATAGCGTACAGGTGTGACTAACTGTTCGAGCACGCCACCTTTTTTGGAGAATACGAGTCCGGTGCGCATTTTCGCTACTTTAATAGAAAGGGTTCGGAAGCGATCGGCTGCCTGTTCCCATTGCAGCACCACATTTCCGAGAAAGCCTTGGTCATACGCCAGGTCACTTTCGTGGTATAGATGGTCGGGGTGATCGGCGTAGAGGCCAATGGCCGAGGCAGAAACGAAATGACGGACGGAGTGGTGGGGAAGCGTACGAAGTACTTTATATAGGAGTTCCGCCGATGCGATGCGGCTTTCCCGAATCTCTTGTTTATACGTGTTCGTCCAGCGTTTGGCAATAGAGGCGCCGGCCAGGTGCACGATGGCATCAACGCCGTCGAAGGCTTCCGGATCGAGTTCTTCTGCGTCGATGTTCCAGAAAAAACGTTGGGCGCCGGGCAGCGGTTTTCCGCTTTTGGACGTCGTCAGGTAGCAGACGTCATGTCCGCGGCTGCGCAGGGCGGCCACCAAAGCCGTTCCCACAAGTCCGGTTGCGCCGGTGATCAGAACCTTCATGCATACTATTTTGGTAAAGGTACGACGTCTGTCCCTCGGCAAAACTTAAAAAGACCCTATTTATCGAGGGGTTTTGACTTTCACCGTCCATTCAAATTCAAAGCGCGAAACCGTTTCACCCTGTTCGTTGACGCCTTCGGATCGCATCCACAGCGTTTGCCCTTCGCCGGTTTCAATGGCTTTGGCGATGGTTTCGGCAATGGCGTGCCCGTCTTCGCATCTAAATATGATGTGTCCGGTGGCCTTTTTGGTAAATACCGAACGGTTCTGTGCCACCAACATCGACACATTGGCGCCACTCTTTCGTATGGCGGCGATCACCAAGGCGCCTGTTGAAAGTTCCGCGGCCATGGCCTGCACGGCAAAATACATCGATTTGAAGGGGTTTTGGTTGATCCAGCGATGCCGAACCGATACGTTGCAATGGGCGTCGGAGATACTTTTTACCCGTACACCACACAAAAAGGCAGACGGCAACTTAAAAAACAGGAAGCGGTTGAATTGGGCTGGTGTGAGCATGTAGGTCAGTATTTACGGGCAATTTAGCGTTTTATCCGCACATACAGACCATATACGAAATGTTAAATAAAAGTTAACATACACTACTTTGTATTGCATAATACCTTCCAATCGTCATATCTTTGTATAAGAAATTAATGAGCTATCTATAGTAGTCTGGAGTTTCAATCATCATCAATCATCATCAATCACAATCTATCATCGTCATGCAACGAACCAATGAACAACAAATCGCGACCTTCACCCACATCAGTGCTTTGTCGCAGTTCCTGATCCCGTTCGGCAATTTCATCCTGCCGATCGTGATCTGGACATCCAATCGGGAGCGGTCGGCCTACGTCGACCAGCAAGGGAAAGAGTGTATCAATTTCCAATTGAGCACCTTCCTCTACCTTCTTATTTGTGCCTTGATCGCCGTGCCGACGTTTCTCTTCGCGCTCATGTCGGGAGGGGAACTGCACCGCCACGGGCATCACTTTAACGTAGACCACATGGACTGGTCGTTTACGGAGGTTAGTATCCCGCTGGTGGTCGCGATCGTCGCCGTTATCCTCGCCGGTCTCATCAAAGCGGCTGAGGTGTTGCTGACGATCCATGCGGCGGTCAAGACATCAGGAGGGGATGACTTCCGGTATCCGGCGACCATCCGCTTCCTAAAGTAAAACTTCGACGCGGAGACTTCATCACCCTCTGGCGTCACTGTATATTCATCATCATCAAAAAACGGACATTAATCCAAAATCAAAATGGCATCATGAACATTGAAAACACGAAAGCACAGATGCGCAAGGGTGTTCTCGAGTTTTGCATCCTCTCGGTACTAAAAGAGCGGGATGCCTACACCTCTGAGATACTCGATACCCTTAAAGGCGCCAAGCTGTTGGTAGTGGAAGGCACGGTCTATCCGCTGCTGACCCGCCTGAAAAACGACGGGTTACTCAACTACCGTTGGGAAGAATCGACCTCCGGGCCGCCGCGTAAATACTACGGCCTGACCGAAATCGGACACACATTTCTAAAGGAATTGAACGGCACCTGGACCGAACTTTCCGACGCCGTCAACATTATCACCAATCAAAAACACGAATCATGAACAAGACAGTCAATATCAACCTGGGAGGCATTTTCTTCTATATAGATGAAGACGCGTACCAACGCCTTAGCCGCTACTTCGACGCCATCAAACGGTCGCTGAACCGCTCGGCCGGGCAGGACGAGATCATCCGCGACATCGAAATGCGTATCGCTGAACTGATCTCAGAGAAACACACCCATCCGAAACAGGTCATTTCGATGAAGGAAATCGAAGAAGTGATCACGGTTATGGGCCAACCTGAAGATTACCGCCTTGACGACGAAGGGGCTGCGCCGCAACCGAGCACGCCGTTCTATTCGCCGCGTGCCACCCGTAAACTCTACCGCGACCGCGAAAACGGCATCATCGGCGGTGTATTGGCCGGTCTAGGGCACTACTTCGGCATCGATAAGGTATGGCTGCGCGTGTTGTTCGTCATCCTGTTGTGCGTATTCGGAACGGGTATTATCGCCTATCTGGTTATGTGGATTGTGATGCCAGAGGCGGTTACCACTACCGAGAAACTGGAAATGCGCGGTGAACCCATTACCATAACCAATATCGAACGGAAAGTACGGGAGGAAATCGAAGGACTTTCCGAGCGGTTTCGCAACGCCGACTACGCCCAGATGGGTGACAGCATCCAGAAAGGCGCCACCAAAGTGGGCTCGACCATCGGAGATATCTTCATCAGTATTTTCAAGGTGTTCGCGAAAATCATTGGTTCCCTCATCATCCTGGCCTCACTGGCCGTGATCGTCAGCCTGCTGATCGGTGTGTTCACCCTAGGTTCAACCGCTTTTGTGAGCTTCCCATGGTCGTCGTTCGTAGAACAGGGCAATTTCGGGGAATATCCGATCTGGTTGTTCGGACTGGTCATGTTCTTCGCCGTGGGCATCCCGTTCTTCTATTTCTGCCTGCTGGGCTTCAAACTGTTGGCGCCGAAAATCAAGTCGCCGGGTGCTATCATCAATTTCGGGCTGCTGGCCGTATGGATCATCTCGACCGCCATCGCCATCACCTTTGGGGTGCGTCAGGCAACGGCCTTTGCCTTTGAAGGGAAAACCCTCAAAAAGGAAGAGTTGGTACTGGCACCGGCCGATACGCTCGACATCCGCTTCGTGCACAACGACAGCTACGCCAACTCAACGAATGAATACGACGATTTCCGCATCGAACTCGACGGCTCCGACCATGAGATGATTTACTCGAACGACGTCACCCTCGATGTGCGTCCGTCTGAAGACGGTAAAGCGTATATCCAGGTGCAGCGCGTCGCCCGCGGCAGTTCGGTGAGCGCAGCACGTCACACGGCTGAAAAGATCGAGTATAGCTACAAATTCCAGAATAATGACGTACTTTTGGATAACTACCTGCTGACCGATATACGCAACAAGTTTCGCGACCAGCAGGTGGAAGTAGTGCTGTATTTGCCGAAAGGGACGAAATTCCGCGTCGACAAATCGGTTACGGACCGTGACCGCTCAGACGATGCGTTCTTCAACCTTCACTGGAGTGACGATAGCTATACCTACCGGGTTGACAAAGACCGCGTACGTTGTTTGGATTGCCCGCCAAGTGAAGATGAATACGACGACGTAGACGAGCCTGAATCAGTGGAAGTAAGCGATTCAACCGGCACCATGACGGTAAAGGTGCATACAGACGGCGATGTGCGGGTCGAAACGACTACCACGTCGTCTGGTAAGGGTCTTACGACCGATCAAAATGGAGTAATTGTACCTAAAAAATAACGAGTATGGTCCGCATCATTATCTACACCATCAAACTGATCGTCGTCGCGCTGACGGCACTGGTTTTCACTTCATGCAATCTCGGTGTCAAGGGCAATGGCCAAAAGGTCACCGTTGACCGCACCGTAACCGAGTCGTTCGACCGGGTCGAAGTAGGAGAGGGCATTGAACTCGTTCTGACGCCTTCCAACGATACCCGCATCACCGTCGAAACCGACGCCAATCTGGTCGATATGATCAGCACCACCATCCAAAACGGAACGCTTCGTGTGGCAACCACCGGCAGCATCAGTTCGACCGAAGGCATCAAAGTCTCGGTCAGCCTGCCCAAACTGCGGGGTCTCACGGCCCACAGCGCAGCACAGGCGCATTCTACGGCCACTTTCGTGACGTCGGATATACAGGTGAAAAGCGAAAGTGCGGCATCTCTTGAGTTGTCGGTCGAAGCCGATGATATCTCGATTGAAACGTCAAGCGGCGCCAATGCCACCGTTCGCGGAAAGGCGTTACGTCTTCAAACGGCCTCTTCCAGTGGCAGCAACCTTGACGCGGCAGGGCTCGACACTAACGATGTGACCAGTTCAGCCGACAGTGGCAGCACGACGGTCGTCAACCCGATACTGACGCTTGTGGCGGAAGCCGGTAGTGGCGGCAACGTACGCTACGTAAGCACCCCGAAGAACAAGCTGAGCAAACAGGAGGATTCCGGCGGCAGCGTTTATAAGAAGTAAGAGAGAAGCATCCGGAAGGGTGCTTTTTTTTGCATAGGACGATATCCGGCAAAACGCGCGCTTTTCGTTACTTTTGCCGACTATCCGGATTAAAGAAACAACAGTGAATTACCTTTCCGTCGAGAGCATCTCCAAATCGTATGGCGAACGCACCCTGTTCGAGAACATCAGTTTTGGGATCAACAAAGACCAGAAAATCGCCTTCATCGCCAAAAACGGGACAGGGAAGACGACGATCATGAACATCCTCACCGGAAAAGACGAGCCGGATAACGGCCAGGTCGTGACACGGAAAGACATCCGGATGGCATTTTTGTCGCAGGTGCCTGATTTGCAGGACGACCTGACGATAGAAGAGAGCATCTTCGCCTCCGACAATGAAACCCTAAAGGTGATTGCCGCCTATGAACGGGCACTTGAGAACCCGGCGGATGAGGAGGCCTACCAGAAAGCCTTTGACAAGATGGACCAGCACAACGCCTGGGACTTTGAGACGCAGTTCAAGCAGATCCTTTTCCGGTTAAAGCTCGACAATTTGAAGCTGAAAGTACGGGATTTGTCGGGTGGACAGAAAAAACGTCTTTCCCTGGCCATCATCCTCATCAACCGGCCCGACCTGCTGATTATGGACGAGCCCACCAACCACCTTGATCTCGAAATGATCGAGTGGCTGGAGAGCTATTTCGCTGCGGCTCCGATTACGCTGTTCATGGTAACGCACGACCGCTTCTTCCTGGAGCGCGTCTGCAACGAGATTATCGAGCTTGAGAACGGCAAGCTGTATTCCTACAAAGGCAATTATTCGTATTATCTCGAAAAGAAAGAGCAGCGCATCACCTCCGAGAATGCCAGCATCGACAAGGCCAAGAACCTTTTTGTGAAGGAACTCGACTGGATGCGGCGCCAACCTAAGGCCCGTACGACCAAGTCGAAGTCGCGGCAGGATGACTTTTATGTGATCAAAGAAAAAGCGATGAGCCGCCGCCGTGACAAGCAGGTCGAACTCGAGATCAATATGGAGCGGATGGGCAGCAAGGTCATCGAACTACACCGCCTCGGCAAAAAGTTTGGCGATAAAGTCATACTCGACGGCTTCTCCTATGATTTCCAACGGGGCGACCGCGTGGGTATCATCGGTAAGAATGGTTCGGGGAAATCGACCTTCCTCAACATCATCACCGGCACCCTGCCACCCGATTCGGGTAAGGTGATTACGGGTGAAACGATGAAGATCGGCTATTATACACAGTCAGGCATCCAACCACAACAGGGGCAGAAAGTCATCGATGTCATCAAGGAATTCGGAGAATACATCCCGCTTATGAAAGGGCGCACGATCTCGGCCGGGCAGTTGTTGGAGCGCTTCCTTTTCGACCGCAAGAAACAACACGATTATGTGGAGAAGCTGAGTGGGGGCGAGCTGAAGCGGTTGTATCTCTGTACGGTGCTCATCCAAAATCCGAATTTCCTTATACTCGACGAGCCGACCAACGACCTTGACATCGTGACGCTGAACGTGTTGGAGAACTTCCTGATCGACTATCCGGGTTGTCTGGTGGTCGTTTCGCACGACCGGTATTTCATGGATAAAATCGTCGACCACCTGTTTGTCTTCCGTGGCGATGGCGTGATCGAGGATTTCCCGGGGAATTACTCCGATTTCCGGGCCTATGAAGACAGCGCCGAACCTGCAAAGGACGACGCGCCGAAGGAAAAGAACAACTGGAAGCAGCAGCAGAAATCAGCCGGTCTGTCATTCAATGAGCAGAAAGAGTTCCAGAAGATTGAGCGTGAGATCAAAGACCTCGAATATACCCGCAAGGAAATCGAGCGGCAGTTTTCAGAGGGAACAATTGCCGATGCTGATATTGCCGCCAAAGCGGTCGAGTTGCAGCGCATCATTGCCGAATTGGAAGCGAAGGAAGAGCGCTGGTTCGAACTATCGGCCAAAATGGAGGCCTGATGGGATTCCGGTTCTGGGCATACCTGCGTTTTTTGTGGCATTCGAAGAACGAACACGGCGTGCATTCGCCCTTTGTGTTTTCGCTGGTCACGAAGTGCCTCTATGACAAGTCTGTATTTCCCGAGTATCAAACCCTCGACAGGTTCCGTGGCGACCTGCTGTCGGATCACCGCCTGGTAGATGTTACTGATTTCGGTGCCGGATCCAAGGTGTTCAAATCGAACCAACGGGCGGTATCGGCCATGGCCCGGCATGCGGGGATTTCGCGCAAACGGGCCCGATTGCTTTTTCGGGTGGTGCGGTATTTCCAACCGGATACGATATTGGAGATCGGCACTTCGGTCGGACTCGCCACGTCGGCGCTGGCCCTGGGTAAACCGGATGCCCGTGTGATTACGGTGGAAGGTTGTCCGGAAACGGCGGCCGTAGCGGCGGCGCAGTTGCAGGCAGCCGGACTGGCGAACGTTACCGTCATCAACGCTGAATTTTCTTCTTTTCTTTCCCAGCCACTGGCTTTTCCGTCGCCACGACTGGTGTTTTTCGACGGGCACCACACCGAAGCCGCCACGCTGGCGTATTTCGAGTCGCTGTTACCCTATGCAACCGACGATTCCGTCTGGATTTTCGACGACATCCATTGGTCGGCGGGTATGGAGCGCGCCTGGGAAGCGATCAAACGCCATCCGGACGTGACGGTGACGATGGATACCTACCAATGGGGGTTCGTGTTCTTTCGGAAAGGGCAGGCGAGGGAGGGGTTTGTGATTAGGAGTTAGTTGAAGTTTTGAGTGTTGAGGTTTGAGTTGGGAACTCGAAACAGGAACCTTTAGGGCAATAAGGGCGCTTGCTCCTCGCTCCTTGATACTTGCTCCTTGATACGGCAGTGGCGAGAGGCGCGCGGTAGCGGTATCGCGCAAAGTCGGAGACGTTTGCGCAGCGGGTTTAGGTTGATGGTAATGAGCACGTCACGAGATCCACCGATTTCTCTTCAGGTAAAGATACCAGTTTCCGTTTGCGTCCTTGCGGTAAATAAAAGTTGCGCCCTCACCGCAGAGGCCGTAACAAGAGTAATTGCATTGAACGACCGCCACGTCGCCTTTTTGGTTGAAAAAGGGCCCTAAGACGGAAGTGACGCCGTGATAGCGCTCCAAAAGTCGGCGTCCGTATGCCCGACGCGCTTGCCGGTCTCCAGCAGTGGTATCGGCAGCCACTACAATCTTGTCTTTCACGCGCTTCCCGTCCCACGCGAAATAGTGAGAGTTGCGGTATTGCCGCCGAATGAAGTCACGATCCGCGGTACTCAGCCGCAGGGTGTCGAGTTGCGCCACGAAACTCGAGTCACCATTGATGATGATCGGCGCCTGGTCTAGGAGCACAGGCCCAAACTTGTAAATAGGGTTCTCCTTCAAAAGCGTGGTGTTCAGGAAATGATAGATAAGGCTGTCGCTGACGAGCGCTTCGTAATGCGGTTCAGGGGGGGGCGTTTGGCGGACGTCACGGCGGCAGGAAGCGGCAAGCAACGATGCGAACAACAGGATGGAAAGCGATTTCATGGTGCGTTTTAAATAAGGTTCCCGGGAAAGGATGCATTCATATCAGACCTTGGTTGGATACCGGTTGCGATTTTGACGTCCCGCTCTATCCACTGGTGCCCCCCTGCTAGCGGCGTCAAGCTCGTGCCGTCTCATTTTCATTTTACTATGATCCGGGCCCTTATAAAAGGCACCATTATCAACATTCGTTATACTGTTTATTGCTGCCAACTCAAGAAGCTGCGGCACGAGCGGGGGCGAAACTACTCTTATGCGTGGTGTAGAGATGTATTTTTCAATAATTTTCCCAAATAATTGTCGCTATCGTTGAACCTATTACGCCCAATATAATTGCAAATAATGATGACACTACTATAGCTAAAATTGGTTTTGTTTTAATGAAGTCAGTTATTTGATAGTAAAACCCTTTTTTAATTTTTTTCAGTTCCCATTGGACTTTTGTAATTATTTCTTTTTCTATCCTATGTTGTGGTAGTGTTGTTAAAGTTTCCACGCAAGAATGACAAAGTTGCGGTCCACTTAATGAGTATACAACATCAGTTTTTACTCCATTCATATCAAAAATGCAACCACGAGTTTCGTCATGCGCAAAGTTTGTATTTTCACTTGCGAGAGGAATTCTATTTCCGTAACGTTTGTAGACAAATGCAATAGAATATAGAACTCGAAATATTAAATTCTCTAAAGGAATATTGTCAAATTTTAGTATTTCCGTCATTGTATTATATGTCATACAAACTCTGTCATTACTGAATCTGCGTGCAAAGTAATTAGATTGTAAAGGAACATTTGTCACTGCTAGAAGAACGTCGGCACCATCTCTGTCGGGCAATTGCTCTTCTATGTTTGCGTCGGAATACTCCCAATATGCGCCATCTGAATCTCCGACAATTGCTACTGTGTTAATTGGCTTTACAATTTCAAACAATTCTGATTTCCATTTTCCAATTTTTTCAGTGTTTATTGAATGTGGAATATGTCCTAGAAAGATAATCTTGATTTTAACTTTAGTCATCTCAACTGCAGGCTTATTTGGTATTGTGGACAAATCCCAAATATACAAAATACCCCAAATCACAATATTTATTCAAATTGTTGTAATACAGCTATTTGCATGTTACGTAAAAAGAAATGCAGCGTATTTTTGGAATACACTCCCCAACTAACCACCCGACCACGTGTCCAATGAAGTTTGGAAGTTTGGAAGTTCGGAAGATATGAAGATGGGAAGATGAGAAGTTCGGAACTACCATTTGCTACCACCCTTTTTCTATATTCGTAACAAAATACCACCCCGGCGACCAATACCCCCGGTAAAGTCGGGTGGGTTCAATAGAATTGTGTCCCCAACCCAACACCCAACACCCAACACCCAACACCCAACACCCAACACCCAACACCCAAAACCCTCAACCAACAACTATCAACCCTCAACCCACATGAAAAAACACTTCCTCTCCCTTCTCCTCCTCACCGGGCTCACGCTTTTCGCCCAGGAAAACCTGACGTTCCAGAAGCCTTCCGCTGAAATCCTGGCGCTGGCGGATTACCAACGCGCGCCGTCGGTGACGATGGATTCGAAAAAGGAATGGATGCTGTTGTCGTATCGCGATACGTATAAATCACTCGAAGACCTGAACCAGGAGGAAATGCGTTTGGGCGGTCTCCGCATCAACCCACTGACCCATATCAGCAGCGCTACCACGTTCATCAACAACCTGACAGTGCGACGGATTGCGGCCAAGGAGGAAATCCAGGTGGCGGGCCTGCCGCGTAACCCCCGGATCACGAACCTGTCGTGGTCGCCCGATGAGACCAAAATCGCTTTCACTAACACGGTAAGCGACGGTACCGAACTTTGGGTGCTGGATGTGGCGTCGGCAAAAGCAACACGACTCACGGGTCCGACCCTGAACGCCGTCATGGGCAATCCGATCAGTTGGTTCCGCGATGGGAAGGCACTGCTGGTGAACGTGCTGCCAAACGACCGTCCGGCGCTTGTTGATTCGAAAAAAGACCTTCCGAAGGGACCGACGATTTCGGTATCCGACGGGTCCAAATCGCAAAACCGCACCTATCCTGACCTCCTCAAAAACGCCACCGACGAGGCCAATTTTGAAACGTTGGTGCGCTCAGAATTGCAGCGTATCGCGTTTGACGGTTCCGCTTCCGTTTTCAAACCAGCCGACCTCTACGCCGGAGTGAGCTTTTCGCCAGATGGTTCGCTTCTCATGGTCACCACCATCCGCAAGCCTTATTCGTATATTGTGCCCGTCAGCCGTTTTCCGATGCAGTCGGACGTCTATGACCTGTCGGGGCGTCTCGTCAAAACCGTCAATGAGGTGCCGTTGAACGAAGTCATGCCGAAAGGGTTCATGGCGGTGCGCAAAGGCAAACGCAGTATGGGATGGCGCGCCGACGAGCCTGCCACGCTTTGCTTCGTGGAAGCGCTAGACGGGGGCGATCCGGCTAACCAGGTCGAGTTCCGCGATGAGGTCTTTTTGTGGAAAGCCCCGTTTGATGCGGCCCCGGTGTCGCTGGTAAAACTGAAACAACGCTACGGCGGTATGCTGTGGGGTAATGCGACCA
The DNA here is from genome assembly GCA_027490305.1 of Flavobacteriaceae bacterium. Classification (GTDB taxonomy): domain Bacteria; phylum Bacteroidota; class Bacteroidia; order Flavobacteriales; family Flavobacteriaceae; genus Flavobacterium. Next base: position 26,265 of record JAIXYI010000079.1, read on the forward strand.
CAGCGATGGTGACGGAGGAGTGGTATGATACAAGAAACGAGAAGGCGTTCCTGATCGATCCGTCGAAGCCGGGTGCGGCGCCACGGTTGGTATCAGACCGGAATTCGCAGGATATTTACTCCGATCCCGGACAGGTAGAAACCGTGCGGAATGCCTATGGCCGCTATGTGATGGCCATTGAAAACGGCAATGTGTTCCTGATCGGGGATGGGTTTACCAAAGAAGGACAGTTTCCTTTCATCGAAGAGATGAACCTGTCGACCCTGAAGAAGAAACGCCTGTATACGTCCGTTTATAAAGATCGTAAGGAAGACTTGCTGTCAATCGAAGATTTCAAGAAAGGGAAGGTCCTGGTGATGCTGCAATCGGCGACGGATTATCCGAATTATTACTTCCGCGACCTGAAGAAGAAGACGTTGACGCCCGTAACGACGTTTGCGAATCCGTTCGAGAGCATCCGGAATGTCTATAAGGAAGTCATCTATTACAAGCGAAAAGACGGTGTGGCCCTTTCGGGTACGCTGTATCTGCCGGCGGGCTATGACCGTACGGCGAAGAAAGAGAAACTACCGCTGCTGATCTGGGCCTATCCGGAGGAGTTCAAAGACCGGAACAGCGCCGGACAAAGCAACAAAAACCCGAACGAGTTTACCTTCCCGAACTATGGTTCGTTTGTATATTGGGTGACCAAAGGCTATGCCGTGCTCGACGACGCCTCGTTTCCGATCATCGGCGAAGGCACGACCGAGCCGAATGATACCTTCCTGACCCAGTTGGTCGACGATGCCGCTGCCGCGATTGATGCGGTGGATGCGCTGGGGTATATCAACCGGAAGAAAGTGGCAATTGGCGGCCATTCCTACGGCGCTTTCATGACGGCGAACCTCTTGACGCACAGCAATCTTTTTGCCTGTGGTATCGCGCGCAGCGGGGCCTACAACCGCACCCTGACGCCGTTCGGTTTCCAGAGTGAGCAACGGAATTATTGGGAAATACCGGAGATCTACAATACCATGTCGCCCTTTATGAACGCCGAAAAGATGAAAACGCCGCTTTTACTGGTGCACGGAGACGCCGACAACAATCCGGGCACGTTTACGCTGCAAACCGAGCGGTATTTCCAGGCGCTGAAAGGACTGGGCGCACCGGTGCGTATGGTGTTACTGCCGAAAGAAGCACACGGTTATGCGGCCAAAGAGAACATCCTGCACCTGTTGTGGGAGGAAGACCGTTTCCTCGAAAAATACCTAAAGGGCTAGACGTACTGTCACTACGACTGCGACTTCACCCCTAGTGATTCTACGCTCTTATTGTCACTGCGACTGTGACTGCGACTAATCCTAACCCCGCATCGTCACAATCTCCGGGTCCACCGTCAGGCATACGGTTTCTCCGACCGGCAGTGCGAACGGATTTTCGAAGAAGACCACCTGTTTGCCGAAGGCAGCCTTCACGAGATAGGTGTGGCCTTTGAAGTACTGTTGCCGCACGGTCACTTCCAGTGGCGACTGATCGGTCAGGTAGAGTTCGGTGGCGTAAAGCAACAGCGTTTTTTCTTCCGGTGCGATTGGGTTGAAAACGCGTGTAGGCAGTTCGTTGACTTCGCCAAACAGCGAGGCTACGTATTTGTTGCGCGGCTTCAGGTAGACATTGCGGGCGGTATCATGTTGCACCGTCATTCCGTCTTTCAGCACCAGTGCCTGATCAGAGAAAGAGAGGGCGTCGATGCTGTCGTGTGTGGCAATGATACACGAGATGCCTTTCGCCTTGAGGTACCCGAAGAGGTTTCGTCGGAGGGCACCTTTCCGGAAGCTGTCGATGTTACTGAACGGCTCATCCAATAACAACAACTGCGGTTCGAGCGCCAACACCCGGGCGAGTGCCACGCGTTGCTGTTGGCCGCCGCTGAGATACTGCACCTTCGTGCGGGCCCATTTGGTCATTTCAACCATTTCCAGCAACTCCCAGATACGACGCTCTTTTTCAGCCGGATCGGTGTTCGACAGGTATTTACCCACGTTTTCTGCGGCCGAAATGTAGGGCATGAGGTCGAAATCCTGTGCGAGGTATTTCATCGAGGCCATCCCCGGAATGAGGTGGAACTTCGGGCCCAGTACGGGTTCGCCAAAATGGAAAATCTCGCCCTGGTCGAGGTCGTACAGTCCGTAGATGAGCTTGAGCAACGTACTTTTTCCGCAGCCACTTTCCCCAATTACGGCCAGGTTTTGTCCGGCCTCAAGGGTAAACCCGATGTTTCGGATGACCGTTTCTTTTTCGTAGGCAAAGGCGATGTGGTGTACGTGGAGCATAAGCGTGAAATCAGGGCGCAAAGGTACGTATTCACCCTAAAAAGGGAAGGGGCGAAATGGTTTTTCAGCACGGTAAAACGGGCGTACAAACGCTAAAGTTATATTAAAAAACAGAACGAGTATTATTATTGATAGTAATACTATTAATTTTGACACGTTTTATATCGATGCTATGTCTTTATCTTCCATCAAAATAAATGTGTGTCCGAATCTCTTCGTAAAAGATCCGGAGACCTCTCAGTTGGGTCGGAGAATCGTTACGGAGAGCATCCTGCTCATAGATGAACTCGGATTTGACCATTTTACCTTCAAAAAACTCGGTGAACGAATCGGCTCGAATGAAAGCTCGATCTACCGTTATTTCGAGAACAAACACCGCCTGTTGATTTATTTGTCGTCGTGGTATTGGAGTTGGATGGATTACCGTCTTACGCTCGGAACGGCCAATATAGACGATGCGGGTGAACGGCTGCGGCGCGCAGTGGCCGTACTGACCGGTACCGTGCAGGATGACGACGACACCGAACACATCGACGAATCGATTCTTAATCGTATTATTGTAACCGAATCTACGAAGACATTCCTGACCAAGGAAGTTGATACTGAAAACAAGGAAGGTTTTTTCCTTCTCTATAAGAATGTCATCAACCGCCTGGTCGGATTCATCCGTGAAGCGATGCCCGATTACGCCTATCCGCGCAGCCTCGCATCGTCGATTGTAGAGGGTTCACTGCACCAGCATTTCCTCAAAGACCACCTGACGACGATCACCGATTGTTCCGATCACTTGAGTCCTGCTGAATTCTACGTTGACCTAATCGCCAAACTGCAAGCCACATCATGACACCACTTAAACGTTTTTCCAGCCTGTTGAACCTCGACCGGCGCGACATTTCCCAGATTTTCTTTTACGCCATCGTGGCAGGGGTCATCAGCCTTTCGTTGCCGTTGGGGATACAGACCATCATCAATTTCATCCAGAGTGGGCGCGTGAGCGTTTCCTGGATCGTGTTGGTCGTTATCGTTGTAGCAGGTGTGGCCCTCGTGGGTTTGATGTCGCTTATGCAACTGCGTATCACCGAAAACCTGCAACAAAAGATATTCGTCCGCTCGTCGTTCGAGTTCGCGTACCGGCTTCCCCGTTTGCTATTTCGCCAACGCCACGGCGATATGTACCTTCCGGAACTCGCGAACCGGTTCTTCGATACGATGACGATACAGAAGGGCGTGGCGAAGTTACTGCTTGATTTTTCGGCTGCCTTGCTTCAGATTGGCTTTGGTATCATCCTGCTATCTCTCTACCATCCGTTTTTTATCGTATTTGGTATCGTACTATTATTGGTTTTGTATGTCATTTTGAAATACTCCTATCGGCCCGGTCTTGAAAGCAGCCTGAACGAGTCGAAATTCAAATACCGCGTAGCCGACTGGCTGCAGGAAGTGGCGCGCAACCAGGCGACGTTTAAGGCCCCGGCGAGTTTTCGGTATGCCCTCGGCAAGAACGACGAGTTGGTAGATGGCTACCTTAAATACCGCGAGAAACACTTCGGCGTATTGAAAGGACAATTCACGCACCTGATCGTGTTCAAGGCGCTGATTACGGCGGGACTGCTGCTGATCGGAGGTTTCCTGGTGTTGGACCAACAGATGAACATCGGTCAGTTCGTAGCGGCGGAGATCGTCATCCTCATGGTAATCAGTTCGGTTGAGAAAATCATTATGGGATCGGAGTCGTTGTATGACGTATTGACGGCTGTCGAGAAAATAGGACAGGTAACCGATATGGAAATGGAACCCGACGATCCGGGGAATGATGCCCTGACGAAAGGTAAATTGTCGCTGGAAGTCGATAGCCTGCGTTTCCGCTATCCGGATGCCGAACGCGATACCCTGAAGAATCTTTCGTTCCGGATTGAACCCGGCGAAAAGATCATCCTGCGCGGACCAAACGGTTCGGGGAAAACGACGCTGCTTCGCATCTTATCGGGACTACTCACGCCGTCATCCGGTTCCTTCCTATACCAATCGGAGACCTTCCATAAGGTGGACGTGCACACCTACCGCTCTGCTATCGGGGTGATCGTGCACGGGGAGACACCGTTCGAAGGTACGCTCCTTGACAATATTACCTTTGGCGATCCGACCATCAGTGCGGAAGACGTCCGTTGGGCCGTAGATGCAGTGCAATTGGGCAGTTTTATCAAGACACTGCCAGACGGGCTCGAAACCAAAATACTGCCCGAAGGCAAGCAGTTGTCGTTCTCGAATGCGCAGAAAATCCTGTTGGCACGTAGTATCGTGCGCAAACCGTCCATCCTTTTCTATGAAGATCCGACCGACCGGATGGATCCAGACGCGGCGGCCGCCATCATCGATTTCCTGTGTGCCAAAGAGCATCCGTGGGCGGTGGTCGTGGTATCGGCCGACACCCGTTGGGTAACCCGCTGCACCCGCTATATTACAATGGAAAAAGGGAAGATCATCGAAGACCAAAAAATCTAACCATGCTGAACATATCCAATCAACAAAGCGCTTCGTCACAGAAACTACAGACGTTCAAAACCGTCCGGTATCTCGAAAACCGTCCACACTATAAGGTGCTGAACCGCATCGTGGTCGGCCTGGCTTTACTCGGCCTGCTGGTGTTGTTTTTGCCGTGGACACAGAACATATCGGGGTCTGGATTCGTCACGACCCTGAAGCCCGATCAACGACCGCAGACCATCCACTCGGCCATTGCCGGACGGATCGAGAAGTGGTATGTCAAGGAAGGCGACTTCGTGAAAAAGGGCGATACCATTTTGTTTCTTTCTGAAACCAAAGATTCGTATTTTGATCCCAACCTTGTCGAAAACACGCGGCAGCAGGTTGAGGCCAAGAAAAGTGCGCTGCAATCGTATGGAGGAAAAGTTGGGGCACTCGAATCACAGATTGTAGCCCTGGCCCGTGAAAAAGACCTGAAACTGCAGCAGGCGACGAACAAAATCCGTCAGGCCGTGCTAAAGGTGCGCAGTGATAGTATCGATCTTGAGGCTGTACGCACCCAACTGAAAATCGCCTACACACAGTTCGATCGCTCGACCCAATTGAACAAAGAAGGTCTCAAGCCGTTGACGGACGTGGAAGAGAAACGTCTCAAACTTCAGGAATCGCAGGCCAAAATCATCACCCAGGAAAACAAGCTGCTATCCTCCCGCAACGATTTAATTAATGCGAAGGTAGAAATCAACCGTATCCAGGCGGAGTATAGCGAGAAAATGTCGAAATCGAGTAGCGACAAGTTTACCGCCCTGAGCAACCAATACGATGCTACCGCTGAGGTGAACAAATTGAAGAACCAGTATGCCAACTACAGCATCCGTAACGGACTGTATTACATTACAGCACCCCAAAACGGATACGTCAACAGGGCGCTACAGTCGGGTTTGGGCGAAACGATAAAAGAAGGGACTGCCGTGGTGAGTATCATGCCGTCGCGGTATGAAATTGCCGTGGAAACCTACGTCGATCCGATCGACCTGCCGCTTCTCGACAAAGGAGCGCCGGTGCGATTGTGGTTTGACGGCTGGCCGACTATCGTGTTCTCGGGCTGGCCGGGGCTGTCGTATGGTACGTTCGGGGGTCGCGTGGTTGCGATTGAGAAATACATCAGTCCGAACGGCAAATACCGCGTTTTGATCGCACCCGATAAAGATGAGCCCGCCTGGCCGAAGCAGTTAAGCATCGGGGCCGGCGCCCAAACGATTGCGATGCTGGATACCGTCCCGGTATGGTTCGAACTATGGCGGACGCTCAACGGCTTCCCTGCTAATTATTACAAAGGGGATAAGAAGGAAGAAAAGAAGGAGGAATCGAAATGAGAACGTTCTTCACACTCCTCTCGGTTTTATGGTTGGGTGGCGTTTGGGCACAGGGCGAACGGATGTCGTATGCCGAGTACCTGGGCTATGTCAAAAAATACCATCCCTTGGTGCGACAGGCCGACCTGAAAGTGAATGCCGCACAGGCCGCGCTGATGGTGGCACGCGGTGGGTTCGATCCGAAAATCGAAGTCGATTATACGAAAAAGGAATTCAAAGGGGTCGACTATTATGACCTTCTGAATTCCACTTTCAAGATCCCGACCTGGTACGGAATCGAGGTGAAGGCCGGTTTTGAGCAGGCGGAAGGCGTGTATGTAGACCCGCAGGTGTCGACACCAACGGATGGCCTTGCCTTTGTGGGCGTTCAGGTACCGCTGGGTCAGGGACTCTTCATCAACCAACGTATGGCCGATGTTCGGGCGGCGAAAGTACAACTCCGACTGGGCGTGGTGCAGCGACGGTTACAGGCGACACAGGTGTTGTTTGATGCCTCAAAGGCGTATTTCCAATGGAAACGTACGTACGACGAGTTTACGCTGTATGGGCGTTACCTCGAGTTCGCGCAAGTGCGTTACGAAGGTATCCGCAAATCGATTACGGCAGGGGATAAACCGGCCATCGACAGTGTGGAAGCCGGCATTACGGTCAAAAACCGCCGCCTGTCGTTAGCGGAATCGCAATTGAAACTGACAAAGGCGCGACTCGAACTCTCTAATTATCTTTGGATCGACGACGTGCCCGTGGAATTGTCGGAGACGATCATGCCTGAAGAGGGATTGGAGGCGTCGATCGTGCAGACGTTGGAGTTGGAAAAAGCCATCATCGATCCGACTTCGGTGGAAGACCATCCGAAAATCGAAAGCCTCAAGGTCAAGCTCGATGTGCTCGAAATCGAACGGAAGCTGAAGGCCAACGCACTGTTACCCCGCATCGATGCGAGTTACCAATACCTGTCGGCGCCGTCGTATCTGGGGGATTATGTCGGACAGGATTACAAAGTCGGGCTCAACTTCAGTTTTCCCCTGTTTCTTCGAAAGGAACGCGGATCGCTGCGACTGGCCAAACTGAAGATACAGGACGGAAACTTCGAACTTTCGAACGAACGACTGCAACTGCGGAATAAGATTGAAGCCCAAAAGGCGGAACTCACCATCCTCGCGAGCCAGCAAACCACCATCGCCGAGCTCGTAAACGATTACAACCGGATGCTGACCTCGGAAGAACGCCTGTTTTTATTAGGAGAGAGTTCGGTTTTCCTCATTAATACCCGCGAGAACAGCCTGGTCAGTGCGCAACTTTCGCAGATCGACCTACAGAATCGGTATTTGCTTTCGCACGCCGAATTGTTCCGCGTGTTGGGTGGCGCGGAATAAGGATAGGACGGATTTTTTGTCTATTTTCGTCCTACCAGGATGAAGATAATGGAAGGCCACACGCAATTAAAGGACTATCTACGACGGTTTGACCTGCTCTCTGAAGTCGAGATCGACCAGTTTGTGGGCGCTTTCGCGGAAGTGCGAATCAGGAAGCGGCAATATATCGTACAGCCGGGTTTTACGGCCCACAACAGGCACTACGTGGCGGAGGGCGCCTTTCGATCGTTCGTGGTGGACGATCAAGGAGGTGACCATACGATTTCGTTTGCTATTGAAGACTGGTGGATTACGGATTACAACAGTTACATCTTCCAACAACCCGCGACGATGTTCGTGGTGGCGCTCGAGGATAGTGTGATCCTGCAAATCAACCACGAGGCCGAAAAACAACTGAAGAGCGGCCATCATCGGTTTGAAACGATCTTCCGCATCATGGCCGAGCGCGGACTCGCCTTCCAGCAAAAACGAATGGTATCGAATCTTACGCAATCGGCCGAAGGGCGCTACGACCACTTCATCGAAAAATACCCGCAGGTGGCGCAGCGACTGCCGCAATACGCCCTGGCGTCGTATCTTGGCATGACGACGGAATTCCTCTCTAAAATCCGGAATAACAAAGTGCGCCGGAAAAGTTGAACTGCTTCAAGCTTTTTTCCTAAACTACTTCATTTTGTTTGGTGGGTCGATGGCCCAACTTTGTCTTGTCAATAATGGCATACCATCTAAAAACAAACAAAATGGAAACAGTTACCAACATCCGATTCGACGTACCGCAAAAAGCAGACGTATCAGCCACCAACCAGGCGCTTTTCGACAACCTGCACAAGGCATTGGGTTTTGTCCCGAACCTATACGCGTATTTCGCCAAAAACGACACCGCGCTGGGCGATTACCTGACGCTTCAGAACCGCAAAAGCACGCTGCGCGCCAAAGAGCGTGAGGTTATCAACCTGGTAACGAGCCAGATCAACGGCTGTCGCTACTGTCAAAGTGCGCACACCGTATTGGGAAAACTGAACGGATTTACCGAAGAACAGGTACTCGAAATCCGTAGGGGAGGCGCTTCCTTTGATCCGAAACTCGATGCCCTGGCCCGGTTTACGGCCGCCGTCGTAACGGATCGCGGACACGCATCGGCTGAGGCGAAAGACGCGTTTTTTGCCGCCGGATACACAGAAGCGAACATGATTGATGTTATCATCGTTGTAGGCGACAAGATCATATCCAATTACCTTCACAACCTCGCGGGGTTTGAGATCGACTTTCCGTTAGCGGATGCGCTCTAAATAATGTGAGTTCGATATAAGCATGAAGTCAGGATGGCGGAAAGCACTTGGATGCAAGGCGCATTCCAGAGCGATAGCGGTGCTATCGCGAGGAAATGCAACGAAGCAGACGGGTGGTTTCCGTCATCAGCCTAGGAAAAGTAGCCGAAAATTACTCCGCTAACAAGCATTTTGCAAATCTTGAGTAAGACAGGTGTTGTTTTTGAGTTAGTTACAACGCGTCTGACAAAATGCTTATATCGAACTCACGTTA
>JAIXYI010000038.1 GCA_027490305.1 Flavobacteriaceae bacterium
AAGATTGCCAAGAATGTGGTAATCGAGCCGTTTACGACCATCTATGCCAATGTCGTCATTGGCGAAGGCACCTGGATCGGATCGAATGTCACCATTATGGAGGGCGCCCGGATAGGCAAGAACTGTAATATATTTCCTGGCGCCGTCATTTCGGCTCCACCACAAGACCTGAAGTACCAGGGAGAAGATACCACCGCTGAAATCGGGGATGGCACCACCATCCGCGAATGCGTAACGATCAACCGTGGCACATCCGACCGGATGAAGACCGTTATCGGCAAGAACTGCCTGATTATGGCATATTGCCACATCGCGCATGACTGCATCGTCGGAAACAACAGTATCTTTTCGAACAATACCAACCTGGCCGGACACGTCACCGTAGGCGATTATGTTGTATTGGCTGGACTCGTGGCCGTGCACCAGTTTTCCACCATCGGAAATCACGCTTTCGTAACCGGGGGTTCGTTGGTTCGGAAAGATGTGCCGCCGTATGTGAAAGCCGCCCGTGAGCCGCTTTCCTATGTCGGAATCAATTCGGTAGGCCTGCGCCGTCGTGGTTTCACGGCTGAGAAAATTCGTGAAATTCAGGATATTTACCGTATCCTTTACCAAAAAAATTACAACAATTCACAGGCGGTCGCCATCATCGAAGCAGAAATGGAGGCGACTCCGGAGCGCGATGAAATCCTGATGGCGGTTCGAAACTCGCCACGGGGTATTATGAAGGGCTACCTCGGAAGCTCGAAAGAGTAGATTGAGGGTTGAGGGTTGAAAGTTCATAGTTCATAGTTTATAGTTGAAAGTTCATATGGCAACCCAGCTCCCAACTCCTAATTCCTAACACCTAACTCCTAAAATAACTCCTTTTATATGGCTTCTACATCAGATATTCGTAACGGTTTGTGCATCAAATACAACAACGACATCTACAAAATCATTGAATTCCTTCACGTGAAACCGGGCAAGGGGCCTGCTTTCGTGCGCACGAAACTCAAGAGTCTTACCAACGGTAAAGTGTTGGACAACACCTTCTCAGCCGGTCACAAGATCGATGAGGTTCGGGTAGAGACACACGAATTCCAGTTTCTGTATCCGGAGGGCAACCAATACCACTTCATGCATACCGAAACGTATGAGCAGATCACACTGAACAAAGATATCCTTGACGCACCTGAGTTCCTGAAAGAAGGCTCTACGGTGAAAGTGATCATCAATGCCGAGACCGAGGCACCGCTGTCTGTGGAGATGCCGGCTTCCATCGTGCTTGAGGTGACATACTCCGAGCCAGGTGTGAAAGGCAATACGTCGACCAACGCTACCAAACCGGCTACCCTTGAAACGGGCGCTACCGTGAACGTGCCTCTTTTCATCAACGAAGGTGATAAGATTAAGGTGGATACGGCGACGGGGAATTATATTGAGCGGGTGAAGGAGTAATTAGCTGATTAGCGAATGAGACAATTAGATAATTAGAAAATGAGATAATTGTTGCATTGCCGATAAGAGAATGAGCGTTATAGAATGAAGAGAATGATAATTCGTAGCTTTATTGACAACGATAGGCCATTTTCAAATTTCCAAATCTTCAAATTTTCAAATTGATACTATGAAATTCCCCCGCGTCCACACGCTTGAAGAAATCGCCTCGATCATCGGTTGTCCCTTTGTCGGGGACAAAGCCTTTGAGGTACATGGCATGAATGAAATCCATGTGGTGGAACCGGGGGATATTGTATTTGTTGACCATCCGAAATACTACGACAAAGCATTGCAGTCGGCGGCGACTATCGTTTTGATCAACAAGGAAGTGGAATGTCCAGAGGGAAAAGCCCTCTTGATTTCCGACGATCCGTTTCGGGATTTCAATAAGATCGGACAGCATTTCCGGCCTTTCCGGATGGCGAGCGCGGTTATCGCGGAATCGGCCCAGATCGGGGAAGGTACGATCATCCAGCCCAATGTATTCGTAGGCAACCACGTCAGAATCGGAAAGAATTGCCTGATTCATTCCAACGTGACGATTTACGACCACACGGTGATTGGCGACAACGTGATCATCCACGCCGGAACCGTGCTCGGGGCTGACGCATTTTACTACAAGAAGCGCCCGGAAGGTTTTGACCAACTGAAATCGTGCGGCAGGGTGGTGATCGAAGACAACGTCGGCATCGGTGCCTTGTGTACGATTGACCGCGGCGTTACAGGCGATACGACCATCGGGGCCGGCACCAAGCTCGACAACCAGATCCATGTCGGACACGACACGGTGATTGGTAAAAAGTGCCTGATGGCTTCGCAAACGGGAATCGCCGGTTGCTGTGTCATCGGTGATGAGGTGACGATCTGGGGACAGGTCGGTACTACGAGCTCAATCAAAATCGGAGATAAGGCCATCATCATGGGCCAAAGCGGCGTGACCAAGTCTCTCGAAGGCGGCAAAACCTATTGGGGAACGCCGGCTATCGAAGCCCGCGAGGAAATGAAGTTGATGGCGTATGTGAGACGGATTCCGGAGTTGTTGGAGAAGATGAAGTAGGAGGAGCAAGGATCGAGGATCGAGGAGCAAGAAGAGAAGCAAGAATAAAGAAGAAAGAGTCAAGAGTAATGCGTTCGGAGTGAATCCACAAACTAACTTCTAACACCTAAATACTAACTCCTAATACCATGTCAGTTCGCAAGCTCATACAGGAATTTTACAAGCCCGACATACTGCTTGATCCGTCGGCGGTGGCATCGTTCTTACACGACGACCTGTTGGTCGAGTGGAACAGCACGAAAGGGTTGGTACAGCTGAAAAAAGCCGATATCGTTGCCATTAGCGAGGAGTTGCAGCGCGCTTATGTGCGGTCAAAAACGAAGCTCACGCATTTGGTGGTGGACGGCGATACGGCGGCCGTGCGCTATTCCCATTATGTAAAAACCATCGAGAATCCGCGGGAGGATATACTGCTGGCGCACTTCTTTGTCATTTGGGAAGTCAAAGACGGTCAACTGTACCGCGGCTACCAGATGAGCCAGTTACCCTGACGATGACGGCGCTCGACAGGATCGCAACGAGACAGACGGCTTACCGTGCGCGTCTTTTCGTTCGGTTGACCTGTCTGGCCGCACTAGCCTTCAAATTTGTGTCGTGGCCGTTGTGGACGGGTGGCTCCGGATTGCCGATACTACCCGTGCTTTCAATACTGGAGGGAATGCCCTTAGCCGTTCACGTCACGTTGACCATTTGGTCAGTTCTTTTCCTGATTATATTGTTTTTTCGTCCCGGTTCGGCCGGAGTGGCACGGGTGCTTGTGGCGTTGGAATTGGCACTTTGCCTGCTCGACCAGGCCCGCTGGCAGCCGTGGGAGTACCAGTTGCTACTCACCTTCGCATTCCTTTCGCTGGGCGACAGCAAGCGGTTTCTGCAAATGTCGGCCCTGTTGGTGGGCGCGATCTATGTGTTTGCCGGCATCCACAAAATACACCCCGCTTTTTTGCATTTGGTATGGGATGCGATGATCCTGAAGCCTTTTTTTGGGGTGACGGGCGCGAGCAGTGCCTATCCGTGGCTGCATCGAGCCGGACTGTTGCTGGCCGTTTCGGAAGTGGTAATAGGCTTGGCCTTGCTGTTCATACGCCGCAAACGCGTGGCGGTAATCGGGGCGCTGCTCCTGCAAACGTCGATACTGTTATTGGTGGGGCCCTGGGCGACGGGCAAGAACGATATCTTAGTAGTATGGAACCTGTGGATGGCGGCATCGGTCTTGCTGCTGTTTCCGATAGGGGAGCGCATTACCTTGCAATGGAAGCGTTTTCCGGAAATGATCACCGTTCTGTTGGTGGTCGTCATGCCTATAGTGGGCTGTTTCGGCTTTTGGCCCCATTATTTGTCGTTTGACCTGTATACCGGCAAGGCGCCCTACCTGTTGGTGGAGGCACAGCGGTTGCCACCCGGATTGCGTCCGTATCGAAATGCGGCCTTTTCGAGGGAAGGGGTGACCGAAGCCGTTTGGTGGCACGACGTGACCTCGGCGAAGGCGGGGGCGATGCCGTATCCCGAGACCGCCTACTACCAAAAACTCGCCCGGGAATGGAAGCGTTTGCATCCGCATGACGGCCTCGTTTTCAAGGAAGCAAGGTATCCGTTTGGGCCTTCGGATTTCAAAGAAGTGAAGTAGAAAATTTACCGCTTTTTTTTGGTCGGCTTTTGTGGATTTTGCGGTCAATGCCGTATTTTTGCAACACATTTTTGAAAACCAGTAAACAAAATACCATATGAGCGTTTTAGTCAATAAGGATTCCAAAATCATCGTACAGGGATTCACCGGCAGCGAAGGTACCTTCCACGCCTCACAGATGATCGAGTACGGTACGAATGTCGTTGGTGGCGTAACGCCTGGAAAAGGAGGCACGACCCACCTGGATCGTCCGGTCTTCAATACCGTGCGCGATGCTGTCGAGCAGGCGGGAGCGGATACCACGATCATCTTCGTTCCGCCGGCCTTTGCCGCTGATGCCATTATGGAAGCCGCCGACGCCGGTATCAAGGTGATCATTACCATCACCGAAGGGATTCCGGTTGCCGATATGATTAAAGCGTATGACTATATCCAGGGGAAAAACTGTCGCCTGATCGGACCAAACTGTCCAGGTGTGATTACGCCAGGAGAAGCGAAAGTGGGCATCATGCCTGGTTTCGTTTTCAAAAAAGGAACCGTGGGCATCGTTTCAAAGTCGGGTACACTAACGTATGAAGCAGCGGATCAGGTAGTGAAACAAGGATTGGGTATTACGACCGCGATCGGTATCGGTGGTGACCCGATCATCGGAACGACTACCAAAGAAGCGGTGGAGTTGCTGATGAACGACCCTGAAACCAAAGCCATCATCATGATCGGTGAGATCGGGGGCCAACTCGAAGCCGATGCGGCCCGTTGGATCAAAGCCGACGGCAACCGCAAACCGGTTATCGGATTCATCGCAGGTGAAACTGCTCCGAAAGGCCGTACGATGGGTCACGCAGGTGCAATCGTAGGCGGTGCTGATGATACGGCCGAAGCCAAAAAACGCATTATGCGTGAGAATGGCATCTACGTGGTGGATTCACCGGCAGAGATTGGGAAGAAGGTGAAGGAAGTGATTGGATAATGTACAATGAACGATGTACAGTGAACAATGAAGGATGGGGGATGAAGAGTGAGTAATGTACAATGAAGGATGAAGTATGGATGATGAAGAATGAGCGATGAAGAACGAAGTTGTTACATTGTAGGATATAAAGAGCTGCCGGGAGGTGGCTCTTTTTTTATGGGGTGGGAAGATGTTAGACGCGGTGACCTGGGATGTAGGTTGGAGTTTGTCGCGGCCACGGTATCGGTCATAGCCGCGGCTGTGGTGTTCGGGTGAGTGGGAAGGTTCCGCGGCGTGCGTTAGGGATCGGAGCGAAGTGCCGTGCACTGCGGAGAGCCCGACGGCGCGCACCTAACGTGAAAAAGGGGCGAACCGTAATCGCGCCGGAACGCCCCCTTCTTTTTTTAAACCCGTAGTTGGAATGTCAGTGCCGCTTATGACTGGGTGTAGAGACGGCTGATGAATTCGCGCACGGAGATCGGTTTGCGGCCGAGCAATCGGGTCAGGTCGTCGCTGGTGGCGTTTAGTTCGCCCTGTGCCTGTGCGATGGCAAAGGATGAGAAGATGCCGATGACCTCGGCCGGAACGCCGAAGCCGGTGAGCGTTTGGATGTAGTCGTCGGCGGCCGGCGAATGGTAGCTGATGGCTTTTCCGGATGCCTCGGAAATTGTTTCGGCGATTTCGTCGTATGACACGGCCTCTGTATTCGTAAAATCGTATTCACGGTTTTCGTGTCCGCTTGTCGACAGCACCGCGGCGGCGGCTTCAGCCATTTCAGCGCGCAGGACGGCACCTACACGACCTGTTTCGGCCGGTACGTAAATCACACCCGTTTCGAGCACGTTCTCACCGATGAAGCCTGGCAGGAAGTCGAGGTAGAGGTTGTTGCGCAGAATCGTATACGCGAGGCCGCTCTCTTTCAGTGCTTTTTCGGTGGCGATGTGCGACTCGGCGACCATCCAAAGCGGAGAGGATTCGGTTTCGTTGCGGCGCTGGAAGCTGGTGTATACGACGTGTTTGACGCCTGCTTCCTGTGCGGCAGCGATCACATTGTGGTGTTGCGCGAGGCGTTTGCCCAGGTCGCTGCCCGAGACAAAAAGCAGCTTGTCGGCACCGGTAAAGGCCCGCACAAGCGAGGCGCGGTCATCGTAGTCGCCAATGGCGGTACCAATGCCACGGGTTTGGAGTTCGTTGGCTGCGTTCTCGTTTCGCACGAGGGCGCGGATGTCTGTGGGTTGGACACCTTTTTGCAAAAGAAAGTCAATAGCGGCATTTCCGAAATGCCCGTTTGCTCCTGTGAGTACAATCATGATTTTGTGGTTTTAAAAACGAATCTTATATTTGTTACACAAAGTAACTAATAATAGTTTTAAAATGTAACAGGTTACATTTTGGTAACCGGTAAATAGTGGTAACGATATGGTAACTAAGGAAGAGCATAAGGTGGTGTCGGCATGCCCGGTGAGCGCCGTGCTGGATTTGATTGGCGGGAAGTGGAAGCCCGTGATCTTGTATTGCCTGCGTTCGGATGTGAGGCGTTTTGGGGAGATCGCGGCGCGAATCCCGACGATTTCGCGGAAGGTGCTGACGGATCAGTTAAAGGAATTGGAGCGCGACCAACTCGTGATCCGCGCGCAATTCAATGAAACACCCCCGCGGGTGGAGTACTCGCTGTCGGAACTGGGGCGCAGTATGGCGCCCGTGCTGGCGGAGATGGAGAAGTGGGGGATGCGGTATTTGGAGAAGAGGGTTGAGGGTTGAGTTTTGGGTTTTGAGTTTTGGGTTTTGAGTTGGATTTCTACTAAACTGGGAGTGTTCAACGAACTGTGTCAGTTTTCCAATCTGTGACCAAAATATATATTTATTTCGTTTCTGATGCTGTTCCATGAGAAGATAGTTCCGTCCCATTTTGTTTGTGCATTTACG
>JAIXYI010000078.1 GCA_027490305.1 Flavobacteriaceae bacterium
GGGTATTTGTCTTTGATTTCCACGCCGATCGCGTGTGCGAGGTGTGTCTTTCCGAGTCCTACACCGCCGAAGATCAGCAGTGGGTTGAAAGACGTGCCACCCGGTTTGTTGGCCACGGCCATACCGGCGGAACGCGCCAATCGGTTCGAGTCGCCTTCGAGGAAGTTCTCAAAGCTGTAATTGGCATTGAGTTGCGATTCGATTTTCAGGTTTCGGATGCCTGGGATGACAAATGGGTTCTTCACCTCTGGGTTGAGGTTGCGGAACGGCGCATCGACTTCCTGCGCTTTCACCGGTGGACGGTGGGCCGACGGCAACTGCTCGGTAAAGGGCTGTTTGTTGCCGTAGGTGTTTTCCATCTTGATTTTATAGAGTAACTTCGCGCTTTTCCCGAGTTCTTTGGTAAGTGCGACCTTCAGCAATTTTACATAGTGTTCCTCCAGCCATTCGTAAAAGAATTTGCTCGGAACCTGGATGTACAAGGCATTGTCAGTCAGCTCAACCGATTTGATGGGCTCGAACCAGGTTTTGTAGGCCTGTTCCTGGATATTGTCCCTTATGAAAAGAAGACAGTTTTCCCATACCGATTGAGCAGTTTTCTCCATAAATACTGATAAATTTTTTGTTTGTTTGAAAGGCAAACAGGAGGAAAATCCGCGCTGCCTTATCGTGTGTTCGGGAAGACAAATATGTGAACAAAATTCTTTAGAAAAAAATTTTTGCAGGGTTGATTTTGAAAAAAAAATACCCTATAACAAACAATAACGAAACGTTAAATTTACTATGCGTGACTATGAATTCCAGGTTCGCGTGCGCTACGCCGAAACCGACCAGATGGGGGTTGTTTATCACGGGAATTATGCCCAGTATTTTGAGATGGGACGCGTGGAATGGCTTAGAAACCTTGGGGTTTCGTATCGTTGGATGGAAGAAAACGGTATCATGCTGCCGGTTGTTTCGTTGACGATGAATTATCGGAAACCCGCCCGCTATGACGACGTCTTAAATGTTAAAACCCTGTTTAAGAAACTGTCTTCGGTCAAGATCGAATTCGATTACGAGATTCACAGTGAAGCGGGAGAGTTATTAACAACAGGGCATTCGATTTTGGTCTTCGTCGACATGAAAACCGGACGTCCGGTCAGTCCGCCGGATTACATTTTGGAACGCGTTGGGAATTTGTTGTAAGGGCGTCGTTTTTTTGCCTTTACTTTTGGATTTTTACGTCAATTCCGAACATCGAATTGAAGATTTCGAAAATCGCATTTTCGTCTCGTTTTCGACACGCCACGACCAATCGACAATCTTCTGTCATGTCCTGTTCGCAAATCGTCAGGCGGTTTTCCCTTACGACGCGCATTACGCGATTTAGGTCTTTATAGGAAACGTGGATCTCCATCCGGCTCTCAACGGTTTTTTCGACGATATCGGATGCCTCCAACGCCATTCGGGCGGTTTCTCGGTAGGCAACGATCAAGCCGCCGGCTCCGAGTTTGATCCCACCGAAGTAACGCGCAACGATCACCAGCACATTCGTTACACCAAATGATTGGATCTGTCCGTAGATGGGCGTTCCGGCAGTGTGCGAGGGTTCGCCGTCGTCATTGGCCCGGTAGCGGATATCGGTAGTGCCGAGTTGCCAGGCATAGCACCAATGTCGCGCAGTAGGGTGTTGTTTGCGGATGTTATCTAGTGCGCTTCGGATTTCCTCTTCCGATTCTACTGGAAAGGCATAGCCAAAGAACTTGCTGCTTTTTTCCTTCAGCAGCACTTCTTCCGACGGCGCGGCCAGTGTTCGGTAGGTGTCTTCCATCGTTACAGCGCCAGTCGTTCGCGTAGTTCGATCACATCTTCCCGTCCCACCTGCAGGTTCCATGTTCGGAGTCCGAGTCGCGCCGCTGCATCGGTATTGTCACTGCGGTCGTCTACAAAAAGGGTTCGTTCGGGTACGAGTTTGTGTCGATCAAGTATATAACTGAAAATTGCCTCGTCGGGTTTCCGCATTCCCATCTCAAACGAGAAATAGGTTTTTTCGAAACAGCCGTAGAAATCTTTGATGAACGACTCGCCCTCCCGCTCTTCGAAGTGCCCGATATGGATGGCATCGGTGTTGCTCAAAAGAAACAGCCGGTATTGTTTGGAAAGGGACTGAAGGAACTCCAATCGGTAGCGCGGAAAGTCACCTAAAATCGTGTTCCATGCATCCCGCACATCGGAAGTGGAGGTGCCCGGCGTTGCAAAACGGGTCAGGGTGCCGAGGTAGTCGTCTTCACTGATTCTTCCTACCTCGAATTGGCGGTTAGCCTCCTGCATTTCGGCGTTCCAGGCGTGGAGTCCCAATGCGGCGAAACGCGCGGCAACGAGATCGTGGCGCAGGTTAATGAAGATATCCCCAAAATCAAAAATAATCGTATCGGTCATCGTCGGTAAAGGCGTATAGTGTCGTGTTTAATCTGGAATTGTTCGCACGGTACAGAAGACAGCATCGGAGCCGGAAGTCCTTCCCCAAAGGACAAGCGTCCTGTGATGACGCGCGCTTCGTCCCAAAGTCCAGCGTCAATAAACGACTGCAGCGTCGTTCGGCCGCCTTCTACCACCACTGACTGGAGGCCTCTTTTATAAGCCACTTCCAAGAATTCCCGCACTGGGTCATCAAAGGGAAGTGCTTCGTATTGAACAGCCCCGTTCGTGTCTCGTATCTGTTCGGTTAGTACTACGGTCGGTCGGCCATCCTGAAGCAGGGCGCTGTTCTCTGGTAGCCGTCCCTTACGATCGAACACGAACCGAAGAGGGGAGGCCCCCGACCACAGTCGCGCGTCAAGTTGCGGATTGTCGTCGATCGCGGTTTGGGTGCCAATAAGTATAGCCGGTTCTTCCGTCCGCCATTTGTGCACCAGTTGCCGCGTCGTTTCGTGGGTGATCCAAACCGGTCGTCGCTCGTTCCGTTGCAAAGGTGCCAGGAAACCGTCGGCTGATTGTGCCCACTTCAGGATGATATAGGGGCGTTTTTGTTCGTGGAAGGTAAAAAACCTTCGGTTGAGGTCGCGGCATTCTGTTTCGAGTACGCCCACGGTGACGTTGCGGCCCGCTTCGCGCAATCGGCGTATGCCTTCGCCCGCCACCTTAGAAAAAGTATCGGTGGTGCCAATCACGATGTTCGGGATGTCGTGCGCCAGGATGAGGTCGCAGCAGGGGGGAGTTCGCCCAAAATGGCTGCACGGCTCGAGACTCACATAGAGTGTCGCGTCCTTTAAGACGGACGTATCTGTCACGGCCTTTACCGCCAGCACTTCCGCGTGGGGTTCGCCTGCCTTCCGGTGCCATCCTTCTCCAATGATACGGTCGTTGTGCACGATCACGGCGCCCACCAGCGGATTCGGATACGTCGTTCCGAGTCCGTGCTGTGCCAACTCCATGCAACGGTGTATATATTTTTCGTGTACCTTCACCACGCAAAAATACCAATACGCGCCATGACATTGTACGAAATGCGCACGAAATTCCGGCAGGCAATACAACCGCTTTACGGGGCAGAGGAAACCGATAGTTTTTTTCGCCTGGGACTTGAATTCCGACATGGTATGTCGCGCGCCGATCTTGCGTTGCGGCCCGAGACGTTGTTGACGGAGGAAGATGTGGTGTTTTGGGAAGAGGTGATGGCCGCCCTGTCGGTGCATCGTCCGATACAATATATACTGGGTGAGACAACGTTTTTTGGACGGCGTTTCCAGGTAGGCCCGGACGTATTGATCCCGCGACCGGAAACGGAGGAGTTAGTGGCCTGGATGGTGTCAGACATCCATCCCCAAAGCCGGATACTTGATATTGGAACGGGCAGTGGCGCCATTGCCTTAACCCTGGCACTGGAATTGCCTTCGTCCCGCGTGACGGCTCTTGACGTATCGGAAGCGGCGCTTGCTGTGGCGTCGGACAATGCGCGGTCGTTGGGAGCGGAGGTTGTATTGTGCCAAACGGATATCCTACAAGCTGAAACACTTGACACTTTTGACGTAATCGTGTCGAACCCGCCCTATGTGCGTCAACTGGAAAAGGCGGAAATGAACCCGAATGTACTCTCGTATGAACCGCACCTTGCGCTTTTCGTTGATGACGCCGATCCGTTGCTGTTCTACCGTCGCATTACCTCATTGGCTCGCATTTCGCTGGCTCCGGGCGGATGGCTATATTTCGAAATCAACCAATATCTCGGAAAAGAGACGACAGATGTACTGACACAAGCGGGGTTTGAAGACGTGACCCTGCGCCCGGACATTTTCGGTAATGATCGAATGATACGGGGGCGGAAGCCTTATTCGTAGCGCAACGCCTCAATCGGATCGAGGTTCGCTGCTTTGATGGCAGGGAATAATCCGGATACCAACGCCACGATAAAACTCACGACAATCGCCCACATGCCGGCGGTCCACGGCACTACAAATTCGAGGTTAAAGGAGGCGGAGATGAGCCATTCCGTCAGAAGTCCCAAAATAATACCCAGTAACCCGCCTAGCTGCCCAATCACGACGGTTTCGATGAAAAACTGCGTCGCTATGGTTCGTTTTTTGGCACCCAGGGCTTTCCGCACGCCGATTTCACGGGTGCGTTCCGTTACCGATACCACCATGATGTTCATGAGGGCAATCGAGGAGCCGAGGATGGTAATGATACTGATGACGATAGCGGCATACTTCAGATAGTCCGTTACTTCAGCGATGCGGTGCAGCAGATCGTCGCTTCGTTCGATACCGAAGTTCGGTTTTTTGGCCGGGCCGACCCGACGGATGTTTTTCATGGCGAGGGTCGCGTGGTCAACGGCTGCATCGATCACATCGCCGCGCTCGACTTTCACACTGATAGTGTAGTTGATGCCAGATGCTGAGAAGAGGGAGCGGGCGCGTTGTATGGGAATCATCACCCGAAGGTCCTGGTTGTTGCCGAACGTGGCGCCTTTTTCTTTAAGTACGCCGATAACCCGAAAACGGGCACCCCGCACCGAGATGACTTTATCGATGGGGTCAATGTCTTTCAGCAGTCCTTTTATAAAGTCGGAGCCGACGATACAGACGCTGGCGTTGTTGGTGATGTCGAAATTCGTGAAGTTGCGGCCAAGCGTGGTTTCCGATCCGGTATTGGAAAGAAAATTTTCGTCTACGCCCCACACCTGGATGTTGGGGTCGGTTTTTTTGGATTCGTAGCGGACTTCCGCTTTTGCCGTCGCCTGGAAGGCCAGTGAGACGGTACTTTGCGGGAAGTCATAGCGCTCTTTGAAGGCTTTGGCCTGCGGATAGGAGATAGCGGGATTCTCCTCCCGTTCGGATTCGTCTTCAAGCTGTTCCGACCAGTCATATTGGGTGATACTGAAGGTGTTCGAGCCCATATCGGCGAAATTGGCATTCATGGTCGCCTGAAGTGCCGCGACACTGGCGAGGATACCCACGAGGGCCCAGATACCGATGCCGATGATTACAATGGTAAGGATGGTCCGCAGCAATTGCGAACGGATAGAGCCGAGGGCGGTGCGGATGTTTTCGCGCAGCAGTTTTAACATGATGCCGGTTTGTCACGAAGTTACGGCATTTGTTACAGATATTGACCGACTGAAATCAACCGGTACGTTTCTTTTCTTTGACATAAAGTGGGATATTTGCACCGAAATTCGTTCATCATGGCACAGAAACCCGGCATACCAAAAGGCACACGCGATTTTTCCCCTTCGGAAGTGGCCAAGCGCAACTACATCTTCGGAACCATCCGCACGCAATTCGAACGCTTCGGGTACCAGCCGATTGAAACACCGTCGTTTGAAAATTCGGAGACCTTGATGGGAAAATACGGAGAGGAAGGCGACCGTTTGATTTTCAAGATACTCAACTCAGGTGATTTTCTTTCGAAGATCACGCCAGATGAACTGGCCGACAGCCGGAAAGCAGCGGGGAAGATATCCGAAAAGGCCCTTCGATACGACCTCACGGTTCCATTCGCGCGCTACGTGGTGCAGCACCAGAATGAGATAGAGTTTCCGTTCAAGCGCTACCAGATGCAACCGGTGTGGCGCGCAGATCGTCCGCAAAAAGGACGTTTTCGCGAGTTCTACCAGTGCGATGCCGATGTGGTCGGGTCGACTTCCCTTTGGCAGGAAGTGGAATTGGTGCAGTTATATGACAGCGTATTTTCTGAACTTGGCCTGGCCGGCGCCCGCATCAAAATCAACAATCGTAAGATACTGTCGGGTATTGCCGACACCATCGGTGCTTCTGATAAATTGATCGATTTCACCGTCGCTTTAGATAAACTCGACAAGATAGGGGAAGAAGGTGTACGGAATGAAATGCTCGAAAAAGGGCTTACAAATGAGGCCCTGGATCGCCTGGCTCCTTTGTTTCATCTGACAGGAAGTGTTTCCGAACAGCTTGTGACACTGACGGCAATGTTGGCTGAATCGGAAACGGGCCTCAAAGGCATCGAAGAAGTGCGGTTTATATGTGATGCGATTGAGGCACTCGGACTCCGCTCGTCGCTTTTGGAGTTGGATGTTACGCTGGCACGCGGACTGAACTACTATACCGGGGCGATTTTTGAAGTAGCGGCTCCCGACACGGTTGCCATGGGTTCGATAGGTGGCGGCGGACGATATGACGACCTAACTGGAATCTTCGGACTGAAGGGAATGAGCGGGGTGGGTATTTCGTTTGGCCTCGACCGGATTTACCTGGTATTAGAAGAACTCGGACTTTTCCCGGCGGAGGTGACCGCGGCGTCGAATGTGCTGTTCCTGAATTTTGGCGATGCGGAAGCATTATATGCGAGCAAAGCCATCGCTTCCCTTAGGAAAGCGGGTGTTCGGGCGGAGTTGTATCCGGATGCGGCTAAAATTGGCAAGCAGTTCCAGCATGCAGACAAAAAAGGGATTCCCTACGCGGCATTGGCCGGTGATACCGAAATGAAACAGCAGGTGTTTACATTAAAGGACCTGCGGTCGGGCGAGCAGCGAACGGTAACGTTACCGGAGTTGACGGCACTGCTACAGCCTCTGACATAAAAATAAAAAGGACCTACAAAAGGTCCTTTTTTTATTTTGGGATGGTTAGCTAAACCTATCGGATACTGATTTTCTTGGTCACGGTACCTGCCGATGCGTTCACATTAACAAGATACAGGCCAGAGGCGAATCCGGTTAGGGAGAAATTGGCTTCTGTGGCGTTGACCGTCCATGAGGAGACGACCTGGCCGTTCATCGAAACCACGGACACAGAAGACACGGGCGATGTGCTGTCGGTAGACGCGACATGCAGCAGGTTGTTGGCGCTGTAGTACTGTATACCGAAGGTTTTCGACGGCTCTAACGTGGGAGTGCTCAATGCCGTTTGGCTAAACCGAAGAGAGAACCGGTCGTTGAACGTTCCGGTGCCGACGGATACCGTCATCATACCGCTTTTAAGGCTGTGGTAGATGCCTGTCTCATTGTCATAGATGTAAATCGCTTGCGCCGGATCAAAATTCTCGGTTTCCAGCAACTGGATCATGATGTTTCCGTCATCATCCGATTTCACGCCAAGCGGATACACATTTTCTGGGTTGAATTCACTGACACCCTGTATGAAGAGTTCGGTTTGGTTGACCCAGAAATAAGCATCATTCGGGAGGTCAAAGATGTTGACCGCATCATAACCGGGATCGACGCCATCGGTGCACGGCGCGCCTTGGAATCCAATCAGTAACTGACGTTGGGCATTGTTGTGGCCGTAATAGGCCAAACGCACTTTAGGAAAGGTGTCGGACGGAAGCGGGGTGTCTTCGTTGTTGTCCTGGCTGTATGCCGTGCCGCTGAAAAAAACGAGCATGGCTACGCCTGCGAGTTGTGTAATTAGGTTTGGTTTCATAAGATTTTTGGGCTTCTTGTAATCTCGCGTCTAAGGTAACGTTACCTTAACAAAATCAGGCTTTTTTTCGATGATAAACGCAAATAAACGATGTATGACGCAGACTTACGTAGAACTACGTACCCGTTTTCGACGGTTTATTTTTGGAGTCTTATGCGTGCATAAGATATTGACAGTCAATATATAATAAAAAAAGCCCGACACAATGTATATGTCGGGCCGCTTTTTGAAAAAGTGTTTTTTTATCGAATCGCCACCTTCTGGGCGAATGTGCCTTTGTCAGATGTTACTTTCGCGATGTAGGCACCTGTACTCAGTTTTGATACCGGAAGCACAATATTGGTTTGGTCAGCCGTCGCCTCCACTTTCCAACTTCCGACCTGTTGGCCCATGATGTTGAATAGGTGTACTTCTTTCACCGTTGTGCCTGTTGTATTGTTGTGTACAACCAATGTTCCGTTGCTGTTGAGGTACGATATTTTGATCGGTTGTGTCAACTCATGGTCACCTGTTCCAAGTGCCGGGTTGAGGAATCGCAGGAAGAAACGGTTGTCATACGTTCCAGCGTCAATCGTTACCTCGGCAGGGTTCTGCTTCAGGTCGTGGTAGATGCCGGTGGTGTCGTCATAAAGGTAGATAGCGCGCTCAGGATCAAAGTTTTCGAGTTCGTCGATTTCAAATCGTACCACTCCGCTTAAGTCCGATTTAACGGTTAGTGGGTAAGACGCTGACAATGCGAAATCGCCTACTCCCTGAATCACCAGTTTGTTCGTGTCTTGCAGGAAGTTCATATCACTTGGGAAGTCGTCGAAGTTGATCGAATCGTACCCGTAGTCAAAACCATCCGTTGCATTCTGGCCGTCGAAACCAATGGCGATTTGGCGGTGCCAGTGATCAACCGAGTTGAAGCCGAGCTTGATAACCGGAGTTGTTGAGGTTGTTGCAGGATTTTCTGATCCCCCGTCTGCCTGTGGTTCAGACGTACGTAGCAGATAAGTTGAATTGGTATCGTCTTCCGTTTTGAAAATACGCTGGCTGTTTTTAAAGGTAATATTTCCGCCGGTTGTATTAGCCTGAACGAAGAAGCCTTGTCCGACCGGAATATACTGTTTAGGAGCGGAATAACTTCCTCCGCCCAATCCGTTGATGCCGGATGGTACTACACCGGTTACCGATCCCAATAGGTTCATGGAAGCGTAACGACCTGTATAGTTGGAGAGCACGTGAGAGGCATTGTCAGATCCCTGTTGCCAGAAATACAGTGTGCCGTCGAGTGAAGCGCTTGAACCGGGGTTTGCATTGCTTCCTGAAATATTGTCTTTTATGAACTGAACTGCATCCAGCGCCGACGGGTATGGATTTCCACACAATACCAAATTATTGGCGGTGACGGGAAGGGTAATGGTGCCATTGTGAGGTTTTCCGACGAACACATAATTTTGGGAAGATCCCGATGCACCGCTTCCTTTCATCGTAAAGCCGAGGCCGGACGCAATCGTGCCAGTAGTGTTCCGATAAATCCATTCAGAGTAGGCTCCGTTGGCGTTGTTATAGGTATAGATCCACTGGTCGCTAAGCGTAATCGGAGAGGTGGCTGAACCGTTCAGAGCAGTTGTCCAGGTGATCGAAGCGGGGGAAGAAGGGGTGGTACCATCGCGCAGGACGCCCGCCAACGTATAGCCATTATTATTCGAGGACGTATTTATGGTGCTTACTGGAGAACTCCAATAGTTGTAGTTGAAGGTGTTTTTCGTCCCCTGTTGGTCTCTTTCGATCGAGCCACCGCTACTGGTTGCAAGTTCGCTATTCGTAGTTTGAACCAATTGCGCTTGCCCGACTAGGTCGATTTTACCTGATAACAGCAGATAATGAGATACTTCAATATTGGTTGCGGTAGCGGCAGAAAGAGTGTTCGAGTTTACAAGCAGGCCAAGTAGTTTCACACTACTGTTGGATGTAATATTATGGCTGGTCTGGACGATGTTCCAGCCCACAACCGTACTATTGTCAACGATCGAAACCGAACTTGGAGCATCCACTATGGATCCGTTCGTCCACGTTGCGCTATTCGTCCACGCCGAAGCGGAGGCACTGGTGTAAGGCAGTGGCGCTGTCTGTGCGTTCACGCTGGGTGAATTTGCTACCAGAAAGCCTCTGTTTCTACTGTTAGAGTCATCCGATATGTGCGACCCGATGAAGTTGTTCATGGAATAATAAGCCGTGAGGGCCCCCCACGTTGTTCCGCTTATGTCGTGCAGCGGAATCGTCGTAGGTAGCACAGTACCACGCGTTGCCGTGCCATTTTGGGCAATTTCCTGGTTAATGACAAAGCGTATTTCAGCCACGGTCAAAACTTTGTTCCAGATACGCAATTCATCGATGTCGCCCCTGAAATAGTTCGAAATTGACGACTTCGAGGCATACTCAGCGCCGATTGCAAAATTTGCTGTTGTGGCGACAGGCGCTACGTTTATGGAAGCAGTTGAATCAACAACGCCATCAATGTATAGGGTAAGTGTGGCGCCGTTGTAGGTAAAACAGATGTGGCGCCATTTCAGGTCTGGAAGTATCGTGTTGGAAGTTAGGCCATACGTAGTACCAGACACAGTCCACTCCGCACGAACCCTGTTCGAAGTGAGTAATGAAATACGATAGCCGCTGGTACTTCCTGGTCGTTTTGCGATGATCGTACGGTTCGTGGCCGACGTATTGGCTCCATTTGGGCGAATCCATGACATTACGGAAAAAGTGCTTCCGAGTTCGTTTACGTTATCCATTCGGACGTAATCATCGGTTCCGTCAAGGGTTAGGCGTGAGGTATTTGCTTTTCCACGGGCAACCCCGAAAGTGACAAACTTAGCACCGTCGAAATCATAGTCTGCTATCAAATCAGATCCCGATACTGACATGAAGACCGTTTCCACGCCTGATGTGAAAGCGGCATTGTCTGCCACGACCATTACATAAGCGTCAGACGAGGAAACGGTGTAAAGTGAGGAAAGGGTAGTAGTAGGGATGGATACGCGTGCGGTCGAAACTTCGCCTCCAGTTTCCACAAATTTCCATCTGCGATTGATCACGTCTGTTGAGGTAAACACGCCGGCACCCGGGTACGTAATAGTGACAGGCGTAGTGGCATTAGCAATCGTGCCATTGTTGGAGCCCCACATCAAAAAGCTTCTGTCAGTTGCGAATGTGTTGGTATTGGCCGAATTGGTCGTCGCAATCGTTCCCAAACCAACGGTGACTACTTCGCCTGAGTTGGCGCTACGGGACTGTTTTTGGTTCAATGTACCCGCGTCGTCGCGTCCAATACCGGCAATGTTAAAGTTGTAACCGTTGTGAGTGCCGATATTCCAGATAATACTGCCAGATGAATCAACATAGTGTTGTGAGGTGCCGTTCACCCCGAGCGTCACACCATATTTTATCGCCAAATAACTCTCAACGCGGGAGCGCTGGTTGGTCGAGAGGCGCGAGGAGTAGGTGATACACTCCGCTATCCGTCCATTTAGACTGCCATTTGTTACCTGTGATCTTCCCAGCCAGTAGCGTCTGTTAGACGAATTCACGAATTGTGCGGCTCCCACCTCTATCGTCTCGATGTCAGTTCCGTTGAGAAACAGTTCAAGGCCATTGGCAGCAGCGGTGTTTCTACAATTTAGAAAGCCTCGCAGATTGGTGTAGGTTACGTTTTCAGCTGCCACCCCGTATCCCACAGGCGTTCCTGTGGTGCCAAGCGAGTAGTTGATTACTTCGTTGCTAAATCGACCGGTAAACTGCCCCACAGCAAATCCGCCCGTATCCCGATCCCATGGGTTTGTAGTCGACATTTGGCCCACGTAAATCGATTGTATCGGCGTAGAAGAGTTGATTGTTGTGGAGTAGTCTATAGCGAACACGACGAACTGTTCATGGGTAAAAAATCCGCCGGTACCGTTCATCTCCGCCCGGTTGGTGAGTCCCGTATATTCACTGAAATTCACCGTAGTGGGGTCGTTGCCGAAATACACCACGGGGTTAAAATTCATGTTCTGGGTGCTATTGTTGTTGTAAACGGGACGACGGGTGAGATTGGTTGCGGCCCAACTGCTGGTGTTGTCCATGACACTGGCATCGTGCCCTTTTGCACAGTCTCTCCAGGTAGCCAGGTTGGCGTTGTCGGTGCCAACGGTTGTTCCGTTGACGCGATCGGCGCGGAGCCAGGTCTCTAATCCAGTCGAAATGCCTCCGGGGCCCTGTGTAACGGTATTGTAAATCGTGCCGCTGACGGTGAGGTTGTCGATATAAATAAATCGGTTAGAACCAGATAAAGACGCTACAAACCGGAAGTTGCCTGTCAGGCCATACGGACCGAAACTGCTGTCAGTCTTAAACATCGTTGCAATGAAGGCATAACGGTTTGTATTGTCATTAATATCAGCCGGGGTACCCGAAGAGCCAATCGTGAAGCGGCGCACGGCCACATATGATGACGAAGAAGTAGGGCGATACTGTAACTCGAGGTAATCGCCTGCTGTGGTTGTGTTGGTGAACAAGAAAAATTTTATGTCAATCTTGTCATACGTCCCCAAGGTGGCGAAGGTAGACGATGTTAGGGTGGTGTTGGACGTGGTGCCACCACTTTGGAATCGCATCGACCGCGACCCATCATGCGCAAAAGTAGTGCTGAGTGAGGCATTGGTACCCATGGTCCAGATGCCGGTGACGGAGCTAGAAGCCGATTCAAATGTCTCCGAATTTAGTACCACAGGCTGTCCAAAACCTGAAAAGGTAAGTAGGATGATTCCAAGTTGGACAAAAAGTTGTGTACGAAATAGATGTTTCATGTTGCTGGCGGTTCCAGGTTTGGGGACTGAAACCGTGGGCGAAATTAACTTCCCCGTACGCGTGCACGAAAAATAATCGTTGACGGGTGTATTTCGTCGATAAACTACACATTTCGCATAGTGTTTTTAAGGGGTTTCGCAGTGTTAAAAGAGAGTCTGTTATTTTATTCTCGTTTCGCGAAACATAAATTCTATTCTGCTTTTTTACAGGAATTTACGTAAAAAAAGAAAAACCGCCTGTTACGGCGGTCTTTCGTGGGCAAAAAGGGTGAGTAAATTACTGGATTACGATTTTCCTGCTGACAGGCCCCATACTTGTCAGCAACTTCACGATGTAGGTCCCGGAAGTGGCTTTTGTAATCGGAATCCGGATCATTCCTTGTCCCATTTTCTCTAATTCCCAATTGGCAATTTGTTGCCCCAACATATTGAATAACAACGCAGAGGTGACCGTGGTGGACGGTGCCGGCTCGATCACCAGTTCGTGTTTCGACGATTCATAACGTATACCCGTAGTCGCAGGCACCGGAAGATCGGCTGTTCCAAGCGTGTTGGCGGTGCTGAATCGGATGTAAAAACGCTGATTGTAAATACCTTCCGGAAGGGTTAACTCATATTCGGATTGGCTGAGGTTGTGATAGACCCCGAGGTACGCATCATACAGGAAACAGTTCATTTCTGTTGGGAAGTGCAGCATCTCATCCAAAGAGAATTTCACGAATCCTTTTTCGGAAACTTTCACACCGAGTGGGTAGTTGCGGCTGACGTCAAGGTCACCTTCACCCGAAATGACCAGGCGGTTTTCACCGTTGACAAAATACATATCATACGGGAGTTCATCAAATAGAACGGCATCGTATCCCATATCAATACCATCCGTTGCATTGGCACCCATAAAGCCGAGCAGGAGTCCGCGGTGGTAATCATTCGGCATAGTAAATCCGATGCGAACCGTAGGGAAGTTTTCTTCCTGCACATTCGTCTCCGAAAGATCATCCAATGACGCGGCTACGCCGTTACCGCTTCTGAACATCACACCCGACTGGCCATTGTCTTCCTTGACATACGCCCGTTGGTTGTTGTTGAACGTGATAGTGCCGCCGGTCGCGTTAGCCGTGACGAAGAACGCTTGCCCGACAGGGATGTATCGCTGCGGAATACGGGAGTTCGAGCCAAGGCCACTGACGCCCGGAGGACTGACGGCATTGGTGCCACCCACCAGCGTGCGTGCGGCATAGCCACCTTGGTAATCCGCCAGGTTGTGTGTATTATTGGTGCTGTAATGGATCCAGAAATAGAGGGTTCCATCCAACACGCCCAGGTTGTCAGAGATAAAAGTATTGGCGTCAAGCGCAGATGGATACGGGTTGCCGCACAGGTTGAGGTTGGATGCCGCAATCGGAAGCTGGATGAGTCCGTTGTTCGGTTTACCCGCGAACACGTAGTTCTGCGAAGAACCCGCACCGCTTCCCTTCATCGTAAATCCTTCTGCCGCACGCATCGTACCATTCTGGCCCACGTATTGCCAGTTGGCGTAATCGTTCGACAGGTTGCCGAATTTATAAATCCAGGAACTTGAAAGCGTAATCGGTGTTCCAGCCGCGCCATCATAACCAGAGGTCCAGTTGATCGCGAGCGGATTGTTCTCGTCACTACCGTCGCGCAGCACGCTATTTATGGTATAATCAGTATTGTTGGCAGTAGCACTGGTCGCGCCTACTGGGGATGACCAATAATTGTAGTTAAAGATGTTGTTCGAACCTTGCTGGTCGCGCTCAATCGATCCGGAACTGGTGAGGGCCAGGTCACTGTTCTGCGACTGTACCAGTTGCGATTTTCCGGTGAGGTCGAGTTTGCCGTTCAATAGTAGATAGTGTGATACGCCGATACGGGTGTCGTTGCTGGCTGTGAGGGTTTTTCCGCTGGCCAGATCAAGGCTGAGTACGTCTTTGTTTCCGGTTGACACCACGTTGTGGTCGATATCAACGATGTTCCAGGTAACGCGGGTAGTGCCGTCGACAATCGAAAGGGCATACGGCAGGTCTTGTGTCGTGTCGTTTTTCCAGGTCGTGGCCGTATTCCAGTTACCGTCGGCAGTGGTAACATACGGAAGCGGGGCTGTCTGGTAGTCAACCGTAGTGAGGTTTTTCAGCGACGCCGTGTAGCCGTTCACCGACTCGTCTTTTGCGTTCGTGTAGGTATACGTTGACATCGGATAATACGCCCGAAGCTGGCTCCATGACACTGTTTTGATATCGTTGGATGTAATCGACTGTGGCACGATACTACCGTTGACGGTGCCATCCGAATGCTGACGGATCTCCTGGTTCATGATATAACGGAGTTGGGCAGCCGAGAGCGCGGTTCCGAAGACACGCACTTCGTCGATGGTGCCGTCAAAGAAGGAAGCGGTTGACGTACCTCCAGCCGCAGCAATCAGGAAACTCTCGGTTGTGTCAGGGACGGTTGACAGTGCCTGCGAAACATTAAGAATACCATCAATGTAGAGACGGGCTGTGGTGCCGTCAAATGTAACGGCCACGTTGTGCCAGACATTGGTTGGAATCGCGATGGTCGACGTAATCGTCTGTAGCGCTCCGTTCATCCAGCTCATTTCCACGCGTCCGGAATTGTTAATCTTAAGGTCATACCCAGACGTAAAGCCGGCATTGCGTTTGGATACGATGCTTTGGTTCGTGCCCGAGCGCTTGATCCAGGCTGAAACCGTGAAGTTATTACCCAGGTTGAGAACGTTGCCGGCGTCCAGATAATCGTCAACACCGTCGAAGTCGATTGAACGCACGAACGTTTTTTCCGGGGCGTAGCCAAACGTGATGTATTTGGTTCCGCTAAAATCATAAGAGGTCTCAAGGTTCACGCCGTTTTTGGTCATGATACGGTATTCCGCCGTCGGGTTAAAGATCGGACTTGACGAAATGAACATGAAGAAGGCACCCGGAGGCGTTACGGTTGAGGTAAGTAGGTCTTCAGGTACCGACACCTTAACGGTTTTGACATCGCCGCCGCTTTCGACCACACGCCATACGCGTCCGACGGAAATAAATTCCACTTCAGATGTCAGGCCTGAAATACCCGCACTCATGTTAACCACCACCGGTGACTGGGCAGTAAGGGTAGCGTTGTTGTGTCCCCATACCAGGAAGCTGCGGTCTGTGTCAAACGTGTTGTTGTTGTCAGAGTTACGGGGTTCAATCGTCGTAAGACCCATTGTAACATCGTAGCTTGAGTTCTCCGTACGTGATTGTTTTTGGTTCAGTCCCGAATTGTCGTCGCGACCGATACCGGCGATGTTGTAGTTGAATCCGGAGGAGGCAGAGTATACGGTCGTTCCATTCGAACTTACATAGTTAACACTCGTCCCGTTAACGCCCAATGTGATGCCGTATTTCAAGGCGAGATACGTCTCAATCCGGTTACGGTTGGTATCGGAGTTACGCGAATTGTAGCAAATGACTTCCAGCAGGTAGCCATTGAAACTTGAGTCGAAGAACTCGCTTCGTCCGAGCCAGTAACGAGAGTTGTTGATGTCTTTGTAGGTGCCTGTAAATACTTCGGTACCGGTAATGGCACCCCCGTTACAAATCAACTCCATCCGACCGGACGATACGTTTTTACGTGGGTTAAAGATGTTGACGCCATTGTAGGTTTTCGTTGTGCTGATTTCAGCGATACCATACGAAGTCTGCGCGCCCTGGTTATAGGCCCACGTTTCGTTCGCGTGACGCACCGAGGTGTTACCCATCTGGAATCCGGTTACGTCCTGGCTGTTGCGGTTGGTCGCTATGTCATCGCCACAGAAGATATCCTGCGGACTGGCCAGGTAGCTGATGGTATTGGCGGTTTTTACCACAATATACATATCAGAGTTGTAGAAACCCTGTCCGCCATACATCGCATCCCCACCGTCAAAGTGAACTACAGGGTTGAAATTAACGTTGTAGGCCGGGTTGTTTCGGAA
>JAIXYI010000084.1 GCA_027490305.1 Flavobacteriaceae bacterium
AGTATGTCGCTGCCTTTTTTTTGAAAGCCTGTCCAAATCGGACAGGCTTTTTTGTTTATGGCCACCAAGAACGAAAGCCACAAAGCCACAAAGACACAAAGACGCGAAGCCAGAACCAATCACTGAATACTGTCAAAGAAGTGTAGCGCCGTTTCCTTCGGGTATGTAAAATCTGTCCAAATCCAACCGATACTAAGACCTAAAGCCACAAAGACACAAAGACGCAAAGCCAGAACCAACTACTGACAACCAACTACTAACCACTGACAACCAACTACAAAAAGCAAGAAAACGGTATCTTGCGCCATGATTCAAAAAGTGCTCGTAATCGGACTCGTATGGCCAGAGCCAACATCGTCAGCAGCAGGAACCCGGATGCTGCAATTGCTGCAGTCCTTCGTCAATAAAGGCTGCATCGTGAGCTTTGCAAGCGCCGCGCAGCAGACAGAATTCTCCTTCCCGCTCGGGTCTATCGGAGTAGAAGGCCACGAAATTCGGATAAACGATGCGACTTTCGATGATTTCATACGCAAGCAAGACCCAAATGTTGTGCTGTTCGATCGCTATACGACCGAAGAGCAGTTCGGATGGCGCGTCGCCAAGGCGGTTCCCAGCGCACTCCGCATTCTGGATACCGAAGATCTACATTGCCTGAGAGCGGCAAGAGAAGCGGCTGTCAAGAACGGTTCTGATTGTAAGCCTGAAAACCTATTGCTTTCACCTATTGCCCTTCGCGAGGTAGCCGCCATTTACCGTAGCGATCTCTCCATCATGATTTCACAGGCCGAAATCGGGTTTTTGGTCGATTTATTTGGAGTGCCCAACGAGTTACTTTGGTATTTACCATTTCTGTATGAGGCGTTAGACGATGCATCAATAGCGGAATGGCCGTCCTTCCACACACGAAAAAACTACTTTTTTATAGGCAATTTCCGCCATTATCCGAATTATGACGCCCTGCGGTATCTAGAAACTACCATATGGCCCCGCATCCGCGCACTCGACACGGAAGCTTCGATGTATGTATACGGTGCCTATATGTCACCTGCGGTTCAGCAACTTCACGATCCGATTACAGGCTTCCATATCATGGGCAGGGCCGACAGTGTGCGAACCGTCATGCAGGAGGCACGCGTTTTACTGGCGCCACTTCGCATCGGAGCCGGGCAGAAAGGTAAACTCGCCGAGGCGCTACAATTCGGTCTGCCCAGTGTCACAACGTCGATTGGTGCTGAAGGAATGACTTCTGACGGTCGGTGGGGTGGTTATATAACCGATGATCCCGATCTCTTCGCGAAACGCGCCGTTGACCTTTACCATAACGAGGGATTATGGGAAGAAAAACAGCAGGAAGGCGTTGATGTCTTTCGGCTACAGAATCAGAAGGCGGCAACGGAAGCCTTTCAGGAGCGCCTCATCGATCTTCGCGCCCACCTTTCCGATTTTCGAACGCGGAACTTTGTAGGCAGGATGCTTACACATCATACGATGTCGTCATACAAATACCTCTCCCGATGGATCGAAGAAAAGGAAAAACGGAATTTGTAGGGTTTTTGTAGGAGTGGGTGTTATTAAGCTGTATTGCACAAGTATGTGGCAAAATAATGTATATTTACACGTGCGAAAGCGCATATTCGCATGTCCCGTCTACCCTCAGTTGCTATGAAATTCCGGCTGTTTCTATCCCTGCTACTTCTTATCGTGGCCTTTCCGGCAGTGGCGCAGCTATCGAATTTTACCTTAACACTTATCCCGAAAGACGAAACCTGCACGGGTAACGGAGGCGTCACGATCACCACTTCCAACACCACACCCGGCGCGACGATGTCGTTTCAGATACAGTCGATGCCCGGACAGATTCCAATCGAAAACTTCACATCAAATGTCTATGCCGGTTTGAGTGCCGGCAGTTATCGCATTGTGGCAACGCAAACCCAGGGCAGCGATACCGGAACCCAAACCGCCGACTTCAACGTGCAAGACGAGATTATTCCCCTCGTATGGTCGTTTTCTGAACCACCGGCGGGCAATTGTGCAAACTCAGGCAATATCCTATTCGATGTCAGTTCCGGCACACCGCCGTTCACATTTGAGATCCTGTCGGGCCCCGAGATCCGTCCCTTGCAAACCAGTGGTCTCTTTTCCAACCTGCCGCCAGGACAATACCTGTTCCGGATATCCGATGCCTGTAAAGGAGAGCCCTTTACCTTTACGCTAGTACCCCAAGTGAACACGCTGGCGTTGAGTACGTCCGGCGATGTACTTGCGCCCAACTGCCTCTCCATCGATGTAAACAACGCCGTTACCCCAACGGGTGTCATCGTCTATCCCCTGAATGTCACCTACGAGGTACATTATCCCAACAGCACTACCCAAACCCTTCAACAGATATATGGGAACGGAAGTCCCGACTCGTTGCAATTGTCGCTTACGCTGCCGCTTTTTGGTGCCCAGACCTATACCTATGACTTGACGGTTGTAGATGGTTGTGGCAACTCCTTTACGGGGAATTTTACCGTCGATCCCAATCCGAAGGCTTCGTTGACCGGCACCCCTAACAATTGCGGATACGAATACCTGAGCCTGATCGTTAACAGTTTTGTCGGGCAGTATACGGTCAGTTTTACCAATGCACCCCCCGGATTTGACCCGGCTGCATTGAACGGACTCTATCCGGGTCCCACCGACCAGACGGTCTTGCAATTCGGAGACGAAGATCATCCTGTTTCGGAAGGAATGTATGAGGTGCTCGTCACCGACAATTGTGGACGTACAGGAACCACCCAATGGGAAGTGGTTCTTGACGAACTCGATCCCAACGTGAGGGCCGGTGTTCCCAACTGCCTCACCAATCTTGCCAACATCCGGTTCCAGGTGGCGGCCGATCGGGATATCGTATCCATTATTGTGGTGTCGGCTCCACCCGAGTATACACCGGCCCTTCCCAATGATATTAGCCCGGCCACACCCCAACCCAGCATTACCGTCTCCGGTTTTCCTCCGAATCCCACGATACCGTATGTATTCAATATCATAGATGAGTGCGGCATCACGTATTCCAATGTGGACGTAATCGTACGTCCTTTCGTTCCCGATCCGAATTTACAGACGGACGTGCGACCAAGTTGTGCCGAAACGTTTGGCTCGATGAGGCTCGGTTCGCCCAACGGAAACCTAACGTCCCTGACAATTACGGATGCACCGCCAAATTTCCCAAGTCCCATTCCGTTCGACGCGACCTCCCTCATCGTGTCAGGTGATGTGTTTCTGGAACAGCTTCCTCCGGGCAACTACTCGTTTTCAGGGTTGGATAGTTGTAATGTAGCACTTACCGCTACCAATATAGCAGTAGTAGGATACGATTCAGGCGCGAATAACGTCTTGGTCCAACGGAACTGTGGATCGTTTAACTTCACGATTACCGACAATGGAAATATACCCGGTGTCAGCTACTGGTTCCAACGACAGGATCCGGTTTCCGGAACGTGGGGACATCCCTTTAATGGCACTCCGTATACAGAGGGTATCACGCCCGACAGTTCCAATTCCGTATTGATGGCCAATGGAGGTACGTTGAACAACCTGACCGTCACAGGTACCTTTCGGATCGTAAAGGTATACCAAACCTACAGCGCGTCGTCTACCGATTGTTTGGATATTTGGGATACGTTCTCGTTCACGAATGGATTGGACATCCTCGGCATTTATAATCTGGACTGCAACGGAGGCGCTGCCGGTTCCATCTACATCGAAGCAGTGGGTGTACCGCCTTACACCTTCAGCATCACCGGTCCGGTCAACATACAAAATGGCGGCAATAATATCTTTACAGGGTTATTGCCGGGCACCTATTCATTGACCGTGGTGGATGCCTGCCAGGCGACGATTCCGGCGCGTACCGTCAACCTGAGCACCCTCGAATCGCTGGTTGTCGCCAATGAACCTTCTCCGCGCGAGTTATTGTTGTGCGCACCTCCCGGCACCACGTCCAATATTTTCGATATCACAGAATTGGAATCCTCCATTCTCGGCACGCAAAACCCCGCCGATTATGACGTGACCTACCATCATTCCCTTCAGGATGCACAGTCGGGCGACAATAAGATCGATACACCCCAAGCCTATGTGAACACCCAGGTGATTGAGACAATCTACGTTCGGGTTATACACAAACGGATTGACGTGTGTTATGCCACGACGTCTTTCCGACTGATCATCGGCGAGGCACCGGATTTTACCCTTTCACAAACCCAGTATTTCGTCTGCGCGGGCAGTTCCGTGCGATTGGAGGCAGGGATGGGCTATGACGCCTACCTTTGGTCAGACGGATCGAATGCTCCCTACCTTGATGTCACGGAACCCGGCACCTATTCCGTATCAGTCGCCAACATATACGGGTCTTCCCGATGCGACAGCGATTCACAATCGATAACTGTGGAAGGTTCGTCTGTTGCGACCATAACCAGTGTCGATGTAGTCGATTGGCGGGATGACAGCAATAGTATTACAGTAAATGTCACCGGCACCGGAGATTATCTCTATGCCCTCGATGACACCCCGTATCAGAGTTCGAACTTTTTTGGGAATCTGCCGCCCGGACTTTACACGGTTCGTGTCATGGACCAGAAAAATAACTGTGGTATTGTCACACTGGAAGTCCCGGTTTTGGGATATCCTAAATTTTTCACCCCGAATGGGGACGGACAAAACGAATTTTGGCAGATCAAATTAGCCTATACCCAACCCGGCATGATTGTCTATATTTTTGATCGGTATGCGAAACTGCTCGCCAGCTTTGGCGCCGCGTCAACCGGATGGGATGGCAATTATAATGGTCAACAGATGCCATCTGACGACTACTGGTTCCTGGTAGAGTTGCCCAATGGAAAAATACACCGGGGGCATTTTGCCTTGAAGCGTTAGGTCGTTGATCGCGCGCCCCGAACCAGCTTGAAAGTCTGAAATATTGCCAATCCTACGAACACCAACGGAACAATCACCGGCATCAGGTAGTGGGCCAGAAAAGTACTTTTAGAGGCGAGCACCGCCAATGCCAGGATAAACACCAGCATACCGGAAAAAGTGCCGCCAAGACTACCGGTCACGTAGGCCGCCTTTCGGGTGGTCGTGATGTATCCTTCGTTCAGTACATACAGGTTCCAGGCCGTCCAAAACGGAAGTTGCATCACATTGATAGAACTGAAGATGAGACCTTTCAGAAATGGGTTGAACCCGTCGTACTGATGGGACGTGTCAGCCGGTAAGGCGGTCGTACCCGACGATAGGTGGAAGTAGCACGCGAGCCCCAGCATGAAAACAATTGAGAAAATCTTGATCCAACGCATCAGCCGGATGTTGCGCGACAGTCGTTGTGCGAAAATCAGGGTGGTATAGATCACCAATCCTTCGACAATCATGACGCCGGCCAGGTAGGGGAGCAGCACCTCCATGCCGCCTCTATTATAAAGGTGGTAGCCAATGACGTTCAGGTATCCCAACGGAACCGAACCAATAAAACTCACAATAAAACCGACTAATAGATTTTGCAGTTGCTTCATACAGTGAATTCCGCGAGCAGCCGGTTCCGGTGGTTGTGCTCCCGGTATTCGACCATGCCCTCGCGATGCGTGAGGTAAGGTACGCCTTTTCGGTGATTTTCCACACTGATGCGATACATGTGCCGGATGTGTCGTGACAATTCCTTCCAGGCGAAGAAAAGCGAATGGCGTGGGTCATAGATGTGCGTCGGCTCACTTCCCGCACCATTCAGTTCTACCAATTGGAATTGGCGCCCTTTCTGAAGTTCTTCAAGCGAATAGTACATGAGGTCCATCCGCCCAAAATAAAAACCGTCCACTTTCGAGCAAACCGCATCAATGGCGGCTTCCAGTTCCGGCGTTTTCCAATGCGATACATCCGTAAACTTGGCACCCCGACAGTGGTTGCCGTAGGGCACAACGACCTTCTTTTCCCCGGCGGGAAGTACTTCGTCGAGTGCCGCTCCGTATTCCTTTTCCAATACCGGTAGTTGCATTTCATGACGCGGGTCCCGAGCCAGAAGCGTTCGCAGGGTCGCCGCACCGTCGCCTGTTACCGATAGGAATTCCTTCGCCACGATGCCCGTAATGCGCCCCTTGGTTTCATGGGGATAGCGGATATAAAAGATACCCACTTCGTTTTCATACGGAATCAATTCCTGCAAAAGATAATCGAAACAAGCCGTTTCGGCATAAGCCGCCAGTTCGTTTTTATTTTCTATTTTCCGAACGGCAGATCCGCGGAGGCCCATATCGGGTTTGGCGATCAGTGGGAAACGGAGGTCGTTGTCGGCAAGCGATTCTTGTATGAAATCCATCGCGGTCCGTTCCGGAAACCAAAGTGTCTTTGGATAGGATCCCTCCGGCAGCAGGTCGTAGATGTCTTTTTTCGATTCGTTGATAAAACCTCCATTCCGAAATCCCGGATTGGCGGCGTTAAAGAAAAAAATAGTGCGGCAGCGAAGCGCATACCATGCCCATTGGAAGTAAATCGGAATATATACGATCTGGAAGGGCCAGTATTCCCAATGCAGCACTTTGTGTAGAAAAAGCCTCATTTTTCAGCCGGTACGGGTTGTATGATAGGTTCCGTTGCCAGGTCGTGATGCGTCAACTGCACCGCACGGCCTTCAAGGACCGTTTGTGTGATACTGACGGTTTGTAAATGGCTGCCACGTTCGATTACCAGCCCGTCGTGCCGATCGTCTTCATGCGAATGCCGATGGAATTCAAATAAGTGCTCCGGCGTGGGTGTCGGATGTTCCAGCAGAAATTCGCGGAACCAGTTTTCCCGCTGCCGTCGCACCTCCAGCGGATAAAGGGTAGAAGACGACCAGATGTGGTCATCCGTGATCGATAAGCCAACGGTGTCTTTTTCAGTTCCATCCCAGCGAAGCTGATAAAGCAAAGACGCGTGATAGAGTACTACCGTAAAAGGCTCAACGTTTATAAGGTCAATCTCCTCCCACGACGCCAACGGTTCGTCCGTCGCGAAAAAATCGAGTAGAATCAAACCCCGACTCCGACGGTAGGGTGGCGCATGCCGGTGTTTCTCAGCCGCACCGTTGAGCAATACCGCCGTATTTCCGATGTTGTCTACTGCAAACCACGTACCTCCGGCCTGTGGGTCTTGCGGAAAACGGATGGTTTTTCCGTTCCGCTCCTCCGTCCGGATGTCAAAAGCACGCCGACGTGGCTGCTCGTCGCGGTTAGAGGTGATAACGGCGGTGCCGTGGCGCAATACGAAGGTTACGGTGCACATTGTTTTCGGTATTCAAGGGTTGCGCGGGCCACGCCAAATGACGAGGTCAATGTCACGCCTTCTTCTTCCGGTAGTGCTACCCGAATCAGCGCCTGGTGGTGTACGCAGTGGTCAAGGTTAAATAATAATTCGCGGTAATAGTTGGTCGCGATATGCTGGATGTCGCCATCGGTTGCTACCTGCAGAAACAACGGCTTATCCGCGCGGTCAAGTTGCTGTTCCAGCCTGTCGAGTCGTTCCAGGGCTGCCTGGGGGTCGGTCTGTAACCTACGGTCCCGTTCCCGCGCATCGTAGTTGACGATCCCGCTTGGGTAGTGTGAATCCAGGCAGTCAAACAGTTCAATGATGTGACGGGTATGCTCGCCGATACTCGCGCCCGACAAGGCGTCGCAGGGCTGCATGTACCGCTCCGGCGTCAGTTGTTGCAATAAAGACGCCATTTCGGCAAAGCGGTATTGGATCGCGGCTATCAGCATAGTCAGGACTTTCTAAAAAAGGGTAAGGACGCCTTGCCTTCAAATATCAGTAAAATTGCGCACACAAACGTTACAACTGCCAATATAAATAGTTCTCCGCCGTCATTCATGATTTCAAGTCCCAGTACCGTTAGGTGCGACAGGATAGCTCCCGCCATAACGCCGGCCGCCAAAAGGGCACCCCAGGTAGTGGTCCGCGGATACAGGATTAAGATCGCGGCGATCAGTTCGGCAATGCCCGATCCGATTCTCCCAAAAGGTTCTACACCCAACGTTGAGAAAATATACACGCTTTCGGGAGCGCCTGTGAATTTGAAGAAAAGGGTTTGCAAGAGGATCCCGGCCGTTATAAGCCGCAGTATCCAGATATAAGCGTTTTTCATTTGTCGAGGAATTTTTTCCAGTTAGTATCTGCCTTTTTCTTCAGGTTGCCCTCGTCTTTGTTCCAACTTTTCAGTGTGTTGTTGAAGTAGGCGTTGTAGAACAGGTACAGTTTTCCGTCAAGAATTTTGTACGTCTCCGGATCGACTTCTATCTTCTCACCGTTTGCGCCCATGGCATAGGCACACCATCCGCCGTACTGCGGTTCATAACGCTCCGGATCTTTCAGAAACGCATCGCGATCGGCTGCGTTGGCAAACCAATAGGTGGCACCCTTGTAAGAAGCCGCCAGTTCTTTTTTCCCTTTCATTACTTTTTTGGAAAAATACGCCACAGGATCATACCCCTGTATCGCCAGTCCGCTTTCGAGATTGAAATCCCTTTTTCGTTTTTCGACGGTTTGTCCGATCGAAAGGCTGACGGCCAGTACCGACATCGCCAACCCAAATAACATACGTGTTTTCATCTTTCTTGGTTTTGGGTCAAAGGTATCCCGCCCCTAAAAAACCAAATGTCGGGTGGCTTACATTTGTGGCAAACTTTTTTGGTATAGCCTGATTTCACTGCGGCTGTAACGCAATATTCCTTCATTTTCAAGGTCGTGCAACAATTGCACCGCTGTCTGTCGCGACGTACAGATCAATTGCGCAATATCGTTTTGGGTGAGATAATTCGGGATGCGTATCTCATCAGAATCGGTTTCACCTTCGCGTTCCGCCCAATCTTCCAGAAAATGTAACAACCGGCTTCGCGCATCTTTCGAAATCAAGTTGGTATAGTTGTTTCGGATACGTTTCATCTTCATTCCTACGAACTTGGTATACGAAACCGCCAGGTCAGGGTGCCGTCGCATCAAATTCTCGAAATCCGATAAAAGAAAACTACAGATGATGACATCCTCAGAAAGGACCTTCGCATATTCATGTCCGTCACCGGTTCCTTCCAGCGTCAATTCGCCAAAAAGGTCGCCTTTGCGGATGACGTCTTTCACCGTTTCCGTGCCGTCTTCGTCAAGGGATACGATTTTGATGGCACCTTTCTTCAACAGGAAAATCCGCGGTGCGTCCACTTCCGACAATTCTATGGTATCCCCCCGTTTCGCCTTCCGGAAGCCGGTGATGATACATAATTCCCGTATCTGCCCAAAGCTGAGTACGCGAAACAACTTATGATCGCGGAGGTACCAGTATTTCAATTCCTCAGACATAGGCGCGGTTGTATGGATAAAACCGAACTAAAGATAAAAAAGAAACCCTTCCGTCGGGAAGGGCTTCGCTTTATTGGGTAAGAATCGCTCTCGAAATCACAATCTTCTGTATTTCCGACGTGCCTTCGTAGATCTGCGTGATCTTCGCATCGCGCATCAGTCGCTCAACGTGGTATTCTTTGACATAACCATTACCACCGTGCACCTGCACCGCTTCGACGGTCACGTCCATAGCGGTTTGTGAGGCAAAGAGCTTGGCCATGGCCCCGCTCAGGTCATAGTTGTCGTGGTTGTCTTTGTCACGGGCCGCTTTCAGGCAGAGCATGCGCGACGCTTCGATGCTGACCGC
Source organism: Flavobacteriaceae bacterium (assembly GCA_027490305.1). GTDB lineage: Bacteria > Bacteroidota > Bacteroidia > Flavobacteriales > Flavobacteriaceae > Flavobacterium. The sequence goes on from JAIXYI010000084.1 coordinate 9,713, forward strand.
CATATCGGCCAGTTTGAAAGCAATGGCCTGGTGGTTGCAGATCTCTGTTCCGAAGGCTTTGCGTTCTTTTGAATATTTCAGGGCCAGTTCATACGCGCCGGAGGCGATACCCAACGCCTGGGCCGCGATACCGATACGCCCACCGGCCAGCGTCTTCATGGCAAACTTGAAGCCGAATCCGTCTTCCCCAATTCGGTTTTCCTTCGGTACTATCACATCGGTAAACATCAGGGAATGCGTGTCGGATCCGCGAATGCCGAGTTTCGACTCTTTCAGACCGATCTCAAAGCCCGGCATGCCTTTCTCTACGATCAGGGCATTGATGCCGCGGTGGCGTTTTTCCACATCCGTCTGGGCAATCACCAGATACACATCCGCCGTGCTGCCGTTCGTGATCCAGTTCTTGGTGCCGTTCAACAGGTAGTGGTCGCCTTTGTCAATCGCGGTGGTTTTCTGCGATGTAGCGTCACTGCCTGCTTCCGGTTCTGACAGACAGAAAGCGCCGATGATTTCCCCGGTCGCAAGACGTGTGAGGTATTTTTGTTTTTGTTCTTCCGTACCAAACTGCTCCAATCCCCAGCAAACCAATGAGTTGTTTACCGACATTACGACAGAGGCCGACGCGTCGATTTTGGAGATTTCCTCCATCGCCAAAACATACGACACGGTGTCGAGTCCGCTGCCGCCGTATTTCGGGTCGACCATCATGCCCATGAAGCCCAGTTCGCCCATCTTTTTGATCTGCTCGCGCGGAAATTCCTGCTTTTCGTCACGCTCAATTACGCCTGGCAGCAATTCGTTCTGCGCAAAGTCACGCGCCGCTTGCTGGATCATCAAATGTTCTTCGGTAAGTTTGAAATCCATAATTTTTTTTTCGTTTGGTTGCTTTTAGCTTTTTTTTGGAGGTCAAATGTAGTCATTTACTGGAAAATTTTCAATCGGAATGGCTAATTTTGCCCCCATGCAACGGGTTTTCTACAACGTTATCGGAGTCATGTCGGGCACCTCGCTCGACGGCGTCGATTTGGCTCATATCCGCTTCGATTTACACGACGGCAACTGGCAGTTTGAAATCGGTGCCTGTGAGACGGTTCCGTACACTTCCGGCTGGGTCATCCGCTTAAAAGAAGCCGTATCGTGGAGCCGCCCGCAACTCGACCAACTCGACATCGATTACACGAATTTACTGGGCTCCATCATCCGCGACTTCATCCAACGCAACGCACTTTCGCAGGTCGATGCGGTTTGTTCACACGGGCACACCATCCTCCACAATCCCGCGGCGGGGTATACACTGCAAATCGGCAACCGACCTGAAATCGCTAAACTGACGGGTCAAACCGTAGTCTGCGATTTCCGGGTGCAGGATGTTACACTGGGCGGACAAGGCGCGCCGCTCGTCCCGATAGGCGACCGGTTACTGTTTGCCGATTATACGTATTGCCTCAATCTCGGCGGTTTCTCCAACGTATCATTTGAAGAGGAGGGGAGACGCATCGCCTTCGATATTTCCCCCGTCAACACCGTCCTCAACCACTATGCCCGCACCATGGGGTGGGATTATGATGACCGCGGCCGATTCGCCGCCACAGGTCAGGTCATTCCAGCACTTTTGGCAGCCCTCGACGCCCTCGATTTTTACACAAAACCGTATCCCAAATCGCTCGGCTTCGAATTCGTCAAAGACACCGTGCTGCCGCTTCTCCATCGGTTTGCCATCGAAACGAACGACCTCATGGCGACCTTCACCGAGCACATCGCACGACGAGTGGCCGCCGCGCTACCCGTCAAAGAAGGCCGCATACTCGTCACCGGAGGCGGCGCGTACAACGACTTCCTCATCGCCCGGATGCAGGTGCATCTTCCGCAACTCGAAATCGTCATCCCCGACCGGAAGACGCTCGAATTCAAAGAGGCGCTCATTTTCGCATTGCTCGGCGTACTCAAGCTTCGCGGCGAAACCAACGTACTAGCCAGTGTAACCGGCGCTTCGCATGACCATTGTTCAGGAGTTGTTTATACGATTTGAATGGCGTGCCGGCGCACTGCGACTGTGACTGCGACTGCGACTAAAAGGGGGCGCCGTCGGGCTATCCGCTATAGCCCTTCGTACCTCAGGGGCTGCCGCTCTTATCCCTCACGCACGGTGTTCCAAAACAACGTTCCTGCTCGCGTCAAAATGCCGATTCCATAATTTCAATATTGCTATCTTTGCCCCGCTTACAAACTCCACAACAAAATGAAAAATTTATTGCAGCAATTCGAAAATAAAGAACCCGAGATTGTCTTCAACTGGAAGGATCCCGAAACGGATGCCGAAGGCTGGACGGTCATCAACTCGCTTCGCGGTGGTGCGGCCGGCGGCGGTACCCGTATGCGGAAAGGGCTCGACATGAACGAAGTCCTTTCGCTCGCCAAGACCATGGAGGTGAAATTCACCGTATCGGGTCCGGCTATCGGAGGCGCGAAATCGGGTATCAATTTCGATCCGGCCGACCCCCGCAAGGAGGGCGTGCTGCAACGCTGGTATAAAGCGGTATCGCCGCTGCTCAAAAGTTACTACGGCACGGGCGGTGACCTGAACGTCGACGAAATCCATGAAGTAATTCCGATGACGGAAGAGTGCGGCGTGTGGCACCCGCAGGAAGGGGTTTTCAATGGCCATTTCCGTCCGACCGACGCCGACAAGATCAACCGCATCGGCCAGTTGCGCCAGGGCGTCGTAAAAGTAATTGAGAACCCAGGTTTCAGTCCCGATGTATCGCGCAAATACACAGTAGCCGATATGATTACCGGCTATGGCGTGGCACAGGCCGTGAAACACTTTTATGACATCTACGGCGGATCGGTCACCGGCAAGCGTGCTATCGTGCAGGGATTCGGTAACGTTGGTTCAGCCGCCGCCTTCTACCTGTCGCAAATGGGCGCCAAAGTTGTCGGTATCATCGATCGAGACGGTGGACTCCTGAACGCCGACGGTTTCTCCTTTGAGGAAATCCGTTCGTTGTTCCTTCACAAAGACGGCAATAAGCTCGTAGCCGATAACATGGTGCCGTTCGCCGAAATGGACGAGAAAGTGTGGAATATCGGGGCGGAGATCTTCGCGCCCTGCGCCGCCTCGCGTCTCGTAAAACAAGAGCAGATTGACAAAATGATCGCCGCCGGACTCGAAGTCGTGTCCTGTGGGGCCAACGTGCCTTTCGCCGACAAAGAGATTTTCTTCGGCGCCACTATGGAGAACGTCGACCGTCAGGTCAGCCTGATTCCCGACTTCATCTCGAACTGCGGTATGGCCCGTGTCTTCGCCTATTTTATGGAGAAGAAAGTACAGATGACCGACGAGGCGATCTTCAACGATACCTCCGATACTATTCGTCGCGCCATTGAAGCGGCCCATCGCGCCAATCCGTCGCGAACCGGCATCAGTGCCACGGCCTTCGAAATCGCGTTGAAACAATTAGTATAATCACAGGCGCCGGGACTTCTCCCGGCGTTTGATTTTTTGGTCGTCCGACAATTTATTTTCGCTATTTTCGTTACCAGATAAGTATTCCGCACTATGTATTACGTTTCGGCCGATTATCGGAAGCAGTCTTTGGGTATCACGACAGTATTGTTTGTGGCCCTGATGCTGTTATTGCTGTTCCTCAACTTTCCGCTTTTCAAAGAGACTACCATCGTACCGCTGGAAGGTGGCGGTGGCGGCGGTGATATCGAAGTGAATTTCGGCGACAGCGAAGTAGGGCAGGGCGTCAACCTGCAAAACAAAGAGCATGTCGAAGAGGCTGCAAAAGCACAACCGTCTAAACCACAGGAACAGGAAGCCTTGCTTACAAATGACAACGACGACGACAATGCGGTCGCGGTAACCGATACGAAGAAACCGAAAGACGAACCGAAGAAACCGGTTGAAAAACCTGTGGAAGTCGTGAAGCCGAAACCGTCAGCCGCAGCGCTGGCTGCCCTGAACGCGGCTACCAATAGCAAATCGACCAGCGGTGACGGCAACGACGGGCAGGCGGGCAACAAAGGCAAATCGAATGGCTTGTCAACCGCAGGCGGTTATAACGGTGGCGGCGGAAGCGGCACCGGCTCGGGTGGCGGTAACGGCAGTGGGCAGGGTATTGGCACCGGCTCGGGCTACGGCAGTGGTAATGGCGGCGGAAGAGGTAGCGGCAATGGCAACTGGTCGCTCGCCGGACGCAAATTGGCAAAAAGCAGCAAGGTGCAGCAAAACTGCAACGAATCGGGTACGGTGGTCGTGCAGGTAACCGTCAACCGCAACGGCGACGTAGTCGGCACCCAGTATATAAAAGGAACCACCAACACGGCGCCTTGTCTCATTGAACCGGCGTATCAAACAGCGCGTAGCTATAAGTGGAATGCGAATCCGGAGGCACCCGAGAAACAGATCGGAACGGTGACAATCAACTTTAGCTTAGGAGGGCAATAGACGCCTACGACCCATAAAAAAGGGGCTGACTCAATGTCAGCCCCTTTTGTTTATAAGGCAAGAACTTATGATTTTGCCTTCTTAGCTGCGCAGCAGCCGGCTTTCTTTTCTTTGTCGCAGCCTTTCTTTTCAGTTGAGCTCGATTTTTCTGTTTTTGCCTTTTCTTTTTTCTTAGGTGTTTCCTGGGCAGTAGCAACTGTCGAGAATCCGAAGGCTACCAATGCCAGCATCAGCATCGCTTTTTTCATTTCTTTACGTTTTTGAATTATAGACTCAAAGATTTGCCCCTAAATTACTATTATTCTTTCTAAACAAAAGCCTAAATTTTTGATCGGTTACAGATTTTGTCACGCCACTTAATGTCAGCGCATTTTTCGATGCCCTATCGGTCATAGTAACGTAACGGGGCACACATAATCCGTTTTGGCCATGCCGGTTCGTTTGATTTCGGCAAAACCGCCCACTACATCCACAAAATTGTCCCAGCCGCGCTGCTTCAATATAGATGCGGCAATCATACTGCGATAGCCACCGGCGCAATGCAGCACGAAACGTTTGTCTTTCGGGAACTCGGCTACGTGTTGGTTGAGTTCGTTCAACGGCACATTGATCGCGTCGACCAAATGCTCGGAGGCAAATTCACTTCTTTTGCGCACATCGAATATCGGGAAGCTGCCGTCGGCCATTTCCTCGAGTTCCTCAGCCGTGATGCGTCCTACCGAATCCAACTCGCGACCTTCGGCTTTCCAGGCATCGATACCGCCCTTGAGGTAACCGATGGTGTGGTCGAAGCCAATCCGCGATAGGCGTATCATGGTTTCTTCCTCCTTGCCTTCGTCAGTTACCAGCAGTATTTCCTGTTGGATGTTGATGATCATTTCGCCGACCCACATGGCAAAACTGCCGTCGAGGCCGATATTGATGCTGTTCGGGATGAAACCCTGTGCGAAGTCAGACGCGTTCCGGGTGTCAAGCACCACTGCGCGTGTTTCGTTTGCCGCAGCTTCGAATTCCGTAGGCGAGAGTGGACGTTTCGCTTTCTCGAGCACCGAATCCAGGCTGTCGTATCCTCGGATGTTCATCAGCACGTTGGAGGGGAAGTAACCGGGAGGTGTTGTCAAACCGGTAAGAAGCGCGGTTACGAATTCATCTTCCGTCATGTCGGGCGCCAGTGCATAATTGGTCGCTTTTTGGTGTCCGAGCGTGTCGGTCGTCTCCTTGCTCATCATTTTTCCGCAGGCCGATCCGGCACCGTGGTTCGGATACACGATGAGGTCGTCCGACAGCGGCATGATTTTCTCACGAAGGGAATGGTATAGCAATCGGGCCAGTTTATCCTGTGTGAGTTCTGAGACCACGTGCTGTGCGAGGTCGGGTCGGCCTACATCTCCGATAAAAAGGGTGTCACCGGTAATAAGGCCGTGCTCCTTTCCGGTTTCGTCAATCAGGAGAAAGGTGGTACTTTCCATGGTGTGTCCGGGTGTGTGCAGCACCTTAACCTTACAACCCCCGACTTCGAAAATTTGTCCGTCTTCGGCGGAAATGATTTCATAGGCAGGTTTTGCATTGGGCCCATACACAATCTGGGCGCCAGCTTTGTGCGCCAGGTCAAGGTGGCCTGAAACAAAATCGGCGTGGAAATGGGTAAGGAATACGTATTTGATGGTGGCGTTGTCTTTCAACGCACGGTCGAGATACGGTTGCACTTCCCGCAAAGGGTCAAAAATCGCAGCTTGGCCATTGCTTTCCACGTAGTACGCGGCGTGGGCGATACAGCCTGTGTAAATTTGTTCTACTTTCATAGTGGTATCCGTTTTAAGGGAGGCGTTGGATAGCACGCCGCCGGGTGATCGTTTTGAATGGACGGATCAAAAGTAGGGAATGGAGAAGGGCTGGTCAGTGACAAGTATCACACAAGCGCTTTTTTTATTTGATGTGGGAAGAGGATGCTACCGTGCCCGTCGGGATGGTGTGTCCTTAGCGCGTCAACAGTTCCCGGCCGATGATGTAAAGGCCCATCACCAATACAAACCATCCGAAGGCGGGTTTCAGCTTGCTACCGTCTATTTTTCGTGAAAGTTGGGTGCCGATGAAAATACCTACCGTTGCAAATGCCGACACGCTGAAGAGAAGTCGGTAGTCGACCTCCGTACCTCCTATCACATCACCCACGAAGCCCAGCAGTGAATTGAACGCAATGATCAGTAAGGAGGTGCCCACGGCTTGTTTCATGTCGATGCCGGTAAAGAAAACGAGCGCCGGTATGATCAGGAATCCGCCTCCCGCACCCAAAAATCCGGTGACGACGCCGACAATAGCCCCTATTATCGCAATCCGAACCGGTTGGTGCGTACCGGGCTGTGCGGGCCCCTTGGTACGAATCATCGAATAGGATGCCGCGACCATCAAAAGTGCGAACAATGCCATAATGAAGGTGTCTTTCGACAAGACGAAACCCGGGCTGTCGAAAAGCGTTTCGGGTAGCGCCGGAAGTACCATTTTACGCACCAAAAGCAGGGTAGCCAAAGAAGGAAGGGCGAACACCATTGCCGATCGTATGCGGATGTTACCCAACAGGTAATGCCGTACTGCCCCAATGGCAGCCGTAAATCCTACAATAAAGAGCGAATAGGTAGTGGCCGATTTGGGAGAGATGCCAAACAGATACACCAATATCGGAATGGTCAGGATACTGCCGCCACCGCCAATAAGGCCCAGGGCAATACCAATGAGGAGGGACGCGAGATAACCGGCATATTCCATAACGGGTACTTTGCTATTGCAAATATCGCGGACTTCGGTAGATAATCCTGCTTTATGGACAGATTACTCGCAGTTTGATTCCAGGGGGAATTTTACATAAAAAAAACTCATGTCAATCAGGCTATTTTTTTCCCCATCCGCCGTTCCAAAAGCCACCCTTTTGACACCATCCTGAAAATAAAAAAGCCGAAACTTTCGTTTCGGCTTTTCTGTGGGCGATGAGGGATTCGAACCCCCGACCCCCTCGGTGTAAACGAGGTGCTCTGAACCAGCTGAGCTAATCGCCCGTATTGCGAGTGCAAATATAGCGCCGTTTTCGGTATTTGCAAACAAAAGATGTCTTTTTTATAAAATTTCTGCGACAACAAAGGTGCTGCCTCCCACGAACACGCGGTCGGTTGGTGCGGCTTCTAAAGTGGCGTCCTCGTAAGCGTCTTTTACAGAAGTATATACGTTTCCGTGCAATCCATATCGGCTTGCTTCCTTCTGTAACACCGTTGCGTCGAGTCCGCGGGGAATATCCGGCTTCGTAAAGTAATAATGGGCCTCTTTAGGGAATAACGGCAGGATTTCCCTGAGATCTTTGTCATTTACAACGCCTATGACCACGTGCAAACGGCCTTCCAATCCATCCTGCAGTTGCTGTACTACTAATTCGAGTCCGTGCCGGTTGTGTCCGGTATCCGCCACCACCAAAGGCTGCTGTCCCAATACCTCCCAGCGTCCGCGAAGCCCGGTGTGTTCTTTTACCCGAAGAAATCCCTCGCGGATGTTGGTTTCTGTCACCCGAAAATCGGTCGTGGCGGCCAACACCTCCAGCGTTTTGAGAACGGTGCGTTTGTTGGCTTCCTGGTAATACCCTTCCAAAGCCGATGGATAGGAGGGATACACCGCATCTGCCGCATAGAAAATCGGTGCCTGCCGTTGGGCCGCCGTTGTTTCGAAGACGGGTTTCGTTTCCGTTGTATATTCACCAATAACGACCGGAATCCCGGGTTTGATGATACCCGCTTTTTCCGACGCAATCTTTTCGAGTGTGTCTCCCAGGAACTGCGTGTGGTCTTTCCCAATATTCGTGATGACGGCCACCAGTGGGGTAACGATATTGGTAGAATCGAGCCGCCCGCCCATACCGGTTTCAATAATGGCGATATCGGTTTTTTCTTTACGGAAATACGAAAAGGCCAATCCGACCGACATTTCAAAGAAACTCATGTCGTGTGCCTCGAAAAAAGCCCGGTGGGTTCGGATGAAGTTGACGACCTCTTTTTCCGGGATCATCTTGCCGTCGACACGTATACGTTCCCGGAAATCCTTTAAATGTGGAGAAGTGTAAAGTCCGGTTTTGTACCCCGCTTCCTGCAGCACCGAAGCCAGCAAATGCGAAGTCGATCCTTTACCATTGGTACCCGCCACGTGGATACACACCAATCCGTCTTCCGGATGCCCCAAATGGTCCGCCAACGCGTGGGTATTGCCCAGGTCTTTCCGATAGGCCGATGCACCTTGTAGTTGGTACATAGGCAATTGCGCAAACATCCACCTGAGTATGTCATCATATTCGGTCATGTCCCAAAAATAAATGAAAAAACCCCGTCGGGGAACGGGGCTCTCAAACTAAAAATAACAAATCAAATCTCAATTGGTTTTGAACTGGAAAACGGGCGACGTAGAACTGTTGCCGTCGGCGTCGTGGGTCACCACTTTCCAATAATAGGTCGTAGCGGCGGTCACGGTTACATTCGTGACCTGTGTCGTCGTGGTAGAAGTAAGCAGGGTAGAGGGCGATGCTGCGGTACCGAAATACACGTCGTACCCGCTGATGTTATCGTCTACGTCGCCGGAATCCCACGCCAACGTAACAGACAGTCCGGAGACGGTCGCACTCATTGGCGGTGTTACTACATCCGCAGGGAACGGTACATAGCTGTTGACGGGTTCACCGGCATTGTAGAACTTCCATTTTTCGCTGGTGCCCGTCTGTGATACCCCTTCTTTTTTCGATACGACATACCAGGAATACGGTGTGGCGCGGTTCAGTTCGATGTCGAGCGTAGTGGCCGCACCCGCGGGATATTGCAACACGGCCTGGGTTTGGAGGTTTTTCACATACACCGAATAGCTATCGGCGTTGTCAGCAGCATTCCATTCAAAGGTGATGCGGCTTCGGGTGGACGAAACAGGTTCGCCGGTTTCGCATTCTGAGTTGTTGAGCGGATAGACGAGCGCAACGGCATTCGGTTCCGTACCGCCTCCGTCTCCATCACCGCCTCCGCTTCCGCAGGACGCCATGACCGAGAGCATTGACAGAAAAAGGATGTTATGTAGTTTCATCGTTTTATGAATTTGGCGTGATACGTGCCGTCGGGTGTGACGGTTTTTACAAGGTAGGTGCCGCTTTGCAGCGTGGAAACGTCAAGGTCGTGCGATTGCCCCGTTCCATACGTATGCGACATTTCCTTTCCAATCAATGAATACACAAAGCACTCCAAAGTCTGGTCGGCTTTGCCTGGAAGAAGCACGTGTAACTCGCTATCGGCCGGGTCGGGGTAAAGGGTCGCTTTCACTACCACGTCAAACCGTTGGCGGAAGGTGCCCTGACAGGGGGCATCGGTGGTCACGACGACTTCATTCGCGCCGGGGCGTAAGGCAAGCTCGAAGGACGATTGGTCGGTCATGAAAACCGTGCCATTATGTTCGATACGATACAACCGACCGCCGTTGAGGCCAAGCGTCACGGTGTTGCCATCGGCGGAAAGACGCGACAATACGGCCAAATCCTGCGGTTGCCCGATCGAAGCGGAAAAGCACCGTTGGAAAGACGGCGTAGCCGGTAGGGTAATGCACACCGTGTAGTCGCCCGCTGGTAAGCCCGTAAACGAAGTAGACGTGGTAAAGTTCGCGTTGTTGTTTTCCGGACCCGTCAGTGTTGCCAAAAACGGATGGCTCGCAGCAGAGCTGATGGTAATACTTCCGTTATTGGCATTACGGCAGGTTTCGGATGCCGCCACGATGCTGAAATTGTCGGCCGGAAGGCTGAAGATCGTACATCCGTTAAAATCCACTACATCGCCCGAAGGTGTGTTTGGACAAAGGTCGGTGGCATTTGCCACATTATCACCGTCGTCATCGGCCGGCACCAGGGTAAGCTTCACCCAGTTGAGGTTGAAACCACTGCTTACGACCATAAGGCGCAGGTAGTAGCGGCCTTGTGGAAGGTTGGCGAAGGCCGTTTGCGTCGACCAGGTTTGCCAGCCGCCCGTTGCCGGAAGTGTGACGGTCTGTATGTCCTGGGTCGTTTCGTTGATCAGTTGCATCTTGATTTGCCCCTGCGCGCTCTGACCGGAATGACGGTATTCGATTTTATAACTTCCGGCCTCACCGACGTTGACGAGGTAGTCAAGGTAGTCGCCCGTATCGGTATAGCCGATATTGGAACCGCCTCCTGTGTCGGTTGTGGTTTCAACGGTGAGGCCCGAGTTGAAAAAATAGTTTTCGGCTTCAATCTGCCCCGATATCCCAACGATGTTGCCCGTTTTGTTCACCACTGCCATGTTGGAAAACGTACCCAATGCAGAAGAGTCGGTGGCGGTCAGCAGCGTGCCGGTGTAGGTTAACGTAAGGGCATCCGTTGCATTGACTGGAATAGCCGGTTTGAGGAGCAGTTGGTTGGGACTTCCGCTCACATACGAAACAGCCGTGAGGGCTACTACATTTCCGTTGACTTTCAGTTGCAGGTTGTTCGTGGAAAGGTTCAGTCCGGTTTGGATGTCTTTGTTGAACCAAAGGCTGATCTTATCGCCCAGTACGTTTGTTTGCGCCATCACTGCTTTGAATGCAATCGAGGAAGGAGCAGCCGGGTTCTTGAGTTCGAAATAGTTGACGTTGACGTTCCCCGCGTCGAACCACATTTTTATTTTGTTGGTTCCCTGTTTCAGGATGACGCCCGGAAGGGTCACCGTGCCCCAGGTGGTATAGGAACCTGTAGACGGAAGGTTGATCGATTCGGAGATAACACCTGACGCATTTTCAAAGTGGATCTTCCCTGCGGATGTTCCCGAATACCGGATGTCTATGTCATAGGCCGTATCGGCGTTCGCATTTAGGGTATAGAGCATCCATTCACCGCCGACGGTATGGCTCACATGGAAGCCGTTCGAAGGCGTATCATTCGTTTTCTGCACGTCGACGCCGTCATTTCGCATCGCCCATCCTTTATTCCAGTCGGAAAAGGTGCCGGTATCCACGCGGTAGTTCGCAATTTCGGTGTCGTAGTAGGCCGACAGGTAGCGGCCGAGGTCGTATTCCGATGCAAATACCTTTCCGGGCAGTGGATGGTTTTTGTAGGGAAGTGTCTCCGCACTTTGCACCTGACGGAACATTGCGTCTTTCACATCATCTTTGATTGTGACATTCTGCATTTTATAGTTTTCCGCCATCTGCATCATGGTCGCAGTGGCGAAAGCCTGTGACGGTTGTGTGCCCCCGTTTTGCCAGTAATTGAGCAACACTTGGTAGTCGTCGGTTTTGGTGACGTCGGTGATGCCTGCGATGCTTTCAATTTTCTTCATCGGCCAAAACGCCCATCCGATGTTCTGCGACTCGACCAGCGAGATCGCATCTGTAAACCAGACATTCGAGTTTTCACCACTTTCGCCCAGCCACAGTGGCACGTTGTGTTGTGTTCGAAGGTTGAGGATGCCCTGTATGGCCCCTACGGTATTGCTGTTCCAGTATTTGTGGAAACTCAACGCCATATTCGAGTCCCACAGCGGAAACATTCCATTATAGTTGTTTCCCCAACAGTTCCCTTCCAGGATAATCATGTGGTTGGTATCGACTTCGCGTATCGCCGTCGTAATCGCCATGTAAAGGGATCGGAGGGGTGCGTTGCTGTTTTCGGAACACCCGTTGATATTACCTCCGCCCGTAAAATCCCAGTTGGGTTCATTGATGAGGTCGTAGCCGGCAATCCAGGGACTGTCCTTATAACGATCCGCGAGTTTCCGCCATAGCGCGACGAGTTTGTCTTTATTGGCCTGGCTTTCCCATAATGACGGTTTAGAGCTGTCATAGTCGGAAATGGCGGCGTCTTTCCCTTGTCCACCCGGCGTTGCGTGCATGTCCAGGATCAGGTAGATGTTGTTGGCCGCGCACCAACTCAACAGGTTATCGGTCATGGTGAAACCTTCATCGAGCCAGGTATTTTGCCCGGCAACAGGTTCTTGCTCGATCGGAAGCGTATACAGGTTGTAATGCATGGGTAACCGTATCGAGTTGAAGCCCCATGAGGCCAGCGAATCGATGTCGCGCTTGGTGATACCGTTCGCCCGCCAGGCAGCATAGAAAGCATCGGTATTTGCCTCACCGCAGAGTTGCTGGATTTTGGCGCGTATTTCGTGTTGGGGTCCGGCGAAGGATGACATTTGGAGCATGTATCCTTCCTGAAGCATCCAGCCGCCCAGGCCGAGGCCCCGCAGCAGCAGGTTGTTGTTGTTTCCGTCGACGATCGTTTGCCCGCTTTGATGGACAAATTGCGCCTGGGCCACCAGCGGAAGAAGCGCCAGTAGCAGGATAATTTTTTTCATAGTAGTAAATTTTAGTAGACCAGGGTTTGAATCCCGTGTGAGGGTATGGTAACGGTGGTTTTCTCTTTTCCGACGATGAGGTCGTAGGTTATGGTTTTGGCACTTCGGTTCATGACCACGGTCACGAGTTGTCCGTCGGTATTGCGGAAGGAGGTGCTCAGTAGGCTGCTACGGCTTACAGAGGTCGCTATTCGGTGTGCTCCCGGACGGATAAACTTCGAAAAATGGCCTATGTAATAATACGAAGGCGTGTAAATCAGTTCACCGGTGTTTAGATCGGCATGGATAGGCGCAAAGCAGAAATTGGCGACGTGGTTAGGCCCTCCTTTTTCGTCCAAGAGGATGTTCCAGTCGGTCCAGGCTACGGTACCGTTGTTGAAATCATGAATCATCTGCTCACCATAGCGTTCGGCATTCGGCCAATATTGGTAGCGGGCCGGATCGAATTTCTCTACGCATCCTTCGGTGAAAATCAGTGCTTTGTCGGGATAGGCTTCGTGCACGGCCGCTACGTTGTCATACATCGGCTCGCCCTTTGTCCAGGTTTCATACCAGTGGAACCCAAGTCCCCACGCGTATTTAGACGCTTCCGGGTCGCCAAAAATCGTATTGGCACGTTGCACCATGAGGTCACGATTGTGATCCCAGACAATGATTTTCTTATCTCCCAGTCCTTCTTTTTGCAGGGTCGGACCGAGGTAATTTTTAAGGAAGTCCCGTTCGGCTTCTGCAGAGAAAATACAGGATTCCCATTTCTGCGTGGCCATCGGTTCGTTTTGGACGGAAGTACCCCAAATTGGGATGCCTTCTTTTTCATACGCCCGGATGAATTTCACATAATAGTTGGCCCAGGCCTGTTGGAAGTCGGGCAGGAGGGTGCCACCTTTCAGCATGGTACCGTTCGATTTCATGAAGGCAGGTGGGCTCCACGGACTGCAATATGTTGTGAGGTGCCCTCCGGCGGTGCGAATCGCATCCTTGATGAGCGGCAGTCGGTATTTGCGATCGTGATCGATGTTGAACGTGGCGAGGTCTTTATCGCCTTCTTTCACGTAGGTATAGCTTCCGCTGGCGAAATCCGAACTGTGAATAGTGGTTCGCAACAGCGAATAACCGATGCCGGTCTCACTATCGTAATACGCTTTAATGAATTCGGCCTGTTTCGATTTCGACAATTTGCCGTATACCTCTGCGCTGGCATCGGTTATGGCGCCGCCGATTCCGAGAAACGTCTGGAATGATTTATCGGGATTGACGAATACGCAGGTTTCGGTTTCCAGCGGTTGGCGGGAAGGGCCGAAGGTGCCGCGGTTGGTCAGTGCCAGTCGGGTTTTGGTACTATCGGCCGTCGTGTAAACCGCCACTGTTTTTAATTTTCCGGATGTGGCCGATCCGGCCTGCTGCGCACCCGAACGTCCGCCGGTGAGAAGGGCGGCTGTAATCAGGAAAGGCAGTGCGCTGCTTTTTTTCATGCTATTGTATTATTTTGGGGTAGTACGGAAAAGGCAAAGGAAAAATAGCCCGTATTCAAACGAGTACAGGCTATTTCATACTAACTCAACTAACTTAACCTAATTTGTACGTCGCATTTCGACGTCATCAATGCTTACGGAACCGATGTTTTCGCCACCGCACTTCACTACCACGTAGGCAGTTCCGCTGTTTGCGAAAGTTATAAAGCGTCCGGAAGTTTCGTTCGCGGCACATTGTACGGCTGAGAAGAGTCCGTCATAAGGCGAACCGCCACAGCCGGCCCACGTGTTGATCTGCATCCTTTTACCATCGGCGCTATAGTCGTTGCCTTGTGTAGGAGCGGTCTGCGAGACATATAACTCGAACCAGGTATTGATGGATCCCAATCCTTTTACCCTCATATTCACCTCGTACGTTTTACCACCTTCTACCTGCACGGCTTGGAAGATACCCTGTTGATTCCAACCGCCACCCTGGATCGTCGCCCATTGGTTGGTGGCATCATACGACCAAGCGGTGCCACCGGCACTAATGGTTAGGATCTGGAATTGATTGTAATCTTCCAGAGTCTTGAATTTTCCTCCATGGATGAGGTTTCCGGCGATAGGATCTGCAGTGGTGACATTTAATGGCTGTTCAGCGGAAACGGAGGCGCCGCCAATTCCCGTTACCGTATGCCTGATGGTATAAGTATCAATATCCGGGAGAAAAATATCGATATACTCTCCGGTGACCATGTCCGTTCCGCCTGTATTCCAAATATGCTTGATTGCGCCGTCATTGTTGTTGGCGGTCAGTCTGAATCGGTTGGCAGAGCCATCGATAGGGGTAATGGTAAAGGAAGCGTCCATTTGGCCTGTTTCGAGGCCATTGGTTCCCGACTCGTCAGGTGAACAGGATGACAAAAAGGCGACAAAGCCCAGAGCCATCATAAAGGAAAATCTTTTGAGTGTTGATCTCATGTTTCTGATTTTAATGATTAATTATAACCTGGATTCTGAACCAATTTCGTGTTGGCAATATCTTCAAAAGGCAATGGTAATACCTCATTCTTACCTGACTGGAAGCCGAATGGCACCAATGGAGCGGTGTTTTGTGTACGTACGAGGTCAAAGAAACGGTGACCTTCGCCGGCCAACTCCAGGCGACGCTCATTATAAATTGCTGACAGGGTAACTTGTGCGGCTGGCAGCGGCGCGAGTCCGACACGGTTACGAACCGCATTTACCAGGTCCCGGGCGCGATCTACGTTTCCGGTATGGACGAGTGCTTCCGCCTCCATGAGGTAGGTATCGGCAAGACGGATCCAGTAGGTATTCTGACGGTAATTCAACTCCGCATTTCCGCCTCCTGTAGATGTTTCTGTAGTAAGTGGCATGAATTTCTTCAGGAAGTAGCCGGTATCCTGATCAGCAGCGGCGTAATCGGCCCGGTTTTGTGCTTTCAACGTTTTAAGGTCGAAGATTGTGGCGCTGAAACGCGGGTCACCCGACATTGCGTCGTAAAGACTTTGTGTAACGGTGTTGAAACTCCATCCTGAAATGTAAGATGGAATCGACATGTCCGAGCGGCTGAAGCCACGCGGTCCTACCATTTGATTGACCGTATTTCCTTCGTCAGAACTTGAGCCCCAGTTACCCCATCCGGCGTTGCTAAGGTTGGTGTGCTGTACTTCAAGGATGGATTCTGTATTGAACTTATTGTTGATACTCCAGAGGCTAGCAAAGTCGGCTACCAATTTGTAACCATACATGCTGGTACCGCCCGGGGTACCATTTACATCCTGGAGTTGGGCGGCAGCTTCAGCCCATTTTTCCTCAAAGAGGTACACCTTGCCCAGTATAGCTTTGCCAGCTCCCTGCGTCAGCCTTCCGAGTTCACTGTTTGAAACTGTCGTTGGTAAATCTCCCACGGCGGCAACCAACTCCGATTCGATAAAAGCATAAACATCTGCCTTACTCGCTTGTGGAATCTGATAGGCCTCAGTTGCGGAGATGGGAGCGGTAATAAGTGGGATGTTTCCAAACAGGTTTACTAGTTCGAAGTAGTAAAACGCCCGAAGTGTTCTCGCTTCTGCCAGGAACCTTGCTTTTTGCGTTTCACTACTGAATGTCGCATCCGGTAACTTCGCGATAAGGACATTAGCCCGGGTTATGCCCCTGTAGTAATCGCCAAAGAAACTGCGGGGTACATTTAATTCGTTGATTGTGAAGTTGTCAAAACCGTGAATGCCCGCACCATCCGAAGGGCTACCGCCACCGGCGTAGAAATCGTCAGAGCCCGCATTCATCATGGTAATCATGTTCTCGAATCCGCCGGAGTTCTTCCGGAGAACATCATAGACGGACACGAGTCCTGAAAAACACTGTTCTTCATTTTTGTAATAATTCTCTTCGAAGAAATTACCTTTTGGTGTTTCGCTGATGTCTTCAACACCACATCCAGTTGCGAGTGCCAATGCGGCACCGAAAAGGAGAAACTTGCTTTTTGTTAGTATTTTCATAGTTTAATTTTTTTAGAAATCAAGATTCACACCCAGGAAGTAACTCCGGGCCTGTGGATAAAATCCACGATCAATACCGACAGAGTTTCCACCACCAATTTCGGGATCATATCCGGTGTATTTTGTAAATGTGATGAGATTTTCTCCCATTAGGTAGATACGGGCGCGTGACAACCCTATCTGTGCAATAACGTCGGTAGGGAGCGAATAACCCAGTTGCATGGTTTTGATTCTCAGGTAGTCTCCGTCTTCCAAATAGAAATTTGAAGGTCGAGAAAAATTGGAGTTCGGATCGTCTTTAGTAAGACGCGGGAAGTCATTGGATGTTCCTTCACCCGTCCAACGCTGAAGGGCGTTCGCCTGGTAATTGGCATCGGCCAATTCGAGACGACGGAGGGCGTTGAAAATCTTGTTTCCGCCTGCGCCTTGGGCCATCATGTTGAAATCAAAGCTCTTATAAGAAACATTTACTGTAAAACCAAAGGTGTATTTTGGAAGCGACTGCCCCAGTACTTTCCGGTCATCCGCATCGATTTCACCATCGCCAGAAATATCTTCCCAGATAAAATCCCCTGGTCGCGCATTTGGCAGTATCGGGTCTCCGGCAGCATTGACATAGCTGTCAATCTGCGCCTGGTTTTGGAATACGCCCAATGTATGGAAACCGTAGAATGCGCCGAAGGTGTCACCCACCTGTACTCTTTGCACTTCTCCCTGCATAGACTGTACTCCTCCGTTACCATAGAAATCAAGGGCGGGAGAGATGTAGTCAACCCGGTTTTTCATGACCGATAGGTTTCCTGAAAAGCCAACATTAAAATCTCCAAGTTTTTTGTTGTAACCCAGTTCGAAATCAACACCGTTGTTCGTTACATTACCCAAGTTTGCAAGAGGAGCGTCGAGTCCGAGATAACCTGGAACGGGCTGGCGTTGCAGAATTCCTTCCGTCTTGCTCTTCCATACATCTAAAGAGAAAGTCAATGATTGGAAAAAGGTTAAATCAACGGCGATATTGCTTTTTGTTGTTTCTTCCCAGCGTAAGAATGGGTTTGCAGCACGCGTAATCGTGGAGCCTGTGTAAATAACCGGAGTGCCTCCAAAGGTATAGTTATATCCGCCGCCGATAAGAGAAGCATATCCAAAAGAGTCGGTTTTATCATTACCCGATACACCCCAACTACCGCGAAGTTTTAGTTGCGTCAGAATTTTGTTTTCCTTCCAGAAAGACTCTTTGCTTGGAACCCATCCGAAAGAGAACGATGGGAAGTAACCGTATTTCTCGCTGCTGCCGAATTGTGTGGACCCGTCCCGACGGATGAACCCCTGAAATAGGTAGCGTTCTTTGAAATCGTATGTTAATCGGGCAAACAATGAGGTTAATTTCACGTCAGGCGCCGTGTAAGCATACGTCGTCCTATTCGCATCAGGTACAGCAAAATTAAAGGATGCGTCTTTCCAAGAGTCGACAGGAATATCCTTGTACGTCTGGCCGCTTCCTCGTTCGCCCTGATTCACGTAGTAACCCTGTCCAACAAGCACGCTAATGTTGTGGTCGGATATCTTACGCTCGTATGTGGCGGTATTTTCAATGCTCCAGAAAAAATTGCTGGCATTATTACGAGAAATGTTGTTAATGTCGTTGTTGCCCGGAGGTCCGCTATTGAAGTAGTATTCAGGCGTAAAGGACTCGCCTCCATAAAAGGCTTGTTTTCCAGATACCGTGCTCCTTAGTTTCAAACCTTCTATCGGGGCTGCTTCGAGGTAAAAGTTTCCAAAAATATTTTGGGCGAACCCATAACCTCCACGGCGTGTTTCCTGATAGGCAAGGGGGTTGGCCATTTCATTTGTTACAAGCGTTGAGATACCATAAGGATTTCCGTTGGCATCGCGAATAATACCATTTTCCCCAGACGGCCCACCATAAGGGAAAGCGCCTGCGACCGCGGGGTCTGTGATGACCAGCGGAGTTATCGGATCGAGGTTGAGTGCTGATGATAATGGTCCACCAAACTCGCTATTAGTATTTCCGATCCCGCGGTTACGCTCTACGGTAAAGCTGGCGGTTTGACCAAAAGTGAAATACTTACCAAGTTTGTGATCAGAATTCAGTCGAACTGTTTTTCGTTGATAACGGGAAATGTCTGGTAGGACGATACCTTCCTGATCTACCAGGCTAAACGAGGCGTAGAATTTTGAGGTATCGTTTCCTCCACTGAGGCTAAAACTCTGCGACTGGCGCGCTGCTTTTTGGAATATCACATCCTGCCAGTCCGTACCGCGACCGAATATTGTAGGGTCAGGATACGTAATGGCGCGTCCGTCGTTGACTTCTCGTTCATTTATAAGGGTAGCATATTCTGTGGCATTCAATACATCCACGCGGCGAGAGGCTTCGGAGAAACCGGTAAAACCGTTGTACTTAACCGTCAGCTTCCCGGATTTTCCTTTTTTGGTTGTAATAAGGATGACCCCCTGCGCTGCCCGTGTACCGTAAACTGATGCCGAGGCGTCTTTCAATACTTCTACAGACTCGATGTCATATTGGTTTAAAACTTGAACACCGGACGGCTCTACAATAATGCCATCAACAACGTAGAGTGGGTCGTTATTGTTGAGTGTCGATGTACCCCGAATCCGTATCGTTGCGTTACTTCCGGGCTGACCTGAGTTAGAGGCCACGTATACCCCTGAGGTACGGCCCTGCAAAGTCTGCTCGATACGTGTCACGGGCTGGCCTTCCAGGTCTTTGGCTTTTACCTTAGAAATCGCACCCGTTACCACACTCTTTTTCTGTGTGCCGTACCCGATTACAACTACCTCATTAAGGCTTTCGGTTTCGGGCATCAGTCGAACGTCGATGCTACGACGGTCTAGAATGGTTTCTTCTTTCGCCTGGTAACCTACAAAAGAAAAAACAAGAGTGGCGTTGGCATCCGCCGTAATCTGGAATTTACCGTCCAGATCGGTTGATGTACCGTTTGTGGAGCCTTTCACCACCACACTGGCACTTGGGATGGGCATCCCGGTTTCGTCTGTCACCGTTCCTGATACCGTCACGCTCTGACTGAACGCCACCATCGAGAACAATGAAAAACAAAATACAAGTAGTTTTGTCAATTTCATATTTCTGAAATTTTGGGTTGGTTAATTATTGATTTGACGCAATAATACTATCTATTTTAGAAACCTCGCATCTAATTTTCTTTACAAAAACACATCAGTCAATTTATTTTTGCTTTACAAAAACACATCAAACTAATTTTAAGTTATTATAAATCAATTATATATTATTAAATTTTATATGTTATTTAAAAGTTAATGACGTGTTTTTAACCCTACAATCGTACTTTTAGGACAAATTCGGCTTATAGCGGTTTTTTGGCCCGTTTTTGGGCGATTTCCGAAAACGTTTGAACTGCTATTTGTTCGTTAAATATTTGAGATTTTGATAAGGATTTACCGGTCTTCAGTTGTTAAGTATGCGGCATTTGTGGCGTTTCTGCTGCTTTTTCAAACGTTTGCGGAAGCGCAGATCAAGTCGATCGGGCTTCCTGAAATACGGAATTACCGAAAATCGGAGTATGGAGGCGCCACCCAAAACTGGTGCGCCGACCAAGATCGCAACGGTAACCTGTACTTTGCCAATAATAATGGCTTATTGCAGTTTGATGGGTCGTCGTGGACACTTTATCCGCTTCCTGAACGTCCTGCGGTGCGGTCGTTGAAGGTCGGCAAGAACGATCGGATATATGTAGGCGGCTACAATGAGTTCGGGTATTTTGCGGCCGGTGTAAATGGGAAACTTACCTACCATTCGTTGTCAAAACGACTTGCAAAAGAGTCTCGCGACCTAATCGACTTTATCTGGAAGATCCACACATCCGGCGATGAAGTCATATTTCAGGCATTTACGTCTATCTATAGCTATAAAGAGGATAAACTTCGCTTGGTCGACGCACCCGAGCGGTTCCAGTTTTCGTTTTTGGTTGAAGGACAACTCTATGTGCAGGACATGAAGAACGGGCTCATGCGCTACCGTGAAGGCCTGTTGTCAGCACTTCCCGGCACGACCGATCTCAACAACACCGAGGTCTGGGGTATGTTTCAGATTAAGGGCGATCAGCTTCTCATAACCACCATCGACAAGGGGCTTTTTGTCTATCAGGCCGGACGGCTTCGCCCTTGGACAACGGAGGCCAATGATTTTATGCGCCGGAACAGTTGCTTGGGTGGCGCGGCAATCGCTGACCGTTTCATTGCCCTGAATTCGGTTTCCGATGGGGTAATTGTGGTGGATTACGACGGCCATATCATCCAACATATCAATCGAAAGAAAGGACTTCAGAACAATACGATTTTGGGCTCATTTGTTGATTCAGCAGACAATCTTTGGTTGGCGCTGGACAATGGAGTTACGTTCGTAAATGAAAACTCGTCCTTCACGTTTTTCGGCTTCAGCTACGAACTCAGTTCGGTTTACGCTTCTGTTATTTATGATGGACGCCTGTACGTAGCGACCAATCGCGGCGTCTATGTGCACGACTGGAGCGTTCCGTTCCGGCAGGATACGTTTGAATTGGTAGAAGGCACCACCGGGCAGGCTTGGAGTCTCACCGTCATCGACGGGGAGTTACTGTGTGGACACAACCGCGGTGCGCTGGTATTGAAGGGCAATCGCGTGGTTAGGGTCATCGATTCAAAAGGATATTGGTGCTTCCGCAAGCTTCCTTCGCGCCCTAACGTCATGATGGGGGCGAATTACAGTGGGTTTGGTATTTTCGAACGCACACCTTCTGGGTGGAAGCTGGTGAACCATGTAGCCGGTTTTGATAAGTCAACAGGCACTTTTGAAATGGATGACCGCTTTGCGTGGTTCCGGAAGGACGGCCAGTTATTCCAAATGCAGCTTTCAGAGGATCTGAGTCGATTTAAGTCTATAAAGGTCTATAACTCGCTTTCTTCAAAAGACAAAGGGATCGGCGGTGTTCAGGCAATCGGTGGAAAGATCTATTTCCACGTCAACAATCATTTTTATACGTATTCGCGGCAGGAAGATACCTTCAGACCCGAGCAGTACTACACCGAACTCTTTTCGAAAGTACCACCCACCCGGAGTATATTTGAGGATGCGGAAGGTAATATTTGGTACATATACGGAGAGTCGATTGGAGCGTTCATGCGCAGTGGTGCCGGCTATACCCACGTAAGCGAACCTTTCTCGAACCTGAAAGGGGAACTCGTTGCCAATTATGAAAATGTGTATACCTCTGGACCCAATAATATCTTCATCGGATTGGCAGAGGGATTGGTGCACTACGATTCCGGACTACAGCGGAATTTCAACGATCGTTCCGCGGCTTATGTTCGGAGCTTTACTTTCGGTGACGAAGTGCGTATTTTCGGAAACGGTCCGAAGCGCGCGGCCGAATATGATTTGTCGTATAATCAGAACAATGTGAAGTTCACGTTTTCGGCCCCGATTTATGAAGGTAGGGAAAACGTCATGTTCTCGTATAAACTGGAAGGGTTTGATGGAAAATGGAGTCCGTGGTCACGCGGTTCCGTAAAGGAGTACACGAATTTACACGAAGGCGACTACCGAATGCTGGTTCGGGTGCGCAACAGTTTCGGGGTCGTCTCCGCTGCCACAGCACTTCCGTTTCATGTGGCGCCACCCTGGTACCGACATCCACTGGCATACGTCGTATACATTATATTGGCTGTACTGGCATTCTACTATATCCGTATTCGCATATCGGCCCACATCCGCCGTAACAAATATTATGAAACGCTGGAGCAGCGACGTCTCTATCTCGAAAAAGAAGCGCGGATCCGTCAGGAGCAGTATGAGTTGGAGAAAGAGATTGAACGACTTAAGAATGAACGACTTCGAATCAGTTTGCTCACGAAAGACAAAGAGTTGGTCAACAATTCGCTCCAGGTAGTGAAGAAGAATAAAATACTGAACGGCATCATCCAGAAGATCAAAGACATCGATGCCGAAAGACTAGATGAAGGTGCGCGGTCACAGATCAGCCGCATCCACAAGAGTATTACCAAAGAAGTGAGTGCCGACAAGAGTTGGAAAGACCTTGAAAAGCATATTCGAAACGTGCATTTCGACTTTCTAAAGCGACTGAAAGAACAATTTCCGACCATTTCACCACGCGAACTCGACCTCGCTACCTATCTTTTGATGAATATGTCGACGAAGGAAATCGCAGAGGTAATGAATATCTCGCAAGGAGGGGTCGAACTCGCTCGTTACCGTCTGCGCAAGAAACTCGGGCTGACTAAAAAAGAGAACTTGGTAGGCTTCCTGATGAGTATTTAAAGGACGTCCATCAAGCGTTCCAATGCCATGCCCCGGGAGCCCTTGATCAGCAGGGTCGTATTCGTCGGCGCGTGCTTTCGGATATAGGCCGCTGCCGAATCGAAGTCGGCAAAAAAGGTTTGTCCGGATGCCTCTTCCTGATGTTCGAAGAAGCTCTTGCCGATGAATAGTGCCGGTACTCCTAATTCGCCGGTCAGCAATACGATATCCCGATGCTCCTCGCGGCTTTCGGTTCCCAATTCGAACATATCTCCCAACACGGCATATTTCGTTTTCTTATTGAGGGCGGAAAGGTTTCGGAGCGCCTCGCGCATGCTGCTTGGATTGGCGTTATAGGCATCGAGTATGATGTCGTTCGAGCCTTTCTTTACAATCTGTGATCGGTTGTTTGAAGGCACATATCCTTCAATCCCCGCCTTTATCAACGCATCGGGAATATCAAAATGGCGGCCTATAACGATGGCGGCATGTATGTTTGAAGCGTTGTAAAGGCCGATAAGATGCGAGTGTATTTCAGTGGCGCCGTACGATGTAACGACAAAAGGGTCGGCTACGGGCGTATGGAATACCACATCCGCTTCGGAAACATTTGTGCCAAACGTAATACGCCGTAATTGAGTGGATTTTTCATTCTGGATGGGGTCGTCGAGATTGATGATGGCCGTTTTATGTCCTTTGCCCAGGTACTCATACAATTCGCTTTTCCCTTTAATAACACCTTCAAAGCCGCCGAAGCCTTCTAAATGCGCTTTACCGAAATTCGTGATGTATCCGTAATCAGGCGTTGCGATCGAGCACAGAAACTCGATTTCTTTTTGGTGGTTGGCACCCATTTCCACAATCCCGATTTCGGTGTCGTCCGAAAACGAAAGCAGCGTGAGGGGCACGCCAATATGGTTGTTCAGATTGCCCACAGTAGCGTGTGCGTTGTACTGTTGTTTCAGTACGGCATGAATCAGCTCTTTGGTAGTGGTCTTGCCATTGCTTCCGGTTAGCGCTATGATTGGTATATTGAGATAATTCCGGTGATAGGCCGCGAGTTCCTGCAACGCGGTTAGGGCGTCTTCCACAAGTAGGGTGCGAGGACCGGTCTGGTACGTGGGGTTGTCGATGACGGCATACGAAGCCCCTTTTGAAAGCGCGTCATTTGCAAATGTATTGGCATCGAAGTTGGCTCCTTTCAAAGCAAAGAACATAGAGCCGTCGCCGATTTTCCGGGTGTCGGTGGATATGCCGTTACAATCCAGGAAAAGGCGGTGTAAATCTTGTATTTCCATAAGAGAAACAAAAATAAAAAAAAGGGCCGTCTACTTTCAGACAGCCCTTGTTATATTTTTCGGGAATGCAATTAGTTGCGAGCCCGTTTCTTTTTGTCAGATTTTGGACCTACACGTGACATGGCGCAACGGAAGCCAATGTAGTCGGTTGCCATATCCTGAGGGAAGAACCTTCTTTGAGCCGGGTCAAGCCAGTAGGCGCGGTCTCTCCAAGAACCTCCTTTATACACACGTGCGTCGTCGTTTACCAATGTCGTACGCTTGTTCGACTTGTCGTACTTGCGCTCCATTTGGTTCAGACTGTCTACCGATACGTTGTGAAGCGGTGAGTCGTACATACGCTTGGTGTCCACTTCTTTTTTCACGTCTTCTTCGCTGTTACCGTAGTCATAGTAACGAGTAGACTGCTTGTCGCCATCACGGTAGTTACGGTTGTCGCTACGGTCGAAGTTCTGACGGAGGTAGGTTTCCTTCTCATCCACCGGAACCTGGGCAATTTGACCTGGGAAGTCACGTGCCATCACGCGTCCGTTGCTGATTGTATCGTATTTGATAGTTTCTGTAGTAACCAACTCGACTTGTCCGTCTTCACCGATTTTATTCTTGGTGTACACGTTACCACGGTAGTAGTTGAAGTCGTTCGCTTCGTCGTCAACGATCGGACGGTATACGTCAGCAACCCACTCGGCAACGTTACCTGCCATATCGTACAGACCGAAGTCGTTTGGTGGATATTGCTTCACTGCATTTGTGATGTCGGCTCCGTCGTCTGACCAACCTGCGATTCCGCCGTAGTCACCTTTACCTTGTTTGAAGTTCGCCAACTGGTCGCCTCGGTAGGCACGTTTGCCACTACGGGTGTAAGCACCACGCCATGGGTATTTCTTCTGGCCTTTGTAGTTATTGTACTCACGGTTGCCTACGTCAGAAGCAGCCGCATATTCCCATTCCGCTTCGGTTGGGAGTCGGTACTCTGGATTGATGAGTCCGGAACTTCTCTGTGCATAGATATTCGTTGCCTCTTTGCTCTCAGAAGCACCATCTTTTCCTTTTACAGTAGTCGGTTTGGCTTTGCCGTTACGACCTTTCAATACGATTTCTTCGTTTCCGCCGAATGCTTTGGTTGGTGCATTCAGATAGGTTTCCGTACTGAAGGTAGCGTCAGATGCTACATCCTGAGTTTTCGCGTCACGCTTCAGATAGCCTTCGCGCTCCAAAACTGCCTCATTGACACGGTCGGTACGCCACTTGGCAAACTCCGTAGCCTGGATCCAGTTCACACCTACCACCGGATAATTGGCATACGCCGGGTGGTGCAGGTAGTTATTGGTCATGGTTTCGTTGTATCCCAAACGGTTACGCCATACAAGGGTATCCGGCAATACACCATCATAGATGTTTTTGTAATTGTCATCTGTTGGCGGGAATACTTTCTTGATCCAGAACAGGTATTCCGCGTACATAGCATTCGTTACCTCCGTTTCATCCATATAAAAGGACTGCACGTGCTGCTGCGTAGGCGAGTTGTTCCAGTCGTGCATCACGTCGTCCTGGACCTTACCCATCGTGAAGGTACCACCTTCCACAAGGACGAGTCCCGGCGCCGGCGCTTGCTTCTTATAACGGGTATTCAATTGAAAGCCGCCTTTCTTGTCATTAATTTTCCAGCCCGTAGCGCTTGAAACGTTGGAGCCCCCCTTCTTGCTGCAGGCGGTAAAACCGAGTACCAATGCCGCTGTGAGCATCAGTTTCATTGCCGTTTGCATGTGTACTTTCATGTGTTAACAGGTACTAAATTTTCGTGGCGCAATATAACAATAACCGTTTAGATTGCAACAACTTTTTTTATTTAATCACGAATCCCTCCATTTTTGTCAGGATACGCAAACTGAAACGCAATTTTCGCTGCATTATTGTCAAATGCCGTTTTCAAATGAATTATTTTTACGCCCGTAATAAAAGTGTCCACACTGCGTTACGTACTCTGATGAAGAAATTACTGTTACATTGCCTTTTGTTCTTTTGCGTCCTGTCAAATGCCCAGATCAAAGGAAGCCAGGTTGTGCAGTGGAAAGCCATTGCGCCGTCCGGCCCGGGCGAGACAGCGCTTCGTTTGCCGCAGTTCCAGGCCCAGCATATGATTGTCGACGGACGTACGCTCCGATTCGGGTTGTCTGTGCCGGTTCGCCAGGCGGTGAACGAGTCGTCGTTGCGTCTTACCGAGGTCGATTTCGAAACCATCGGTCGTGAGGCACTGGGTGATCTCGACCCCGCTGCACTGCCTACCGACTGGAATGCCACGCTGACGAATTCGAATGCGAGGGGCGTCATGACGGCTGTTTTATTGATAACACCTATTATAAAGGACGCCGCCGGATTCAAGCGGCTCCGTTCCTTTTCTTACGAAGCGTCCGCCGCACCTCCTCCTTTTTCTACCGCCCGCGACCGTTTCTCGCCTGGCAATTCGGTGTTGACATCGGGCGACTGGTACCGTTTCTATGTAGAGAAGTCGGGCGTTTACCGCATTTCAAAGAGCTTCCTGCAGTCATTGGGAATGAAATTGGGGTCGGTCAATCCGCAAAACATCAAGATCTATGGCAACGGCGGACGTATGTTACCTCTCAGCAATGCCGTCGACTATCCGATTGATCTAACCGAGAATGCGGTTTATGTCAAGGGTGGAGAGGACGGCTCTTTCGACAGTGACGATTACATTTTATTTTATGCGGAAGGCACGGACAACTGGAGCCAGGAGAATCTTTCACACAATAATCTCTATTCCGACAAGTCGTATTATTATGTTACGGTGTCAGGTGGGCCTGGCAAACGCATACAACCTATGCCCGACCTTTCGGGTTCTACCGAGCCCATAACGTCTATCACCGAAGTGGACGACTACCATTTCCATGAAGTCGATAAGACCAATATCGCCCGAATGGGCCGTCGTTGGTTTGGTGAGGATTTTGCCATCGACAACGAACAGTCATTCGATTTCGAATTGCCCGATGTCGTGCCGGGAAGCCAGGTAAACGTTAGCGTTACCGCCGCCGCCGCCGCTTTTACGAATACGTCTTTTTCGATTAAGGCAAACGGCTCTGATATCGGTTCTATATCGCTGTTGTCTCTTAATACTATCGGTACGGAGGCTGCGGATGGACTCCTGAACGCGAATTTTCCCGCTGCCGCCGCTGTTGAAATCGCGGTCGCCTACGATAATAACGGTGTGCCCGGGTCGAAAGCCTACCTAGATTATATCATTCTTCGATCAAAACGCCAACTGAAAGGCAATGGCAAACAATTCCGATTCCGGTATAACGCCGCCGCTACTACCGACGGTATCGGGCAGTACCAAGTTGCGAATGCCACATCGATTTCGGAAGTGTGGGACATAACCGATATTTTCAATGTTACAACCGCTGTCAATAACGGACAGGCGGCTTTTTCGTTCTTGGCGCCCCTAGGGGAAGTGCGTGAGTACATAGCGGTTTGTCCACAGGATTACCTTTCCCCCAAAAAAGAGGGCCAGTCAAAAGTGGTGAACCAAAACCTGAAAGGCACCATCTTTCAGGACAACGGTGACTTTCGCGATATCGATTATCTGATCATCACACCCAAGGTCTTTGCAACCGAGGCCGAGCGTTTGGCAGCCTTCCATCGTACCTATTCCGGACTCAATGTCAAAGTAGTGAACGTCGAGTCGATCTATCCGGAGTTTTCTTCCGGGAAGCAGGATATCGGTGCCATTCGCAATTTTATCCGCTACGTTTATAAGAATGCCTCGTCCGATGCAAAACGCGTGCGGTATGTCAACCTTTTTGGCGATGCCTCCTTCGACTTTAAAAACCGTATTCCGAACAACACGAACTTTATACCTATTTATACGGCGACGAGCTCCTTTTCGCTCTCCTCGACCTATATCTCGGACGATTATTTTGTGTTGATGGATGATAATGAAGGAACTATGAATGCCACCAATTCCCGCGGACTCGATATCGCCGTAGGACGGATGCCGGTCGACGATCTGGCGAACGCGCGTGAAATGGTAGATAAAGTCCTGGAATACCACGATGCCAAATCGTATGGACGTTGGCGGAACAACTTTGTTTTGATTTCCGATGACGTCGACGAAGACTGGGAAGCAACTCTTGAGTTTGGACTTGATGAACTCGGCGATGAAATCCATAGCCAGAAACCATTTGTCAACATTCAGAAGATACATGCGGATTCGTATGTGCAGGAGAGTTCATCGGGCGGAGAACGCTACCCAGGTGTGTACCGCGATTTTATTGAATCGCTTAATCAGGGAGCTTTGGTATTCAATTACTTCGGGCATGGCGGTGAGGAAGGGTTGGCCTCCGAACGCATCTTTGACAAGGCCTCTATTACCGAACTGACGAACCGTTATAAGTATCCACTTTTCGTAACGATTACCTGCGAGTTTACGCGCTTCGATAACCCGTTCCGACCTACTGCGGGCGAAGAGTTGTTTTGGAAAAACCAGTCAGGTGCCATCGCGCTTGTCACGACTACACGGCAAATATCACCCACGACAGGTCAGGCGATTAACGAAGCGTTTTCGTCTAACCTCTATGGCTACGGCACCAACGACCTTGACTCAATAGCCGAAGCGTTACGCCGCTCGAAGTCCAATTACGGAGGCGTTTCGTTGATGGTGTTCTTTATCGGCGACCCGGCGTTGCATTTGGCCATCCCCAAACCCAGCATTGTATTGACGCAGGTAAACGACGTCTCGGTTACGGGTCCTGTCGACGATTTTAAGGCGCTCAGCCCGATGAAAGTATCAGGCGAAGTCCGTGACGAAACGGGCACGACGTTGCTTTCGGACTACAACGGAGAGTTGGCCCTGACGGTATATGACAAATCGTTACAAAGCACCACCATCGGAAATGATGGCACTACCAATGGTTCCGGTCTGATTCTGTTGCCCTTCACGAATATTGGCGAAACGCTTTTCCGTGGCAATGCGACCGTCACAGGCGGAAAGTTCGATGTGCAGTTTGTGGTGCCGCGCGACATCCGAATCCCGGTCGATAAAGGGCGTATCAGTTTCTACGCCAAGAAAACCGGTCAGTTGATTGACCAGACGGGCTATAACATCGATATCAACGTGGGCGGTATCAACACCAATGCCACAAGTGATGTAACCGGGCCCACGGTGCGTCTTTATATGAACGACGAGAGCTTCGTAAACGGCGGTATCACCAACACGTCACCCATTTTGTTGGCCATTCTGGAAGATGCCAATGGTATCAACACCGTGAGCGGCATCGGCCACGACATCGTCGGGATTCTGGACGGCGATGAAGCGAATCCGTACATCATGAACCAGTACTACGAAGCCGAAGCCGACAACTATGCAAAAGGTCGCGTGCGTTATCCGTTCAAGGATCTCGAGCCCGGACTACATACCCTTACGTTCAAGGCCTGGGATGTATACAACAATCCTGTGACATCGGAAATTCAGTTCGTGGTGGTAGGAGAGGAGACCCTTGCATTGAAGAACGTATTGAACTATCCGAATCCCTTCGTCGACTATACCGAGTTCTGGTTCACCCACAACCGACCTTTTGAACCGTTGGAGGTGCAGGTGCAGGTGATGACCGTAACCGGAAAGGTCGTCTGGACCCGAAACCAGACCGTTGTAACCGACGGATTTTTGTCTCGCGATATCAAATGGGACGGCCGCGATGACTTCGGCGACCGCATCGGAAAAGGCGTCTATGTCTATAAATTAACGGTGCGATCGACCACCTCGGGCAAGCAATCCGAAAAGTTCGAGAAACTTGTAATCCTCTGATAAAGTACTATATTTGTTCCACTAACGTTCTAGATTCGAATGAAAAAAATTGCTAGTTTTTTGATCTTCCTTGCTGCGGCACAGCACATTAGTGCCCAAGCGGACAGCAGGGTGATCACCACCGGCGTACCTTTCCTGCTGGTTGCCGCCGATGCTCGTTCGGCGGGTTTGGCCGATCAGGGGGTAGCCACTTCTCCGGATGTCTTTTCACAACAATACAACCCAGCTAAGTATGCTTTTTCATTGGATAAGCAAGGCTTTTCTGTAAGCTACACTCCCTATCTCACCGACTTGGTCAACGACATCGCATTGGGACAGGTGACCTACTACAATCGTTTCGGTGCGGAAGGGCGGAGTGCCTTCGCTGCGAGTCTGCGGTATTTTGGCCTTGGGGATATCGAACTCACGGAAGGGCCCGATTCGCCTGTTCGTGTGGTATCACCAAGTGAATTTGCACTTGACGGATCCTACGCCCTAAAGCTAAGTGACCGCTTTTCAATGTCGGTTGCCGGACGCTACATCCGCTCGAATCTGCGTATACCGGATGGTATCGGTGATGCGTCCGCTGCGACTTCTTTCGCCGTGGACATTGCCGGTTATTACCAGTCCGAAGAGCAAGCGTACACCGACTTCAACGGAAGGTGGCGGGCCGGATTCAATTTCCAGAACATGGGTCCGAAAATCAGCTATGATTCAGACGATATCAGCACGAACTTCCTGCCGGCAAACATGCGATTGGGCGGAGGCTTCGATTTCATCTTCGATGAATACAATAAAGTAGGAGTAGGGATCGAGTTTACGAAGCTACTCGTGCCTACCCCTCCCAAGACGACCGACATGGACGGCGATGGAGACATCGATGATACAGACGTACAGGCTGCCTATGACGACTATCGTAAGATTGGCTGGGTGGAAGGGATTTTCAAATCCTTCGGTGATGCACCGGATGGCATAAGCGAAGAACTTAAAGAGGTGACCTACTCGCTCGGAGCGGAGTATCTCTATCAGGATTCATTCGCCTTTCGTCTTGGCTACTTCAATGAAAATAAAGATAAAGGAGCACGTAAGTTCTTCTCACTCGGAGCCGGTTTTAAATACAACGTCGTGAAAATCGACGTGTCGTATCTCTTCTCGGCTTCAAAAGTGCGCAACCCGCTTGAGAATACGCTTCGTTTTTCCCTTACGTTCAACTTTGGCGAGAAATACGACGAATACTAGAAAAACCAAAACCGATAGCAAGGTCCAAATTCCAGCAATGGGGTTTGGATTTTTTTTCCTTACTACATCATGAAACACATTGACGTTACCGCACGTTTTGACGTATACGAGTCTATCGGCGAAACACCGCCCGATGTCCAGAACCTGATGGCCCGCGCCGTAGAAGCCCGAAAGGTGGCGTATGCACCCTATTCGAATTTTCGCGTCGGCGTGGCACTGCTGCTGGACAATGGTCAGGTAGTGATCGGATCGAACCAGGAGAATGCTGCCTATCCGTCCGGACTCTGTGCCGAGCGGGTCGCCGTTTTTCAGTCAGGGGCCGTGTATCCGGATGCGCGCATCTTGAAAATGGCGATTACGGCCGCCTCCGATCACAATCCGACCACCGAGCCGATTCCGCCTTGTGGCGCGTGCAGGCAGTCGATTGCCGAATATGAACTGCGTCACGGGCAGGACATCGAAATCTGGTTTATGGGAGAGACCGGCGTGGTATGCAAATCCGCATCCCTCAAAAACCTGTTGCCCTTCACCTTTGACCGGAATTTCCTCTGAAAAAAGCCAATCCTAAATTTTCCTCCTATAAGTTAATGTCTTATTTTTGCAATCCGATCTGTCGGAGGCGCAAATTCGTGTGAGGCAACTGGTTTGCAGCCCATAAAATCGAACAAAAAAGTAACGAAGCGAAATGAAAGAAGTAACTAAAGAAGTCTACCTGAAATGGTATGAAGACATGCTGCTGTGGCGGAAGTTCGAAGACAAGCTGGCGGCCCTCTACATCCAACAGAAAGTCAGGGGCTTTCTTCACCTTTACAACGGGCAGGAAGCCGTCCTCGCCGGAGCCTTGCACGCAATGGACCTTTCCAAAGACAAGATGATCACGGCCTACCGGAACCACGTTCAACCCATCGGAATGGGTGTGGATCCGCGTCGCGTCATGGCCGAGTTGCTCGGTAAAGTGACCGGAACATCAAAAGGAATGGGCGGATCCATGCACATTTTCTCAAAAGAACACGGCTTTTATGGCGGTCACGGAATCGTAGGGGCACAAATCCCTGTCGGTGCCGGTATCGCGTTTGCCGATAAATATTTCGGACGCGATGGCGTTACCCTTACCTATTTCGGTGACGGTGCCGCGCGTCAGGGTTCCCTGCACGAAGCCTTCAATATGGCAATGTTGTGGAAGCTCCCGGTAGTTTTTATCGTAGAGAACAATGGATATGCCATGGGAACGTCTGTTGAACGTACCGCCAACCATACCGATGTTTGGAAATTAGGTTTAGGGTATGAAATGCCTTGTGGACCCGTAGACGGCATGAACCCAGTGAAAGTAGCCGAAGCGATGCACGAAGCCATCGACCGCGCCCGCCGCGGAGACGGTCCTACCTTCCTCGAAATGAAAACATACCGCTACCGCGGACACTCGATGTCGGATGCACAATTGTACCGCACGAAGGAAGAGGTAGAGGAATACAGAAAAATCGACCCTATCTTACAGGTGTTGGATGTCATCCGCGAAAAGAAATATGCTACGGAGGCCGAAATCGAAGCCATCGACGAGCGTGTGAAAGACCTCGTGGAAGAATGTGCGACGTTTGCGGAAGAATCCGACTTCCCGCCGATCCAGCAATTGTATGACGTTGTGTACGAACAGGAAAATTATCCATTCATCCCTCATAAACTCTAAGCAATGGCGACAAAGATTACAATGCCGCGACTGAGCGACACCATGACCGAAGGAACGGTGGCGACCTGGCTGAAAAAAGTAGGGGATAAAGTAAACGAAGGGGATATCCTGGCGGAGATTGAGACGGATAAAGCGACGATGGAGTTTGAGTCGTTCAACGCCGGAACACTGCTGCACATCGGCGTACAGGAAGGTGAAACCGCCCCTGTTGATGCGCTTCTGGCCATCATCGGTAAGGAAGGGGAAGATATATCAGGCCTACTTAACGGAAATGCTCCCGCTGAGACAACTCCTGCTCCGGCTGCCGAGAGTGCTCCTGCAGCAGAAGCGCCAGTTGCGGCTGCCGCTCCGGCCAGCACGGAACTTCCTAAAGGTGTAAAGATTGTAACCATGCCGCGTTTGAGCGATACCATGACTGATGGTACGGTCGCTACGTGGCTCAAGAAAGTGGGCGATAAAGTAAACGAAGGCGACATCCTGGCTGAGATCGAAACCGATAAGGCAACAATGGAGTTCGAATCTTTTAACGCCGGTACATTGTTGTACATCGGCGTGCAGGAGGGTGAAACCGCACCGGTTGATTCGGTGTTGGCTATCATCGGGCCGGAAGGAACCGATGTGGCCGGTATCGCCGCTTCGTATGGCAAAGGAGGAGCCGTACCAACTGCCCCTGCGGCAACAACGGAAGCGCCTGCTGCTGCACCTGCTGTTACTACGGAAACGCACGTGGCCGCAGACGGTCGTCGCGTGTTCATTTCGCCGCTTGCCCGTAAAATGGCGGAGGAGAAAGGAATCGATATTGCACAAATAAAAGGCACCGGCGAGAACGGTCGCATCGTGAAAAACGATGTCGAAGCGTTCAAGCCTGGAAGCGTGGCCGCAGCACCTGCTGCAGTGGCGCCTGCTCCGGCCGAGAAAGCAGCTCCAGCGGTTACGCCATTTGTGCCTGCCGGACAAGAATATGCGGAAGAGGTCAAAAATTCGCAGATGCGTAAGACCATCGCGCGCCGCCTGACAGAATCGAAATCGGGTGCGCCACACTACTACCTCACTATAGAAGTAGCGATGGACGACGCCATGAAATCACGCACTGTCATCAATTCGGTTCCGGATACCAAAGTGTCGTTCAATGACATGGTAATCAAGGCCTGTGCTATGGCACTGAAAAAGCATCCTCAGGTAAATACCTCTTGGAAAGACGACGTGACCATCGTGAACCACCACGTCCACATTGGCGTTGCGGTTGCGGTAGAAGACGGTCTGCTCGTGCCGGTATTGAAGTTCGCTGATCAAATGACGCTTTCTCAAATCGGAGGTGCCGTAAAAGATATGGCAGGTAAGGCACGAAACAAGAAATTGCAGCCGGCTGAAATGGAAGGAAGCACCTTCACCGTTTCAAACCTGGGCATGTTCGGCATTAGTGAATTCACATCCATCATCAACCAGCCCAATTCTGCTATTCTTTCCGTAGGCGCGATCGTCGAAAAACCGGTCGTTCGCGACGGGCAGATTGTGGTCGGACACACCATGAAAGTAACGTTGGCATGTGACCACCGTACGGTCGATGGCGCAACGGGTGCCCAGTTCCTGCAAACGCTTCGCGTTTATCTGGAGAATCCGGTGACCATGTTGGCGTAATAGATCCAATCCTATACAATCAATCCCGCTTACTCAGCGGGATTTTTTTTTAAAGGTTACGGAAGCCTTCGAGGGCGGTCAGCAGTTGTGCTTTTTTTCGTGACGAAACCGGAAGCGTCGTCTGGT
The DNA here is from genome assembly GCA_027490305.1 of Flavobacteriaceae bacterium. Lineage (GTDB taxonomy): Bacteria > Bacteroidota > Bacteroidia > Flavobacteriales > Flavobacteriaceae > Flavobacterium. Next base: position 44,588 of record JAIXYI010000084.1, read on the forward strand.
CACTTAGCAATACATAGCCGCCGTCGCGGTTGATATAGCTGACGAGGTGATCCAGGTTGATGATGTGCGAGTGGTGGATACGTTCAAAACCAGTTCCGCCCGCGGCAACAGGAAGTAGTTCTTCAAATTCCTTTAACGGTCGCGCGACCAGCAACTTTTTTCCATTGGTAAAATGAACGCAGGTATAATTGCCCTCTGCATTGCAACGTACAATCGACTGTAGTTCATAGAGATGGATGCCCTGCGAGGTGTGTAGCGCGATGCGGCGATTCTGTTGTGGAAGCGCCTGATTCCGCAGAAAATTCTCGATTTGCACGCCCAGATCGGCTGATTTCTGGCTTTGCGCACGTGCAACGGCTTCCTTGAGTTCTGTGGCATCGATAGGCTTAAGGAGGTAGTCAAGTGCGCTGAACCGAATGGCCTTGATCGCGTATTGGCTGTAAGCAGTGGTGAAAATCACCTGCACCTTTTGACCTTTGCAGGCTTCCAGTATATCGAAACCGAGTCCATCGGTCAGTTGGATATCCAGGAACACCAATTCGGGCTGGGCACTCGCCATAAGGGCAATGCCATCCTGCACCGTACCTGCGGTTCCGATGACAGACAGTTCCGGGCAGTGCTTGGCGATGTCGGCCTTAAGGGCTGATATGGCCTGTTGTTCGTCTTCGATGATAATTGTTCGCATCTACCAAATGGTTTTAAAAGGAATAATGAGCGTAACAGTAGTGCCGGCTGCTTCGCCTTTTTCGTCGTAGCGGTCGGTAATCCGGAAATTGGTTTCACCCGGCGTAACGGCCATGAGTTGCAGTCGCTCGCGCGTAATTTCGATAGCCTTCCCGTCATGATCGCGGTGACGGTTGCGCGTAGCAGATGCAGTGCGGCCGATACCGTCATCCTGGACGGTACACACCAACCGGTCGCCGTCGCGCCGAAATGACACTTCGAGCAGGCCTTTCGTTTTTTTCGGTGCCAGGCCATGAATGATGGCATTTTCGATCAGGGGTTGTAGCAGCAGCGTGGGAATCGCCACTTCGTCACGGTTCATGTTTGGTTCTGAATCGATGCGATAGTCGAAGGCATCCGGATACCGAATCAGCGCGAGGTCCATATAAAGGGTCAGCATCTGTATCTCGGTAGCCAGTGATATCTGTTGTTCCGCATTTTCCAAAAGCAACCGTAACAAACGTGAGAATTTGGTAATGTAGGTGCCGGCCAAATCGTCGTTTCGTTCAGAATAGTAGCCTTTTATGGTGTTGAGGGCGTTAAAGATGAAATGCGGGTTCATTTGCATCAGCAGCACTTTTTGTTCCAGTTCTGCGGCTTTTTTCTCGAGTCGGGCCCGGTCGCGTTCCCGCCGAATTCGGTCGCGTTCTGCCGCAAACTGGGCGTCCAGCGCGCGCAAACGACGCTTCCATATTCCATACACAACACCGGTGATGACCAACAATGCAATTACGATAAAGGGCCATCGAAGCCAGAAAGGTTCCCGGATTGTAAATTCAAAATTCACGGGCGCACTTGACGTTCCCGATACGTTGATTGCGGCAACAGTAAAGCGGTAGTGGCCTGGGGGAAGTGCTTTATAGCGAATGTCAGTTTCTCCGCTGATCGTCCAGCCGCGGTCATAGCCGTCGAGTTTGTAGCGATATCGGATGTTTTTGCCCGAGCGGAATGAAATACCGCCGAAAAAGATACGTACTTCGTTCTGGTCGTAGGAAAGTTTCGTCCCGTTTGCCAAACGATGCGTGTCGTTGACCGTTACCTTGCGGATGCTGATTCGCGGTGGTATCGAAATACCCCGAATGTCGTGGGCTGCTATGGCAAGTAACGCTTCATCGGATGCTATAAAAAGGGTATCTCCTACGATCTCGGTGTCGTTTACACGCGTTTGACCAAGACCCAGGGCGCGGTTGAGGTTGGTGACCGTACACCTTCCTTTTTTGATGAGAACCTCGTCAACGCCCGCATTGTGGCTGATAAAGACCGTATTGGGATGGATACCGGGTTTTATCGCATAAATGCTGTTGCTGCCCAAGCCACTTCGTTTCGTAAGTTCCTGTACGAGTTTCTCGTTTCGATATACTAAAAGGCCTTTTGAATCGGTGCCCGCGAACAATACATCTCCTGTTTTATAAAGCGTTAGGATGGTAGTCGGACCATCCGGTGTGGGCAGTGGGCGCCGTTGGTTCGGTTTAGACAGTGAGATACGGTATACGCCTTTCTTGGTTCCCGCCCAGACATACTGGTCGTTGGCGATGACGCAATAGGTCGGAAAACGCAGTACCACGCTAGAATCCTTCTCACGGATGGTGTGGTGGGATAGGTTGTACATCGTAGCACGATCGATTCGAAACATCGCTGCCATTCCAATCCAATTCAGTCCTTTCGGGTCGACATACAGGGCTTTTCCTCCAGGCATGTCGACATCCCGGATGCGGTTGTGGTCGATAAATCGAAAGCCGGCGCTTCCCACAATCGCCGTGAAATCATCCTTGTGATAAATCTGCGACAGCACACTGTTGGGAGAAGGCGTTTGCGTGGTATTTTCGGTCAGCATCCCATTGTGCCAACGGTAGTAGTCGCTTGAGAATCCGCCCGCCCATAATTCGCCCTTGTGGGAAGAAAGACAGTTGGCCACGACATCGCTGCCGTCTCTTTTTTTGATGGCCGTCATATGCCGTGACGGAATCATGAACACACCGTCGTCAAGGGTTGTCACCCAAATGGTACGTTCGAAATCTTCAGCGACGGAGGATACGGTATGGCCTTTCAGGAAATGGGAGAAACGAGCGCGGCCGTCACGCAATTTTCGCCGGAACAAACCATTTCTTGTTCCCAACCAGAGATCTTCTTTTGAATCGATGTGAATACTGATGATTTCATCGTGCTCAAGACCAAGGTTTGCCACAAGGAGCTGTTGGTGTCCGTCGAAGCTATACAGCCGGTCACCGTCGGAAAAATAGATGCAGTTGCGCCACCTAAGGGTACGGCAAATGTGTTTTCGGTATTCAGGCCTGCGGAATGTGAACCGAGGCCGTTGCTGTTGGTCTGTCACGCCGTTTCGGAAAAACAACAGGTTTTCGTTTTGGTAACGAAAAACATCGAGTACCTCAAAACGACGCCCGTTCGAGTGTAAACGGCTTCCGGTTGTAGGGTTGAAGGAAATGTGGTATACATTGCGGTATAAGAAGAAGACATTGCCTTTTGAATCCCCGGTCACTTTGAGCATCATCGTCGGTTCCGGCGCGCGTATCAGGCGTTTGTCTCGTGCGTCATTGTAGAAACGACCGTTCTGGTAGTACGAAATCCGTCCGTTATAGGTCGAAAACCAAATCCGCCCTTCAGGATCCTGGTAGCACCCGAACACCTCATTGTCTCCCAAACCGTCTTCGGTGCTATAATGCTGGAAATTCGCGCCGTCGAAGCGCAACACGCCAATATCGGTGCCAAACCACATATATCCTTCCCGATCCTGCATGGCGCAGTAGACATTGGACGTAGGTAGCCCATCCTTCCGCCCAAAGTGCACCGCATAGGGTTCCTGGGCCCAGGTGACCATTGTCCATAATCCGAAAAACACGAGCAAACTGCGCCACATCCTACAAATGTAACCTTTTGCATTTTGCAACGTGCCGCATGGCAATACGCCGGATTTACCGACAGGTGCAGTTATCGACTGGAAGTGCCCATCTGATAACTTTTTGCCATCACTTATCCGATTTGCGTAGGGTAGGGCCGTTTACCGTTGTTTTTTTGTAAACATAAGTAACTATGGGAACAACCGTGCATACAATGCGGTATTATGGAGCGTACGTGGCATTTGGTGCCGCGTGTTGTCTTTTTATACTGGCGGTGGTTTGTTTGTCAGACGGTTTTTCGAACTTTGATTGGGAACACGTCCGGCAAAACCGGCTTACGGAAGCCCGTCCGGTCCTCCGCTCTTTATTTGCCGGTTTGCCGAATGCGGGTTTGATGCTTTCCTATATCTTGTTCGTGTGGCCCGCTTTTGCCCTGCGAAAAGGCGCTGCGGCGGATCGTTGGATCAGTGTTTGCTCGTTTGTCATGATTGTCGTTATCCTGTTACTATTTATAAAAAGCTAACCTTAAAACACAAAAACCAATGAAAAAACTAATGCTTGCGGCTGCTGTAGCCGTTGCTTTTACATCGGCTACCCATGCGCAGAAGCTTGACAAATTCGGTGCCGATCTGGGCAAGAAGAGTGTGATGGGTAAAGAGATCCGTGTGCCGTATACCGATCTTACCAGTTATTTTGGGTATATCAAGCCAGGCGCTGCGCCTGACGAAGTAAAGAATGGAAAGAAGATGTATTATGTATATGTCTGGATTCCGATCGCGGCCCCGGAAATCGGGATTCGCATGATGTCGCCGGCGCCGGAAGGGATGAAGCCAGGCGCGAAAGACTTCGTAACGGCTGATTTTACGGCGAATGCTGCCGACACGAAAAACTTCTTCGACACGTGGATCACATTCGAACGTGCCGAAGGCATCCTGAAACTGGAAGACGCTGCGGCGAAAGCTAAGACGGCTAAATGGGTATCAATCGAGTCGAACGATGACTCGGGCGATATGCCGGCACAACCGTCCGGAAAGAAATATAATTCGTTGATGCGTATCACCAGCGATCCGAATAATCCAACAAAATCATTGGTGATGGGACTCTATCGTATTGGTTTTACCACGTATAAAACGGGTGAAGTACAGGGTAGCTTCCTCGCACAATTGGGTGCGCCTGTAAGCCTTCCGGGAGTAGCCGTAGCGGCACGCCCTGAGGATCTCCTCGCAGCCAAAAGGTAAATGGAAAGGACGGTCTTGCCGCCCTTTCCACCTATGTATTCGTTTTTGGAGGAATCCCGCTGGTTTCACAGCGGGATTTCTTATTTTTAGCGACTAGCGGCGAGCGAAGGCCGCAGTAACGTTATGAATAAAATTGTGATTACCGGCACCAGCCGCGGCATCGGATACGAACTGGCCCTGCGCTTTGCCGAAGCCGGTTGGGAAGTGCTCGCTTTGTCGCGCCAAACCCCACGCGTTTTGATGGAGCACCCTTCCATCACCTGCCTGTCGGTTGACTTCGGCGCCCCCGATGCTTTCGAACGCGTTGCATCATTTTTATCGGGATGGGGAGCTATTGACGCGGTAGTGCATAACGCAGGCCGCCTCGTGGCGCGACCTTTTGCCGAGTTGACCGCAGCCGATTTCCAGTCGGTCTATCAGGTCAACGTTTTTGCCGTGGCCGGATTGACGCAGGTATGTTTGCCGTATTTGACGAAAGGCAGTCATGTGGTGTCTATCAGTAGTATGGGCGGCGTACAGGGGGCATCAAAATTCCCTGGGCTCGCCGCGTATTCGTCAAGTAAGGCGGCGCTGATCGGGCTTTCGGAACTGCTTGCCGAAGAGTATAAAGAAGCCGGAATAGCCTTCAACGTACTCGCCCTGGGTGCCGTACAGACCGAAATGCTCGAAGAAGCCTTTCCGGGGTATAAAGCACCGGTGACCGCCGCACAGATGGCAGCTTACATCTTTAGGTTTACCATTGAAGGGCATCATTTTCATAACGGTAAAATCCTGGAAGTATCGGTATCGACCCCATGAGCGATGTGTTGCAGAAATACTTACCGGAGCATGCGGTATCACCGGTTTTCGAGTTGATTCGATCAAAAGGCGTACACTTGCGAATCGTAAACGAACGGCAAACCCGCCATGGTGACTACCGCCATTCCCCTTTAGGGAAACACGAGATTACGGTGAATGCGAACCTAAACCGCTATCGCTTCCTCATTACACTGATACACGAAATCGCGCATTTGGTCGCGTTTGAAACCTTCGGCCGCGGGATAAAACCGCATGGAGTAGAATGGAAGATGACCTTCCAACGGCTGATGGCTCCTTTTATTCGTCCGGAGATCTTTCCGGCATCTGTGCTTCCCTTGGTAGCAAGACATTTCCGGAATCCGACCGCCAGTAGTGATACCGATCCCCATCTTTCTCGGGCGCTGAAGTCGTTTGATGAACAGACCGAAGATCGTTGTTATGTGTCGGAAGTGCCCAATGGACACCTATTTCGAATAAAAGGAGGACGTGTATTCCGTAAAGTCGGCCTTCGGGTAAAACGCTACCAATGTGTGGAAGTGACGACGGGTCGCGTTTTCCTTTTTAATGCAAACGCGGAAGTTGAAATCGTGCCCGGCGATTGATTTCGCTTTTCTTTGGCGCTACAACTCATATTGTTTTACTATTTTTAGTGTAGAAATACATCCAATGAACCATAATTACTATGCCGTTTTGATGGCAGGCGGGGTCGGCTCACGCTTTTGGCCGGTTAGCACACAGGATTATCCGAAGCAATTTCATGATATGTTAGGTGCAGGGCAGACGCTCATACAGAAGACGTTCGCGCGGCTATCGCGTCTTATCCCGGAAGAGAACATCCTGATCCTGACTAACGAACGCTATAATGATCTGGTGTTGGAACAATTGCCGCAGGTAAAACAGGAACAGGTAGTACTTGAGCCTGCGATGCGAAACACCGCTCCCTGTATTTTATATGCCGCCCTTAAAATCCAGAAACAAAACCCGAATGCAGTTATGGTGGTGGCACCGAGCGACCACTGGATTGAGGACGAAGCGGCGTTCGTTTCCGATCTCGAGACCTGTTTTCAGTTCTGTGCATCGCATAAGGCCCTTATGACGTTGGGCATACAGCCTACTTTTCCCAATACCGGTTTTGGCTATATTGAGTTTGATAAGGAAGACAGTCAGCCGATCAAGAGGGTGCGGCAGTTTCGGGAGAAGCCCGACTATGAGACGGCGAAGTCCTTCCTCGAATCCGGAAATTTTTTATGGAATGGCGGTATCTTTATCTGGAGTACTGCTGCCATCACAGAAGCCTTTGCGACGTTTCAACCCGAAATGGACCACCTTTTTAGGAGGGGCTTACCGACATTTAATACACCAGACGAAGGCGCGTTTATTCAGGGGGAGTATGCTTCCGCCGCCAATATCTCGATCGATTATGCTGTGATGGAAAAGGCGGATAATGTCTACGTGTTACCGGCTTCGTTCGATTGGAACGATTTGGGTACCTGGGGCTCGTTGCATGAAAAACTACCGAAAGATGCGGCGAACAATGCGGTGGTGAATGCGACCGTCATTCTGGAGAATGCCCATAATAACATCATCCGCGCCGAAGGGAAAAAGATGGTAATCATTGACGGTCTTGACGATTTTATTGTCGTAGATCGCGATGACGTACTTTTGATTTATCCGAAGTCAAAAGAGCAGGAAATCAAGCGTATTATGTCGATGGCTGAAAAGACGATTTAATTTGTATTTTTACAGGTAAAGCAAGAGTCTCTTGGCACCCCGTATCTTCAAATTATCGGTATTCTTCTATTTTCTGTTAACTACCGTTGTATCGGCCCAGTTGACCGATTTTTCTTTGTCCCTAAGCAAAGTAGACGAGATCTGCCCAAACAACGGGAGCATCACCTTCACTGTATCGGGTGCCACTCCGGGCTCGACGTTTTTGTATTTCATCTACAAACTTCCGGATGAAACCAATCCCCTTGCGTTAATCGATGAAACAGTGTATGAGGGCCTCGCGGCGGGGACATACAAAGTGGTAGCCATTCAATCGCTTGGAGTACAGACGAATTCCCAGACGGCCTATATAACCATCAACCCGGTATACCAACCGCTCATTTTTGCAGTCACAGGCTTAATTGCACCCTGTTCCACCGTTGGTTCCATCACCATTACAGGACTTCAAGGGGCAATTGCGACGTATGAAATCACCTCCGGACCTGTCATTCCTCCGCTTCAGACCACAGGTGTTTTTGCGAACTTACCCCAAGGTGCCTACTCGGTAAAAGTTAGTGATGCGTGTGGTTTTGCAGCCACGATGGATTATTCGTTGCTTCCGCCGACCACTTCGCTCACGATTGTGCCGGCGGCACCTTCCAATCAGTCATGCAGTACGCAGATACTGTCTGGCTCTTTTGTTGCGACTGGTGCGCAGTCGATTGCAGCGCCTATCCAGATGACGTGTGTGATACATCCCCCATCGGGTGCGCCCGATATTGTATTCCAGCAGACATTTACCACCAGTACTTTCTCTTTCTCGGTACCCTTTTTTCCGTGGCAAACGTACACCTATGATTTAACGGCTGTGAACTCCTGTGGAAATACCGCACAGGTTATCGGTGCTGTTGCTTTGACAGATATCACACCTAAAGTAAATGGCGCTCCGCTTTTATGTTCGGAAAAGCTTACATTTTCCGGCGCTACGGCGGTACAGCTTGTTTCGGCTCCTCCGAATTATACAGGGCCGGTTCCTTTTACGGTTCCGGCAGGTTCTCAAAATAACTTTACTATCGGGAATATAGTGGAAGGTGAGTATGGTTTTCAGGCGATAGATATTTGTGGAGGGGTGCACGACATTTCGTATATATCCGAAACACTTGTCCTTACACCACCGGTTATCGATACCTATCCCGGCTGCGGCGAGGAGGAAGGAGGCGTCCGGATTTTGGATAATACGTCAAGCGGACCGATCGTCACCGCCTTCATAACATCGGCTCCCCCAACTTTTTCCGGGCCATTTCCTTTCGATGTCGCCAGCGCCATTGTGAACGGCTCTTTGTATCTGGGGGACCTACCCAAAGGGCCTTATTCTTTTCATGTTACAACGTTATGCGGCGGCGAATTTGATTTGTCTGTGAACGTCAACGGCGTTACGATATCGAATTTGGTCTATGAAGTACAACAGGGGTGCGGCACATTTGACCTGTTTCTGTCGGCCACCGTTTCAGCCCCTAACTTCAATATTTTTTATATCCAAAAATACAATCCCGTATCGGGTTTGTGGACGCATCCTTTCACGAACGTCCCTCAACAACCCGGACAGTCCCTGGGTGCGGTCAATGCCTATGGACTGAACAACGGCGGTATCACACCGAACTTTTTTGTAAATGCTACTTATCGGATACTCAATCAGGGGCTCACATGGCAGACAGGGGTTTCGACACTAAAACTATGCTGGAAACCGATTGCCGAGTTTACAGTAGGAGGCTTTATCCCATCCATCAGTGCTTTCGTTTTTGGTTGTAACGACGGTCAGTCCGACGTTTTGGTGAACTTCAACGGGATTCCACCGTATTCCTATAGAATTATTTTGAAAGATAATTTGCCGTATATAGTGGATAATGGTGATTCGCCAGTATTTACCAGCCTGACGACCGGCCTGTATACCTTCGAGGCAACCGATGCCTGTGGTAATATATACAATACGACCATAAGTACGGTCGATGGATTTGGCCTGCCGATTTCAGGCATTACGGGTTGCGAAAATACCCCCGGAAGTCTTTCCGTTCCGTATTTCGACTTTTTCGAGTACAAATGGTGGAAAGGGAACGACGAGAGTAACGTTATTGGTACGAATAGCCTCCTGGCCTTCCCTTCATTGTCGACCGCTGACGTAGGCGTTTACCACGTGAGAGTGACGTATCTCTCCAACAGCAGTTCGTGCATCAACTTCGTGGCGACCTACAACTTGTCTGATGTTCCCCGGTTGCCAAAGGCCGGCGTCGGAAAATCAGTAGAATCCTGTTCGTCGGTCGGGGCGATCGACCTTTTTACCCTATTGGACCCGCCTTTTGACAATGGAGGAACATGGGCCGCCCTGACTTCGGGGGATGTCCTCAGCGGAAGTACCTGGACATCTGACTCTTCATCGTCTATCGGAAATCATGCCTTCCAATATACCGTACTCAATAGTTGCGGTACGGTCAATGCCGTAGCAAACGTGATGCTGCTTGATGCTCCCGAAACGCCGGTTGCCTCTGCCCTTCCTACAGCGTGTGAAGGATCTGACCTTCAGTTGTTCTCTACTACTGTATCGGGTGCCGAATATGTGTGGCGGGGACCGAACGGTTTTGAGTCGTCAGAAAAAGACCCTGTCATACCGAACGTATCGCCCGACGCATCGGGGACTTATACGTTGAGTGCCCGTACTACCGCATGTGAATCCGGAATCTCCGAAGTGGCGGTTATGGTAACCCCCCTGCCGCGATTTTCTGTTAATGGCGTATGCGAAGGGGCACGATTCCGACTCAGTGCGACGCCCGAATCATCGGAAAGTGGACCGTTGTCATACACCTGGTCAGGCCCGAATGGTTACGTAGGCGACGGTGACTCTATCATTGCGCCGCAAAAAGGGAATTATACGATTGTGTCGTCTGACATCAACGGCTGTAGTTTTGCGCGTGATTACGAAGTCGCCAGTATTGTGTGCGAGATTCCACAAGGCATTTCACCCAACGGCGATGGGAAAAATGATTCATTTGACCTGTCAGGGTTAGACGTGAAAAAGTTGGAAATTTTAAACCGTTACGGCACCGTGGTTTTCGATAAGTTGCACTACCTTAACGAATGGCACGGTCAAGACAAATGCGGAAATCCACTTCCGACAGCAACTTATTTTTATTACATCGAACTTGAAAACGGCACCGGCAAGGCAGGCTGGGTATACCTGACCCGAAATTAATCAAAGACTTTCGCCGAAATCTTCCTTCCGCTGCGCCTTGCGGATTTTCTTGAACAGGTTGGAGGAATACACAAAATCGACAACGGCTTCATTATCCGTTCTGAAGATGTCCTTTTTGGTTCCTTCCCATGCCAGTACACCATTCTTCAAAAAGACGATTTTCTCGCCGATCTCCATCACCGAGTTCATATCGTGTGTGTTGATGACGGTGGTAATGTTATACTCCTGCGTGATTTCCTGGATGAGGTTGTCAATGACGATGGCGGTTTTAGGATCAAGTCCGGAATTCGGTTCATCGCAAAACAAATACTTCGGATTGTTCACGATCGCCCGTGCGATGGCGACCCGTTTCTGCATACCACCTGATATTTCGGATGGCTTTTTGTGGTTCGCCTCGAGAAGGTTGACCCTTTTTAATACCACATCCACGCGTTCGCGTATTTCTGCCGCCGTTTTGTTGGTAAACATCGTCAGCGGAAAACCGACGTTTTGTTCTACGGTCATGCTGTCAAACAACGCACTTCCCTGGAAAACCATCCCAATTTCGGTGCGAAGTTCCCGTCGCTCGTCGTCCGTCATTTCAGAATAAATGCGTCCGTCGTAGGAAATCGTGCCCGAATCGGGCGTATGGATACCCAGAAGGCTTTTCAATAAAACGGTCTTGCCCGAACCACTCTGTCCGATGATCAGATTGGTCTTGCCGGTTTCAAAGGCCGTCGAGATGCCTTTGAGCACCTTGCTGTCACCAAACGACTTCTCTACGTTTTTGACTTCTATCATTTGCTCAAAAGGACTTGCGTCAGGATGTAATTCGACAAAATGATGACGACCGACGTCCAGACAAACGACGTGGTGCTCGCCTTTCCTACTTCAAGCGCGCCTCCTTTCATATAATAGCCGTGAAAAGAAGGGATGGTCGCAAGTAGCATCGCAAACACTAATGTTTTTATAAACGCATACGTTACGTGGAACGGCGTGAACTCGGTTTGCAATCCCTGTATGAACTCCGAACTGCTCGTAAAGCCACCATAAACAGCCCCCAACCAGCCGCCTACGATGCCCAGGAACATACTGAGCATGATGACAAACGGGTAGAGGGTAAGGGCCACTATTTTTGGGAAAACCAGATAGTTCAGTGAGTTGACACCCATTACCTCCAGAGCATCGATCTGCTCGGTCACCCGCATCGTTCCAATACTGGATGTGATGAAAGAGCCCACTTTACCCGCCATGATAATCGAAATGAAAGTGGGAGCAAATTCAAGGATAACCGATTGTCGTGTTGCGAAACCAATTAACATTTTCGGAATGAGCGGATTCGTCAGGTTGAGGGCCGTCTGAATCGCGACCACTCCTCCGACAAAGAATGAAATAAAGGCGACGATACCCAGTGAATCGAAGACCAGATCATCTATTTCCTTAAAAATCAGCTGTCGCATCGCTGACCATTTGGTGGGTTTTCGAAATACTTCCTGTATCATCAGGAAGTACTTGCCGGTCTGTGAAAGGATGCGGATAATGAACATCGGGAAAAATAAACGCTAAAGTACGAATAAAGGCCCGAACGGAGGTGCACCTCTCACATATTTGGGAGATCACGGGCATCCCGACAACCAAAGTCTTGTGAATCAGCAGTTGCTATTGAAGCGGTTTCCAGAAAGTGCGATAGTTTTTTCCGCCCGGGTACTCAATCTGCATCACCGCCTCCTTCTCCTCGATAGAGATGACATACATAGTGATAAGGAAGTTCTTTTCCTTTTCAGAAATTGTCAGCACACCCGTGCTTTCATCGTAGGTCCATACTACTTTGAGCATCGCGTCACCGCTGTAGGAGTCCGCTGTGTGGTCGGCGTAGTAAACAACCCGATCTTTTTCGTGCCCCGTCTTGGGTGGATATGACATTTCACCGATCATATAGTGGTCCAATACCCAGATACCCGGCAGTTTCTGTTCCACCACTTCCTTAGACAAATGCTGTCCGAACGCGGAACCGCACACTAGAAATAGCAACGATAAGAATAAGGATGATTTCATGAACGAAAGATACACAACGAACTTTAAAAAACAACTCGCATGCAGCATGTGTTTTATATGTCGTATACAACAAATTGCCGCGGCACTTCCGTACTTTCGAGTTATCTTTGTGCACCAACCGCTTTCCAGCGGATAGCAACACAACAACTATGGATTATTTTTCCTCTGGTTTCACCTTAGGGATACTTGGCGGCGGCCAACTGGGAAAGATGCTGTTGGCAGAAACCCGTAAGTTCGATATCCACACGATGGTGCTGGATCCGTCGGCCGATGCACCAGGGCGTCTCGCCTGTGACCAGTTCGTAAGGGGTAGCCTGACCGATTTCGACACCGTTTACCAATTTGGGAAACAGGTCGACCTCCTTACCATCGAAATCGAACTCGTCAACCTCGATGCACTGGAACGATTGGAGCAGGAGGGAACCATTGTATATCCTTCTTCTGCTACCTTGCGCCTGATCCAGGACAAAGGAACCCAAAAGGACTTCTATGCGGCCCACGGAATACCCACGGCACCGTATCGTCGGTTCGATTCGTTAGAGGAGCTTCGTGCTACTGCGGTCGATTTTCCCTTTGTATGGAAAAGTGCCCGTTTCGGATACGACGGCAACGGCGTGAAAATCGTTCGTTCGCAGGCCGATTTGGTGTCGCTGCCGGATGTGCCTTGCATCATGGAGGAAATGGTTCCGTTCAAAAACGAGTTAGCGGTCATCGTGGCGCGCAGTGCCAAAGGCGAGATCCGCACGTACCCGGTGGTGGAGATGGAATTCCATCCCGAAGCCAACCAGGTGGAATATGTTCTTTGCCCGGCACGTATCCCTGACGATATCGCACAGAAAGCCCGCGCTATTGCGCTGGAAGTTTCCGAGAAGTTCGAACACGTGGGCTTGTTGGCCGTCGAGATGTTCCAGACGGAAGACGACGCCATCCTCGTGAACGAGGTCGCGCCGCGGCCCCACAACTCCGGACACTACAGCATCGAAGCCAGTTATACGTCGCAGTTTGAGAACCACCTGCGCGCTGTTTTAGGAATGCCATTGGGCGACACCGAAAGCAAGGTCGCCGGCGTGATGGTCAATTTGGTAGGGGCAGAGGGCCATAGTGGACGCGTAGTCTATGAAAACATCGAAGCGATACTCGGAATGCCGGGGGTCACGCCTCATATTTACGGTAAAAAAGAAACACGACCTTTCAGGAAGATGGGCCATGTGACCATCGTCGCGCACGATATCAACCAGGCCCGCGCAATGGCAGCGAATGTGAAGCGCACCATACGCGTGGTCAGCCAGTGAAATGATAACTTCAAGTAACCCAACCTATGAAAGTAGCCATCGTAATGGGATCGCAGTCCGACCTGCCCGTGATGCAGGACGCCATTGACATGCTGGTTCAGTTCGGAATCGAGACCGAAACCGACATCGTGTCGGCGCACCGCACACCCGAAAAACTCGTTGATTTCGCTACCCACGCGCACGAACGGGGCATTTCCGTCATAATCGCCGGGGCCGGTGGCGCGGCTCATCTACCCGGAATGGTCGCGTCTATGTCGCCCTTGCCAGTGATTGGCGTGCCGGTTAGATCGAGTAATTCTATCGACGGCTGGGACAGCGTACTGTCGATCCTGCAAATGCCGGGCGGCGTGCCCGTTGCGACCGTAGCATTGAACGGCGGCAAAAACGCCGGAATCCTGGCGGCCCAAATCCTGGGAAGCCAGAACGCGGAAATCCGGCAACGCATCATCGACTATAAACTTCAGTTGAAACAGGCCGTACTCGACGCATCCGCATCACTGAAAAGCCGCGGATAACGACCGGCATAAAAAGAAAAAAGGCTCCCGCGCCCAAGCGGAAGCCCAAAAATCTTGAAAAGTGTTCCGGGACCTAATCAGTACGTATTTTTGTTTGGGGCAAAAAGAGTGCAGGCGGTACCGGAACGATGTACAAAAAGTTGAAACCTCGGTAAAAGTACAAATAAAATCGACAAAGTACATGATTTGAACAAAAATAACAAATCGATGTGTTTTTGTTATATCTCAACAACTTATGAATTCCCTGACAGTTCCGTTTGATACGCGCCACGACAGCGCCCCGTTTTCATCCATCGCTACCACTGATTTCAAACCGCTGATCGAAGCGGCCCTTGAAGAAGCACGAGCGGAAGTCGCTGCCATCCGCAACCATCCGGCAGTGCCCGACTTTACCAACACCATTGAGGCCCTTGAGTTCTCCGGACAGAAGCTCGAACGCCTCACGTCTATTTTCTTCAACCTTAATTCGGCCGAGACCAACGACGAGATGCAGAAGATCGCCCAGGAGGTGTCGCCCCTGTTAACGGCCTTCAGCAACGACATTTCGCTCGACGAAACACTGTTTGCCCGCGTACGGGCCGTATACGAGCAACGCACGGGCCTTGGCCTCAATGCCGAGCAATCGATGTTGTTAGAGAAGAAGTTCAAATCGTTTGCCCGAAACGGTGCGCTTTTGCCGGAAGAAAAGAAGCAACAATTACGGGGCATCGATACCGAACTGGCGAAATTGAAGCTGACGTATGGGGAGAACGTTTTGGCCGAGACCCATGATTACATCCTCCACATTACCCAGCGCGAGGATTTGGCAGGACTTCCGGAAGGTGCCATCGAGGCAGCGGCCGGAGAAGCTACTGCGCGGCAACTCGAAGGATGGGTGTTCACACTCGACTTCCCTAGCTATATACCCTTCGTTACCTACGCCGAAAACCGGGCCTTGCGCAAAGAACTGACGCTCGCCGCCGGTCGTAAGGCCTTCAGGTGCAATGCGCACGACAACCGTGACAACGTCAAACGCATCGCGACCTTACGTCATGAACGCGCGGTTTTGCTGGGCTATGAAAGCCATGCGCATTTTGTGTTGGAAGAACGGATGGCGCAGACGCCCGCGGCCGTGAAGGTCTTTCTCGGGGATTTGCTTGAAAAGGCAAAGCCGGCTGCCCAACGCGAGTTTGCGGAATTGGAGGTGTTTGCAAAATCGAAAGACGGATTGGAGCGCCTCGAAAAATGGGACGGTCCGTTTTATGCGGAAAAACTAAAACAGCAGCGCTTCAACCTCGATGATGAGGTGCTGAAGCCCTATTTTCAACTCGAGCATGTGTTAGACGGCGCCTTTACTGTGGCAGGTCGTTTGTTTGGTATCCGGTTTGAGGAAGTGTTCGACATCGATACCTATCACGCGGAAGTTCGGACGTTTGAGGTGCGCAATGCAGACGATTCGTTCCTGGCCCTTTTTTACGCCGATTTCTTCCCGCGTAAAGGGAAACGCAACGGTGCCTGGATGACCTCGTTCAAACCGCAATTCCGTAAGGAAGGTCGGGAGGAGCGCCCTCATGTGTCGATCGTCTGCAATTTTACACGACCGACTGATACGAAGCCGTCGTTGTTGACCTTTAACGAGGTGACGACGTTGTTCCACGAGTTTGGGCATGCGTTACACGGAATGTTGGCGAATACGACCTACCCGTCGCTTTCTGGCACGTCGGTGTATTGGGATTTTGTGGAGTTGCCGAGCCAGGTGATGGAAAACTGGTGCTACGAACCCGAAGCACTTGCACTCTTCGCCCGTCATTACGAAACAGGCGAGGTAATCCCGCAGGAATATGTCGACCGGATCCGGGAAAGCGCGGCCTTTTTGGAAGGGATGGCCACGTTACGGCAATTGAGTTTCGGATTGCTCGACATGGCCTATCACAGCGCTGATCCATCTGGTATAATGGATGTAAAAGCCTTTGAGAAACAGGCGTTCGAGTCGACGGCGCTGTATCCGGATGTGGAAGATAATTGTATGAGCGTCGCCTTTTCCCATATTTTCCAGGGGGGGTACTCTTCAGGATATTATAGTTATAAATGGGCGGAGGTGCTCGACGCTGACGCCTTCGCGTACTTTCAGGAAACCGGTATCTTCAATACGGAAACGGCTGCGAAGTTTCGTGAGCATGTGCTGTCGAAAGGCGGAACCGAACATCCGATGACGCTTTACAAACGCTTTCGCGGACAAGAACCGAAGCCGGATGCGCTGTTGCGGAGGGCGGGGTTGGTTGATTAGCGAATGGGGGAATTAGCGAATGAGGTAATTAGATAATTAGAAAATTAGATAATGGGTGGAGGGCGTTGGAATCGCTGTTGGTTAATTAGCGAATGGGGGAATTAGCGAGTTAGCGAATGAGAGAATTAGCGAATTGGCGGATGAGGTAATTAGATAATGGGGAAACGGAGCGCCCACTTTCGACTTTACACTTTCGACTTTTGACTGGATTTCGCGTTAGCGGTTGAAGCGGCAGCCCGCAGCCCCGCAGCCTGCGGAGGGGCGAGGACTATAGCGGAAGACGCGACCCGACGCCTGCAAAAAAGCACAACTAACCATGAAACCGTCCGGCGGAGGGAAACGCCCTAAAATAAATTTCAAATATTTTTGAAAGTTTCAAAATAACGCCTACCTTTGAAACATGGAATTCAAACAGGCAAAAGATCGATTCGTACAGAGTTGGGGCGCGCTCGGGTCGCAGTGGGGTATCAACAAGACCATGGCCCAGTTGCATGCGTTGTTGATGATTTCACCGGATGCGCTGTCGATGGAGGAATTGATGGAGGAACTCCACATTTCACGGGGCAACGCCAGCATGAACCTGCGGGCCCTGATTGAGTGGGGAATTGTGTACAAGGAATACAAGCCAGGCGAACGGCGGGAGTATTTCAGGGCGGAGAAGGACCTGGATGAGTTGGCGGTGAAAATCGCCCGTGAACGCAGTAAGCGTGAGATCAAGCCCGCGTTAAAAGTGCTGAAAGACGTGTCGTCGATAGAAACCGATACGCATCCGGAAGCCCAGCATTTCGTTGACCAGACTACAAAGTTGTATGACTTCGTGTTGCGCGCAGACAATATGCTGGATAAGATCACCGAGTTGAAAGACAATTGGTTGGCCGGACTGCTGTTGAAAATGATGAAATAGGGAAAGCGGGTGGAACTACTCGTTTTTTTAATCAAAACAGATTTCAAATTTTTCTGAAATAAATATAATTATGAAAACACTACCCAAACACACGCTGCTGTATGATGATGAATGTCCGTTGTGTACGCTCTACTCCGGCGCGTTTGTCGCCACCGGTATGTTAGACCCTGAAGGACGCAAGCCCTTTTGCCAGCTTGAGGAGAACGAGACGCAGGTGATCGATCTGGGACGGGCCGTTAATGAAATTGCGCTCATTGATCGGGGTAGTGGCGCGGTGTTGTATGGAGTGGACAGTATCTTGCGTATCCTGGGGCACAGCCTGCCGCTCATCGAGCGGGTCGGGCGCTTCGGGCCGGTGCATTTTTTACTGCAAAAGGCCTATTCCTTCATTTCGTTCAACCGAAAAGTGATCGTTCCGGGCGCTACACCCAAGGCAGGAACGCTTGAATGTGTACCGTCTTTTCATGTGGGATATCGACTGGCATATATGGTCATAGCTGCTAGTTTAGCCGCGCTGCTACTGGCGCGCTTCTCTGAACTGCTGCCTGTCGGTCGGCACGGATGGGGCATCGGGCTTTTACTCGTAGCCGCACAGGTGCCGTTTCAATGGGTAGCGCTAAGGGGCGACTGGCGCACGCGACTCAACTATACCGGTAACCTGCTCACCGTTTCGCTCATGGGGAGTCTGATGCTGGTGCCTTTTGGGCTCGTGGCCTTGTTCGTGGCAGTGCCTCCGCTGGTGGCAGTCGCTGCGTTTGCCTCAGTGGCGACGGTCTTGTTTTTCGAGCACCGGCGGCGTGTGCGGTTGTTGGGGCAGCCGTGGTGGGTGAGTGCGACGTGGGTCGTATATCGTTTGTTGATGGGATTATTTCTTGTATAGATATGGAAACGAAGAAAGTGGTGATTGCCGCCGGAACGGGTTTTCTGGGGCGGGTATTGTGTCGCTATTTCGTGACAAAGGGTTACGGAGTGACAGTCCTCACAAGGGGAGCCGCGCGCACCGAGAACGGTATTGATTATGTAACATGGGATGCCCGCACGCGGGGTAAGTGGGAAGAGGTGCTGGAAGGGGCATTCTTCGTGATCAATCTGGCGGGTAAGTCCGTCGATTGTCGCTATGACGAGAGAAACCGAAAGGAGATACTGGCGTCACGGATCGATAGCACAAAGGTATTGGGAGCGGCGATTCGAGATTGCAAGCAGCCACCCCGCCATTGGCTAAATGCGGCTACGGCGACCATCTACCGACATTCTGAAGACAAAAGGATGGATGAGGTTACCGGTGAAACAGGTGATGATTTCTCAATGGGTGTCGCCAAGGCCTGGGAAGCGGCATTTTTTGAAGGACCCCTGGGTACCAAGCGCACCGCCCTTCGGACGTCGATCGTATTGGGGAATGGCGGTGGTGCCTTTCCGGCCATCCGGAATTTGGTGCGTATGGGGTTTGGCGGCCGTCAGGGCAGCGGGCGGCAGTTCATCAGTTGGATACATGAACAGGACTTTGCCCGTGCCGTCCTTTTTATTGTGGAGAGTGGGATGGAAGGTGTCGTCAATATCGTGGCGCCGGAACCCGTTAGAAATACCGATTTCATGCGGATGCTGCGCACGGCGATGCGGATGCCGGCCGGTTTGCGGCTTTCCCGGAAGTTGTTGGAGTGGGGCGCGAAACTCATCGGCACGGAAACTGAACTGGTGCTTAAAAGCCGGAACGTGGTGCCAGCCCGGTTGCAGGAGGCGGGTTTTCACTTCCAATACGGTAGCCTGACGGCGGCCTTCCAACAATTGACCCAATGACACGGCTTTATTTTGTTACCTACATCAAGGCCGCACGCGAGCGCGTTTTCGACCTGTCACGTGATGTCGATTTTCATACCAAATCGGCAACAACCTCACGCGAGCGTGCGATCGGCGGCCGTATGTCCGGTTTGTTAGAGCCCGGCGAAACGGTTCGTTTCCAGGGATACCATTTTGGGATGTGTTTGCGACATACGAGCACCCTGACCGAGTTTGTGCATCCGGCGTATTTTGTCGACGAAATGACGGAAGGGCACTTTCGGTATTTCCGGCATGAACACCGGTTTACTGACGAAGGAGAACGGACGCGGATGGAAGACATTCTGCACTATGATGTCCCTTTTGGATGGTGCGGAAGGCTGTTCGATAGATTGTTCCTCCGACGGCACCTGACGGCATTCCTTAACGAACGCAACGAGTATTTAAAGAAAGTAGCCGAGCAGGAGGTCAGCTATCCACCAGATAATCGGGATTGACTCGGCCCATAAAAGGGTGTAGTGCCGTGGGCGTCTTTCGTGGGCGAAAAAGAGGAAGAAGCCGGTTAGGAGGAAGATGGATATATTCAGTATGAAATCCGGATAGGTCCGGAAATCAGTCCAGTTCAGGGCCATCAACAGGATAAGCAGCGCGTGCCCCAACTGTTTGGTGCGCTTCACCCCAATCCACTGCGGGATGGTGCGCAGCAACGGATCGTCGTTGGCCAGGTCGATGATCTCAAAGATCAGCACGAGTACCAGCACAAACAGGAACCGCCGCAGGCACAATACGCCCACAGCTAGGTCAAACGGCACCCGCGCCTGCACAATCGGTAAAACCGCGGTGACACCCATCCAGCAAAGCGATACGATGTAGATTTTGACACCGGCCCAATTGCGGGCGTTTTGTCGGTTGGGGAAAAATGGCAGCGCGTACAACACCGTTAAGGCACCAAAGCCCAATACGGTCAGTTGCGCGGCCCATCGGAGGCGCAGGAAACACATGCCGGCTGCAACGAGGAAACCGAAACTGATGAAGGCAATGGCTTTGATGCGCGGGTTCAAACTACGGCCCTTCATTCGCGCCAACGCGTCGTATTTGATGAAATTGTATCCGGCTACCGTCCCGAAGAAAGCGAGCGGCGCCACAGCATTTTCAACCGGAATCCCCAACCACGATTGCGTCAACCGCACCAGCGAATAGGCCGACAGCCCGGTAAGGAAACTACCATCGATGAGGAAGCTGAGGAAGTGGCGAAGGAAGGCGGTCAAGGGGAGGGTTTAGGGTTGATAGTTGACAGTTGATAGTTGATAGTTCATAGCGGAGGGTCTCCTAACCACTGACTACTGACCACCGACTACTGACCACTAACTACTCAAATTTACGCATTCTGTTCATAACCCCCTTTTTGGTTGAAAAATCATCCGTAATTCGGCTTTTTATGGGAATTGTTTTAGCAGATTAATAAGTACTTTTGCATACAACAAAACGCTATACAACACACTATCCGTTCATGAAGACAGACGCTTTTGCCTTGCGCCATTTGGGTCCACGTGAGACCGATCTTTCCTATATGTTCCAAACCATCGGCGTGTCCGATATCGAACAGTTGATTTACGAAACCATTCCGGACGACATCCGCCTGAAAAAGGACCTCGAACTCGATCCGGCCATGACCGAATATGAATACGCACAGCACATCCGTGCATTGGGCGAGACGAACAAGGTATTTACTTCGTATATCGGTCTCGGGTACCATCCGACCATCGTGCCGGCGCCTATCCAGCGGAATATTTTTGAGAATCCCGGATGGTATACGGCCTATACACCGTACCAGGCTGAGATTGCCCAGGGACGTCTGGAAGCACTTCTGAACTACCAAACGACCGTCATCGAACTGAGCGGCATGGAAATCGCCAATGCGTCACTCCTTGACGAAGGCACCGCCGCCGCTGAGGCAATGGCGCTTTTGTTTGACGTCCGCTCACGCGACCAGAAAAAGAACGGGGCCAATAAGTTCTTCGTTTCGGCTGAGGTGCTGCCACAAACGCTATCTGTACTCGAAACGCGTGCGACCCCCATCGGCATCGAACTCGTCATCGGTGACCACCAACAGTTCGGATTCACCTCTGATTTCTTTGGGGCACTGTTGCAATATCCAGGGAAGTTTGGACAGATTTATGACTACACCGACTTCATAACCGAAGCTAAGAAAAACGAAATCAAAGTTGCCGTCGCGGCAGATATCTTATCGCTGGTGCTCCTCAAGTCGCCAGGTGAAATGGGTGCGGATGTCGTAGTAGGCACTACCCAACGCTTCGGCGTGCCCATGGGCTTCGGCGGGCCACATGCCGCGTTCTTCGCTACCAAAGAAGAGTACAAACGCAGTATGCCAGGCCGTATTATCGGCGTAACGGTTGATACCGATGGCAACCGTGCACTTCGTATGGCGTTGCAAACACGCGAACAGCACATCAAGCGCGAAAAAGCGACGTCTAATATCTGTACGGCACAGGTGCTGCTCGCCGTAATGGCCGGTATGTATGCCGTATACCATGGCCCGAAAGGACTGACCTATATCGCTAAGAAAGTACATAATAGTGCGCGTAAAGCGGCCGCCGGTCTTCAGGCGATGGGCATTCAACAGATCAATACTTCCTATTTTGATACGCTGTGCGTAAAGGCGGATACCAGAAAGATCCGTCCGGTAGCAGAAGCAAAAGGCGTCAATTTCTTTTACATCGACGACGAAACGCTGTCGATTTCCTTCAATGAAACCACATCCGATTCCGACATCGCCACCCTGTTCTCGATTTTCTCGGAAGCAGTTGGCGTAGCAGCCCCGGCGCTGTCTGAACCACAGCAAGAGGTCGTGCCGACGGCGTTGCTTCGCACGGATCGCTTCCTGCAACATGATGTGTTCAACTCGTATCATTCCGAGACGGGTATCATGCGTTACATCAAAAAACTCGAGCGTAAAGATTTGGCCCTCAACCATTCGATGATCTCACTCGGCTCATGCACCATGAAGCTAAACGCCGCGTCAGAGATGCTGCCACTAAGCATGGCCAACTGGAACAGCCTGCACCCGTTCGCTCCGGCGGATCAAGTACAGGGCTACCTTGAAATGCTGAAAAAACTCGAGCAACAACTAAATGTCGTAACAGGTTTTGCAGGCACGACATTGCAACCGAACTCAGGAGCGCAGGGCGAATATGCGGGCCTCATGGCGATTCGTGCCTATCATATCGCACGCGGAGAAGGACACCGTCACGTGTGCCTTATCCCAGCCTCGGCACACGGCACCAACCCTGCGTCAGCAGCCATGGCGGGTATGACCATCATCGTAACCAAAACCATGGAGAACGGCAACATCGACGTGGAAGATGTGCGTGCCAAGGCCATCGAGCACAAAGACAATCTGTCGTGCCTCATGGTGACGTATCCATCCACGCACGGGGTGTTCGAAAGCGCCATCCGTGAAATTACCCAAATCATACACGATAACGGTGGACAGGTGTATATGGATGGTGCGAACATGAACGCACAGGTCGGACTCACCAATCCGGCTACCATCGGAGCCGATGTCTGCCACCTGAACCTCCACAAAACCTTCGCTATTCCACACGGCGGCGGTGGACCGGGCGTAGGTCCTATCTGCGTGGCCGAACACCTTGTACCCTTCCTTCCAGGCAATCCGGTAGTATCGGTAGGAGGTGACCAGGCGATTACTGCCATTTCAGCAGCGCCGTACGGTTCCGCTTTGGTATGCCTTATTTCGTATGGCTACATCTGTATGTTGGGCGCCGAAGGATTGAAGAAGTCGACCCAATACGCCATCCTGAATGCAAATTACATGAAAGCGCGCCTCGAGGCCCATTACCCGATTCTATATACGGGCGAATGCGGACGAGCGGCCCACGAAATGATCGTTGACTGCCGCGCCTTCAAAGCGAAAGGCATTGAAGTGACGGATATTGCGAAGCGTTTGATGGACTACGGTTTCCACGCGCCTACCGTGTCGTTTCCGGTAGCGGGTACGCTGATGATTGAACCGACTGAAAGCGAAGACCTTGCTGAACTCGACCGTTTCTGCGACGCGATGATTGCCATCCGTGCCGAAATCGAAGCGGCATCGGCTGAGGATCCGGAAAATGTATTGAAAAATGCACCTCATACGCTTGCGATGCTGACGGCCGATACCTGGAGTTTCCCGTACTCACGCGAGCAGGCCGCCTTCCCACTCGACTATATCAGCGACAACAAGTTCTGGCCAAGCGTGCGCCGCGTAGACGATGCCTATGGTGACCGGAATTTGATTTGCTCGTGTGCGCCGATTGAGGCGTATGCGTAAATTAAAAATATCCTTATTAAAAGTCCCTTAAAACGAGGGACTTTTACTATTTTGCGGCCTCTCTAACGTACAAAATTGAAAGCTCTGCTCCAGGCGTTTTTTCTGGCTGCGGCCATCCAGTTTGGTTGTGTCGCGCAGGATAGTCATGTCCGCTACCAGTCATCCCACAAAGACTCGCTTCTTTCGTATGTAGATGCCATAACGGAAAAGAAAATCGCAAAGTTCAAGGGGCCGAACCAAAAGCAGATTCGGGAAATTCTGGAGGAGCGTAAAAAGGACTTCCAGAAGAACCTGGCCGATTCGACCTTCGTTTTTGATGACCGTATCAATGCCTACCTGAATCAATTACTGCGTAGGATTTATCAGTCCAACCCACAGTTAGTGACCAAGGACTTTTATTTTTTTGTAGACAAGTCGCCCATTCCCAACGCATCATGTTACGGCAACGGTATCTTCACGGTAAACCTCGGCCTGTTGAACCTAATCGAGACCGATGATGAGTTGGCCTTTATCTTTTGTCACGAAATCGGGCACTACCTATTAGAGCATAACGACGAGTCGCTGTTGCGCTACGTCGCCACGATGGGTTCAAAAGAAACCAAAACCCGCATCCGGAGTATCAAAAAAGCGGAGTACGGCCAGTTCTCGGCCTATCGCGAGTTGATGAAGGACCTGAGCTACAACTTCCTGAGACGAAGCCGATCCGACGAACTTCAGGCAGATTCCATTGGCTACCGGATGTATGCCAACACCCGTTTTGCAAAAGGGGCGGCTACCTCCGCCTTAAAACGCCTTCGGGAATCGGATAGCCTTATGTTCGCGTCAGACAGTGATGTGCGGCGGCATTTCAACTTCGCCAATTATCCTTTCAAAGAGGGCTGGCTAAAGGCTGAGGAAACCTTATTGGATGTAAAGGAAAAATCGGATGATTATGCACTGGACAAAGATTCGGTGTCAACCCACCCCGAAATACCGGCCCGCATCGCGCGTCTGCACGCCATCGGTGCACCCGACGACCCAGGTGCGCCGACAGAGGCACTCCGGCAGGTGAAGAAGCGCGCCGCCGCGATTACGATACAAGCGTTCATCGACGATTCAAGGGTAGATATGGCGATCTACCTCGTGATGGTGCTCTTCAATCGGGGTGAACTCGACGAGCGCGCGTACGCCGAAACGATGGCGCTTTTGTTGAAACGTACCTACGAAATCAAGGATAACCACACCTTCGGGAAGTATGTGCCGCCGTTAAGCCCGTTTTCAGAGGAACGCTATCTGAACGAGGTGCGTACCTTCCTGCATCGACTCGAGCTAAAAAACGTCCGGAAAATCGGATATGAATTCTGCCAGAAATACAGCGCACTGATGTCGGGGAATGCGTCCTTTTCCAACACAACCCTCTTTTTCAAGAATCTTACACCTCCTTAATACACTCTTATTTCTCAAAACAAAACAGAACAAAACAGAACAAAACAGATGAAAAAAACGCTTTTGATGGCGGCGGTGGCGCTCATGGGCTTCGTCGCGCAGGCACAGAATGAGAAGACCCTTAACGATGTCGGTACGTTTTACCTCAGGAACACGGGGGCTATCATGGACAAAAACAAAGATGTCGATGGTTACTTCTTCTACTACGTCATGGATAAACTCAAAAAAGGGCAAAACGAATTTGCTATCCAGATACTCGACAAAAATCTCACCGAGGTAGCGAAGAAGTCATATGTGGACGACAAAAATACGGTACTGCTTGAAGGGGAGTTCAACGGCCAGAATCTCATGTTCCTGATGGCAAATTTCAGCAAGAAAAAAATGACCCTGCTTACGTTCGACAGGCAGGCAAACCAGACCAACAAAATTGAAATACCACTTACTTCTAAGACAGCCCAGTACTGTGGCATGATGTTTCAGGGCGGAACCTTGCCGCCTGCGCTTTTCGCGGTTGAGAATCGGGGATTTCTGTTCAGTGAAATGAAGTATGAAGGAAAAATGGGCTTTTCACTCCGCTATTTTCCGACTGACGGCGGGAAAGGCTGGGAATATAATTCACCTGATTCAAAAGAGCATTTGGGAATTACGCCTATTGAAGTCAACGAGAAGTTTATCGTGGCCCTCGAAACGGTTGTGAAAGGAGGATTTTCGCGTAAGGTATCATCAAGCGTCAAAGTGATTGAGACGACGACGGGTAAAGTGCTTTTTGAAAAAGATTATGAACAGGCCACCAAGCCCCGCTCTGTCAATAACGCTTTTGTAAACGCCGACGGTTCGATTGTGCTACTCGGAGAGTATTTCAAGGAAGGGGATAACATGGTGAAAGACCAAAGCCTCGGTTTGTTTACAGAAGTAATAGACGGTTCGGGTAAAACCATTGCGGAGAACTTTGCCAGTTGGGACACCGACGTGGCGAAAGTTATGAAGGTCAAGAACGGAAAGGTGAGCGATAAAGGGTATATCTTATTCCACGACATTATCAAAACAGGTAACCAAAACTACTACGCGATTGGCGAGTATTATAAAAAAACGGCCAGCGCGGGTGGCATTGCCTTAAATGTCTTGAGTCGCGGTGCTTCTACAGCGGGTAACACCCAATTAACAATAACGGATGCGGTGGTCTTTAAGTTCGATTCAAATTTCAAACTGCTTTCTGTACAGGAATTCGACAAGGGCACCTCGCGGGTGCCGAACCTCGCCGATTTCGGAAGTCCACAGCTCAACGCACGCATAGCCAAAATGAGGGGCGGTTTTGACTTCCTGTATACCCAGCGCGATCTTGCACAAGACCGTTTCTACGCCTCATTTATTGACTATGAAAGGTTGAAGGGCGAATCCAATAAGTTTGCTTACAAGAGTATTATTTACGATGATGGGGAACTCAGCCAGGATAAATTTTACCTTACCACCAAGTCGAAGGAGTTCAAAGTCCTTCCGGCTAAAGTCGGACACGTACTGTTGCTCGAATACAACAAGAAAGAGAAATCGATCTCATTGCACCTCGAAAAACTCAACATTAAGTAACTTTAAGGTCCCCTGAAACGGGGACCTTTTTTTTATGAAAGACATCCAAACCCAAAACGACCTCTACCAACTCGTCGATACCTTCTATCAACGTTTGTTAGCCGATCCGGCCATTGCCTACATCTTCACCGATGTGGTCAAAATCCACCTCGAAGAACACCTGCCCATCCTCGTAACGTTTTGGTCGCAGGCCATTCTGGGAACCGGCGGCTACACCCGCAACCTGACCCAGTTACATTTAGACGTCAGTGCCAAAGAACGCCTTACCCCTGAGCTCTTCCAGATTTGGCTCGGCCACTTCAATGCCAGCGTCGATTTTCTTTTCAAAGGCCCTAAAGCCGAACAGATCAAGACACAGGCCCTTAGTATTGCCGCCATTATGCAAATTAAGATTGCAGCGCAGGAAAAATAACACAAAATGCAATCGTCGAGCCGGTTTATAACGAAATCCGTAATTCGGGTCTTCAAATGACATCCGTCAGGAAACGCTTCCGTAACAATTTCGTAATTTCGTGAGGATAACCTAAACGCATGAACATAAAGATAACCGGATCCGGGAGTTATATACCCAACGTACGTGTCACTAATGCCGAATTCGCCCAACACGTTTTCCTTAGTGAAGACGGCGCAAACCTTCCGTATCCCAACGAAACGGTCACCGAAAAATTCCGCGAAATCACCGGTATCGAAGAACGACGCTACGTTGAAAATGACCTGCTGACATCCGATATTGCGTTCATGGCCGCCGAAAAAGCCATCGCCGACGCGGGCATCGACCCCGAAACGCTCGATTACATCATATTCGCACACAACTTCGGTAACGTCAAGAAAGACGCCATCCAAACCGATATCCTGCCCAGCCTCGCCAGCCGTGTCAAATACAGCCTCCGCATCCGCAACCCAAAATGCGTCGCCTACGACATCCTGTTCGGATGCCCCGGTTGGGTAGAAGGCGTCATTCAGGCGCAAGCGTTCATCAAAGCCGGAATGGCCAAACGCTGTCTCGTCATCGGAGCCGAAACGCTCTCTCGCGTAGTCGATATGCATGACCGCGACAGCATGATTTACTCCGACGGTGCAGGTGCCACGGTCATTGAAGCCACCGACGAACCCGGCGGCATCCTCGGTCATGCCACGGCTACCTTTTCCTACGACGAAGCCTACTACCTCTTTTTCGGTAACTCGTTCAATAAAGACCACGATCCAGACGTGCGCTACATCAAGATGCACGGCCGCAAAATCTACGAATTCGCCCTCTCCAATGTGCCAAAAGCCATGAAAGACTGCCTTGACGCGAGCGGTGTCGACATCTCCGAAATCAAAAAAGTGCTGATCCACCAGGCAAACGAAAAGATGGATGAAGCCATCGTCCATAGATTCTACAAGCTGTATAACCAGCGACCACCCGAAGGCATCATGCCGATGAGCATCCATTACCTCGGCAATTCCAGTGTTGCCACGATTCCGACGCTCTACGACCTCCTCGTCAAAGGAAAAATCCGCGAACAGGCCCTCAACAAAGGCGATGTTGTTATCTTTGCATCCGTCGGCGCCGGCATGAACATCAATGCGTTCGTGTATCGGATGTGACGATTGATTTGAAGCTGATCCGGCTGTTTGCTGCAAGTCCTCACCGGCGTGCCGGTTTTTTGTCGGTTTCCCGCGAGCTTCCTTCGGTCGCTGCGGTCTCCCGCAAAAAACAACGGCACCCCGCTTCCGGGCTTTCCGCGTCCATCCGGGCTAAAACCGCTACATGTACGAAACAACCTTTCCCAACAAACGCTTCCGGCACACGCTGGAATTCCTGAAAAAACACGTGTCGACGTCCGAGACGATCCTCGACCTGGGCGTACCAAACCCGTTTTCCGAGATCATGCTGCAAAACGGCTACCAGGTGCAGAACACATCCGGCGAAGACCTTGACAACGACCAGTCGGCGCTGCAATCCAGTAATGCAACCGTGGTCACGGCCTTTGAAATCTTCGAACACCTGCTCAATCCGTACACCATTTTGCAATCGATGAAGGCCGACAAACTCGTACTGTCGATCCCGATGCGGTTGTGGTTTGCGCCGGCCTATCGCAGCAAAACCGATCCCTGGGACCGCCACTACCATGAGTTTGAAGACTGGCAACTTGACTGGCTGCTCGAAAAAACCGGCTGGACGATCCTTGACCGCCAGAAATTCACCAATCCGGTGAAGAAAATCGGCTGGCGTCCGCTGCTCCGTCGGTTTACGCCCCGTTATTACATCATCTACGCCGAGCGCCGATGAACTACTACGTCGTCATCCCCGCGCACAACGAAGCGTCGTTCCTGAAATTGACGCTCGACTCGCTGGCCGCCCAAACGGTGCTGCCAACGAAAGTAGTGGTGGTTGACGACCATTCTTCCGATGCGACGTTTTCAATCGCATCCGACTTCGCGCAACAGCACCCGTGGCTATCGGTGATTCGGGCCGAGTCTCACGCTGTGCACCTGCCCGGCAGCAAAGTCATCCGCGCGTTTGAAAAAGGGTTTGCGACACTTGACCAAAATTTTGATATCATCGTCAAAGCCGATGCCGATCTTATTTTTCCGCCGTCGTATTTCGAGACCATACTGCAACACTTCGCCTCTGACGAGCGCATCGGCATGGCCGGAGGGTTCGCTTATATCGAAAAGAATGGGGAGTGGGTATTGGAAAACCTGACCGACAAAGACCATATACGGGGTGCGTTCAAAGCCTATCGCAAGGCGTGCTTCGACCAAATAGGCGGGCTGCGTCCTGCCATGGGCTGGGATACCGTCGACGAACTGCTCTGCGCGTTCTTCGGCTGGAAGGTCGTTACCGACGATTCCCTTCACGTGCGGCACCTGAAACCGACCGGTGCCAATTACAACCAGGTGGCACGCTTCAAACAAGGAGAAGCCTTTTATTCCCTCGGTTACGGCTTTGCTATCACGGCCATTGCCTCGGCCAAGCTCGCCCTAATGAAAGGCAAACCCGCCCTGTATTTTGACTATATGCGAGGTTTTCTCAAGGCGTCAAGGGCGCGAAAGCCGCTTTTGGTCACCGACGAACAAGCCGCTTTCATTCGTCATTACCGTTGGTCGCGAATGAAAGGTAAACTCGGGGGAAAATCCTGATGGGCGTTTTCCGGTGTACCGGGCTTTTTTTGACCGTTTTTTGGTAATAAACCGGGGCGTATGAACCAGTAAGGCGCGACATCCGTTCGGTTTCGTTATATTTGCGTTTATTTTCGACATGGACAAAAAGACGGAGGAATTTTATATACGTTTGCGCGACGAGTTGCAAACCACATCGGCCTGGCCCTCAGATTATCTATATAAATTCATCGTGCCTACCGATGCCGGGAAAATCCGACAGGTAGAAGACGCCTTCGACAACCTCGGGGCGGTCATCACGACACACAAATCGAAGAATGGCAATTACACCAGTGTTTCGGTTAACGTGACCATGAAAAACCCGGATGCCGTGATCGAAAAATACATCGCCGTCTCGACTATCGAGGGCATAATCTCATTGTAATGGCTGAACGTTATCACCCGGAGAATGCACACGACGTGGTGCATCACCTAGAATACAATGCAGAACGCGAACCGTTGTTCATTCCTGAATACGGCCGTATCCTGCAAAAACTCATTGCGCAGGCGGTTGAAGTAACCGATCGTGACGAGCGTAACCGACTGGCCCGTTACATCATCCAGGTGATGGGGAGCCTGAATCCGCATTTGCGTGACGTGCCCGATTTCCAGCATAAGCTCTGGGATCAGATTTTTATCATGTCGGACTTCAAACTCGACGTCGACTCACCCTACCCGCGTCCTACGGCAGAAGTGCTGCAGTTACGCCCGGCGCCGCTTCCCTATCCGCAGCACTTTCCGAAGTATCGTTACTACGGCAACAATATCCAATACATGATCGACGCGGCTCTGCAGTGGGAGGACGGCGAAATGAAGAGCGCGCTTGCCATCGCCATTGCCAACCACATGAAGAAAATGTACCTGAGTTGGAACAAGGAAACCGTTACCGATGAGGTCATTTTCCAGCACCTGCACGAGCTTTCGGGAGGGCAACTTGACCTGCAGGGTACCGAAGAACTGGTGGAAACGGCGGAGCTTATCAAGACGAACCGACGTATGTCGAACTCGAAAAAGCCGCCCATACAGCAGACCAACAACAACCAGAAGAAAAACAACAAAAAGAACCAGTACAAAAAAAAGCAATAATCGATGGGGGTTTTCAAGATCGAGGGCGGCGTGCCGCTGAAAGGGGAAGTGACGCCGCAGGGCGCTAAGAACGAAGCACTACAAATACTATGTGCCGTATTATTGACGCCAGAAAAGGTCACGATCCACAACGTGCCGGATATCATCGATGTCAACAAGCTCATCTCGCTATTGAAAAGCCTGGGCGTGAAAGTCGAGAAAATAGAGAAGGGATCGTATACCTTCGAATCGGATGACGTGAACGTAGGCTACCTCGAAACCGAGGCGTTCCGCAAAGAAGGCGGTGCGTTGCGCGGTTCCATCATGATCGTAGGACCTCTGTTGGCGCGATTCGGTCGTGGGTACATCCCGAAACCGGGCGGTGACAAGATCGGTCGTCGTCGACTTGACACGCACTTCGAAGGGTTCATCAATCTGGGCGCGGCGTTCCGCTACAACCGCGAAGACCATTTTTATGGTGTAGAAGCACCAAACGGACTTACCGGCACTGACATGCTTCTTGACGAAGCGTCGGTTACGGGCACCGCCAATATCGTCATGGCCGCTGTTCTGGCCAAGGGCGTTACCACTATCTATAACGCGGCCTGCGAACCGTATTTGCAGCAACTATCGAAGATGCTCAACTCGATGGGCGCGAAAATAACCGGTATCGGGTCGAACCTCTTGACTATCGAAGGCGTCGAACGACTCGGAGGTTGCGAGCACCGCATCCTGCCGGATATGATCGAAATCGGTTCGTGGATTGGCTTGGCGGCCATGACCCGAAGCGAAGTCACTATAAAAAATGTAAGCTGGGACAATTTGGGTCTTATCCCGAATACCTTCCGTAAACTCGGTATTACACTTGAGCGTCGGGGCGACGATATCTATATCCCGGCCCACGCAGACGGTTATGAGGTTAAGACCGACATTGACGGCTCGATCCTGACGATTGCCGATGCTCCGTGGCCAGGCTTTACACCGGATTTGCTAAGTATTGTTTTGGTCGTTGCTACGCAGGCCAAAGGCGATGTGCTGATCCACCAAAAAATGTTCGAAAGCCGCCTGTTCTTCGTTGACAAGCTCATCGACATGGGCGCTAAAATCATGTTGTGTGACCCACACCGTGCGGTGGTTATCGGCCACGACTTCAAATCGCAATTGAAAGCGACGGTCATGTCGTCTCCGGATATCCGGGCCGGTATCGCGTTGCTGATTGCAGCTCTGTCAGCGAAAGGCATAAGTACCATTCAGAACATCGAGCAAATCGACCGGGGGTATGAAGACATCGAGAACCGACTGAAAGCATTGGGTGCACGGATTACCCGAGAGTAGCCCAATCCCATACTATAAAATAAAAATCCCGGTTTTAAGCCGGGATTTTTTATTAGTGGATGGGGTCATACGCCACTGTCGTCCAGTTTTTCGTGACGTCGCAATAGTGGTAATGGATGATGTCTTTTGCGTCGAATTGCCCGTTCTTGTTCGTGTCCTCCGCACATCGGAAATACAGGCGCTCCTGGCTTTCGACAAAGGTCCAGTCGATCACTTCCTGCATGTCGACCGATAATTTGGTGAATCGGGTGCCGTCGGCCGCGCTGATGTATAACGATTTGATGTCATTCTCGTCAAGGCGTCCGTCGCGGTTCGTATCGCTGTCAGCGAGCGTATACACAATCGCCGGCGCTTTCTTGCGCGCCTGCAAGCCAGACAGATAGGTTGCGGTGTAAATGGTCACCTCTTTATCGGTTAACTTGCGAAAGGCCGTAGAGTCCTGATGCTGGAAGGCGAGGTTCTTCAAATAGCCGGTAAATTCAAAACGGTCGTAGTTCGAGACGCTGAAACTCACGTCTTGTGTATAGCTCGATTCAAATTTGCCGCTGCTTCGCGTCACACGGGCATTTCCGATCGGGTGAATCAGGTAACGGGAACCTTCGACCTGCACAGGCAAATCGGCTACGCGCACGTCAACCGTATCCTTTTTATCACCAGCGGGTGCCGCTTTTGCAGCATCTTCATAAATGACTTTTGGCGTGGCGGCTACTTCTTCCTTTTTGCACGAAGTCAAAAGTGCTGTCAGCAATAGCGGTATCAGGATGCGTTTCATGGAACTACGATATAAACCAAAGATAGTCATTTTGCCTTTGCCTCCCGTTAAAGCTTCATGCTGAAACGGAGGTTGAAGACACGCGTCGTGAGGTAGTTCGGCACGCCGTATTGCGTCTTCGTATACACATCGCGTACCCAGGTATTGGTAATCGAGTTCTGGTTGTTGAAGAGGTTGAAAATCTCGAAGCCAGCAGAGAAGTCACGGAATTTCTTCAGCCAATGCCCATCAGGACGCTTGTCGTTGTTTTCGGTGAAGACATAGGAAAATCCGACGTCGGCACGACGGTAATCGGGTAGGCGGATCTGGTATTGGTACGGATCGGCATACGACGGTGAACCGCCCGGTAACCCTGTATTGTAGACAAGGTTCAGGTACACCTTCACGTTCGGGATATTGGGCATGTAATCCTGAAACAGGATGCCAAACTTCAATCGTTGGTCGGTGGGACGCGAAATCCAGCCTTTGTTCGCGTAGTTTTCTTCGGTTTTCATATACCCGAAACTGAACCACGACTCGGTTCCTTTCACGAACTCGCCATTGAGTCGCATGTCGAGTCCCTGCACATACGCCTTTGCATTGTTGTCGGCCGAATAACGGATCCGAACGTTGTCGATCGTGTAGGTGTTGACATCACTTAACGACTTATAGTACACCTCGGAGACGAGCCGGAACTTTTTATCGCCCCACATTTTAAAGGCATAATCATGTCCGAATACTACGTGTATTGATTGCTGCGCCTTCACGTCCGGGTTGACCGTGCCGGTGGCATCGCGCAATTCGCGGTAAAACGGAGGCTGGTGATAAAAACCGCCCGAGAGGCGGAATAACATATCGCGGCTGCCGTTGGGTTTGAAGGTAAACTGTGCCCTCGGACTGAAAACGGTCTGTTGTTTGCCGTCGGCCGCATCCCCTGACACTTTCCAGCTATGGAAGCGCGCCCCCAGGTTGATGAACAAGTCGCCTTTTCCTATCGATGCGCGTTTCGACCATTGGGCGAAGCCCGAAAAGCGGTCGATGGTCACGAAATTCGTGGCGCGTACATTTTGATAGGGTACAAGTGGTCCTGTATACGGGTTATACGGCTGGTCGTTCCTCGGCAAGTCGATACGCGGGGGATTGATGGCAAAACCCGCTGAATCAATTACTTCCCATTCGACCAGGCGGTCACGGAAATCTTCACGGGTGTATTTCACACCCCAATCCACCTGGTGGCCGTTGCCGACCCGATGGTTGCCTTTCACCTCGGCATTGACGATAAGGGCATCAAGGTCGTTGCGGGCGTGGTTCAATTGGGATCCGATTCCTTCGGTAAACTCGACATTTCCAAAATTCTCGTCCCCTAAATTCGTGTTCACTTCTCCCAAACGATACTGTGCCAGGATATCATAGTGTTCCTGCTCCTGGGTGTGGTATGCGGACGTGATGAATTTCAGAGTGAAATTATCGTTAACAGTGTAGGTAGACTTGACCGCGCCGAAGTATGTGAGGTATTTGTCTTTTTCCTGCCCTTCATAGAAAATTAGCAAAGCAATCGGATCATCGATCGTGCCGAAATTAGTCTGGCGGGTGATGGGGCGATAGTCGTAGCGGTTTTGGGAGATATTTCCGAGAAAACTCCATTCCCATTTCAACGACGGGTGCCAATTGATAGCGGCCTGTACATCCGCGAAAATCGGGCGGAAATTGGTTTCCGTTTCCTGGCTCTTCACCAACATGGCATTGTTGCGGTAGCGTACGCCTACGATTCCATCCCACTTTTGGTTTTTGGAAGCGGTCTCGACCATGGCGCTCGCCCCCAGGAAACTGGCAGTCGCAGCAGCACCGAATTTATACGGGCGGCGATAGGTGATATCAAGCACAGAAGAGAGTTTGTCGCCGTATTTGGCTTGGAATCCCCCGGCAGAAAATTCCACCTTTGAGACCATGTCGGTGTTGGTGAAACTCAATCCTTCCTGTTGCCCGGATCGAATAAGGAACGGTCGATACACTTCTATTTCATTTACGTAGACCAGGTTTTCGTCGAAGTTGCCGCCGCGTACGTTGTAGCCGGTAGACAGTTCGTTGTTGCCACTGACGCCGGGCATTGTCTTTAATACGTTTTCGATGCCGGCATTACCACCGGGGCTGTTCGCGATAGTGGCGGGATCTACGGTCACAACGCCCTCTACACGGGGTCGGTTTCGATTGTCAACCACCACTTCTCCCATCATCTCGGCGGTCGTGCTGATTTGCGGATTGAGAAGATAGTCCTCGTTGGGTTTAAGCGTCACAAATACAGACACGTTTTTATGTCCGACGTGAGAGAAGACAATCGTAATTTTCTCATTGGCAGGTACGGTAAGGAAGTAGGCACCGTTCTCATCGGAAGTGGTCGTCTGTTCTCCCGCTTTAACTGTCACCCCGGGCACGGGAAGATTTGATTCATCCACCACTACGCCTTTGATCCGCGCCTGCTGCGCAAAGGCCGAAAAACCAGTAAATAATAAAAAGAAGGTCAGGAAGTGTAAGACGGTTTTCAAATCGGTCGGTTTAGCGTTGGCTCCTTTTCCAAACGCCGTAGCATCCAGAAAATTGCATGGTTCACGGCGTCAATGCCCGAAAGAACCAGGTTTCAAATATAGCGGAATTTCCAACATTATCGGTTACCACGAGGCGGAGTTCGTTGCGTCCGTCGACGGTATTCCCATCGGAGAAATCGTAGGTGAGCGTTTTGGTCTTGTTATCATACTCAAAAAGAATCCACTTTCCGTTGAGGTAACCGCTATACGATTGGATGCCGGATAGATCATCCTGTATTTTGACGGTCAGGGTTTTATTCTTGCTGATCCATTTTGCCTCCTTGAAGTTCAGGGGTTTGATAACCGGTGCGACGGTGTCTCGCACAAGCGTAAAATCGCCCAAGTCCTTCGTTTGGGTCGTAAACACTCCTTTTTCCCATTTGGTGGCATTGTAACTGCGGCGTGTGCCGTCGATAGTGGCAATGAACGTCTGCTTTCGATCGGCTTCCGGAATGGTCGTATCGGCGATAGCAATGGTGAAGTTGCGATGAACCGGCACCGAATCGTCGTGCAGGTGGAGCCGACTGCCGTCGACGGAGAAATCGAGGTAGAAATCATTGTAGAACGTCCCGGCGGGAAACGAAACCGTCACATTGTCTTTTCGGTATATATTGTCAATCGCGGCTTTCAGGAAGTAAGGTGTCACCTTAATGGGCTCTGGTGTTGCCGTCGGCTCACTTGGGGCGTAATCGATAGGAATGTGCACGTTGACGGTATTTCCCTTGAAATCCGCTATTTCGATTCGGCACACATCGGTGAGGTTCGGTACTACGGTCACGATGCCTTCGTCGGGTCCGGGTTCGAGCAGGCTTAGGTTATACGGTGCTTCCCGAAACAACTTCTGCAACCGCATGCCGGTTTTTCGAAAACGCGGGTAGTCAAGTAAGGCATTTACATAGCGGCTCTCGTCAAACGCAAAAGTGTCGAATTCATAGCCAAAACCCGGCGATCCGTTGTGGTACGTGCGAATCCGGTAGATGCCGTGTTTGGTATAGTTCGCATCGGACTGGTCATAGGTGCTTACGCCGAATCCGATTTTGCCGATGGCTTCGATGCGGTCGGCAATGTAACTGCCATCCGACTGTAATTTCAGGCTGACCATCACCGGACGACGGGATTGGTTGACGCTTGATTCCGGACCGATGGGATACACCATCAAACCTGTCAACACCGGCATTCGCGAGTCGGCGACCCATTGGTCGAAGCCAAAAAGCATCGGGTTGATGATTTTTTCACTCTTGGTATCCCGAATTTCAAAGTGCAGGTGGGGTCCGGCCGATCCGCCGGTGTTGCCGGACCACGCAATCGTATCGCCTTTTTTTACGGATAACTGCGCCGGCTCGGGAAATACTTCAATTTCGAAGTTCTCTTGTGAATATTGTTGTTTTCGGATGTATTCTTCAATGACGCCATATCCTTTTTGCAAATGTCCATAGACGGTCGTATAACCATTGGGATGGTCGATATAAATCGCTTTTCCGTATCCGAATGGCGAGATCTTGATACGCGATATATACCCGTCGGCGGCCGCTATCACCGGAAAACCTTCTTTTTGCTGCGTCTTGAAGTCCAATCCGGCATGGAAGTGATTGCTCCGTAGTTCCCCAAAACTCCCCGAAAGAAAAAGAGGAATGTCAAGTGGCGACCGAAAGTAATCACGCGGGTACGACGGGGCGGTCGACTGCGCAAAGGCTGACAGCGACAAAAGACCGATGCATAAGGCTCTTAGTTTGTCCATTCTGCGAAAATAGGCATAACGTTTCTGGGACCATTACGGGAAATCCGCAAAAATATCAACCATTTCGTCCACATTACCCTAACGCGAGGAAGGGATAAAAAATTTCAAAAGTCTTGTAATAACCAAATAGAATAGTAATTTTGTGAAGATAGGAATGAATCGGATTTATGAGTGAAATTTCAGAGACCGTACGTGTTCTCGAGGCCAGTATCGGCAAGCTTTTCCAACGATTGGAAAGCCTTGAGCGGACAGCAGGTGAACTTCGACGGGAACTGGAAGCCGCAACAGCGACGATCGATCGGCAATACGCCGAGTCGGAAGCGCTGAAAAAGCAGTATGAAACGCTTAAAATCGCCCATTCATTGCTTGGCAGTGACGAAAACAAACGAGATACGAAGCTCAAGATAAACGCTTTGATACGGGAGATCGACTACTGTATTGCGCAACTTTCCGACTAATGGACGAAAAGCTCAAAATCAGGATTTCGATAGCCGACAGGATGTATCCGCTGACGGTCGACCCTTCGCAAGAAGAGGGACTTCGGCGTGCCTCGAAGAAAATAGATGCGATGATCCGGCAGTTCGAAGAGAACTATGCCGTTCGTGACAAACAGGATGTACTGGCCATGTGCGCCCTGCAGTTCGCCTCACAACTCGAGCAAAAGCAAATCGACACCACCGCTGACAGTTCCGACGCCCACGAGCGGCTGAAAGAACTCAACGCACGGCTGGCAGCGTATCTTTCCAAATAAGACGTTCTTTACATACAACGATACTGCCTACATTGGTTTCAATTGGTAAACTCAACACCAACAATTTAAACGGGTGAGTCGACGCTACTAAAGCATGCCCTCCAGTCAGGGATCCTTGAACAGCGTGCTAGCCCTAAACTTGTCTTTACGAGTTTACGCATACGAATTTCTAATGTAGGCTTTTTTTATTTTAATCCTTAAAACACAAACATGGACATCGTATCAATACTCATCGGGCTGGCAGCCGGCGGGGGCGGTGGTTTCCTCTTCGCAAAATACATGCAGAAGAAGAGTGATACTGCACAAGTCTCCAACGCGCACAAAGAAGCCGCTTCGATCATAGAAGCCGCCAACGTAAAGGCGGAAAACATCAAGCAGGACAAGATCCTTCAGGCCAAGGAAAAGTTCATCGAACTCAAGGCCGAACACGAGCAGGTCATCCTGCAACGCGACAAAAAGGTAGCGGAGGTCGAGAAACGCATCCGCGACAAAGAGTCGATGGTTTCCAATGAATTGGCGCGCACCAAGAAACTCAACGACGAATACGAGAGCAAGGCCAACGAATACGCGACGAAGATTGAAACGCTTGATAAAAAGCAGCAAGAAGTCGACCGTCTCCACAAGAGTCAACTCGAGCAACTTGAAGTGATTTCAGGACTGTCGGTAGAAGAAGCAACCAACCAATTGGTGGAAGGACTGCGGGCGGAAGCGCGTACACGGGCGATGTCGTATATTCAGGACACCCTTGAAGAGGCGAAGCTTACGGCGCAACAGGAAGCCAAGAAAGTCATCATCAGCACGATCCAGCGGGTTGGAACGGAAGAAGCGGTCGAGAATTGCGTATCCGTTTTCAACATCGAATCTGATGACGTAAAAGGACGTATCATCGGTCGTGAAGGGCGTAACATTCGCGCACTCGAGGCTGCAACAGGCGTTGAGATCATTGTGGATGACACCCCAGAGGCCATCATTCTTTCGTGCTTTGATCCGGTTCGTCGGGAAATCGCACGACTGGCGCTACACAAGCTAGTGACGGATGGACGTATCCACCCGGCCCGTATCGAAGAGGTAGTAGCCAAGACCAGCAAACAGATCGAGGAAGAAATCATCGAAGTGGGAAAACGCACGGTCATCGACCTCGGCATCCACGGTTTGCATCCGGAATTAATCAAGGTGGTCGGGCGGATGAAATACCGTTCGTCATACGGACAAAACCTGCTCCAACACTCGCGGGAAGTCGCGAAGCTCTGTGGCCTGATGGCGGCAGAACTCGGACTCAACGTGAAACTGGCCAAACGTGCCGGTCTCCTTCACGACATCGGAAAAGTGCCAGAAACCGAAAGCGACCTGCCACACGCGCTCTTGGGTATGCAGTGGGCGGAGAAGTATGGTGAGAAGGAAGAAGTGTGCAACGCCATTGGGGCACACCACGATGAAATTGAAATGACCTCACTGATTTCACCGATTATCCAGGTATGTGACGCGATTTCAGGTGCCCGTCCAGGTGCCCGTCGTCAGGTATTGGATTCCTACATCCAGCGTTTGAAAGACCTTGAGAACATCGCTTTTGGATTCCACGGGGTGAAAAGTGCCTATGCCATCCAGGCGGGCCGTGAGCTGCGGGTAATCGTAGAAAGCGAAAAGGTATCCGATGACAAGGCAGCAAGTCTTTCATTTGATATTTCGCAGAAAATCCAGACGGAGATGACCTATCCAGGGCAGGTAAAGATTACCGTAATCCGGGAAACACGCGCCGTTAACATCGCGAAGTAACAAACATTCTATAGAAAAGAAAAAGTCCGCAATTGCGGACTTTTTTTTGGTTTCAACCTTTTTAATTAGTTCGCGAAAATCCGCGAGAGATCGTGTTCGTTGATGGGCTTTACGTAGTATTTTGCTATTTCCTTTTCGAAGAACTGGGCGCGGGCTTTGTCGACCGTATCCACCGAAGAGGTCACCATGTACACCTTCGTAGGGATGTCGTAGTTTTCCTTTAGCTTTCGGTATTCCTCCAAAAACTGCCAGCCATCCATGATGGGCATATTGATGTCAAGAAGGATAAGATCGGGGAATTCGTTGGTCACCATTTTTTCTTTTAGGTTCTGGAGTGCATCCTGACCATTTTCAAAAAAAGAGGTTTCCGTGCAGATATCGTTCTTCTGTAATAGGTTCCGTAAGATAAAATGATAGATTTTATCATCGTCAACCACATATATGTCTTTAAACTTCCTCATTACCCTAAATTGCACATTTCCCCTACGTAAAAGTACTGAGGTGTTTTTTTACGGCCTACTTTCTCGGATGAAATGCATTAATAATCTGTGAAAGGTGCGTTCGGTCAAGATGGAGGTAGATTTCCGTGGTCGTAATCGATTCATGCCCCAGCATCAGTTGGATGGATCGTAGGTCGGCGCCGTTCTCAAGCAGGTGGGTGGCAAACGAGTGCCGGAAAGTGTGTGGACTGATGCGTTTCTCAAGATGGATGGCAGTAGCGAGACGGCGGATAATCGTAAATACCATCGCGCGCGTAAGTCCAGCGCCCCGGCGATTCAGGAAGAGCGTATCTTCATGGCCTTTCTGAATGAATAGATGGGTCCGGGGCCCCTCGGCATAGAACCGAATGTACTTGAGTGTCGCGGCCCCAATGGGAACGAAACGCTGCTTGTTGCCTTTCCCTGTTACCCGGATGAAGCCTTCATCGGGGAAGAGATCAGACAGTCGTAATGTGACCAGTTCCGATACCCGAAGTCCACACCCGTAAAGCGTTTCCAGCATCGCCCTATTGCGTTCGCCGTCTTCTTTAGAGAGATCAATAGCGCCGATCAGACGGTCGATATCGGAAATACTCAGCGTGTCAGGCAGTTTTCGTCCGAGTTTAGGCGCATCGATGAGGTCCATCGGATTGTCTTTGCGGTAGTTTTCGAATATGAGATAGCGGAAGAAACTCTTCAGTCCGGATATGATGCGGGCCTGTGACCGCGGTTTCACCTCCCGTGCCAGTTGGAAGAGGAACTGCTGGATGGTTTCACTGGTAATATGCAACGGGCTCTCTGTCATGTTGTTACTTTCTAGAAACAAACAAAACCGCTCAAGGTCGAAGAGGTAATTGGTAATGGTGTTTTCGGAAAGGGCGCGTTCGAGCCGCAGGTAATTCTTAAAATGGGTGAGATAAGGAGCCCAGTTCTGCATCGTTCCAAGGTAGCTAAAAAAATGGCCTTTACAAAATAACGGTTGGCGGGCAGGGGGGGATGTATAATTCCATGTAAACTTTGCACAATTTTCATTTATAGTGTATTTATTTTACATTTTTTAAAGACAATATACTAATATGTCTATTTTTCAGAAAATAACGCAAAGTTAAAGCTATGTGAATTGGGAGCGTATTAAGTAATTTCGGATGGGTGCGGGTCTAACTTTGGGTAAAACATTTAAATCAAACCATTATGAAAGTACTACCTTTTTTGGGCCTGACGGCGCTATTATTTGCAACCACATTGGTGAAAGCCCAATCCGACAATTCCGCTACAACAACGTCTGGCATTCGCTTTGGCGTGAAGGGAGGCGTTAACTTTGCGACGGTAACGGGCAAGGACTTTGATACGCCGGATTCGCGCACCAGTTTTCATGCGGGTGTTTTGGCGGAATTTCCGCTAACCGAGATGATTTCACTACAGGCGGAGGCCTTGTATTCCGGACAAGGATTTAAGTCGGACATCACCGGCACAGACGGCAGTAAAGTGGAGTATCAGTTGGATTATATCAATGTTCCGGTACTGGTAAAAGTGTTCCTGACGACCGGATTAAGTCTTGAAGTGGGTCCGCAGTTCAGTTTCAAAGTAAACGAAGAAATCGATACGGATCCTTCCGATAATCCGGGTGATATCGATCTTAATGCGGCGAAAGACTATGATTTTGGCGTCGCAGGAGGCGTGACCTTCCGCACACAGGGAGGTTTCTTTGCCACGGGCCGCTATACCTATGGCTTAACCGACATTATAGAAAATGCCGATGTGAAGAATTCGGTTTTCCAATTGGGAGTCGGTTTTCTGTTCTAGCAAAAAAGAAAAACCCCTTCATATGAAGGGGTTTTCCAATCTTAAAAACCTATGTATAAAAAAAAATTCGATTAGAATTTGTAGAGCAGGCCGAAGTTGATGTTATCAAGATCAAGGCCGAATTCGAAACTGTTTGAAGTCTCGGCTCCGTCAAAGTCTGGCTTAGAGTTAGTGTAGCTCAAAGCACCCCATGACGCTTCAATAGCGAAGTTGTTATTCAGGAAGTAGTTAACACCTGGAGACAATACAACGCCGAAACCGTTCACTTTGTAGTCAAGGGCATCAAAATCAGTTGAAGAGTACGCAACACCCAATTGTCCGAAAACAGAGAACTTCGAAGCTGGTGTAGTGTAGTAACGACCGAAAGCACCTACACTAAGCGTGTTGATTTTTGTAGAAGGGTCACCTTCGTTTTCAGTTACTTTAGAAGAACCGTACCCAATGGTACCTCCGATTGCAATGTTGTCAGTTACGAAGAACCCAACGCTTGGAGCTACAGAGAAAGAAGATTCTTTGTAGTTGTCCTCAGTGTACTTGCTTGATCCGATGTTGAAAGAACCAGAGATAAAAATGTCGCCATTTTTGAACCCTTCAGTACTTTCTTTCTCTTGAGCGTTCGATACGCCGAAAGCGAAAAGTGCAGCCGCAGCAAAGATTAGTTTTTTCATGATTTGTTTTGTTTTTTCATTTTAGTTTGGGACAAAGTTAGCCGAATGAAATTCCTAGTGAATACAAGGCCTGACCGGATTTATCAACATAGTTTTCAACAGTTAATTAACATTTAAAATATTCTTAAAATGAAAGGGAAATGGGTTTATTTACAAGATGTTGTCCATTCGTCCGTTGTATATTTGGACTGAACTTTTTACAAGATATAAACCAATTACCCATGAAAAAGCTACTTGTTTGTCTTTTGTTTTCCGTCGCATGTCTGCCCGTTTCGGCGCAATCCCTTCGTTTTGGTGTAAAAGCAGGCGCCAATTTCGCCAATGTTGATGCACAGGATGTGTCGACCGATAACATGACCAGTTGGCATGCCGGCGCCCTACTCGAAATCAATATCTTGCCCACATTCTCCATCCAGCCGGAAGCCCTCTATAGTTCGCAGGGCGCTAAGGTCGAGGGGGCAGGTGACTTCAATTTCGATTACATATCGGTACCTGTCCTGGCACGGTTCTACCTCCTCCCGGATGTACTGAGTCTCGATGCAGGGCCGCAGTTCTCGTTTTTGGTCAATGATGACGTAGAAGACACGTTCAAAACGAAGTCGTTTGACTTTGCAATAGCAGGCGGTGCCTCCGTCAACATCACCAAGAACCTCTTTGCCCAGGCACGTTACGTGGTAGGCCTGACCGATACCACCGAGGATGCCGACGTAACCAATAAAGTCATTCAATTATCACTGGGCTATCGCTTCTGATCGCATTTCATTCCTCTCTATATACGTGACCGTCCTCATCTGGGGACGGTTTTTTTGTGATAGGAGGAACTTCACTACTTTTACAAAAAACAACGATGACGATCGCTATCATCAACGGCCCGAACCTGAACCTGCTCGGCAAGCGCGAGCCAGACATCTATGGCAACACCGATTTTGAGACGTTTTATAACGACTTGATCCAGCGTTTTCCCGCTATCACTTTTCGGTATTTCCAAAGTAATGTAGAAGGGGAACTTATCAATCAAATTCAGGAGGCCGGTTTTTCCGCGGACGGAGTTATACTCAACGCAGCCGCGTACACCCATACCTCTGTGGGGATTGGCGATGCGGTAAAGGCAATTCCGGCTCCGGTCATTGAAGTTCATATCTCTAATACGTTTTCCCGCGAGACGTTTCGCCATCAGTCGTTTGTTTCGCCACATGCGAAAGGGGTCATCATTGGCCTCGGACTTGAAGGTTACGCCCTGGCCGTACAAGCATTACAGTCCCGTTAAATCAGGATGTCGCTTTCGA
The DNA here is from genome assembly GCA_027490305.1 of Flavobacteriaceae bacterium. Taxonomy (GTDB): domain Bacteria; phylum Bacteroidota; class Bacteroidia; order Flavobacteriales; family Flavobacteriaceae; genus Flavobacterium. The sequence continues at coordinate 88,675 of JAIXYI010000084.1, forward strand.
GGTCCGATTTTTCGATTCGGAAGTCAAAACCTAATTTCGAAACCAACTCGATAACCAGTCGTTTGTACCAGTTCTCTGATTTCGGATGGATGTAAATCCGGTCAATCAGGGTTTCAAGGTCAACATCGATTTTGAGTCCCTCATTGATGGTGACACCTTCGTGGGACGACACATCCGTCAGGATACGGACTTCCCGCTCATACTGGAAACTCTTGCGTTTGAATAGGAAAGGGAAGAACAGGTCGTCAAACGGGATGTACTCCTTTTTATAGTCAATATAGTTGACCTCCCCAATAAACTGTTGGAACTGGCGCTCGGGCTCCACCGCACGTTGCAATCGTTCTACTGTTGATTGTATCGCAATCCCCTCGCTGTTTTGGGTGAAAATCTGCCACATCGCGAACGATTCGTATTCGTTGATATGCCAACTGCTAATGACGACTTTTTCGCGGTGGGTTTTGTAATAGTCAAGAAACTCCGGATTGTCGTGTGCCAACTTCTTGATTTCTTCAAAGGTCGGCTCTGAAAAGGTGCCTTCGTATTGGTCTTCGAATTTGTCGGAGCGCGACATAAACAGCTTCCGCGATAACAATAAATCGAGGAATTTCGATAGGTCAAGGTATTTCCAGACGAGTGTCTTTCCGTCTTCCGGCAACGTGATATGCGCGTTCGCCGTATACATCGCCTTTAACTTTCGAACGACTGCATCTCGACCAGTTTGCGGTAGGCCCCGCCGGCGGCCATGAGCGATTCGTGTGTGCCCTGCTCGACAATCCGGCCTTTGCGGAGAACCACAATAAGGTCGGCTTTTTGAATGGTCGACAAGCGGTGCGCAATCACGATTGACGTCCGGTTCTGCATCATATTCTCCAATGCCACCTGCACGAATTTCTCGCTTTCGGTGTCAAGTGCCGATGTCGCCTCGTCAAGGATCATAATCGGTGGGTTCTTCAAAACGGCCCGGGCTATGCTCAATCGCTGTTTTTGTCCGCCCGACAGCTTATTGCCTGCGTCTCCGATATTCGTGTGGATGCCATTCGGCAATTCGGACACAAACTCGAAGGCATTGGCCACTTTTAGTGCTTCGATGACTTCCTCGTCGCTGGCACCGGGCTTACCCAGCGCGACGTTGCCTTTGATGGTATCGTTGAAAAGTATGCTGTCTTGCGTCACTAGTCCAATCATGGCACGTAGGTTCTGCAGGTCAATGTCTTTTATATTGACACCGTCGATCCTGAGTTCGCCTTCCTGTACGTCATAAAAACGGGTGAGCAGGTTGGCCAGCGTACTTTTGCCGCTTCCCGACTGCCCCACAAGCGCAACGGTTTTCCCTTTCGGGATGGTCAGCGAAAAATCACGTACGGCTTTTTCATCGGCATAACTAAACGTCACATGCTCGATTGTGATGGCGTCCGTGAAGGTCGTCTTCCGAATGGCGTCCGGTTTGTTGACGATGGGATTTTCCTGTTCGATGATTTCCATTACTCGGTCTACGGCCGCTTCACCCCGGCGGAAGATATAAGAGGCTTTTGAAAGTGCTTTTGCAGGCGTCAGGATGTTGTAGGCCAGAGCCATATATCCGATGAAAAGGGAACTCTCCAGCGTCTTGTCCATGAGCACCATGCGTCCGCCATACCAAAGCAGTCCGCCAATTACCGCCACGCCAAGAAATTCGCTCAGCGGCGACGCCATGTTCTGGCGGTTGCTGATGCTGTTGTTGAGAAGGAAGAACCGTTTAGTCGAGTTTCGGAAGATGCCGCCGAATGTTCCTTCCGAATTGTAGCTTTTGATCACTTTGAGCCCGCCGAGGGTTTCTTCAATGGTCGACAGGAAAACGCCCTGTTCCTGTTGGGCCCGTGTCGATTTTCGCTTAAGTTTTTTGCCAAGGGTTGAGATGATATAACCGGTAACCGGAATAAATACGAATACGAAAAGCGTCAGTTCCGCACTTATCGTGAGCATGGCAATGATGGTAAAAATGATAGTCATTGGTTCTTTCACCACCAGTTCCAGAATAGATAGCATTGAGTTCTGGATTTCGTTTACGTCGCTTGATATACGCGCGATTACGTCGCCTTTTCTTTTTTCAGAAAAGAACGCAATCGGTAAGTGGGTCACCTTTTCGTACATTGCGTTCCGGATATCGCGCACCACACCGTTTTTCATGAAGGTGATGAAGAACATCGCCAGGTAATCGAACAGGTTTTTCAGTAGGAAAACCACGATAATGACGGCCACCATGAGTCCGAGCGTGACCTGCGGCGAATGGGCGTCCGAAAAAACGGTGAGTTTGTGGTAGAGTAATTTCGTCAGATAATCTTTGATGTGGGCGAAGTCGGTGTATATCGGCGCGGTTTCGACCCGTTTTGAGGATTCGAACAACACGTCGAGCATGGGAACCAGTGCAATAAAAGAAAGCGTACTGAACAGGGCGTACAAAATGTTGAACGTAATGTTCAGATAGGCGTAACGCTTGTAGGGCAGCGCGAAGGGCAGGACTTTCTTTATGGCACTCATCAAACGTTCAGATCCCGAAGGATATTTTGGATTTTGGCGTCAAGTTCTTTCTCGGCATCGGCAAAGGCCGCTACGTCGTCGATTTCCGTCTTGACACTCACATAAAATTTGATTTTCGGCTCCGTTCCCGACGGACGGGCGGCAATCTTTGAACCGTCTTCCGTATAATAAATCAGCACGTCGGATTTCGGCAGATCGATCGGTTCTTCTTCCCCTGTCAACAGGTTTTTCGCGACGGACGATTTATAGTCTTCGACCAGCACCACGCGTTGGCTGTTGAGTTCGGTAATCGGATTGAGGCGTTGGTCGACCATCATTTGGTTGATTTCGGCAAGTCCTTCGATGCCCTTTTTCGTAAGGGAAACAAGATACTCCTTATAAAACCCGAACTGTACATACGCCTGAAGTAATTCCTGGTAGGCGGAACTGCCCTTCGCTTTGGCCTGCGCCACCATTTCACACATCAAAAGGGTAGAGGCGACGGCATCTTTATCACGGACCTTATCACCCACCATATAGCCAAAACTTTCCTCGCCGCCCCCGATGAATTCGAGTTGCGGGAAATCCTTGATCATTTTCGCGATCCATTTGAAACCGGTGAGGCCCACTTTGCATTCCACCCCATACGCATCAGCCAGGTCGTGCATCATCGGAGTTGACACAATGGTCGATCCGATGAATTGTTTGCCATTGATTTTTCCGGCTTGTTTCCATTTTTCGAGAAGGAAATGCGTCATCAGGATCATCGTCTGGTTGCCATTGAGCAACAACAAACGACCGTCGTTGTCGCGCACGGCTACGCCCAGTCGGTCGCAATCGGGATCCGTACCGATGACAATGTCGGCGTTTACCTTCTCGGCCAACGCCATGGCCATGGTAAGGGCTTCCGGCTCTTCCGGATTGGGCGATTTCACCGTCGGGAAGTCCCCGTCGGGTGTCGCCTGCTCCGCCACGAGATGCACGTTTTTGTAGCCGGCCCGTTCCAGTACGTTTGGCACGACGGTTATGGAAGTGCCGTGCAGGGAGGTGAAGACAATGTTCAGGTTGTCTTTCGCTTCCGCCGGTGTTTGGAAACTGGCATTGGCAATGGCGGATGCAATGAACGCATCGTCGATAACCGTGTCGATTTTTTCAATCAACGCCGGATTGGGCGCAAAGCGGATGTCTTCGTATCGTGTTGCTTCAATGACGTCGATAATCTCGCCGTCCTGCGGCGGAACGAGTTGTCCGCCGTCTTCCCAATACACTTTATAGCCGTTATACTCGGGCGGGTTGTGCGACGCCGTCAATACAATGCCGGCCTGGCAGCCCAAATATTTCAGTGCGAACGAAAGTTCAGGTGTCGGGCGCAGGTCAGAGAACAGATAGGCCTTAATGCCATTTGCCGAAAAAACATCGGCCACTACCTGGGCCAGTGTTTGACTGTTGTGACGGCAATCGAAGGCAATCACGACTTTTATGTCTTTATCGGGGAATGATTTCCTGAGATAGTCCGAAAGTCCCTGGGTGTTTTTGCCCAAGGTGTACTTGTTGATGCGGTTGGTGCCGACGCCCATGGTGCCGCGCATACCGCCGGTGCCGAATTCCAGGTTTTTATAGAAACTCTCTTCGAGTTCTTTAGGCGCATCTGCCATCATGCGACGGATCTCCGTCTGCGTTTCTTCGTCAAAAGTCGGCGTCAGCCAGGCATTCGCCCGGGCTACCAGTGTCGGATCGAGTGACATCGTTCAGATATTTAGTTGTTCGGCTATTTTGTAATTCTTGTCGTTGTTTTTCGTGCGAAGAATGATTTCCCCCAGGAAGCCCGCCAGAAAAAGTTGGGTACCAATGACCATGGTGGCCAGTGAGATGTAGAACCAGGGGTTGTCGGTCACCAATATGGTGGGTTTGTGCGTGTAAAGACGGAGCAATTTGTTGACCCCGATGAAACCGGCCGCGAGAAAGCCCACTATAAACATCAGCGACCCGAGTGCGCCGAAAAGGTGCATAGGACGCTTTCCGAAGCGCGATAGAAACCAGATGGTGATGAGATCGAGGAAGCCATTGATGAAGCGGTTCATACCAAACTTCGTGCTTCCGTATTTCCGCGCCTGATGAGAGACGGCTTTTTCGGTAATCTTCGAAAAGCCTGCGTTTTTGGCCAGCACAGGGATGTAACGGTGCATTTCACCGGATACCTCGACGTTCTTGACCACCACTTTTTTATAGGCTTTCAGTCCGCAGTTGAAGTCGTGTAGTTGCACACCCGATGTCCGCCGCGCGGCCCAGTTGAACAGTTTGGAAGGCAGATTTTTAGATACTACCGAATCGTAGCGTTTCTTCTTCCAGCCAGACACGAGATCGTATCCGTCCTGGGTAATCATGCGGTAGAGTTCCGGAATCTCATCCGGGCTGTCCTGCAGGTCGGCGTCCATGGTGATAACGACGTCGCCCTCTGCCTGGGCAAAGCCGGCGTGCAGGGCCTGTGATTTCCCGAAGTTGGTCAGGAAACGGATGCCTTTCACTTCCGGATTCGCCCGAGAGAGACGTTCAATGATATCCCATGAACCGTCTGTGCTTCCGTCGTCGATGAAGAGGATTTCGTATGAAAAGCCGTTTTCGGCCATCACACGGGCAATCCAACTATGTAGTTCCGGTAAAGACTCTTGTTCGTTCAGTAAGGGAATGACGACGGATAGATTCATAGATTAAATTAGTGCCTTTCCCGTTTAACGATTGCACCGATAACCAACGATTCGATCGTTCCGACGATAACATATATAAGTACACCGAAAGGAGCGGCAATCCAGGGAGACAGAAACGTTTTGGTGATACCAATGGTCATGTCGACCTGCTCCTGCGTCATTTCGGGATTCTGGTTGAGCATCTGCTCTTCCATTTTGGAAATCAAGTCAGGTGTGAACTCAGGGAAAATGAGATTGAAAATGATATAAAAAACGCCATATATAGCGCTACCTATCAATGAAATAATGACACCTGTCTTGACAGCCTGGCCAAACGAGAGTACGCCGCCCTGAAAACTACGGGTTTGGGTAGCGGCCAATGCAATGAGCGTAATCGGGAATATTAAATAGTTTAAAAGGTTCGCTACAGTGCCGATTGACGGATTATCAATAGGATCAAGGCCTGCAAAATACATGATCACAAACTCGAGAACGAGCAGGATGCCGAATAGAAGACCGTTTTGTTTCGCGAATTTGTTGGTTTTGTTTAGTGTTTCCATAATATTGGTTTCATTGATTGGATAGGCAAATATACTAAATCCACCTTCAATGAAGGTACGCAAAAAAAGTAACTGTTTTCTTGTGGATAGAAATAAAAACCATACATTTGCACCTCGATTTTAAAGAAAACTAACAAAAGGTTCTCGCCAGCCATACCTTCCGACGCAGGAAGCCTCAGGGGAAACGGGCGCCACAAATAAGAAATACCATGAAAAAAGGAATCCACCCGGAAAGTTACAGACTGGTTGCGTTCAAGGATATGTCGAACGACGAAGTGTTCATCACCAAATCAACCGCTGACACAAGAGAGACAATCGTTCACGAAGGCGTTGAGTATCCTGTTGTAAAACTCGAGATCTCCCGCACGTCCCACCCTTTTTACACTGGTAAATCCAAACTCATCGATACTGCTGGTCGTATCGACAAGTTCAAGAACAAATACGCGAAGTTCAGCAAATAAGAACCCGCTTCCAGATACAAACGCCTCCGCCATCGGGGGCGTTTTTTTGTATATTTGGGGGAGAAGTAGGCGGTAGGTAGTGGTCAGTGGTCAGTGGTCAGTAGTCAGTGGCCAGGTAGTACGGACTAACTCCCAACTCTCCACTCTGAACCCTCAACCCTCAACCGTCAACCATCAACTATCAACCATCAACTATCAACTATCAACCCTGAACTCTCATCCACCAACTCCTAACTCCTAAATCCTAACTCCCAATAATGAACTACATCCTCTTCGACGGCCCCGCCCGCAATGCTTTACTTCCCTTTACGTTCACGCGCCCCGTTGCGGATATCCGCGTTGGGATCCTGACCATTCGCGAGAAGTGGGAACGGTACCTTGGGTCTACTACGACTACCATCACGGAAGAGTACTTATCGGAGAAATTCCCCATGGTGGAAATGGAGGAAAATGTCCTGATCAACGCATCGTGGCTGCCCAATGAGGTCTTGGCCGAAATGGTCAAAAACCTTGAACCGCGGCAGGCCATTTTTAAAGGAGATGAAGTGATTGCCTTTTTTACGGAAGATACCCAGGAAGAGGTGGATTTCGATAGCTACGACGTAATCGAATATGAAGAGGAAGGCATTTCCATCACCAAACCGTGGCATATCTTCCAAAAGAACGATGCCGCGTTGCGAGAAGATTTTGAGCTTTTGACCGATGACCGAAAGTCGCAGCCTATTCCCGCCAGCGTCAACGTAATCGCGTCTGAGAATATCTTCATTGAAGAAGGTGCGCGACTGGAGTTTGTCACACTTAATGCCTCAACCGGCCCGATTTATATTGGAAAAGATACCGAAATCATGGAGGGCTCGGTCATCCGCGGGCCATTTGCGTTGTGTGAGGGCGGACAGGTGAAACTCGCCACCAAAGTATACGGTGCGACCACCGTGGGTCCGCATTCGCGTATCGGGGGTGAAGTGAGCAATTCTGTTTTGTTTGGCTACTCGAATAAGGGCCATGACGGCTTTTTGGGGAATTCAGTCCTGGGTGAATGGTGTAACCTCGGTGCCGACACTAATAATTCGAACCTTAAGAACAACTATGAAGAGGTAAAACTATGGAGTTACGAAACGGGTAGCTTCGTGAAGACCGGACTGCAGTTCTGCGGACTCATGATGGGCGATCACAGTAAATGCGGCATCAACACGATGTTCAATACCGGTACGGTTGTAGGGGTTAGCGCAAACATCTTTGGCGCCGGTTTTCCGCGGAATTTCGTGCCGAGTTTCTCATGGGGTGGCGCTTCGGGTTTTACGACCTATCTTACCAAAAAGGCATTTGAAACCGCGCGCATAGTGATGTCACGCCGCAATGTGGAATTCGACGAAAAAGAAGCCAGCATACTCGAACACGTATTCGAGATAACGAAAGAATGGCGAAAAGAATAAGGGAAGTATAAGGTTAGCCGGGTGTCTGGTCTTCGCCTTTTGCGGTAATATGGATATAGGAACCCTCCCCAAGATCGAAGATAAACAACGCACTGCGGTGCGTGACCGCGCGAACGGCCCGGGTGCCTGACCGCTTTGTCAGGGTTGTTTTTACTGCCGTCGGGAGGAAGTCAAGGGAAAGCCCTGCCGGGTTTGCAATCTCCACCCACGAACCCGAATCGTCAAAAGTAACCGTCGTTCCGTTGTTGAGCGTCGCAATATGACCCGTGGGATGGCCACCATCTGTCACAATTTTTTCTACCGTAGTGCCCGTGAATTGGGCGAGTGTGGATTGTGCCTGTTTTGGCAGTCGTGACAACGCGACTTCTGTTTGTGCGTTTGCGGCAAACCCAGCCAGCAGTAAAACGATAACGAATTTCATATAATGATTTTGCCCAAAAATACCTTTTCCGCCGTGATACGACAACAGACGGGACCACTTTTTTGTCAAGGCTTTGGGAATGAGGGTTTTTCCCGTTCGTTTTTTGTGCGTAAATTTGCGCGCCTTTCCCGGCGGAGTACTGCTGCGTGAGGGATGGGAGCAAGGTGCCGCGCACCGCGGACAGCCCGACAGCGCCGGGACGGAATATCCCGGGAGGGGCAAACGCGATCGGCGGTGGCACGCCCAACTAAAAAAATGGAAAAGAAACGAGTCGCTTTTTACACGCTTGGCTGCAAACTGAATTTTTCGGAGACGTCGACTATTGCACGGAATTTTCAGGACGAAGGCTTTGATCGGGTCGATTTCGAGGAAGTCGCCGATATTTATGTCATCAATACCTGCTCGGTCACTGACAACGCTGACAAGCAGTTCAAGCAGGTGGTGCGCAAAGCGCTCAAGTTGAACGATAAAGCATTCGTTGCCGCGGTGGGTTGTTATGCACAGTTGAAGCCTGAGGAATTGGCAGCGGTTGATGGCGTTGATTTGGTGTTAGGAGCGACCGAAAAGTTCAAGATTACCGACTACATCCACGATTTGTCAAAGAACGACCACGGAGAAGTGCACTCGTGCGAGATTGCCGATGCGGATTTTTATGTGGGAAGCTACTCGATCGGCGACCGCACGCGTGCGTTCCTGAAAGTGCAGGACGGATGCGACTATAAATGTACCTACTGTACGATTCCGCTGGCCCGTGGCATTTCGCGGTCTGACACCATGGAAAACGTGTTGCAGAATGCCGCCGAGATTTCAGCCCAGGGCATTCGCGAGATTGTACTGACAGGTGTGAACATCGGAGACTATGGCAAAGGTGAATTCGGCAACAAACGCCACGAACATACCTTTTTGGAGCTGGTGCAGGCACTTGACCAGGTCGCAGGCATCGAGCGGCTGCGGATTTCGTCGATCGAGCCGAACCTGCTAAAAAACGAAACCATTGACTTCGTTTCGCAGAGCCGCACCTTTGTGCCGCATTTCCATATCCCGCTGCAATCGGGGAGTAACGACATACTGAAGAAGATGAAACGCCGCTACCTGCGGGAACTCTATGCCGAACGGGTGGCGAAAATCCGCGAGGTGATGCCGAACGCCTGTATCGGTGTGGATGTTATTGTGGGCTTTCCGGGCGAAACGGATGACCATTTCCTTGAAACCTATCACTTTCTGAACGAACTGGATATTTCGTACCTGCACGTCTTCACCTATTCAGAACGCGACAATACCGAAGCGGCTGAAATGGACGGTGTGGTGCCTGCCAATGTGCGGGCGAAACGCAGCAAAATGCTTCGTGGTTTATCGGTCAAGAAACGGCGGGCGTTTTACGAAAGCCAGCTCAACACCAAACGCACCGTGTTGTTTGAAGACGAAAATAAGGAAGGCTACATCTACGGCTTTACCGAGAATTACGTACGCGTGAAACTGCCGTGGAACCCGGAATTAGCGAACACGTTGGTGCTCGTCGAACTTACCCATATCGATGAAGACGGATCCGTGCGCGCGACGGTAGTGGATCACGCAGCGGTCGCGGCCGGCTTACCCGCTGCCTTAGGTTTGTAAGGAAAGAACATCCCCCAGAACAATTGCCGCATGACCGTCCATTTATGACGCTTCAGGGTCGGCTTGAGGTTGTGGTACGACTCGTGCCCCAGGATCATGTCGGCGATCAGCCGTCGCATGAACGCGCTTCTGCGACAAACCGTGACCATCCATTCGAGGGTGCGGGGTTGGTAAAAACGATCGGCAATGCGGCAGGCCATTTCCAACTCTTTCCGGATGGGACGGGTGGCATCGAAATAGGAGGCCGGTGTGCCGGCTATAAGTTGTTCGGCCAGTAGCTCCGCCGACCGGAACGCATAGTAAATTCCTTCCCCCGTGATAGCATCCGTGAAACCACCGGCATCGCCAATGAGGGCCCAGCCATCTCCCTGCAGGTTGTCAGGTATCCAGTCGACGGTGTAGGGGATGGTGGCGGCATACGACTTCTCTTCGTCGATTTCAAAAGCCGGATAATGCTCGCTCAGAAAGCGTCGGATCTTCGCCAACGCTTCTTTCTTGGTCGTGGTGCCCGAGGTAAAACCAATGCCCACCGATGCATGATCGCGGCGGGGGAACATCCACAGGTAGCCTTTCAGGTCGTCATACGATTTCAGTACGATGCGGTTGTCGGTGAGTCCTTCCACATAATACCCGAGTCCGGCAAAACGGTTTTTCTGGAAGGACGCCGCGCCCAACAGGTTACGGCTCACGCCATGCGCCCCGTCGGCCCCGATCAGAAAGTCGAAGTGGCTGTGGTTCGTTTCGGCCTGTATCGTAAAGCCGTCTTCGTGTTTTTCAAACCCGGTGACTTTTTCGGCAACATGCACGACGCCCACCTGTGCACATTTTTCGAGCATGAACTCAGATAAGCGGTGGCGCGAGATGATGTGCAGTTGCGCGTTGCCCTTTAGGTGTGCGACGCGGTCAGTAGGCGAGAGGAAGGTAAAATCTTCTACAACCTGCATCTCCCGCGTGCACTCCGCCAAAATCGGAAACTGGTCAAACGCTTTTGATGTGATACCGCCTCCACACGGTTTCTCCCAGGGGATGCGATGGTCGAATACGGTGCAACGAATTCCGTTGGAAGCGAGCAGCCAGGCCGCGTAGAGTCCGGCCGGTCCACCGCCGATAAGGGCCACATGGGACGGTTTCATAGTAGCAGAGGTCGGGTTAGGAGACCTGCCGCAAGTAACAAAAAAAAAGTTAAAAAACGGTCTTCGCTCAGTAACGCGACTGGAAGACGACTTTCGTGATGCGGTAGACGTTCAGTCCGTAAAGCTCGACGAATTCATACGTATGCCTTGCCGGTTGCTTGAAATCCACTAGCCGTTCGGCCGAGATTTCGTAATACATTTTTTCGCCTTCCATCATAAGGCGGGCGCCTTCATTGCGGTAGGCCGAGCGGATGAGGGTGAATTCGGATAGGTTCCACGTAGTACCATGGGCGCTGAAATTGTCGATGCGGGCATAGAGGCCTTCGGTAATTTCGGTGTGGCAACCGTAGTATTTGGCGATGTCCTCGAAGAATAACAGGACGTTGATGCGGGCCTCGTCTGAAATCATATCGTATCGTTATATCCGGATGCCGGGTGGCAACAGGTCTTTGTAACGCGGATTTTTTCGGAAAAACGCCGCGATCTTCGGAAACACGGGCACGACCTTCAATCGACGTTCGTAGGCGTCGTCGAGAATCGTGCGGAGCATTTCCGCGATGTTTTCATCGTCCGGACCCAAATCATCCGGGTGGATGCGCGTCAGGAACAGTTTGCGCTCCTGGAGCGAATATTCGATCACCAGTTTTTTTCCGTCCACCAAACTTTCGAATTGGCGGGAGAAGGTGTTGTCTTTTATTTCCATATGCGAGCCGGTTTTGGAAAAGAGCGACGGCCAAACTTCTGCCAAAATAACGTGAAGTCGGACGCTTTCGTACAAAAAGAATTACTTTTATACAAAGTTCGCCATAATTCTGGCTTCGGCCTACCAACGGATAGTTAAATCGATGTCGCCCGACAAAACCCACGTGTATTTCATGCCCGGACTCGCCGCTAGTCCGTTGATATTCGAACACATCCGCCTGCCCGAAGACGAATTCGAATTGCATTACCTCGAATGGGAAGTGCCTGAGGGCGATGAAAGTCTGTCGGCCTATGCCCAACGTATTGCACGCCACGTCACACACGAAAATCCGGTTTTGATCGGCGTTTCCTTCGGCGGGATACTCGTGCAGGAAATGATGGCATTCGTGAGGGCCCAACGGGTCATCATCATCTCTAGTGTCAAGAGCAGCACCGAGTTTCCGCGGCGTATGAAATTTGCTCGGGCCACGAAGGCTTACAAACTAATTCCCGTCCGTCTGTTTTTGAATGTCGAAAGATTGTCGGAATTATCGCTGGGCGCGAAGATAAAACAACGGCTCAAACTCTATGAGAAGTTCCTTTCCGTGCGCGACCCAAACTACCTCAATTGGGCACTGGAAAAGGTCATCACCTGGGACCGCCGCCGACCTGATGACCGGGTGATCCACATTCACGGAGACGACGACCGCGTGTTCCCGATAAAATATACCTCGGGTTGTATCGTTGTAAAAGGGGGCACGCACATCATGATCCTGAACCGGTTCCGTTGGCTCAATGAGAACCTCCCACGGATTATAAAGGGCGAACCGTTGAACGACTGACAGAATTTCGTAGGTTTACGTAAATGCAAAAGAATATGAAAAAGACGCGAATGATCGCCTTGCCGGCCTTAGTATTGTTGGCGGCAGGTATGCTTGTCTACGGTGTGAAGGCCGTTGAAGCCACTACCATCGCGAAAGAAGGAAAGAGAACGTATTTCCCGGAAAAAGTGGATTTTGCGGGCGAAGTCACGCCCCTACAGATAGCCGACGTACGCGAACGTTTCGAACGTGAACTGCTCGTGAACGCCAACCTCGACGCCACCACCTTGCTGATTATCAAGCGGGCAGCGCGCGTGTTTCCCGTCATCGAGCCTATTTTGGAGAAGAACGGCGTGCCGGATGATTTCAAATACCTGGCGGTGATTGAAAGCGGACTCGTAAATGCCGTGTCTCCGGCGGGAGCGCGTGGCGTTTGGCAGTTTATGCCGGAAACCGCGAAAGAACGGGGCATGGAAGTGAATGAAGTGGTCGACGAACGCTACCACCTTGAGAAATCAACCGAGGCGGCCTGTCGTTATTTGCTGGATGCAAAGGCGAAATTCGGTTCGTGGACCCTGGCAGCGGCTTCCTACAACGGCGGCGTCAATGGTGTAACCAAACAGATTGGGATACAGAAAGTTTCGAACTACTATGACCTATTGCTGACCGACGAAACGTCGCGTTATGTCTTCCGCATCCTGGCCCTTAAGGAAATCATGCAACATCCAGACCGCTATGGTTTTATCGTGGCGCCACATGATCTCTACCGGCCCATTCCGGTGCGGACGATGGAAGTCGATTCGACCATCACCGATCTCGCCGACTTTGCCCTGGCTCAGGGCATCAACTACAAAGTGTTGAAGATCCACAACCCGTGGCTGCGCGACCGTAAGTTGGTCAATACGGCCAAAAAGAAATACGTGCTCGAAATCCCAACTACCGGCTATTAGTGGAACATCCGGTGGTATGGGCGCTGGTCGGCTTCGTTATCGGCACGTTGGGAACCCTGATCGGTGCCGGCGGCGGATTTATCCTCGTTCCCATACTGATTATTTTCCGCCCCGATCTCGATCCGGGCACGATCACGGCGATTTCCATGGCGGTGGTCGCGGCGAACGCGATTTCCGGATCGGGTGCTTATATGTACAAACGCCGGGTCGATTATAAAGCCGGACTCATTTTCGCGCTGGTGACCATTCCCGGCTCCATACTCGGGGTTTGGACGGTTCGGGTCCTCCCGCGTCACACCTTTGATGTCGTTTTCTCGGTTTTACTGATTGTCCTTGCGGCGTTCCTGCTCGTGCGCGGTGGCAAAAAGAAGGCCGTTCCAGTGGTCACCGATCGAAAGGGATGGATACACCGCCGACTGGTGGATCGCGAAGGCGAAACCTTCGAATATTCCGTTAACCTCCGAAACGGATCGCTGCTGAGTGTCGTGGTCGGTTATATATCGCCGCTGTTAGGCATCGGAGGGGGTATCATCCATGTGCCGGCTATGGTCGAATGGCTGCGGTTCCCGGTGCATGTGGCTACCGCGACGTCCCACTTTATTCTGGCTATCATGGCAACAGTGACAGTGGCGACGCATTATTACGAAGGTGCGTACGACAATCCTGATGTACTGCAATTGGTGTTTTCACTTGCGGTGGGCGTCATTCCAGGCGCGCAGTTGGGAGCCTACTTGTCGGGTAAGTTACGGGGAAAAGCCATTATCCGAGCCCTTGCGGTTTCCCTGATTTTGGTCGGCATCCGGATTTTACTCAGTGCGTAACGATCGGCTCGCGCCGGATATCCGATTTCACTAACAGGTTGGATATGCCTTCGTTATACGCATCGAAGTTCAGTTGAATCGCCTCTTTGATCGGGGTACGTTTCGCCACCTGCGGCGGGGGACCGCGCCGGATCGAGATCACCTTTAAGTCGGCGTCGAGGAAATACGTACAAAGGAAGCCAAGCGAATACTTCATCGTTTTCACCATCGCTTCGTCTTTGCTGTAGTTTTCACTCGCGTAGCAGACTTCAATATTTCCGCTGAATTTGCCCGCCATGGCCTTTGCCGCCTGCTTGCGGTCCCAGAACACGACGACAATCTTTAAGTCTTTGCTGTATTTCCGCGCCAGTTTGTTCAACGCGGCGATTTCCCCTTTGTTAAACACACACCAGGTGGCGTAGGTCTGAATCATCACCGGCTTTTTGATCGAACTCAGTTTGAGTTTCCCGCCTCCCAATCCGAGGCGTTTCAATGAATAATCTTCAAAACGGGTCCCCACCAATTGGTTGTTGACCAACGTATCGAAAAGAAACTGGCCTTCTGCGGCATCGCCCCGCTCATAGGCGGCGTTGCTGATTGAATTATAACGGCGCATGTTATCCTTGACCGCAGCCGGAAACATCTTTTCATCCTGGGCCGTCATCGTGGCGACCACCAACAACCCACACGCAAGACAAAGTAGTTTTCTACTCATAATGGTTAAATTATGTTGGTTTGGGGACTCAAAACTACAAAATTTAATGCAAGATAATCAAGTGTTTACCAAAATTTAATCGATAAAGTGCAAAAAAAGACGACTTCCTGTCTGGGAAGTCGTCGGTTCGGGAAGTGAAAAAACGTCAGATTTTCTTCATCTGCTCTTTCATCATTTTGATTTGGTCTTTCAATAATCCTTGTTTATCAAGCTTTTTCGCCTCGTTCAGGAGGTTGGTCGCCTCGAGTTTCCGGCGGCGCATCATCGCCACACCCGCCAGGTTCAATTTGGCAATGGCAATGTCGGTGCTCATCGACAGACCGAGTTCCAACGCCTTCTTAAAGTGCTTTTCTGCCTGGTTTACGTTGGTTTGCGAGAGCATGAGTCCGTGCAGGTACTCATAATACCCCTGTTGTTTCCGCACCAGCGCCGTCTGTGGGTTCTTGATATAGCCAAGCCATTTTTGGGCCCCGGCGAAGTCCTGCTTACGCAATTTGAGGAACGCCAATACAATAAATTCGTTTTTGAAGTAGAGCAACACGAAAATGCCCGCCAACAGAATAAGGAAAATACCGTTGCCGATTTCGCTATCCGTGAACTCGTAAACCGCCAGCGCGACGAGCGCCACCGCCAGGATCATTTTGAAAATTTTATTATACATCTGTATCGTAATGAATTAAAGGTCGTTTCAGCGCTTTTGACAGGCCCGTTCCTTCCGTAACGAACCCGCGCCAGACGCGCCGCCAAAGATAGCAAAAACCCACCAAAATATTTTTTTGAAAGCACTTGCCGAAGTGAAAAAGCTTCGTATATTTGCATCCGGTTTCAAAACCAGCCACATCGGCGCACGAATTATTGATAGTAAGACATTAAAGATACCTGGCAATGAGCAAAAGAACATTTCAACCGTCAAAAAGAAAAAGAAGAAATAAGCATGGCTTTATGGAAAGGATGGCTTCTGCGAACGGAAGAAAAGTTCTGGCGCGTAGAAGAGCGAAAGGCCGTCACAAGCTGACCGTTTCAAGTGAGCCACGACACAAGAAATAATTTTCTGGAAAAGACAAAACAAGGCGTTACTCGTATAAGTACCGCCTTTTTTTATACCTTGTCGGGAACGTGAATAATGAATAATGTACGATGAACAATGAATCTTGATAGGTGCGCAATTATTAATTATCAATTATCCATTATCCATTATCAATTTCCCTCGTTCTTTACTTTTTGAAGCCAATCCGGCTGTTCGCTTTTAGCTTTCTCCGCAAAAGCCGGTTTTGCAACCGCGCCTCCCGGCTTCCTTCGGTCGCCGTCGCCACGGGCAAAACCACGCTTTTCCGTCAAAAGGCTAACCGCTGCCATCCGGGCTAGGATAACCCTCTCAACAACCAACTCCTAACTCCCAACACCTGACTACTAACTACTGACCACTAACTACTAACTACTGACTACTCACAACTACCTATGCCAAAAGACGCTTCCATCAAATCCGTCCTTATTATCGGGTCTGGTCCCATCATCATCGGGCAGGCCTGCGAATTCGATTACGCCGGTTCACAGGCGGCACGCTCCCTCCGCGAAGAAGGGGTCGAAGTCATCCTGATCAACTCGAACCCGGCGACCATCATGACCGATCCGGCTATGGCCGATCACGTCTACCTCAAACCGCTTACCACCAAGTCGATCATCGAAATCCTGAAGGCGCACCCGCAGATCGATGCGGTACTTCCGACCATGGGAGGCCAAACCGCCCTCAACCTTTGCCTTGAAGCTGATGAAAAAGGCATCTGGGAAGATTTCAACGTCCGCATGATCGGGGTCGATATCAACGCCATCAACATCACCGAAGACCGCGAACAGTTCAAACAACTGCTCGAACGCATCGGCATCCCGACCGCTCCGGCCAAAACTGCGACCTCTTTCCTAAAGGGAAAAGAAATCGCTCAGGAATTCGGCTTCCCGCTCGTCATCCGTCCGTCTTTTACCCTTGGCGGTACGGGGGCGGCTTTCGTGCACCGGAAAGAAGATTTTGATGAATTACTGACCCGCGGACTCGAAGCATCGCCCATCCACGAAGTGCTCATCGATAAGGCGCTCCTGGGTTGGAAGGAATACGAACTCGAACTCCTGCGCGACCAAAAAGACAACGTCGTCATCATCTGTTCGATAGAAAACATGGACCCGATGGGCATCCACACCGGCGACTCGATTACCGTCGCGCCGGCCATGACACTTTCCGATACGACCTTCCAGAAAATGCGCGATATGGCCATCCTGATGATGCGCTCGATTGGCAACTTCGCAGGCGGTTGTAACGTACAGTTCGCCGTCTCACCCGATGACAAAGAAGACATCGTCGCCATCGAGATCAATCCGCGTGTTTCACGTTCATCCGCCCTGGCATCGAAGGCAACGGGTTACCCGATTGCGAAGATCGCGTCGAAACTCGCCCTCGGCTACTCGCTCGACGAACTCCAAAACCAAATCACCAAATCGACTTCGGCGCTTTTTGAACCGACCCTCGATTACGTCATCGTAAAAATCCCGCGCTGGAACTTTGACAAGTTCGAAGGCGCTGACCGCACACTCGGACTCCAGATGAAGTCGGTAGGCGAGGTGATGGGCATCGGCCGTTCGTTCCAGGAGGCGCTGCACAAAGCCACCCAGTCGCTCGAAATCAAACGCAACGGGCTTGGTGCCGACGGAAAAGGCTATAAAAACTACGAGCAGATCATCGACAAACTCACCCATGCCAGTTGGGATCGGGTGTTCGTCATTTACGACGCCATCCAGATGGGTATACCACTCAGTCGCATCCACGAGATCACCCGGATCGATATGTGGTTCCTGCGGCAATACGAAGAGTTGTACGCTCTCGAGAAAGAGATCTCCAACTACCGCATCGACACCCTTCCAAAAGAACTGCTGCTGGAAGCGAAGCAAAAAGGCTTCGCCGACCGCCAGATTGCCCACATGATGGGCTGTCTTGAAAGCCAGGTACACAAACTCCGCGACGAGATGGGCGTCAAACGCGTCTACAAACTCGTCGACACCTGTGCCGCTGAATTCGTGGCGCGTACGCCGTATTATTACTCGACCTTCGAAGCCGAGATCCAGCGCCCCGACGGCACGCGTTTCGTCCATAACGAAAGTGTGGTGACGGATCGACGCAAAGTGGTCGTACTCGGTTCAGGCCCGAACCGCATCGGGCAGGGCATCGAGTTCGATTACTCGTGCGTACACGGCGTACTCGCGGCCCGCGAATGCGGCTACGAAACCATCATGATCAACTGCAACCCTGAGACCGTTTCGACCGACTTCGATACGGCCGACAAACTCTATTTTGAGCCGGTGTTCTGGGAGCACATCTACGACATCATCCAACACGAAAAACCAGAGGGAGTCATTGTTCAGTTGGGTGGGCAAACAGCCCTGAAGCTTGCCGAGAAACTGTCGAAATACGGTATTAAGATCCTCGGCACCTCGTTCGATGCCCTTGACCTGGCTGAAGACCGAGGGCGTTTTTCGGAATTGCTTCGCGAGCTCCATATCCCGTTCCCGAAATTCGGCGTAGCGGAAAGTGCAGAGGAAGCCAGTAAGCTGGCCGATGTTCTCGACTTCCCGCTGTTGGTACGTCCGTCGTATGTGTTGGGCGGCCAGGGCATGAAGATCGTCATCAACAAACAAGAGTTAGAAGAACACGTCATCGACCTGTTGAAGAACATACCAGGCAATAAGCTCTTGCTCGACCATTACCTCGACGGTGCCATCGAAGCCGAAGCCGACGCCATCTGCGACGGTGAGAACGTCTACATCATCGGCATCATGGAACATATCGAACCGTGCGGCATCCACTCGGGCGATTCGAATGCGACACTGCCGCCGTTCAACCTGGGCGAGTTCGTGATGCAGCAGATCAAAGACCATACGAAGAAAATCGCGCTGGCGCTGAAAACCGTCGGACTCATCAACATCCAGTTCGCAATAAAAGACGATACCGTCTACATCATCGAGGCCAACCCGCGGGCGTCACGTACGGTGCCGTTCATCGCGAAAGCCTATGGAGAACCCTATGTCAACTATGCGACGAAGATTATGCTGGGCGAGGCAAAGGTCACTGATTTTACCTTCAACCCACAACTGAAAGGCTATGCGATCAAGCAACCGGTATTCTCGTTCAATAAGTTCCCGAATGTGAACAAGGCGCTCGGCCCTGAGATGAAGTCCACAGGCGAAAGCATCCTCTTCATCGACGATTTGAAAGACGATCAGTTCTACGAATTGTACTCGCGACGGAAGATGTACTTATCGAAGTAATGACTGCATGCCCAAAAGAAGTAAAGCCCTCAAACGAGGGCTTTAGTGTTATATAGGGCTTTCGCTGCGTATTTTCTTTTATTTTATTCGGGCGATGGCCTCTCGTATTTTCATTACATCGGGTTGTTGGTTTTCGCAGCTTTGTATGCCCGCTGCGTATTTATCCTTTATGAAATCATTGTAGTCTTTACAATTCTTGAAAATGTTGAACTCCTGGTTTTTGAAGTCCCAAACCACGCCCTTGCCATGCGCCAGGTTTTGTGCCATTATTGATCCGGCTGCGCCTGCATTATAGGCAAGGCCCTGTGCCCATGCATTCGCGAGATTCGCCTCCGTATAAAGATAGTTGGTTCCGCCGTCCATCACCATTACGAATGCATTGGGTGTGTCATTCGTTTGTGCGCGATCCGTCTTATTCCGGTTTGACAAAATCGCGTAAACCGAAAAGTATAGATGTCCTTTATAGGAAACTGCAAAGGCCCGTCGCACCCGCTCGTCGGTGTCTTCATAATAGAAGTAGCAATTGTGCTCAGGACTTTGCAGTACGGGTTTCGTAAATCCATACAGTCCCTTTGGAACCAATGTTCCGGTATATCCGGGTTTTTTCGCAATGAACTGCTCTTTGTTTAGATATAGGCCTTCAGGGTAGTCAATACGAAAGAAACCGTCGTCGGGCAACGGCTGTGGCTCTGGGGCGGAGCTGGTTTCTTTTACGGCGAAATGTTCCTCAGACTGCGAGAATACGATAGCTCCGGCGTCATCGGTAATAGTGCGAATAGAGGTCAGGAAGTAGGTGAATTCGGATGCCGTGTCGTTATTGATAAACATGACCGTGTTGTCAACAAATCGAAGATTCGTGAAACTAATGACCCGTTTGTCGTACAGCATCAAGGTTCCTTTAGAAACGGACGCTTTCGTTTGTGCAGACGCGGTGGTTAGGAAACCAATAAGAAAAAGGAAGAGCAACTTCTTCATAGAGCCAATATATCAGTTGAGGTTTTGTTAATTGAAATACGCCATGATGCCCAAGTTCACCCCGGCGGAACGGGCTTCATATTCGCGTTGGGACAACCCCACGTAGGCCCGCGCTGAAAAAGCAAAATTCGCCGCGATATGGTAGCCGATGCCGGCGGCGATCGTGACGTCCAATTTTTCGTAATCCGGTTTTTGGGTGATTTGCGACGGAACGCCACCACTTACGATCGGATCGTAGTTCCGTTCGATTGAATACGACAACTGGGGTCCGATTTCCCCGAAGAAATCATTGGAAAATTTGTAGTGCGCTACCAGCGGGAATTGCACAATACCCTCCCGCACCCGCATCTCGCCCCATTCGCCGGCCATTGGCATGCCGCCTACAGTGTAGCCAATACCATGTACGAACTGGTCGCGTTTGTGTCCGACATATAACACCTCAGGACACAAATAAAGATCCTCGTCTATTTTGAACTGGAAAAAGAGTCCGGCGTAGAATCCAAACGACTGGCTTGTGGCGTCGCTCCGTCCGTCGGAAAGAAACTGATAATAATCTGTCCCTCCCTTCATACCGAAGTGAAAGGTATCCCACCGTTGGGCAAATGCGCTCGTCGCGATAAATAGCAAGGCTAAAAACCGAAGTCTCATGGTCAAATGTTTGCGCTAAATATAGAAATAATCACTTCCGATGGGCTTATTTCCGGGATTTACTCTTCGTTTGGTCGGTATTTTCCGATAAACGGTAGCGCACCATCGACTTGATCAAGTCGAATGGCAGCGGCTGGTCATGAGGAAACTGTACCGACCCCTTTCCCTGCTTATACGAAGACAGCGCTTCTTTGAACGCCTCATGACCATTAGGCGTGGCGTAAAAGCCGATATGGCGTGCGAAAGCAGCAAAGTAGACGAGTGCACCGTCGCTGAAATAACCCGGCATCCCGTAACTGATCTTTTCCGTCGCATCTGGAGCCGCTTCCCTGATCGCACGCCGCATCTGTTCGAGCCGTTGCCGAACCTCGCCCGGAAAACCATTTATATACGCGTCTACCGAAGTGGGTTTCATCGTCATGTTTTTTTCAAATATACAGGGTAGTGCCAAAATGGCTATATTTGAGAAGCAAAATCTACCCGAAAGATGAGAAAGATGGCTTGTTGCCTGGCAGTTGCCCTGGCAATTGTTTCCTGCAAAAAAGAACTGGAGGTACAGACGCCGATGTACAGTTCCAAAGACACCGTCACCGGACGAGCCCCCAAAACGGTTGCCGCTCCACAGAATGCACAACCGGTAACCCAGGGGCAAACCGTCCAGGTGAACCCGCAGCAGTTACAGGCGGCACAGAAGGTGGCACCCGGCATGAACCCGCCGCACGGGCAGCCGAACCACCGCTGTGATATAGCCGTAGGTGCCCCCTTGAACTCACCTCCCGGCAAAACGGACACAAAAGCGGGTAAGGCCACGGTATCACCAGCCATCGTACAGGCACAGCCCACGGTTAAAACAGCACCGGGCATGAACCCGCCGCACGGGCAACCCGGCCATCGTTGTGATATCGCCGTAGGTGCGCCGCTCAGTTCGGCTCCGGCGGCCACCAAAACCGATACGCCGCCTCCTGCCCCGGCAGTTCCGGCCTTGTTGGCCCCCACTGAAGAAAAGAAAGAATAAAGACGGGATGATATGAAACGGTCGACCGCCGCGTTTCTTCTCGTTTTTGGTAGTTCTTTGGTGCTGTTGCTCGGACTCGACTACGTCATAGCGACGTCACTCCTGTGTCCGAATTGCGGCTACGAAGAAGATACATTATACCTGTTGTTCTTTTATGAGAACTCGGATACGGTGCACCAGTCGTATCCCACCCTTTTCAATATTGCTATTGTGGTAAGTCTCGCTTTTTTCAGCGGGCGGGCGTTTCGGCGTTTTGTGCAGGTTTAAGTTCCGTGCTTGCCCTAAGCCGCGCGTTCAGCGATGAGTTTCCGCAGTAACGCCACTTGCCCAAGATGGTAGTAACTATGCTCGATAATCCCCTCGATGTTTCGTAGGTAGTTGCCGTAGCGCGGATCGACGAACGGCTGGTCAAAAAGGGAATCCGGCATGCTTTCAACCGCTTCTGCAAAGCATTGCGCGTTGTCGATGAAAGTGGCAACAAGGGCTGTCCATTCCGCTTCCTTTGTAATGGGTGGCAGGTCGAAACTATAGGCATCCCGTATGTCGAGCCGCCCTGTCGAAAAGGCCGACAGGAGCCCAGCCAGGTAATAGTTGATGTGGAAGGTCAGCGACGCAATCGAGTTATGCGATCCGATCTTCTCGATTGCTACCCGCCAATCGAGGCCCTCGATTTGGTCACGGAAATTCGTATTGGCAATCCATCGGCCGTCGAGAAGGACTTCGCGGAGGCGTTCGGCCAGGTAGTGGTTGCGTGCAGGTACTCCCTCTGGTGTCATGGCGTTCCCAATAAAAACACCAACGGCACGTCTAGTCGGGCTTTCCAGGCCTTTTCACTGTGGTCGGCACCAGGATAAAAACGACTCAGCCCTTTTCCCTCAATATAGCCTTTCCGTGCCAGTAACGCGTCTACTTTTTTCTGGGTGGGCGGATACATGGCATCCAACGTCTGGTCGCCGCAATCGAAATACAGCCGGTGGGTTTTCGTATCGGGGAGGTGTGACGACAGATAGGAAATGAACGCATCCGGCATGGGGTTGTTTTCGGCGGCAAACGTACCGGGCCAATGCGTCGACAGGCAGGCCGCGCCACCAAATACGTCAGGGTATTCACAAAGGGCATACATCGAGATCAAGCCTCCCATGCTGCTTCCGGCGATAAAGGTGTGCGCCCGCTCTGGGTTGACGCTATACGTCCGGTCGATATACGGTTTCACTTCGGTCACCAGGAACTTCAGGTAGTTGTCTGACTGCGGCTGGAACGCGGCTTCCGTGCGTCCGGCCTTCCGCAGTTGTGCGGTGACGGTGTCGCGTGCTACCGGTGTCAGCGATTCAAAAGGTTTTTGTGGGAAATAATCCGGATGACGGGTGGCTCCGCCGTTCCAAACCCCTACCACGATGAAGGGGCGGACGGTTCCTTTCGCCATCAATGCCGACGCCACATCGTCTACGTCCCAGGCCTGCTTGTTCCACGATTTTGTGGGGTCGAACAGCATCTGGCCGTCGTGCATATACAACACGTCGTAGCGCTTTTCCTTTGAATATCCTTCCGGTAGCCACACGTCGATCGTGCGCGGTGTGACGTATTTCGAGGGGAAGTTCTCGATGCGTTCGATACGGCCACTTACGACCTGCGGGAGGTCTTGTGCCAGGCCACAGCAACTGATCAACAAGGCGATAAGGTATTTCATGTTCGGAATCGGTGATGGGACTAAAGGTAGTAAAAATAGGAGATAATGAGCAGTAGCAAGCAGGCAGCGGGTGTCGTCCGGAATAGACACATACGGGGTTGATGCCAATGATTTTCAGTTCGGCTGTGAAAGCATCCATTAATCCAAAACAAAAATATACATCGGCGGTCACGATGCCTTATCCTAGAGATAGGGATTTTCCGGATGGTGTCAATGCAGTGTCTTCGAGATCCCGACGAACACCCCGTTGCTGTCGTGTGACGGATTGCGTTCTACGCCTTTGGAATTGCCGTTTGAGATGTGGACATGGCGTATGCTGAACATCAAATACGTGTGTTCGGCAATACGTATGTCGGTACCGATGCCGTACTTGGTGATACCGTTGAGACGAAGTCCGAGGCGATCGTCCCGGTCGGTCGGTTTCGGGAATTCAGTGAGGGTATAGATCAGGCCACCGCCCGATTCGAAATACAACCGCCACGGGTCGCGATTTACCGCATAGAACCGCGCGAAGGGCCGAATGGCGAATCCGGTGGTACGGTTGTAGTCGTCGCGGGGAAACAGCACGTCGAACTCCGCCCCAACCGAAAGGAATTTGCGCAAACGGTACTGCACGCCTACGGTATTTCCGGGAAGGAAGGTGTGCGGGTACTTATAGCCCCAGGAAAGACCGATTCCTTCGTAAACAGACACGCGTCCGGCGGTGGCACTGTCGCGTTCGGTCAGCAGCAGGCAGGCTCCGGTCGCAACGGCAGGCAGGATAAACCCCATAGCGGTATGGAGCTTCACGGGTTCGAATCCTAGCGGATTGTTATACCAACGGTCGCCCTCGGCGTATTGGGCTTGGAAACGCACTGTTGTGAGTAGCAGTGCGACGAGCAGCAGGGACAGGCGTAATTTCATAGCGGCGTGAAGGTAGCAAAACCCCCGACGTCGTGCAAGAGCAGGCAGGGCGACTTTTTTACTTTAACACCAACCGCGGCGACGTCACCCCTCGTTTCAATTTGTCGGCAATCTTCAGGGCCCGTTCGATTCGTTTATCGGGGGACTTCACGAGGGTCACGAGGTGGATGAGTCCGCGTTTGTTGCCGTCGGTCAAGCCTTCGAATACGGCTTGTGCGGACGGATCGGTGTGGAGTACTTCCCGTAACTCCTCCGGCATATCAAATTGGTAAGGGGTGTCGTCGGGCCTGAAACCCACGTCAATGTGGTTACCGGCTGTGAGGCCCAATTGGTTGCGGACGGCTGCTGCTACATACACAAAATGACCCCGACCTTTCATCGGGAGGAGTGCACAGTGGAAGGAAATGGCACCAATGGTAGCAATTAGGCGCTTGTGCCCGGCTGCCAGAAACCCCTCGCTTAGGTTGGGATCCAGCACGATGAAATGGGTACCGTTGTCGGATTTTTCGAGTAGGTAGGAGTGCTGTTCCATACGGCGTTACCGCTTAGAAATCCGGTTGCCGCTTATGGCGCGCTGGCGGGTGCATTTGAACCGCAGCATATCGGGGTCGGCTTTGGCGCGGTGTTTCACACCCGTGCCGGACGACACCCGTGCGCGCCAGCGCTTGAAACTGTTTTCCTTCAGTTCGCGCCGCATCAGTTTCTCTACCTCCCCTTGTGTGAGGCCGAATTGCAGGCGAATGGCATCGAACGGCGTGCGGTCTTCCCAGGCCATTTCGATGATGCGGTCGATTTCGGGTTCGGAGAATGTTTTCACGGAGTAAATGTAGGGAAAGGGAGGTTGAGCGGATGTGAAAAAAGGAGTTAGTAGTTAGTAGTTGGTGGTCAGTAGTCAGTGGTCAGTAGTTGGTGGTCGGATACGGACGGGGTCATAGCGGGCAATTTGTCACCGTTGATGCTTTATCTATGCTTGACTCGTCCTGAAATAACGATACAGATGGGGAACACTTGCGGTCGAAATCGCGCAAAGTCAAATACACGCCACCGGACAATTACTAAAATTTATTTAATCGCTATCCTCTTCTCCACTCTTCCCAGAATATTAGGAATCAATTTCTCAGAAAAAGCCGACACTATAATTATTATCATCACGTTCCAGTAATCATTAAGTCCAATTTGAGGAAAAATGAGTTTGGAGCGTATCAATATATAAGCAATCGCCCCGGACACACACGAAAGGAATATCCTTTCAAAGCCGATAATGCTGTAAAACAAATTATAGGTTAATTCGTCAAAATTAATTCTATTTATAGATGACAAAATTGAAATCGAACTTCCTAGAAGAGAACTTAATAGTACGATTAAAAGATGCCAGTGGTCTTGCTTTGAATGCCTTAAGTCGGAGAAAACTATACACAGAATAGTAAAAACTAAAGTTAAGAAAATAGAAGGGGCGAAATAGTACAATCGATTGCTTGAAGCCCTTTTTATTTCGGTCTTTATCTCGTCTATTAGCTCATCAAATTCGCCGCCTTGAGGTAAATCCTCTCCTTGAAGACAGGACGACAGTATGTGCGCTACCCTATTTTTCATAACGCCATGGTTTTGAGATCGGTATAGTAGGCCTTTCGCTATTATGTACTTGTTCTTAACAACATTAAATTTATTCACTAACCTTTGCTCGGATTCGTCTGTTATTCCATCGATTTCCACACGAAGTCGATAATTAATATCATCGTGTTCGATTTCGTAAATACAATATTCATTCCCTTTGGCAAGGACATGATGAATTTTATTGCCCACAGCATCTTTACTGCCTGGTTTTAACTTTTCGATACCTTCCTTAACTCCGGTATGACTCATAGGATTTTCTAAATTATGTTATCTTCTTTTAATCTCTCTTGAGACCATAAAAACGGCTTGAGCGGCCAATTAAGTCTTGTGATAGTGGAGGGATCCGTGAATATGCCGCCTTTTGGTTAGAATAACCTTACTAGTTATTTTCTTTCAAGTAACGTCGCGTCGGAATTTAGTCCTCCAATAAAATAAAATGTATGATTAGTATATCCTCCAAATCTTCTTAGCAATTCAAAATACTGATAGATTGAATTACCAAACTCATATTCAGGAGTATTATGTTTCACAATTTTGCTACCAAGTATTTTCTCTGCTTCCGATTTGTCGATTACAAAACTATGGTCTTTGTATTTATACACTAGTTCATCAGCTATAAGGCTAGCTTCTTTTGGTAAATTATGAATATGTGTATTCAGTAAATTCTCTGCATATTGTGTCAAAGATTCAGCTACTCTTTCATAATAGCCAATTTGTATTGGCTCCACCGACATGTTTAAATATTTAGCAAACATATCTGAGGAGTCTGGGTTTTCAGCTACTAGTTGAGCTATGTGTTCAACTGAGTTCTTAAGGCCTAACGTCGGAAGGTTGTCAATTTGAGGGTCAATTGGTCCTAGTTCACTTAAACTGCCCATGTGAATTTCGTTCGCTGCACAGCATAATAAAGTTGCCGCAGACTTTGCGTATCTAGGTAAAGTAACTATGAAATTGCCATTTGAATACTCCCGGCATAATTTACCAATCAAATACGCTGACCCAGGAACGCCTCCCGTAGATAGTAAAACCATTAAAACCGGTTTTGATTTGTCGAACTTGGTTACAGCGTCATAAATTTTGTCCGCATCACTTTTCAACATTGTCGAGTTGTCATATAAAAATATAAAGTGATATCTATCTGCAATTGGAGATTTGGTTACAAGTTGATTGAGGTACGCCTTGAAATTCTCATGAAACAAACTCTTTAGGGAGTCATTTGCATCTTCACTGAAGGCGTCTAACAGGGACTTTACTACATCAAAAGAACTCAACTTGGGACTTTCTGACACTTTAGGAATTACAGACTCGACTAGCTCTGGAGTAGTGATTTCGGTTTCGGGGTTTTCCTGTTTATATTGTTTAGCCATAAATGTAAAAAGTTGATGATCCTAATTTCTGTTCGACTATTTCTTATCCAAAACAAACCAACTGTTGAGGAGTGATGTCTGTTTGTTTAGTGTGTTATTTTGTATTTGACGCAATATGCCCACAATATACCCAACCCCTCTCCCCACCCCAAATTCCCTCGCCCATCATCCTACTTTTCCGACTAACGTCGTGAGCGTGCGTAGATGTACGTAGGAAAAGTTCAGACGTTGGGAGGTTCGGGAGCGGTGAGGTAAGCGTCAGGGGCCTTCTTCTATAATTTCCAGTACGTTGCCCTCAAAGTCGACCTTGGCTTTGACATAGTTGCGGACCATTCCGCCAAAGGCATTCCGTCCGCGGAAAGAGGTACGCACCACCAAATAGTCTTCCATATCCCAATATACCGTCTCGTCATGCTCATAGCTGTCGGGGTCGTTCATGGCTTTTTTGATCAACCGCGTCAATCGCGGGTGCGAGCCGTCAAGGGAACTAAATTGTTTTTCTACAAGTTCTTTGTGGTCCTGCTGCTTTTTCTGGAAGTATTCAAGGGCACTTTCCCGTTCAAAATCGGCAAATTCCACCGTGTCGGTCGACGTTCGTACGACCATTGAAATATTGGCTTTCTTCAGGTAAAACACCCAATAGCGCAGGTTGGTGCTGTCTATCGTCTCGGGTTCACCCCAGTCTTTCCAGTTCGCGGTGGGCACCGGTTTTGCCACCAACGCCCTGACGCTGTCGATCCCGATTTTCAGCGGATCGTGATAGGTGGGCTTCGCCACTTCGGGTACTCTCGAATCATCAGTGGCGATGGCGATAACGAGTGCCAAAACGACAAACGCGGCAGCCGGAAGGCACCCGAATCGTATGATTTGCCGCTTTTTGCGCTTTTGAATGGCTTCCGGACTGTACCTTGCTTTCCAGTCGTCGGCAGGGGATGGGGATAGGTTCATATACGATGTTGTTACGAATCCAGTTGGTGCCGTCGTCCTTGGTCAACCGTCTTCAGGCGGCAAGGTAAGTGGTTCTGCAAGGGGGATTGTACGGTTTTCCGTAAAGAGGGGCGGGAAGTCTGAAAGTCGGAAAGTCAGAAAATCGGGAAGTAGGCCAGATTCACTCTCCAACAGAGCCAGATCGCCCACCCAAGTCCCAGAAAACAATCGCTGTCCGTCGGCCCTGGTCCCCTATCGGAGCCATCGCCCGGGCAAAACAGCCTCACTAGGTGTCGGTTTAGTGAAGGGAAGAGCTGTTCACCCAAGCCTACCGGTCATAAACCCTACTTTCGCTGACTTTATTGTCAATTTAGCTGGCTTGAACATCAATTAAACTGCCTTTGAAATCAATTTAACTGCTTTCGTCGTCAATTATCCTGACTTACCAGTCAATTAAACTGTCTTTAAGGTCAATTTTAGTGCGTTCTACGTCAATTTTGATGACTTCCAAGTCAATTTTGCTGACTTTCTTGTCAATTTAACTGACTTTGATGTCAATTTAACTGACTTCCAGGTCATTGAAGTTAGATCGGAAGATGGGAAGAAGTTCGGAAGTTCGGAAGATGGGAAGTTCGGAAGAAGTCTGAAAGTCTGAAAGTAGTTCGTGAGATCGGACATTCGTCCAACCACCAAAAACCAACCACCAAAAACCAACCACCGACGACCCACACCCAACATACCAAACCCAAGTTGCTGTCGTTATACTTGAAAAACCCGCCTATGCGTTCGTTACCTGTCTTTCTTTTCGGTGTATTCGTATGTTTACTTGTCGGATGTAAACAGGCCTCAGAGCCTGCGTTTGTGCGGGCGTCACACAGGCCTGGACCCATTGATAGCCTTGCCAGTGATAAAGAGGTGGAGGCGTTCGTGCGCAAACAGGACACCCTACTGCGGCGTTTTAAGCTTCGACCGGTATCCGATTATGAAAAGACGGAGTTATTCTATGACCAAAAGGAGGTGTTCGGGCAGGTGCGTCGCGTGAAGCCGCCGCTGTTTATCAGGGGGGATTTCGACAACAATGGCTATACCGATTTGGTGGTTTCGGGCGACGCCCGCTACGGTTGTACCGATACGCTGTCGGTATGCGGTTTTGAATCGATTCTTTTCCTGCAATCGGCAAAGGGCACGGAAAAGCGCTATCTGAGCGGATGGTTTCGCGACCTCCTTGTCGTCTATCCCGTGCAGCGTAACGCGCACAACCTATTGGATGTGTTCGCTATTCAGTCGGCACCCACGGGGCGTGGTCCGCAAACTCTTACGCATACGCTCTTAACGGTACAGGAGGGGTATCCGATTGAGTACAATCCAAGTCCGGAGCCCCACCAGATTGAAAAGCTCGTATTTGCCACTGACCCTTGTTTTGGCACCTGCCCTATATTCACGCTAACGGTGCAGGGCGACGGTCGAGCTATTTTCCGGGCGGATGCCTATAATTTCTCTGACGAGCCGCCTAAGGCCACCCGTAAGGTCCGGCCCCAGGAACATCCTGAAAACAACTATAATCTGTATCGGAGCATTTACAATGAGGGTACCTATAAAGGCACGATCCGAAAGGCCGACCTAGAGGCTGTTTTCTCCCTTCTCAATTATCTTGATTTCATACGATTACGTGACGAATACGCCGTGGGGGCAACCGATCTGCCCGGGGCTACGCTGACCATTACCTATGATGGCGGTAAGGTGAAACGTATTTTCGATTACGGAAAGACCGGTACGTACGGACTCCAGGCGCTGTATAAAAAACTGGAAGCTCTTCGGTATAACCAGAAGTGGACGCCGCGGCCGCCGGAGAGTAGGAAGCAGAGGTGAAGGGAGAAGTCCGGAAGTCGGGAAGACCGAAAGTCGTCCAATGACTAACTACTAACCACTAACAACCTCAAAAAAAAGACCTGTTAGGCGTGGCCTGGCAGGTCTTTTGTTTATTTGAAGTTACGTCCGTCTTCCGAACTTCCGATCTTCCGAACTTCTTCCAATCTCCCTTAAAACCGAAATCCCACTCCCGCCCGCAGGCTCGTTAGGTTCTGGTTATACGAATCTTTCACCGGTACGTTGCCGCTCAGTTTTACATAGTCATATTGCACCTGTACGAACAGGCCGGCGATGATGTCGTAGGCGAGGCCCACATTGACGTTCACACCTGTTTGCGGATCGGCATCGGCAATCGCTGCCCCGTCAAGGGTACCCGATGAGTTGAAGAGCACCGTCGTATATCCGATACCTATCGAAGGGTGTAGTTTGATGGCCGGCTCCAGACTGAACTCGGCAAACGCCCGTGGCTGCAACGGAATCGCGTAGGTGAGGTAGTCCTGGGTGTCGTTGAGTTGCTTGTCATACATCAAACTGGCGTTGACCGAAACGCCGACACGCACCACCGGCACACTTACAAAGGCCCATTTGAAGCCGGCATCTACCAGTCCGGTGTAGTTGTCGCCATATACGTTGTCGCCCGTCGGCAGGGTATAATGCGCCTCAACACTCCATTTTTTCTGCGCCGACATCGACGCCGCACACAGTAACAGTAAAAGGGTAATTTTTTTCATGATGGTTTTGTTTGGCGCAAAGATAGGAATTGAAGGTTGAGGGTTGAGTGTTGAGGGTTGAGTTTTGAGTTGGAAGAGGGGGGGATAAATAGGTATTTGGTAAAGGATGTTTTGAAAAGGGAAAGCTTGGTTGGTGGCGGGATGGTTTCCTAACTCCCGCACTTCCGAACTTCTTCCAACTTCCAATTTCTCTCCTTACCTTTGCCCCATGAAAGGCCTTCTCCTTCTTTTTGCTTTTTACCTCTTCGCGCTGGCGATCGTGCCGTGTCATGACGCCGGTGAGTGTTCGGAGGTGCGGAAGGAAATCGCCGCGCACGACCATGAGGGGGAAGACGAACAATGCCCCCCTTTCTGTGTCTGCGCCTGCTGTGGTACTGTCATGGCCGCGCCGCACGCACCGGTTGGGTTTGCCGGGGTGACGGTCACGCCCGACTATCCCGAGCATACATATGGTTATGTATCACCGGCACCTGACAGCCTTTCAACCGGCATCTGGCAACCGCCCAGGATGGTGTAATGCTTCCGACTCCCGTTTTTGAGAACGGGTATTTTTCGCATTACCAATCCTAATTTCAATTCATGAAACAACTTTTTTTCGTGGCGCTGCTCGGCGCCGCATCGGTAGTATCCGCACAGGAACAACCGAAAGACAGCCTGGGGTCTGACGAAGGACTCGAAGAGGTGGTCATCAAATCAACCCGCACCTCGCGCACCATCCGCAATACGCCCACCCGCGTCGAAACCATCGATTCGGAGGAACTGGACGAAAAGGCCAACATGCGACCCGCAAACGTTTCGATGGTGCTGCATGAGAGCACGGGTATACAGGTACAACAGACCTCGGCCACCTCGGGCAATTCCAGCATCCGGGTGCAGGGACTCGACGGACGCTATACCCAATTGCTCAAAGACGGCTACCCGAACTTCGGCAACTTCGCCAACGGCTTGTCGATTCTTGAAATTCCGCCCCTTGACCTGAAGCAGGTGGAAGTGATCAAAGGTCCTGCCTCTACGTTATACGGCGGTGGCGCTATAGCCGGTGTCGTGAACTTCATTTCGAAAGACCCGTCGCGCGAAGGGGAACACCTGCTGCTGCTGAACCAGTCGCACGTGGGGCAATCGAACCTCGGCGGCTTCTTTTCTAAACGGAACGATCGGTGGGGGTATACGTTTCTCGGACTCGCCAACCTCCAAAACGATTACGATGTTGACCGCGACGGTTTTTCGGAACTGCCGCAGTCGTTTAACCTGTCGCTCCATCCGAAGGTATTTTGGTATAAAGGGCAGAAGACGTCGTTTGAACTTGGCAACCAATACGCCGTGAGCCGTAACACCGGCGGTGATACCCGCGTGATCGACCACAGGGAAGACGCTTTCCATACCTATTTCGAGCGCAATATCACGTTGCGCAATACGACGAACGCCGAGTTGCAGACGCCTTTAGGGCCCGGGATATTTCGACTGCGCGGTAGCCTGGCGGTGTTTATCCGTGAGATTGAACTGCCGGATTATAAGTTCACCGGAAACAACCTCACGGGTTTTGGTGAAGCTACCTGGTCGGCCACTTTCCGCGAGCGGCACGATCTGGTGGTCGGGGCCAGTTATAATAACGACCGCTTCGACCAGCGTACTAATACGTCGGGGCATAACCTTGACAGCCACACGGCTACGGCGGGCGTGTTTGCACAGCACACCTGGGATATCACCGACCGGCTGATTCTTGAAAGCGGCCTCCGTGCCGAGACGGTGCGTTATGCCATGCAGGCCGGCACCTCGCAGCGGTTTGGCGCCGTGCTGCCGCGGGTGTCGTTGTTGTATAAGTTCCATGAGAACTGGTCGGGGCGCGTTACCGGCGGCACTGGGTATAAAGCGCCTACGGTATTCACCGAACAGACGGAAACCCTGCAATACCGCGACGTCCTGCCGCTGATCGATGCGGAGGTCGAGCGAAGTGCGGGTGGCACAGTCGACGTGAACTACCGCGTACGCCTGGGCGAGTGGGCTATCAGCGCCAACCAGATGCTCTTCTATACCCGGCTGACACGACCGCTGGTGCTGCAATACGACGGCGCCGACTACCGTTTCGTCAATGCATCGGATCCGGTGCACAGCCGCGGGTTTGAGACCAACTTGAAGTTCGTGTACCAGGACTATTATAAACTCTTTGCGGGTTATACGTTCACCGAGGCAACGGCAGGTTACGTGCCAGGGGCCGGGCAGTTGCCGTTGGTGCCGCGGCATAAGGTCAACCTGACGTTGATCTATGAGAAGGAACGCGACCTCAAGATCGGACTGGAGGGCTATTTCACCGATCAACAGTACCTGACCGATCGTACGGCGACGCCTTCGTATTGGGAGTTGGGTGCTTCGGCCGAGAAGTATTTCGGGAAACATCTCAGCCTCTTCGTCAACTTCGAGAACTTTACCGATGAGCGACAGGGGCGGTATAAACGGGTGGTGAACGGTCCGGCCACACAACCCACCTTCGATGAAATCTGGAACCACACTGAAGGCTTTGTGTGTAGTGGAGGGATGAAATGGAGGTGGTGAGTAAGGGCTTAGGGAATAGGAGATAGGAGTTGGGGGAAGGCGATCTTTTTTACCCACTCGCTTATTACGATGCTTCCGCGTACATTTGAAGAAAAAAAGATGTCACTCCTCGATAGAATCAATAAGAGAGCGCAAACGCAGGCGAACACCGGATTCGGTACGAGTCCGGGGAATTACGGCGGGCGTTTCGTAAACAAAGACGGATCGGCGAATATCCACAAACGGGGCATTCCGTTTCTTGAGCGTATCAGTTGGTACCATACGATGTTGCGCATGCCCAGTTGGAAGTTCCTTGGGGTATTGATGACGTTTTATGCCGCGATCAATTTCCTGTTTGCCGCGGTCTACTATACGATTGGGGTAGAATACCTGTCGGGTATCGATCCGAATGGGTCCGAATGGGTGAAGTTCGGTAAAGCGTATTTCTTCAGCGCACAGACGTTCACGACGGTAGGGTACGGGCATATCAGTCCGAATGGCGTACTCGCCAGTGCCGTAGCGGCTACGGAAGCCTTGGTCGGTCTTCTGAGTTTTGCCATTGCCACTGGTTTGTTTTTCGGACGGTTCTCAAAGCCGACCGCCTTCCTCCGTTTCTCACACAACGCGCTGATTTCGCCCTACCGGGGCGGTACGGCCCTGATGCTGCGAATGACGCCGCACAAGAACACCAACCTGACCGATGCGGAAGTCAAAGTGATGCTCGGTATGACGGTGGAGGAGAATGGGGTGCCAATGAACCGATTTTATGCCTTGCCGTTGGAGTTTGAAAGGATTAACTTGCTTTCGTTAAGCTGGACGCTGGTGCATCCCATCACTGAAGACAGTCCGCTGTATGGCTTTGTTGCCTCTGACTATGAAAGCATCGAAGGGGAACTGATCGTCTATGTCAAAGCGTTCGATGATATGTTTAGTACGGTAGTAGCCTCGCAAACTTCGTATACCTTCCAGGAGATTGTATACGGAGCGAAGTTCGAGATTATGTATACCGAAAGCGAAGACAACATGACCACGATCCTGCACCTGGACCGTCTCGACCGGTTTTCGAAGGTCGACTTGTAGAAGGGCTCGTATCGTACATTCATAAAAAAAGCCTCGCTTTCCGGCGAGGCTTTTCTATTACATCGGAGGATTCCGATTATTTCTTCACGAAGCGACGGGCAACGCTGTGGCCGTTTCCGTCTTCTACGGTTACGATATACGCACCCGTTGCCAGTTGGCGTACGTCGACGGTGTTGTCGGTTACAACAGGGTGTTTTGCGATGGTTTTACCGCCCATGTCTACAATCTGTGCGCTTGTGATGGTAGCACCCGATTTGGTGGTGAAACGCAGTTGGTCGGTTACCGGGTTTGGATACATAGAGAAGCCGTCAACCAATGGGTTTTGGGTGCTCAGTGTTTCTCCTTCGCTGACAGTCAACATGGTGTTGACGGTAGGGTTGCTGATAAGGTCGACCAGTCCGGACGGCCAGATGATGACGATTTTATCGATCGTATCATACGTGCCGATACCAAAATGCACGTTCATAGAACCCATGAACTCAAATCCTTCGCCGCTGCGTACGTCGCGTATCTTCTTGCCGAAAGCCCCTTCGATGATCAGACGTGCCCCGATGCCATTTCGGTTGCTGGAAACGCCATTGAGTGCTACTTTCAGCCAGTTGTTGCCATTTGGAACCGCATAGCGGATGGTGTTGTTGTTGAGGATGTCGAGGTAGCCGTCGTTGTTGAGGTCACCTACAGCTCCTACCTGCAGACCTGTGTAAGGCACGGGTGCAAATGTCATATCGCCTTGGTTGAACATGATACGACCGGTCGCGCTCAGCACGTCGAGGAAGCCGTCGTTATCGAAGTCGTAGGCTACGTAGTCGCGGTTTACCGTATTGTCGGTATCCCATCCTGAACCTGTTGAAATGTCGGTGAAGGCTTCGTCGATCACGGTTGAATCGAGGTTGTTCTTCATCAATTTAGATTTCACGTTGCCATTCGATCCGATCAGGATATCCATGTCACCGTCGTTGTCAAAGTCAGCCACGCAAGACGACCATGACTGAATCGGCTGCATATTGGTGCCTGCCAATGCTGAAATATTGGTGAAAACACCGTTTCCGTCATTACGGTGCATTTCGCATGGAGGTCCGGAACATTTTGAAATGAACATATCGAGGTCACCGTCGTTGTCGAGGTCGCTCCAAAGAGACGCGTAATTACCGCCTGTTGGCCAGTTTCCGACAAGGTACGACCCTGGTGTGACCCCTGATTGGTAATACGTCATGCCGCCGTTGCCGTCGTTTATGTAATAGACGTTAGGGGCGACGTCGTGGCAAGAGAAAATGTCGAGGTTACCATCGTTGTTGATGTCGGCGAAGTTCGTGCGCTGACAGAAGATGTATTGGCCCGGCGTTACAGAGGTGTACGCTGTTCCGGTGCTGTTTGATTTCCAAAGGCTCAGACCGTCATTGGATCCGAGTACAAGGTCGTTATAGCCGTCGTCGTTGAAATCGCCCGCGGCCATACTCCAGTTTGGCATTTTATGGGTACCTGAAATGGTAAAGTTACCGATATTAAACGTGTGGTCAGGGTTCTGGTAGTGAATCTTGAGTGCGTTGGTACTGATGCCTACGATATCGTCAAGATGGTCGTTGTTCATGTCGGCGATACAGATGTTGTAGGTACTGTTAATGGTCGCAACCCCCTGCGTGGTATAAGTGATCGGGGTAGGCGGCGGCACCACTACGGCACCTTCGGTAAGCTGCCATGTGAAACCGGTTGAACTCCACCGGTTGTCCCACGCGATGATGTACGTCTGTCCGGCGGTGACATTGAATGAAACGGTCGACAGGTAGTTTCCATACGTGTTACCGCTGTCGTCGTCGCCTGCGAGGCAGTTGAGTGCGGCACAGGTTCCGGTGTAGACGTGCACCCGGGTGTCTTTGTTGGCGTTTACTGCCAAATCGGTCGTAAGGGTTACGGTGTAATCGGCAGAAGGGGTGTAGGCATACCATTCACCGGCAGTGGCCCCGGCCCCGTTGTCGGCGCAGATTGGGGAAGGCACCTGGTTTCCGTTCACCGCGGTAATCACAAAAAGGCCCGGCCCTGTGACAGGTAGGGCGGTCTGGCAGGTATCCTGGCCGAAGGACAGTTGTCCGAGCAGCAGTGATCCTAAAATGAGTGTAATGTTTTTCATGCCTGATAGATTATGTGAGTTTTATGTGTAGTGATTTAATTACAAGGTTGTAGGGAATTGATCCAGTCGCCAATCAGTTTCACGCCCTCTTCATGGATGATGGTACGTCCGTGCAGCGGCATGCGGAAGGTTTCGTTGGTGGTGTTGATGCGGTAATACAGCATAGAGCGCTCGACATTCTGCGGTGTGATGATTTTGCGGAGTGCCCCCGGAAAGCCCTGCATGTCTTGGGTATCGACACAGACGCCCATATTGGTCAGGTTGTTTTCGGTTTCAGAGAAGGCAAAACGCATCGGACGGTAATCGCAATGGCCGGTAGAGGAATGACAGTGTGCGCAATTGATATCGACGTACGAGCGGACGCGCTTTTCAAGCGTCTGCGTCTGGTCTTTATAATCAACAGCCGATTTCTCAGCGGTTGGCAGTGGGAAACTTGTCGCATAACCGGTTTCAATCCATTTGGTCAATTGGTTGGAAACGCCATCGGAATAGGCGTAGGTGGTATTGAGGTTTTGCGGTTTGATACCGATGGGCGTATAGGTGGTAACCTCAGAGCCATTCACGAGTTCTTTCTTTTTGTGGCAGATGATGCACTGTGCCTCAGCAGGAATGCGATACGTAGTCGAACGCGTAACAGACGCCCCGTTCATGTCGGTATCTTCCCATACCACGTCGGTGAAGCTGCCCAACAGGTCAAGCGTTGCTTCGGTTTGCTCGGGATTCCATACATAGTCGGCAAAAATCCAACCGGTCTCTTTGCGGATCATGACCCGTGTTTCGATGATACGGGTGGCATTCGGCGTCGGTGCGTTTTGCACCCGGTCGTAGTAGAAGGTTTTGATAAGGGCCGATCCGACAGGCAATTCCAATACTTTGTTATCGCCGCTGTAGGTAGCCGTCGTGCCATCCGGAAGCCATACAAACCGCTTCTTGTGGGCATAATCGGTAAACAACGCGCTGGAGGGTTCATAGGGTAGCACACCCAGAGCGGGTTGCTGTAACTTCATGTCGCCGTCAAAGAACTTATATTCAGAGAGTTTGGCGTAAGGCACCGTGGTCAGGTCGACCGAAACCGGCGAAACCGGTACATACTCGTCATCCTCGTCGGGTGAACAGCCCGTAAAGGCAATGGTAATAAGGCAGATAAGCGAAAATAAGTAGTAGTTTTTCATTCGATTCTTGAAAGGGCTAAAAATAGTGAAATTTTCATCGTGTTTGCCAAAAAAAATCACATTCGGCAACGTTGGGACGTCGCCGTTTGAAGGATAACAATCCAGTCTTAAAAAACCCTACTTTTTCGAAAAAGAAATTTGCACGGCGTGGTCAGACAACTTTGCAAAAGCGTGATCTGACAGGTGGTCAAAGGTGGCTTCTTCGGCAATAGACGCTTGCCGGCGTTCGATTCGTTGCAGCGAATGGTGGTAACGGCGGACTTCCTCGGCATTCGACAGAATAAGTCCGGGGACGAGGGCTTTTTTCCCGTCTTCGTCTTTCGCTACCATGGTGAAATAGGAAGAATTGCAGTGCTTCACGCTGCCGGTGGTGATGTTTTCGGCCGTCACGCGGATGCCGACGACCATTGAACTTTTACCGGCGTAATTAACGGATGCTTTTAAGGTGACGAGTTCGCCAATTTCGATGGGGGCCAGGAAATCGACCGTATCGACCGAGGCGGTCACGCAATAGTAACCCGAGAATTTAGAGGCAGACGCAAACGCCACCTGGTCAAGTAGTGACAGCAGGTATCCACCGTGTATTTTTCCGCTGAAATTGGCGTGTGACGGCAGCATCAACTGCGATAGGGTGACTTTTGAATCACGGACGGGTTTGAATTGGCGCTCGCTCATTCTTCTATGAATTGGGTAGGGTCAGCTTCATCGGTGGCGCGCTTCAACAGCGATTCCGGAAGCGATTTTTTGGCTTTCGCGCCCATATATTTGAGTCGTTCAACACTGGTCACGAGGTTGCCTTTGCCTTCTACCAGTTTGTTCATCGCATCGGAATAGCCCGATTTGGCGTCGTCGATTTTTTTGCCCACAGCAATGAGGTCGCTTACGAGACCGGTGAATTTGTCGTAGAGCGCGCCCGCCTGCCGCGCGATCTCAATGGCGTTTTCCTGTTGCTTCTGGTTGGTCCACATACTGTCGATGGTGCGCAGCGTGGCCAATAATGTCGACGGCGTAACGATGACGATGTTCCGTCCGAAGGCGCGGTTATAAAGATCGGCGTCTTCGTTAGAGGCGATGGCAAACGCCGCTTCGATGGGCACGAAGAGCAACACGAAGTCGGGACTTTCCATCTGGTACAACTCGTGGTAGTTCTTTTCACCCAATTGGTCAACATGGCGGCGCAGTGACGCTACGTGTTCGCGCAGGTGGGCGGCCTTTAGGGTGTCGTCGTCTTCGTTGACATAGCGTTCGTAGGCAGTGAGGGTGACCTTTGAATCGACGATCATCTTTTTGCCGTCGGGCAGGTTGATGATTACGTCGGGGTAGACGCGTGCGCCGTCGGCGGTGGTGTGGCTGTTCTGCACGAAATACTCGCGCCCTTTTTCGAGTCCGGATTTTTCGAGTACCCGCTCTAAAATAAGTTCGCCCCAATTGCCCTGCATTTTACTGTCGCCTTTCAGTGCTTTCGTCAGGTTGAGCGTTTCGCGGCTCATTTGTTCGTTCATTTCCCTCAGGCCCAGGATTTGCTGGCGCAGTGCGGCGTGGTAGTCGATACTTTCTTTATGCGTATCCTCGACTTTCTTTTCAAAGAGGTGGATCTTCTCTTGTAGCGGTGACAGGATATTCTTCAGGTTTTCGCGGTTCTGCTCGGTGAATTTCGTCGATTTTTCTTCGAGGATTTTATTGGCGAGGTTTTCGAATTCGCGGGTAAACTTCTGCTGCAATTGTTCGATTTCTGCTTTTTGCTCGGCGTGACGGTCCGACAGGTGTTGGTAGTCGGATTCTTTTCGCGACAGCGCCACGGCCAGTTGTTCTTTTTCCTGGCGGATGGCTTCGCGGTCGGCGGTGGTGTCGCGCAGCATTTTCTCGGATGCGAACCGTTCGGCCTGCGCCTGTTCGCGCAGGGTGGCCAATTGGATATCGAGCGAGAGGTTGCGTTCTTCGAGCGCGGCGACTTCGTTTTTGCTACGTGCGGCAAATAAGAGTTTACCGAGGTAGAGTCCGGCGGCGAGCGCGATGACGAAGGCGAGTATGAGGTAAAGAGGCGAATCCATGGAAGTTGTCTGGAGCGTAAAAGTAGCAAAACTTCCGGTACCTCGATTACGGGAAACCCGCCGTATCCATAGGGTGGGGTGGGAAATGGGTTGACGGCGGTGCGCCAGGGATGGGAGCGGCAGCCTTTTTGCCTGTGGGCCAGTGGGAAGAGAAGGCGCGTGCGTGAACCAAAATAGGAAGAGATGGGGGCAAAAAGCTATAGCGGAAAGCCCGGCCCGCAGGGGGCGCCCCAAAAAAGAAACGACCTGAAAAATTCAGGCCGTCTCAGGGGGATATGTAAAGAAATCAAATTTAAAGGAGGTCGAAACTGCTGTCGAACGCTTTGTTTCGGACGCGTTCTTTTGAGTAACTGTTGTAGATCAGCGACCGCACTTTGCGTCGGGAGCGCAGCAAGAGCGGCAGGTTGATCATAACGCCGACGACACAGATGAGCATCAGAATGGCCAGGAGGCTCATATAGATGAGGTAGTTCATATCGGTGGCGGCGCGGAAATCGGTTATGAAAAAGTAGCCAGAGGTAAAAAACACCGCTACGGACAGCACTAACGACAGGATTTTCATGACTTGCGGTTTTTAGTGGTTCTGAAAGCTAAATTACACTACCTTCTTATGATACTTTTTATAGGATTTTAAGAAAGCATTATACAATTCAAAAGACGACGCGGCGCTTACTCTGTTACATAGTAAACGGGGTTTTTGCGGAAAAATTCTGTGTTGACGTGAAAAAAACAGGGTGGGCGGTCGTTATACCTTCGTTTCCTTTTTTTTCGTGGATGAAGTCGGTGTTGTCGGGTTGATGTTTTTTACTTTAACGTGCCATTTTACGAGCGAGAGACGGCCCGGTTTAACAAATTATTAGAGAACACGCAACGTATTACATATATAGTTATCTTAATAATCAGTTAAATTTGATAACCAATAAAACGCATGTTATGAAAAAGTATGTATTTCTTTTGTTCGCTTGTTGCAGCCTGGCCTCGCTGGTTTCGTGTAGCGATGATGACGCGGCATCGGGCGACACGGCCCTGTTTGCCGTGCCGGTCTATCGTTCGTTGGCACAGATCCGCCAGTCAGTATCGGTGGAAAACGCACAACCGACCCAATCGGACGGTAAAATCTATGTGTCTAAAAACCGCTTGTTCTACATTGCCCAGGAGTCGGGTGTGCACGTCTTTGACAATGCCAACCCAGCGCAGCCGCAGAACATCGCCTTTCTAAATATAGAAGGGGTGCATGACATTGCGGTAAAAGGGAATTACCTGTATGCCGACAATTTCGTTGACCTGCTGGTATTTGATATTTCTGACGTCAACAACATCCAGTTGGTACAGACGCTGGAGAATGTGGTGTATTTCTCACCGGTATATCCTACCGATGCCGAGTTCTACGACTGGACGACCCTTCCCGCAGTTGACGAGATTGCGGTTTCATTCCGAACCGAGCGTCGAGCCAAACCGGAGTATACGGTGTATCCGATGGAATTCGAAGGCGACAACGCAGGTGGTGTGACATCGGCTCCGGCCTCAGGTCAGGTGGGTGTTGGCGGGTCGTATGCCAAGTTCCAGATCAATGGGGACGCGTTGTATACGACGGAAAATTACTCACTTAAAGTCTTCAACATCCAGAATCCCGAGCAAACAGCGTTCGATAAAGAAGTGTACCTCGAGTTTTGGTTGGGCGGCGGACAGTTTGAAACGCTCTTCAAGTCGGGCGACTATCTTTTTGTAGGCGCGACTTCAGGTATGTATATCGTAGATGCGACCGATGCCTTCAATCCGGTGTTCCTTTCGGGGTTCGCACACGCTACGGCCTGTGATCCGGTGGTGGTGGAAGGCCAGACGGCGTATATTACCGTCAGGGGAGGCTCTACCTGTGGGGCGATAGAAGACCAAATGAACGTGATTGATATTTCGAATGTGATGCAGCCCGTTTTGGTATCGTCTTATTTAATGGACCAGCCGCGCGGACTGGGCGTGCGTAATAATACGGTCTATGTATGTGCAGCAGACGGACTTCGGCTATACGACGCGTCGTCTTCGGATTCGCTGCATTTGATGAATACCTACACCGATGCGGTGAGCGACGTTATTCCGTTGCCTACCCATTTGGTGGCGGTGGGTACGAATGTCGTCCGGCAGTATGCCTATGGTCCTGATTTTTCGCTTACGCCGATCAGCACGATTAGTTTCTAAAAAAGCACTAATCACTCGCAAGCCATCCTTAAATAAGGGTGGCTTTTTCGTTGTTAATTTCTTTTTGCGAATATTTTTAGTCAAAAGCATGGAAATGAAACTATCTATCCCTACATTTAGGGCAAATCCTGTCTACCCTAAACGACTAACCGAATTCCATGCAGCTTCTTTACCGGATACTCCTGGTGACGCTACTTTTGTGCGGCTGGCCTTCCTTGTACGGACAGATCTCGCGCGTGAAGCAACTGGAGCAAGAACTCCCCAGCGTCACTTCTGATACGGCCCGTTTACGGGTGCTTATGGCGTTGTCAACGTCGTACAGTTCTGTCGATCCTTCGAAAAAAATGTCGTATGCCCGCAAGTACGGACGCCTCGCAAAGAAAATGGGACGCGATTCGATTGTAGCGGAGTCTTTCATCGACATCGGAATCAGCCATGGTATCCGGAGTCGGATGGACAGTGCGATGTTCTATTTCAAACGCGGACTCGAGATTTCGGACCGCATCCATTATCTACGGGGACGTGCCCGGTCGCTTGGCTGTATCGGCTACACATATGATATGGTCGACAATTCGCAGGAAGCCATTCGCCATTATAAGGAAGCCCTGGTCATTTACAAGAAACTGCGGCAGTTGAAGGGTACTAACCAATGCCTGACCAATATAGGATCCCTGTATTTTGATATGGACCAGTATGCGCAGGCGCGGAGCTATTTTGCCAAAGTGCTCGAAAGCTATACGTCGGCTAAAGACGACTGGGGTATTGCTTACGCGTTGTATACCCTTGGCAATGCCGACCTGGAACTCGGACGTTGGGAACTGGCCGCCACCGAATACAAGCGAAGCCTCGCCATCCGAACCCGCCTTGGCGACATAACGGGGCGTGCAATGACCCATTGGGGGCTTGCGAAATTGGCGTCGCGACAGAAGAAGTACGATGTCGCAAAGCAGCACCTCAAGGAGGCCCTTACTGGGATTCGGAAAGTCGGCGATCCTTATCAGGAGTCAGCCGTATTGCTTACCTATTCGCAAGTGCGTAGCAAACTGGGTGACTATAAAGGCGCTGAACGCGATGGGCTACTGGCACTGAAAAAGGCCCGTTATGCGAATAACAAATCAGAGGCAGGACTTATTCTTAAGCAGCTATCCGATATCAATGAAGCGGCGGGGAATACGGCCCGCGCCTTCCATTTCCTGAAAGAGCATGTAGCGGTTCGTGACAGCATCAACGAAGAGAAAGCGCGTCAGGATGTGGTGCAGGCCGAGTTTGAACGGATCCAATCCGAAAACGACAACCTCGAGAAGCACAACCGGCAAATCGTGTCGCGGAACACCAATTATGTCACGACCATCGTCATCATTTCGGTGTCATTGGCCCTGATGGCGATACTGTTCTTATTGTATTACCGTCGCAACAAAGAAAACCAGACCATCAGCCGCATCCTGGCCGAGCAGAAGGAAGAAATCGCGTCGATCAACGCCGAACTCGAATCGCAGGTGCGGCTCAGTGAACAACAAAACCAGGAGCTTGAGCGGCTGAACGATGTCAAGAACAAGTTTTTCTCAATCGTATCACACGACCTGCGAAGCCCGATGTCGACGCTGCAGATGCTCTTTTCCCTTTATCGGGAAGGCCACCTGAAAGAGATGGACGTGCACGACACTCTTCTCAAACTGGAAGACACGATCTACAGCACCAACGAATTTCTCGATAACCTGCTCGAATGGGCCAAGAACCAGCTCGAAGGCATCACGGTACTGCCGGAAACGTTTACTTTGCGTAAACTGGCTGATAAGAACATCCGTTTGAACGATCCCAAGATCCGGATCAAGAAACTTGAGGTTTCGAATGCCATCGGTGAGGATTGCCTGGCATACGCCGATCCGAATATGGTTGACGTAATCATGCGCAACCTGTTGTCGAACAGTGTCAAGTTTTGCCGTCCGGGCGATGCGATCACCCTGGGGTGCAGCGCAGACAATGATACGACCACTTTCTTCGTGACCGATACGGGTCCGGGCATGAACGAAACCCAACGCCGGCATATCTTCAGCCTCGAGGAAGTAACGTCGAGCCAGGCATCCGAGAAAAGCCACCATATCGGACTGGTGCTTTGTCGCGATATGGCCGAGCGCAACAACGGACACGTCCGCATCGAAAGCGAAGCCGGGAAAGGAACGACCATTTTCGTGACATTGCCGAACAAGCCTGCCCCTGACGTCGCATAAAAAAAGGATGGCCTGTTTTGCAGACAATCCTTCTTTATTTCGTTGGCATGCCCCACATCGGTTCGCAGGATGTCTGCCAAAAGTAGCGGTCGTTTTTTATGAAAGCAACACCGCTTCCGACGTAATCGGGATACTAAGCGATTTTGAAATCAGGCAGTTCTTTTCTGCCTCTTTTGTCACGTTTACGAAGTCTTCTGCGCTGATACCGTCCACTTTGCCCTGCATCTTCAAATGCACGCCCGTAATGACTAATTTCACCATATCCAGTTCCACCACCGCTTCCGTTTCAAGGTGAATCGCAGTCAGCCCTTTTTGGGTCAGGGCAGCCGACACCGCCATCGTAAAGCAGCCGGCATGTGCGGCGGCCAGCAGTTCCTCAGGATTCGTGCCCACACCGGTGTCGAAACGTGTTTTAAACGAATAGGCCGTGTCGTTCAATACGGTACTGTCGGTCGTCAGGAAACCGTTACCGGTTTTAAGGTCGCCGTCCCATTTTGCTTTTGCTTTTCTGTTCATAAGAGTATCGATTTAGATTAAGAATAGGAAACACAGAAGCGGGAGATCCCCACTTTAGGT
This sequence comes from Flavobacteriaceae bacterium, assembly GCA_027490305.1. Classification (GTDB taxonomy): domain Bacteria; phylum Bacteroidota; class Bacteroidia; order Flavobacteriales; family Flavobacteriaceae; genus Flavobacterium. The sequence continues at coordinate 133,445 of JAIXYI010000084.1, forward strand.
GCGGCCGTTTTTGGCCCGACGTTCCGAAAACTAAAGATAGTGAATGTATCACTGATCTAATGTAATCTTTATGTTATGGGAGAGATAAAGAGGAAACAAAAAAGGCAGCGATACGGCTGCCTTCGTCTATTGTCGGGATGACTGGATTCGAACCAGCGACCCCCAGCACCCCATGCTGGTACGCTACCAGGCTGCGCTACATCCCGAGCGGTGCAAATATACTAAGTTCGGTTGATTTTTTTGGCAGACACTTCCCGCTCTTCGCTGCAAGTTCTCGCCCCCGCAGCGGCGTTGCATCTCGCGCCGGGGCTTCCGCTGGTCGCCCCTTTGCTTCGGCAACCGCCAGCCGCGTGTGCTCCGGGCTTTCCGCTGCGATCGGGGCTGCGGTTTCCGTTTCGCTCAGCGCTTTTTTCGGTGGGTGACACCGATGATCACGCCGAAATCGCCGTCTTCCTGTACCCAATTCCCGTCCGGATAGTACGTGCGCGACACGAAACCATCCAGGTAGAGTGCATTTCGACAACCCATCCGTTGGAAAAAGGATGCAAAGTCATAGAAATTGATCGGCTCTTTCGACATGGCAAACAGCACACGTCCATCGGGTAATATCCCCACGCCGTTTCGGATGTTGAGGTTCTGCGATCCCTTCGAAAAGGCCGGATGGATCGCACCGTCCACCACGAGCATCGGACCCGACTGGGTGGCGAACCTCACGTTCGCCCGTTTGAAATCCTGGGTCGTAACCACACCCGCACCGTTGCGTGTGAGATAGAAAACGCCATTGGGCTTCAGGTAGAAGTTCCCGTTACCGCCTTTTGCAGTGTCAAGTGTAACCCGCTCTTTTCCTTCCTCGATATAGAGTCCCTGCGGGGCATGCGCGGCCGTATACATCCCGCCGTTCATCGCGAATTCGAATTTCTGGTTCCTTTTGGCCAGATAGGTGCGTAATCGTCCGGCATTTGCGAAGCGTTTTCCTCCCGCGTCTTTCCAGTACAACCGGATGCTTTCGCTTGCCGGATCCGCCACGTAGGTCACGAAGCGCGCATCGTCCGTCGAAGCCTGCCCGAATGCCCGTAGCGCAACGGTCAGCCACAACAACCATATATAGAGGTGTCGTTCCTGCATCTTATTCATGTAAACGGATCGTTACAATTCGTTCCACGCCGGAGCCATCAAGTCTCACGATCGCAATCTCGTCGATCCGACCGGTTATTTCCTTGTTATCCAAATTCCACTCCTGTGCCAGCTCCCCGCAACGCTTACCATCGGGGAGCGTCGCCACCGTCAGGTGCGGAATGTAGTCGATATCCGTTCGTAGCGCCGGCTGCAGCCGCTGACCGTAAAGGAGATCGTGCAGTTTCACGAGCCGGCTGTTTCCTTCATCCGGAACCAGAAACACGTGGTAGTCGCTCGCGAAGGCATCCTTATGGACCGTCGCACAGCGCAGCGCAAACCGAAAGGCAGCCACATCCGAAGCCCGCTGCCGGATTTCGGTCACGAGATCCGCGTAAGAAAGCAGGTCAGTAGGGAAAACCAGGGTAAAATGAGGTTCGATAAGGCCGTGGTTCACCACGTCGTATTGCGCCCGGAAATCGCCGATATTCCGGATATCCCGGGCTTCGAGTTTCGGAAAGGCGACTACCGCGTACGTCATATCAAAAATCTTCTTCTACCAACTCCCGGTTCAACAACATGCCCGCAACCGATCCGGCTGCAACCGCTCCGGCTACCGACCGTCCGGTGGTGGCATTGTCGCCGGCGGCATACACACCTTTTACACAGGTTTGCTGGAACACGTCGGTGGTGATCGAGCCGTGTTCGTTGAGCTCGCAGCCCAACGACAACGGCAGGTCGCAGTGTTGGGTCGTTTCCGGATGGGCATACAGGGCTTCCACTTCGGCCGTGCTGCCATCCGCAAAGCGAATCGACCGGATAAGGCCTCCTTCATGCACCAGAGCCTCGACTTTCTGCTCCACAATGGCAATGCCATAATGCGCGAGTTTGGCTGCCTGTTCGCCCGTGAGTCCGGCGGGACCATTACTATATAATGTCAGGTCGTTCGTCCAATTGTAAATCAGTTCGATGAAACCATAGGCCGTGGCGCCTTCGGCGAGTACGCCGGTTTTCTTTCCACGGACTTCATATCCGTGGCAATACGGACAATGTACTACGGTGACGCCCCAGCAGGCTGCAAACCCCGGAATGTCAGGCAGTATGTCTTTCAAACCGGTCGCGAAAATCAGTTTCCGGGCAGTGTGGATGGCGCCGCCGTCGGTTTCTATCGTAAAATACGGACCCACTTTCGCCGCAGCGGTCGCGGTTGCGTCCATAAGTGTGATGGTCGAATACCGGCTGACCTGTTCGCGGCTGATCCGCAGCAGTTCAGAAGGCGCGATGCCATCCCGTGAAAGAAAATTGTGGGAAGCGGGTGTGGGGGCGTTACAGGGCTGTCCGCTGTCGATCACAAGTACGTTCCGCAGCGCCCGACCAAGGGTCATGGCCGCAGCTAAACCGGCGTGGCTTCCTCCGATGATGATCACATCGTATACGGAAGCGGCTGCCATCAGTCGAGCAGGATTTCCAGTATGCGGATGGCCGCTTCACTGATTTTGGTTCCAGGCCCAAAGACCGCTACCGCGCCGGCATCGAAAAGGAATTGGTAATCCTGGGCCGGTATTACGCCGCCCACAATGACCATGATGTCTTCCCTTCCGTACTTCTTCAATTCAGCAATAACCTGTGGCACAAGCGTCTTGTGTCCGGCTGCTAAAGACGACACCCCGAGGATGTGCACGTCGTTTTCTACCGCCTGTTTGGCAGCTTCCGCCGGCGTTTGGAACAGCGGACCAATGTCCACATCGAATCCTACGTCGGCATAGCCTGTTGCGACGACTTTGGCACCACGGTCGTGGCCGTCCTGTCCCATCTTCGCAATCATGATGCGCGGTCGGCGGCCTTCCTGTTTGGCGAAGGCGTCGGCCAGTTGCTTCGCTTTCTCGAAGCTTTCGTCGTTCTTGATTTCCCTGCTATACACGCCGCTGAAAGATTTGATTTGTGCTTTGTATCGTCCGTATACGGTTTCGAGTGCGTCGCTGATCTCGCCCAGGGTCGCGCGATGACGCGCGGCTTCTACGGCGAGTTCCAGCAGGTTGCCGGCGCCCGACCGTGCGGCTTCCGTGAGTTGGGAAAGGCAGTCCGCTACTTTCGATGCGTCACGTTGGGCTTTGATCTGCGCGAGACGTTCGACCTGTTGGTTGCGTACCAGTTCGTTATCGACGTCGAGAATGTGCAACGGATCTTCTTTTTTGAGGCGGTATTTGTTGACGCCTACAATAATGTCCTGTGCGCTGTCGATACGTGCCTGTTTCCGGGCGGCCGCTTCCTCGATTCGGAGTTTTGGGATACCAGCTTCGATCGCCTTCGTCATCCCGCCCAGCGCCTCGACCTCTTCGATCAGCGCCCAGGCTTTTTCGGCGATCTCCTTTGTCAGGCTTTCTACGTAATAGCTGCCGCCCCAAGGGTCGACGGTTTTCGTGATTTTGGTTTCCTCCTGAAGGAAAATCTGGGTGTTGCGCGCAATCCGGGCCGAGAAATCGGTCGGTAACGCGATGGCTTCGTCAAGTGCATTCGTGTGCAGCGACTGTGTACCGCCAAAAGCGGCAGCCGCGGCTTCAATGCAGGTGCGGGCGACGTTATTGAACGGGTCCTGTTCCGTCAGGCTCCATCCCGATGTCTGGCAGTGCGTGCGAAGTGCGAGTGATTTTTCGTCTTTCGGATGGAATTGCTTGAGCAGTTTTGCCCATAACATCCGTCCAGCGCGCATTTTGGCGATTTCCATGAAATGGTTCATCCCGATGGCCCAGAAGAATGATAGACGGGGCGCGAAATCATCAATCTGCATCCCGGCCGCAAGTCCGGTGCGGATGTATTCAAGTCCGTCCGCCAACGTATACGCCAATTCGATGTCGGCTGTTGCACCGGCTTCCTGCATATGGTAACCGGAAATCGAGATCGAGTTGAATTTCGGCATGTGGCGGCTGGAATACGCAAAAATATCCGCGATAATCCGCATCGAAGGAGTGGGTGGGTAGATGTAGGTATTCCGCACCATAAACTCCTTCAGGATGTCGTTTTGTATCGTACCCGACAACTGCGCCGGCGCCACACCCTGTTCTTCCGCGGCGACGATGTAGAAGGCCATGATGGGCAATACCGCACCGTTCATGGTCATCGAAACCGACATCTCGCCCAGGGGAATCTGGTCGAAGAGTATTTTCATGTCTTCGACCGAATCAATCGCCACACCTGCTTTTCCGACATCGCCTACGACACGTTCGTGATCCGAATCGTAGCCGCGGTGGGTAGCGAGGTCGAAGGCAACCGAAAGCCCTTTCTGTCCGGCGGCGAGGTTGCGACGGTAGAAGGCATTACTTTCCTCCGCCGTTGAGAAACCCGCATACTGGCGGATCGTCCACGGTCGTCGCACATACATGGTGGCATACGGGCCGCGCAGGTTCGGCGCAAACCCGGCACCAAAGCCCAGGTGTGCAGCGTCGGAGAGATCGTCTTTGCTGTAATGCGATTTCACCGCGATACCTTCCGCGGTGGTAAAAGAGGTCGTTGCCTCTGCTGAAGCGACGCTCGTTTTGGGTAGTGATAAAGTCGTTACGTTTTTCCTCATTCCGTGAGTTGGTACGTCCATTTACGTTTGGTATAGTTCGGATTCACCGCTTCCAGCACACCCGCGCTGACACTGAGCCCGCTGCCCGTAGCAAACAACAGAAACGCCGCTTCGCCCCCTCCGGCCGCGACGATGGCGGCGGCTCCCATGGTGGCCACTCCGACAATCAGTATGACGGTCTTCAGCGTGCCAAATGACTTCGACTGTTTCTTGATGCTCGTGATGGTTTCAAGCGGGATTTCGGCATTGTCAACCAGCAGTTTCCCGTCTGCGGTGAAATGAAGTTCACCTATGTGTTTTTTCATATCCGACGTGCGGATTTTCACACGGGTGTTTTCTTCGAGTACGACTTTTTTGCCGGTATCGGCAATATTCGTCATTTCGAGTTTTTTCTGGGCCGTGGCGCCTATCGTCAGAAAGAGCGCAAGAAGGGAGAGTAGGTGTTTCATGGGTTTGGTTTTCAGGATTCGGTAGCCAGCCGCTCCTGTTCGGATTTCTCGGCCAGCCGTTTTTCGATGATAGGCGTGATAAGTGTTTTGCGTGGTTGTGTCTTAACGAAAGGGAACAATTGCAGGTCGTCTTTCATCCTGTCGGCTTTGTTGGGGTATTTGTTGGTGCCGACGAGCACTTCCCCGCCGCTGTCGAAAGCCGCCTGTTCCTTTTCGGCACTTTCGCGTATTTTGCGCTGTAGAGTACCTTCTTTCAATTGGGCGAGGAAACCGCCCCCGGCCTCGATTTCTTTAAACAACGCCAGTGCCTTCTCGGCGAGTTGGGCCGTGAGGGTTTCGATGTAATAGCTGCCGTCTGCCGGGTTGGCCGTCACGTCGAAGTGGCTTTCGTTTTTCAGGATGAGCAGTTGGTTGCGGGCGATCCGTTCGCCGAACTCGTTGCTTTTATGGTACAGGGCGTCGTAGGGAAGGTTGGTTACGGTATCGGCACCTCCCACGATCGCCGCCATACATTCGGTAGTGGTGCGCAGCATGTTGACGTTGTAGTCATACAGCGTCTTGTTACGCCGGGTAGGGGTAGCGGCGATGCGGCATCCGATCGGTCGTCCGTGGAGTTCCGCCAGCGAAGCATACAGCATCCGAAGCGCCCGTATCTTGGCGATCTCAAAGAAATAGTTCGGACCTATGGCCAGGTGAAAAGTCGGTTCGGTTGCGCTTTCTACCGTACGTTCGAGGTACTCGTTCATGTGGGAAAGGGCATACGCCAATTGTTGCACGATGGTCGCGCCGGCGTTTTGGTAACCAGTAGCGTCGACTGACAACAATGATAGGTTGGGGTATCGGGCGATCCGGGCGGAGAGCCATTCGAAGTTATCGCCGATGCCCGCGAACCAGTTGCCGTCCTGGGTCAGGTGGCGAATCGGGTCGATCTCACAGGCAATGACCACTTGGTGTTGTGCCGCGATCTGTTGTAATTTCTGAAGGATGGTGTCGGATGCAACCGCAAGCCGGAAAGAAGCCGGTGCCGTTGCAAAAGGAAAATCCCGCAACAGCGTCTCTACATCACAGGTGTCGTCGGCGAGCAAAAACCGGATGGCGTCGGCTCCGCGTTGCAAAGATTCCACCGCACGTAGGGCGGATTTCGGCACATCGAAAACGAAGATTTCCTGGCAAATGGAAAACCCTCGCGTCGTTGACGGAACCGCATTCACGACGGTATCCTCGTCACCGTGGTAAAAAGGCTTTACGCGGATGCCGTCCGGACTGTCCCATACGAGCGTTTCATTGTAATCGGCGCCCTTGAGTTCATATTGAATCTGTTGTTTCCAGGCTTTGGACGCAACGAGCTGGAAGTCATCGAAAAGAGAGGCTTTTCCTGGCACTTTGGTGGTGTTTGCTTACTTGCAAATATAACCAAAAACGGCACCCTAAACTGCCGATTTCGCATTTTTACGGAAGGCAGACGGGGTCATTTCCTTCTTTTGGCGGAAGATGCGGTTGAAGTAGGTCAGGCTGTCATAGCCGGTGTCGGCCGCTACCTCCCGGATGGTTTTATCGGTTCGCACAAGTTGCAGGCAGGCCTCTGCCACCCGGATGTCGTTTACGTAATCTGAGAAGCCCCGTCCGGTGTGTCGTTTGAAGAATTTGCAGAAGGCGCTGGGTGAGAGGTGTATGAGGGCGGCCACTTCCGAAAGTGTTAATCCAGAGGCTGCCTTTTCCTGGATGAAATGGCACACGGTATTGATCCTTTGTGCATCGGCCGGACGAAGGGCCAGGAACCGTCCGGAGGCCAAGACCCGTGCGTTTTCACGGGGCAGTTGGTCGAGCACCGACAAGAGTTCGACCACCCGAAGCGCCGGTGGTAAGTCGGGTAATTGCTGGAGACGGAGCGCTAATGTATCCGGTACCGGGTCGAAATGGAGTCCGCGTTGCGCGTCCTCCAACAACCTACGTACGCCTTCAAATTCCGAAAGGGCAAGAAATGGCGCCAGAAACGCCTCCGAAAACTGGATGACGATTGCCGACGAGCCTTCCTCATCCGGTGCACTTGACCAGGTATGGGGCAGCCGTGGGCCCAACAACACGAGGTCACCCGGCCCAAACGTCTCATGGCTGTCGCCGACGATCCGTGTTCCGGAACCCCGCGTAATCAGCGTCAATTCGCACTCTGGATGGTAGTGCCACCGGAACTCGAAATGCGGCAGGGAAAGCGCATAGGCCACGAAAGAGGCGTCTTTCCGTATGGCATCGACTTCTTCTCGAACGGGTTTCATGGGTGTATGTGGGCTGTTTGAGAGACGAATGTACATACAAAAAGGAAATATAGTGCCATCTTTTGGTGTAGTGTGCCGTTTTTTGTTCCATCGCCCCACTACTTTTGACCAAAACGAATGATATGGATCCTCTACACGAACCGTATGTATTGTCAGACGAACAAATCGCTTTTTACCGCGAGAACCGGTATATCAAATTAAAGCAGGTATTCGACCCCGAAACCCTGGCACATTTCAACCGCGTCATCTCAGAGCAGGTCGACCGCATGCATACCGATGAGGTGCCGCTTGACGAGCGCGACACCTACGGAAAGGCCTTCCTGCAATTGTTCAACCTGTGGCGGGAAAGCGACGACGTGCGTGCACTCGTCTTCAGCAAACGCCTGGCCGGCATTGCAGCAGCCCTGATGGAAACCGAAGGGGCGCGGTTGTATCACGACCAGGCGCTTTTTAAAGAAGGTGGGGGCGGCATCACGCCCTGGCACGCCGACCAATATTATTGGCCCTTGACGACCGACAAAACCGTCACAGCCTGGATTCCGTTGCAGGCCACGCCGCTCGAAATGGGCCCGCTTGAATTCAGCGCGGGCAGCCACGTTATCGTCGACGGACGCGAACTGGCCATAGGCGATGAAAGCGAACAGGCGATCCAGCAACGGCTTCGTGTGACCGATTTCCGGCACGTCATTGAGCCGTTTGATGCGGGTGAAGTCAGTTTCCATTCCGGTTGGGTGTTTCACCGCGCCGGTGCCAACCAAACGGAGGCGATGCGGAAAGTGATGACGGTTATTTATATGGACCGCGATATGATCCTGAAACAACCCGAGAACCGCAACCAGGAGAACGACTGGCACAAATGGTGTCCGGGTGCCCGCGTGGGTCAGGTCATTGATACACCTTTAAATCCTATCTTGTATCCATGAAAATACGATACTGTGCTACCTATTGGGGCTGCGAAGGAATGGCAGGCGACCATTTCCTCGATGTGGCCCGTGAGGCGGGTTATGAAGGGGTGGAAATCAACCTTCCATCCGGTGATTTTGACCGCCCCGATTTTCGAAACAAATTGGAAACCTGGCGACAGAATGACGGTTTTGCGTTCGTCGCCCAACAGGTGCTGGCCGGTCGTCGTGAGCTGCCGTCGGAATATATCGCCCGGATGACAGAACGATTGGAACTGCTTGCGGCCTTCCGTCCGGACTTTACGAATTCACACACCGGTAAAGACTTTTTTTCCTTCGACGATAACTGCCGGGCTATCGAAGCGGCTGAGACCGTGGCGCTGAAAACGGGTATCCCGGTCTACCACGAAATCCACCGGGGGCGTTTTACCTTTCATTTGCCGGGCTTGCTTCCGTATCTCGATAAATTCCCGGAGATGAAACTCACCGCCGACTTTTCTCATTGGTGTTGCGTATCGGAAAGTCTGTTGGACGACCAGCAGGAGGCGCTTTCCCGCATTTTTCCGCACATACGCCATTTGCACGCCCGGGTGGGCTTCCCGGAAGGGCCACAAGTAGGCGACCCATTTGCATCGGCTTTTGAAGATGCTTTGTCGGCACACGTGAGTTGGTGGGAGGAAATCATCCACCAGCGCAAAGCGGCCGGGGATACTACTTTCACTATTACCACCGAGGCGGGTCCGGAGCCCTATATGCCGCTTGACGGAACCCGTCCGGTGGCGGATAACTGGGAAGTGAACAAGCGGATGATGTCGTTCCTGAAACAAACCCTTTCCTCATGAAAACACCCGCATTATTGGTTTTGTTCGGACTTTCCGCCTACGCGCAGGACCCGTTTGCCGTCCAACAACCGATTGCCGAAACTTATACCGTCTTACCGGTCGGTGCCGTGCGGCCCGAGGGTTGGTTGCGCAAGCAGATGGCGCAGAACCTCGACGGCTTTATCGGGCATCTCGACAGCCTGGCGCCCGATTTGGTGGTGGCAGACGACATCTTCGTTCGCGACCGGCTTTCCCGGAAGGTCAAATCGAAAGATGTGGGCGCACTGGGGAACGAAGGCGATTGGCAAATACAACTGTTGTGGTGGAACAGCGAAACCCAGGGGAATTGGCGGGATGGATTCATCCGGAGTGCCATCCTATTGGGCGACGAAACCCAGTTAAAGCGGGCGCAGGCGTATGTCAACCGTATCCTCGCGAGCCAGGACGCCGATGGTTACCTGGGTATCTACGACGCCGATCTTCGCTATAATTTTGATAATGAGAATGGCGAGCTGTGGGCCAAGACGACCCTTTTGCGTGGCCTTCTCGCCTGGTACGACTACACTCGTGATTCGCGTGTGCTGGATGCGGTGCGTCGGGCCGTCGACAATACTATATCCGGTTTCCCCACGACATCCCATCCATTTTATTCAAAAAACGAGAATGTGGGCGGTACGTCACACGGACTCACGTTCACGGACGTCCTTGAGACGTTGTATTCGTACACCAAAGACCGAAAGTACCTTGATTATGCCGTGTTTCTCTACCGGGATTTTTCCCTCCAGAAACTCAACGAAGACGGTCAATATGCTAAATTGATGGATCCGGCGCTGCCGTTGAAAGGACACGGTGTGCATACCTATGAGCAGCTTCGTTCGCTGGCGGCCGCGGCCTATGCATCGGGCAATCCAAACCTGCTGTCGGCCTTACGTCAGTTTGAAGCCAAGATAGATAAAGCGACCACTGTCACGGGTGCGCCCATCGGCGACGAGTGGATTTTGGATGGGGAAGCCGCGCCCGAACGCGGTTACGAATATTGTTCTTTACAGGAATTGATGCACAGTTATGAAAGCCTGTTTGCCAAAACCGGCAAGACGTCTTACGGTGATGCCATCGAGCGCTTGTTCTTTAACGCGGCCCAGGGTGCTCGGCATCCGGAGGGCTGTGGTATCGCCTACCTCAAAACCGACAATTCCTTTGAAATGACAGGCGGAAGGAACGGCGATACATCCGATCCGAAACAAACCCGCTATCGGTATTCGCCCGTGCACAAAGAAGCAGCCGTCTGTTGTGTCCCGAATGCAGGCCGGATTGCACCGTATTACGTGCAGTATATGTGGATGAAGAAAGGGGAGGATACGCTGATCGCGTCGCTGCTGGGACCATCAAATTTGACAACGGAACTCGGTGGAAAAAAAGTCCGCATTACAGAAACGACGGAGTATCCCTACGGTAACCGCATCGTATTTACCATAGAAACCGCGGCTGATTTTGTGCTGCTCGTCCGAAAGCCTGAATGGGCAACCGTCAAGGAGCCGGTTGACCCCAGCATCCTTCCAACCGAATCGCCCTTCTGGCGGTATGAGGTAAAGAAAGGAAAACAGGAAATCACGGTTGACCTGCATCCGAAATTCCTATTGGCGGAAACAGCCGACAAAAAAGGAGCTTATTTTACCTACGGCCCGTTGGTGCTGGCCTATCCCATCGACGCAAACGAGACCATTACGAAGCGCTATCCTTTTGGCGATTTTAAAGAGTTGCACTACCGTCCGAAAGACCGTCGGATGTACTTTCTGGATCCGAATAAACCGCCCCGATATGAGCAGAAAGACGGGCAATTTTTTGTAGAACTCTACGACGAACACCAGCGTCTGCATCGACTCGAACTGCAACCCGTCGGCAAAACCATCTTACGTCAAACCGTATTTCCACGACCATGAAAAAAATAGTCCTACTTGTATTCCTGTGCTTCGCCACGGTTGCGCAATGCCAAAACGATGTCTTCTACCATGTCTTCCAACGCAGTTTCTTCGACAGCGACGGCGACAAACAGGGTGATTTGAAGGGCATCCATCAAAAACTCGACTATCTACAGGAGTTGGGGGTAACGACGCTGCTGCTTACGCCGTTGTATGCGTCCGACTTTTACCACAACTATTTTGCGTATGACTTCGCTGCGATTGACCCTGAGTATGGCACGATGGACGATTACCTGCTGTTGGTGAAGGAAGTCCATAAACGCAAAATGAAAATCTACCAAGACGTCGAAATGCAATATGTCGCAGGCGGTCACCCGTGGTATAAAGAGGGTTACGGCCAACCCGGATCGCGTTATGGCGATTACCTCGTCTATCTGGATGAGGCGAAAACCAAGCCGTTTCTCTTCTGGAACATTGAAGATTTCACTATGTGGGACGGTCACAAGCAGAAGATACTCGTGGTCAATATGGCGAATCCGGAGGTGAAAGACTACACTTATCGGACCCTTCTGCACTGGGTAGACCCCAACGGCGACGGGCGTTTTGACGACGGTGTCGACGGTTTTCGACTCGATCACATGATGGACGACCTCGACAACGCCGGTAAGCTCACGCATCTTTTTCGCGATTTCTGGACACCGCTACTTGGTAAGCTGCGTGTGACGAATCCGAAGCTGAAGATCGTCGCCGAGCAGGCCGATTGGGCATCGTATGGGCATGAATACATGACCGGCGGTTCGGTCGATTATACGTTTGCGTTTCGACTGAAGTTCGCGCTGACGAAGTTCGACAAGCGCGAGATACTGAAGACGGCCGACAGCACCTTCCATTTCAATCCGAGCGGAAAAGACCAATTGGTGTTTCTTGAAAATCATGACACGGGTCGTTTCGCGTCAGAGCCCGGTATGTCGATGGCGAAAGAAAAAGCGGCGGTGGCCTTGCAATTATTGATGGGGGGTATTCCGTCCATCTATTACGGACAGGAAATCGGTATGAAAGGCAAGCAACAGTCGCATGGCACCACGGATGGCAACGATATTGGTGTTCGCGAGGCCTTCGACTGGTATACCGACGGAGAAGGGAAGGGCATGGCGCGTTGGTACGAGAAAACGGGTCCGTGGTGGGACAACCGCAACGAAAAGCCCGCCGACGGCATCTCCCTGCAGGAACAACAAAACGACCCGAATTCGCTTTTCAGTTGGTACCGCACGCTACTGGCACTAAGGGCCCAATCGCCCGTTTTGCAGCAGGGTGTTTTTTCAGAGGTACGGAACGATAACGATGCGGTTGTGAGTTTCTACCGGGAGTATCAGGGAAAGAAGGTGCTGGTCATCGTAAACCTGTCAGATAAAGTACAGGAACTAACACTGGAAGGCACCTCGTTGGTAGGGAAAAACCTGTTGCACAAAGGGTATTTCTTCAAACGCAGCGCCCGGGTTGATTTGGCTCCTTACGAAGTGATCGTAGCGAAACCCTGATCTCAATCGGGTCGGCGGGTTACGGTGTCTTTCCGCTCGCCTTCGTATTCGATGATGTAGATATCCTCGCTGTCGCGTTTCATGTAGTATTGTTCGCGGGCGTATTTCTCTACCTGGTTTGGGTCTTTCAGCGCTTCGATACTCATCGAATCGCGGCGGATTTCGTTTTCGTAATACCGTTTGTTCGCCTCCAATTCATCAATTTCCTTGTCGAGCGGTCGTTGGTTGAGCCAGGAATAGTTGTCGAAGAACAGCATCCATACCACAAAAAACAGCGAAATCAACACATACCGATTGCTCAGTACACGCAGTACGGGTCGGTTTTCGAGTGTCTTTTTCAGCGGGTTCTTCATGAAGGCGTGTTGAGGGTTGAGTTTTGAGGGTTGAGTTTTGAGTTGAGCGCTACTTACTTTGATTGGGTTGACTAAAATTACGCGGTTACGGAACGCCTCACAAGTTTTTTTGTTGAATGGCCCCACCAACTCAAAACTCAACACTCAAAACGCAAAACTGTTACAGGATTCGCTGGTTGATCACCGCCCGCACCACATCGATCGCCACCGTATTGTATTTATCGTTCGGAATGATGATATCGGCGAAGGCCTTTGTCGGTTCGATGAACTGTTCGTGCATCGGTTTGAGGGTGCTTTGGTAGCGGTTCAGCACCTCGTCCATGTCGCGGCCGCGCTCGGCGATGTCGCGTTTCAGGCGTCGTATCAGCCGTTCGTCTGGGTCGGCGTGCACGAATATCTTGATATCGAACAGATCCCGCAGCTCCGGATTCGCCAAAATCAGGATGCCTTCCACAATCATCACCTTTCTCGGGTGCGTCACCACCACATCGTCGGTGCGGTTGTGGGTCACAAACGAATAGACCGGTTGCTCGATGGGTTCGTTCGCGCGCAGTTGCCGCAGGTGCGTCACCAGCAACTCGAAATCGATTGCCCGCGGATGATCAAAATTGATCAGCGCCCGCTCTTCGTAAGAGAGATGGTCGTTCCGGCGGTAGTAATGGTCTTGTGAAATCACCCCCACTTCCGCGTCGGGCAATTCATTCATGATTTGGTTTACGACGGTCGTTTTCCCGCATCCGGTGCCGCCCGCGATTCCGATGATCAGCATGTTGTGTTGTTTCTTCGTGTGCTGCAAAAATACACGGTCAATCCGATAATTCGGAATTTTACATTTTAAATTTTGCAGGCACGCGCGGGCCCTGTTATCCGCTGCCGATAGCCTCTCCGTTTGTTTTTTTGGGCCGCTTTTCCGGCTGTTCGCTGCAAGTCCTCAGGCCTCAGGCGGTTTCGCAACGCGCTTCGGGCGCTTCCGTTGGTCGCGCCTCCGCTTCGGCGAAACCGGCCTTCGTCCTTCCGGGCTTTCCGCTGCCATCCGGGCGGCATCGTTTCGCACCGGCGCGGGTCCGTTTTAATAGGAGGTATGTCGAAGCGGGGGCGTTTGGATGCTTTCCACATTTAACAAAATCGATGGTTTTCCCGTAAAACGCTGTCGCCGGGAAACCGTATCTTGTCATAGGGAAGGGGCGGATGCGTCCCTTAACGAATGGATCGGACATGGCGGTACGGGAAAACCGCATATTTTGTTAAAAGGTGGGGTTCCTGTGTGCGGATCGCGCCGTGTACAAAGGGACTTACCATGCCAGCCTCCTTATTGTCGCTTACTGCTGCACTTTTTTCGTACCGCGCCAGTCGTTTTTAATAGGAAGTATTTCGAAGCCCGAGCGTTTGGACACTTTCCACAATTAACAAAATCGACGGTTTTCCCGTAAAATGCTGTCGCCGGGAAACCATATCTTGTCATAGGGAAGGGGCGGATGCGTCCCTTAGTCAATGGCGCGGACATGGCAGTACGGGAAAACCGCATCTTTTGTTAAAGTGTAGTCGCAAGTCAAAAGTGGAAAATCGGAGGTCGAAAGAAGTTTGGGAGATCGGACGCAAAACGACCGTTAATTTAATAGTCGAAAGTCAAAAGTTCCTATTTGACGGTTTCTGGTCAGCCGCCCGCCCATTGAAAATTCAAAATTTACAATTCAACATTTGAAATTTGGCCCGTCCTATCCTTCGCCTACAGCAAATACAAAAACACCGCCAGGAAATGGCACAGGCTGCCACCCATGACAAACACATGCCAAATGGCGTGGCTATACGGCATTTTTTCACGGGCGTAAAAGATAGTGCCCAATGTGTAGCAAGCGCCCCCGGCCATAATGAGTCCCAGCATTTCGCCGCTTAAGGAGGCCCACATCGGCTGGATCGCGGCGACAATCAACCATCCCATCAACAGGTAAAGTGACAGCGACAATTTCTTCGAATACCGCAATCGTGAGAATTTGAAAAAGAAACCGGCTACGACCAGTGTCCAGATTAGGCCGAAGATCCACCAGCCCCAGGCGCCTTTGAGTCCCAGTAGGGCTACCGGTGTGTAGGTGCCGGCAATAAGGATGTAGATACATAGGTGGTCGATCCGTTTAAAGAACCGCTTCCACTTCAGTGTCGACATGGCGTGATAGCAGGTCGAGGCCGTATACAACGCCACCAGGCTCACGCCGAATACCGTCGACACGGCAATGGTCAGCGTCGACCCGGTAGGCACGGCATACACCAGCATCAGGGCCAGCGCCACAACCGAAAGCACGGCACCGATACCGTGTGTCAGCACGTTATAGAACTCTTCTTTTCTGCGATTTTTCGGCGGCATGCTACAAAGGTACAAACATCTGCGATACGCGCGATTGCCAATGACTGTATAAACAAATCCAATGTGGGGGTTATGGTATAAACCGTAAAATCGCTGTACTTTAGCGCCACCAAAATACACCTCCATTATGGCAGAAATAGAAAAAGTAAAATGCCTTATCATAGGCTCGGGCCCGGCAGGATATACCGCCGCCATTTACGCCGCCCGTGCCAATATGCATCCTGTTTTGTACGAAGGGATCCAACCCGGCGGACAGCTCACCACCACAAACGATGTAGAGAACTTTCCGGGGTATCCCGACGGTATCTCAGGTCCGGAAATGATGATCCAACTCATGCACCAGGCCAAGCGCTTCGGCACCGATGTGCGTAGCGGCTGGGTGACCAAAGTCGACTTTTCCGGCAGCGTCCATAAAGTATGGGTCAACGATGAAAAAGAGATTCACTGTGAGACGGTCATCATCTCAACCGGTGCGTCCGCCAAATACCTCGGCCTGCCGTCAGAGCAGCACTATTTGTCACTGGGCGGTGGCGTGTCGGCCTGTGCCGTATGCGACGGTTTCTTCTACCGCGGCCAGGAAGTCGTCATCGTAGGGGCGGGCGACTCGGCCTGCGAAGAGGCGCACTACCTCTCGAAGCTGTGTAAGAAAGTGACGATGCTGGTCCGCAGCGATCAATTCCGCGCCTCCAAAATTATGGTTGAACGGGTGCAGAAAACCGAGAACATCGACATCCTGTACAACACCGAAACGCTTGAAGTGCTCGGTGACGGTCATGTCGTAAACGGTATTAAGGTGATTAATAAAAGCAAAGGCGAAGAAACGGTTATTCCTGCCACGGGCTTCTTCGTCGCCATCGGCCACAAACCGAATACCGACATTTTCAAAGACTTCATCACGCTCGACGAAACCGGTTATATCGTGAACCAACCCGGCACGTCCCGTACCAATGTACCCGGCGTGTTTGTTGCGGGTGATGCTGCTGACCACGTGTACCGTCAGGCGATCACCGCAGCGGGAACGGGCTGTATGGCGGCGCTTGATGCCGAACGCTATTTGGCTGCATTGGCATAATAGACCTATCATATGGGTGTTGGTTGGGCGAAAGAACATACCCAAGCCGCATCGTGGACTGACAAAAAAAACCGGTGATAAGCCGGTTTTTGTGTGTAGTAAAGTGACGATTGGTTATTTCATCTGCTTCTTGAGGAGCTTGGCGTTGCCAGCGAATTTCCGGATTTCCATTTTCGGTTCGCCGTAGATACGCACCTCTGCATCGCCCGACGCTTCTATCGCCAGTGTGGTGTCGGCCCAGATGTCGCAGTTTACATAGCCTTCCGCGACCAAAACAATATTCTTGGCGGTGAGTTTCTTTCCGATGAAACCCGCGTTGTTGTCAAGGCGCAGCGTCATGTCGATTACATCACCTTCAATATTTGCCTCGCCTTTTTGGTAAAGGTCGCACTTGAGTTGGGTAGCCGCAATCAGCGCTTTTATGCTGGCATTCTTACTCACCATGATTAATGCGGTTTCCGATTTCCCGTTAAGGGCCACCTGTGATTTGTCGTCGGCAGAAATGGTAAAATTCTTTGGAGACAGGTTGAGGTTCAGTTTCGCGTTGTCGAACGCGTCAAAACGTATGGCATCCAATTTTATTTCCTCAAGCGCATTCACAACGGATTTGTCTTTCGCCATCACGCTCGTGAAACTATCGGTATAGGTCACGCGCACCCCAAACTTCTTCGCACCCGTAATGTTTTTGGCCATTGACAGGACCAGCGTCGTGCCATTATAGGAGATAGCCAGTGCTTCATGCAGGTTGTCATCGGCCTCGATTTCAACCCCGTTTTTATCGCCTTTTATCAACGATATTTCAAGGTCGTCGCGTACTTCCAACGCCGTAAACGGTTCTACGGTTTTCTGTTCAATCGTGACAATCTTCGAACCTTTGAGGGTTTCTTTCTTTTGGGCATGCGTCGTAGTCACGACGAGCAATAACAATGCGAGTAGAAGGCGCTTCATGTTGGTTAGATTTACGCAAATATAATAGGAAGTTATCGGATTTGTTAAGGTCGAAGTTTTGCGATCGGAATAAAAGTCAAGGCAAAGCAGACGATGGATAAAAGCCGTGGCGCATATCCAACGGTCAAAGAGGGCAAACACTGCCATTGCGTTTAGGACCCGATGAAAAATCCGCAACCGAGAGCCTTTTTTTTTCGGTTTTTCTGCTGAATCGATAACGCGAACCGTAAACGTTTACGTCCGAAACGCAAAGCGTTTTACGTCGTAGGGGGTAAAACGCTTTGGGTTGGGGACGTAATGTTTTGGGTTTTGAGGGAAGAAGGGTGGGTAGTTGATAGTTCATGGTTCATAGTTACCGCCAACTCTCAACTCTCAACCCTGAACTATCAACTATCAACTCCTAACCCCTATCTTTGTCTTCGTGAAACTATCCGTCGTAATCCTCAATTACAACGTCCGCTGGTTCCTGCAGCAGTGTGTGGACAGCGTGGTGAAGGCCCTGCACGAACTCGACGCCGAGATTATCGTCGTCGACAATGCCTCGCCCGACGATAGTGTTTCGATGTTGAAGGCGGTTTTTCCGCAGGTGCGACTCATCGAAAATGCGGATAATGCCGGATTTCCCAAAGGCAATAATAAAGGAGTGGAAGCGGCAACGGGCGAATGGCTTTGCATCCTGAATCCGGATACGGTGGTGCCTGAAAACCTCTTCCGAAACCTACTCGAATTCGTATCCGCCAAAACCTCGATTGGGGCGGTCGGCGCCCGACTTGTCGACGGCACCGGGCATTTCCTTCCCGAAAGCAAACGGATGCTGCCTACGCCGATGGTAGCGTTTGGCCGTATGACCGGACTTTACAAATGGTTCCCTGAGACATTCGGACATTACTATGCGCCCCATGTTTCACCTACCTCGATTGGAAGGGTGGACGTACTAGTAGGGGCGTTTCTCTTTCTCCGAACCGAAGACTACCGCGCGCTCGGCGGTTTCGACGAACGGTTTTTTATGTATGGGGAAGATATCGACCTATCCTACCGCCTGCAACTCACCGGAAAAGCGAACTACTTTTTCGGGCACGCCACCGTGTTGCACTATAAAGGAGAGAGTACCCTGAAAGACATCCGCTATGCGCGCCGCTTTGCCGATGCCATGACGTTGTTCCACCAAAAGCATTTTCGCGTACCGGCACCCGTAGCGGCCCTTTACAGCCTCGGGATCCGACTGTTCGCCCGATACAAATTCCGCAAAGCAGCTTACCATCCGGTGCAGATTCCGCAAGGGTACCTCGTTGTGACCGATAAAAAAGAAGTTTCGGAACGAATACGCCTAAAAACCCAAAAAAATGCAATGCAAGTGGCATTTGAAGACGTAAAATCCGTAATTTCGCAAACGTTTTCGCTTGCAACGCCACTGGAAGTTTGGCTGGATGTCGAGTACATCGGATACGAACGGGCCATCGGCTTTCTGGAAGCATGGAAAGATAAAGGGCTGACCTTTAAATTTCTGCATCCGACGGAAGGCTACGCCATCGGAAGCGACAGCAGTGAAGGGCGCGGAACCGTCCTCCATTTTTAAATAATACGTACTTTTGCAAACGACTGCAACCACGGTTTTATGGCAAAGTTTGAACTGAAATTGCCCAAAATGGGCGAAAGCGTCGCCGAAGCGACCATTACCAACTGGCTCAAGAAAGTAGGCGACCCTATTGAGGCCGACGAGGCCGTACTTGAGATCGCTACCGATAAGGTCGATTCAGAAGTGCCGTCGGAGGTGTCGGGTGTTTTGTCTGAAATCCTGTTCAACGAGAACGATGTGGTGAAAGTAGGCCAGACCCTGGCGTATATCGAAACCACAGGCGGCGTGGCAGTAGAAGCCCCTTCACACGATATCCCGG
The DNA here is from genome assembly GCA_027490305.1 of Flavobacteriaceae bacterium. Lineage (GTDB taxonomy): Bacteria > Bacteroidota > Bacteroidia > Flavobacteriales > Flavobacteriaceae > Flavobacterium. The sequence continues at coordinate 152,655 of JAIXYI010000084.1, forward strand.
CCGCGGCAGCCGCCGTCGAAAAAACGGTGGAAGCAGCCAAAGCGGTCGTTTCGACGCCCGATTTCGCAGGTTCTGATAAGTTCTATTCGCCTTTGGTAAAGAACATTGCAAAAGAAGAAGGCATTTCGGTAGCCGAACTCGATGGCATCGCCGGAACCGGTAAAGATGGTCGTGTGACCAAAACCGATATCCTCGACTACATCGCCAACCGCAAATCAGGCGCTGTCGTACATCCCAAACCGGCAGATGCTGACCTCAAACCGGCTGCCCCGGCTCCGGCAGAAGCGCCAAAAGCCGCGCAGGCCGTTCCGGTATCGGTCAACGGCGGCGACGAGATCGTCGAAATGGACCGCATGCGGAAACTCATTTCGACCTACATGGTGCAGTCGGTGCAGACCTCTGCCCACGTGCAGTCGTTCATTGAAGTCGACGTGACCAACATCGTCAAGTGGCGCGATAAGGTCAAGAATGCTTTCGAAAAACGCGAAGGAGAGAAACTGACCTTCACGCCGATCTTCATGGAAGCGGTCGCCAAAGCGCTCAAAGACTTCCCGATGATGAACATCTCGGTCGACGGCGAATACATCATCAAAAAGAAAAACATCAACCTCGGTATGGCCGCGGCCCTTCCGAACGGAAACCTGATCGTACCGGTCATCAAGAACGCCGACCAACTCAACCTGGTAGGGATGGCGAAGGCGGTCAACGACCTGGGTAACCGCGCGAAGGCAGGCAAACTGAAACCAGATGATACACAAGGCGGTACGTATACCGTCACCAACGTCGGAACCTTCGGCAGCGTGTTCGGTACGCCGATCATCAACCAACCGCAGGTAGGCATCCTAGCATTGGGCGCCATCCGCAAGGTGCCGGCTGTCATCGAAACCCCTGAAGGCGACTTCATCGGCATCCGGCAGAAGATGTTCCTCTCGCACAGCTACGACCACCGCGTGGTCGACGGTGCCCTGGGTGGCAGCTTCGTTAAGCGCGTGGCGGATTATTTGGAGGCGTTTGATGTGAACCGCGATATTTAAAATCATGACCCGGACGCTGTTCCGGGTTTTTTTATGCTTTTCCCGTATTGGGCGGCCGCATGGGCGAGTCGCTTTTCGATTCGGGAGGCCAGGATTCGGGGCGCCACCACCCGCACGAATTCCCCAAACGACAGGATTTCCTTCTCCAGTTCGAAATTCAAAATAACGTCGATACGCACCAACACACCGTCTTCCTTTTCGGCCAGCACTGTCTGTGATTGGTGAAGGGGTTTCGTCAATACGTAGGGCGCGTGGCTTGGGTCAAATTTCAGCAGCACTTTCTGCGCGCGGTCTTTCGGGCTCTTCGTTACCCCGATCAGGTCGTTGTAATATCGCTCAAAATCCACCCCTTCGTATTCTACAAACGGCTCTTTCGTCAACTCGTGGAACTCGATGATCCGATCCAGCGCCAGCGTAAGCATCGTGCCACCGCGCGGCGTACAGATTAAGAACCAGCGGTTACGGAACTCTTTCAGTAAATACGGATAATACACCTTGCGTTGTGAGTCAAGTGCGCGAAACGATTTGTATTCAATCATCAACGGCGTCTTCGACAAGATGGCCTGGTACAGCCGGTTGATGTGTTCGAGCCCCTTCAGTTGTGCGTTGCTTTCAAATTGTATGTAGTTCTTCGATTGCCCCGTCGATTTGTTCACATTGTTCTCCAGTCGTGCGATCATGTCGCTCATCTCCTCGAAATACCGGAAGCCGTTCAAATGTTTGAGCAGGCTCACCATCTCTTTCATTTTTTCGGTGTCGGCATGGCTCACGGGCGAATTGGTGATGCTATACTGCTCGTCTTCGTAAAGGTAGAACTTCCGGTCAATCACGACAATCGGGGCATTGTAGCCCAGCTTGTCGCTCCGCATCATCTGGATATCGCCCTGTATTGTCCGGCGGCTCACGCCACTCGAAATGCCTTCGTATTCGTACAGCGCGTCGGAAACTTTCGCGATCAAATCCTCCAGCGTCCATTTCCGGAAACGGTTGCGCAGGCAGTTGTCGATGGTTTTATATCGTAGTAAAGCGAGTTTGTTGGTGGCCATAGTTGTTTGGTTTTGGGCGTGCCGGCGCCGGTTTAGTGGGTACTTGGCTGTCACAGTTTTCAGCGGCGCCGTCGGGCCGTCCGCTGCAAGTCCGCGCCGCAAACGCCGTTTTTCAGGTCCGCCTCACGGCTTCCTCCGGTCGCCGAAGCCGAACCGAAAAACCAGGCGTTTGCGGCTGTGGGCTTTCCGCTTCCGTCCCTCACGCAACACAGTGTGGACGAAATCCCCGGTTAAATATAGGCTATTTTGGTCTTAACTGCGCATTGTAGTTGCGTAGTTCCGTTATTATCTCAGTGTTAAACCTAATACAGAACTTTTAAATTTCTGTAAATGTGATTATTAAGTTTTATTTAATTCTTTTTTATATCTACGCAATTTGATTGCGCAGATAGGTAATCATCTTTGTTGCACAATAAAACAAAATACTGGTAGCCGCCCTGTCGGAAATCGTATCCGGCAGGGCATCGCGAGAGGAATTACTAACTTTACAAAACATGAAAACACCTATTACAAAAGACCTTTTGGTCGAAGCGGGTTTCCCCAACAAACTGGCGGGCCCCGCACTTTACCTGGTTTATGAACATATGACGGGCATGCCGTATGAGGAGATCATGGGTTTGCTCAAAAAGCTGAATGAAAATCCGGCTGCCTTCGTTGACGAACCGATTATCGGTTCTCTCGCGACGCAAATGATGGCGTACCAAGAACAAATGAAAGACGTCGTTGAGCTGCGTGAAACCGCACCCGACTATGCGGTGTATGGCACCGAACATATTGAAGAAGGCGCCCACCGCCAAATGGAAGTGGCGATGCGTCTTCCGATCACGGCCGCCGGGGCGCTGATGCCTGACGCCCACCAAGGCTACGGACTGCCGATCGGTGGGGTGCTGGCCACCCGCAATGCCATCATTCCGTATGGTGTGGGTGTGGATATCGGCTGTCGTATGGCATTGTCGATCTATGATATACCGGAGGCGGATTTCGCCCTGCACAAGGCAAAGTACCAACGTGAACTGATCGCCCACACACGATTCGGCGCCGGACACGGCTTCCACGGTTCAGACAAAGCCAACCACGATGTGATGGACCACCACGCGTTCAACCTTACACCCCTGCTCCGTCACTTGAAGGATAAAGCGTGGTCACAGCTCGGTACCTCGGGCGGGGGTAACCACTTCGTCGAGTTTGGTGTCATTGAGTTTGCCGAGGCCGATGCGGTGCTCGGCGTGCCGAAGGGTCGGTATGTGGCGCTGTTGACCCATTCGGGGTCACGTGGGTTCGGGGCTACCATAGCCGGCCACTATACTAAGGTGGCAAAAGCAAAAACGGCACTACCGGCAGAGGCAGCCAACCTGGCCTGGCTCGACCTACAGTCGCAGGAAGGGCAGGAGTATTGGATCGCCATGAACCTGGCCGGCGACTACGCCTCGGCCTGCCATGAGGTCATCCACCGTAAAATGGCGCACGCCATCGGGGCGACCGTGCTGGCGAAAGTCGAGAACCACCACAACTTCGCCTGGAAAGAAATCTGGAATGGCGAAGAGGTGATCGTACACCGAAAAGGTGCTACACCTGCCGGAAAAGGCGTGATGGGGATCATTCCGGGTTCCATGACCGCGCCAGGGTTCCTTGTCAGGGGGAAAGGAGTAGACGCCTCGCTGCAGTCGGCTTCACACGGCGCGGGTCGCCAGATGAGCCGGACCTTCGCCATCAAGAACATCAGCAAACAGCAGATGCGCGATGTGTTGAAAGAACATGACGTGACGCTCATCGGTGCGGGCAAAGACGAGGCGCCGATGGCCTATAAAGATATCCATGCGGTGATGGAGGCGCAACGCGACCTGGTGGACGTGGTAGCAACGTTCCATCCAAAGATCGTCCGGATGGCCGACGACGGAAGTCGCGAAGATTAAAGAGGGAAGTCCGGTAGTGCGCTATCGGACTTTTTTATAGGACCTAAGCACCAGAATTCCCACTATTGCCACCGGCGCTATCAGTGCGAAGTAAAGTCCGAATAGTTTCAATAAAGCTACTGCTACTGCCGCACACACCACAAAGGCCAACATCTGCCGCCAGGCCCGTTGCGACTGCCTAAGTGCTTTGCCATCTTCTACATACCCCAAAAAGGGCAGGAGGAAGGCCACGACACCGAGTAGGATTAGAATGAGGTGCATGTACCAAATATACGTCTTTTGGGCAACAACCGTCCCATAGAAGGGGTTGCGTGAGGGATTGAGGCAGTTGTCTGAGCCCGGCACGCAGCCTGCGGAGTGCCCGGCGAGTGCCGAAAGCCCGACGGCGCCGTCTGCCAACTGTTCACTGCCCACTGCCTACTAAAACGGCGCCGGCACGCCCAAAAATCCCTCCCACTCACTACGAAACGCAATTTCCTCGTTATCTTTGCCCTTCCAAAATCGTTACAATGGAACTTCACCTCCACAGGCCCCTGTGTTTTTTCGATCTCGAAACCACGGGTGTCGACATCTGCAAAGACCGTATCGTCGAAATTTCGATTTTTAAGGTCTACCCAAACGGAAATAAGGAAAGCCGGACGTGGCTGGTGAACCCGACCATTCCGATTCCGCCGCAATGCACCGCCGTGCACGGCATTACCAATGAAAAGGTGGCCAACGAGCCGACGTTCAAGGAAATCGGGCCGCTGGTATACAATATGATAAAGGATTCGGACCTGGCCGGGTTCAACTCTGACCGTTTTGATATTCCGTTGCTGGCGGAGGAATTGCTGCGCGCCGGACTCGACTTCGATATGAAATCGCGGGTGTCGGTTGATATCCAGACGATTTTCCATAAAAAAGAAGAGCGTACGCTGTCGGCTGCCTACAAGTTTTATTGTGGTAAAACCCTGGAGAATGCACACTCGGCGGAGGCAGATACGATGGCGACGTATGAGATATTGAAGGCGCAACTGGAGCGGTATCCTGACCTGGAGAATGAAGTACGGGCCCTTTCCGAATACTCGACCCGCAAGAAAATCGCCGATTTCGCCGGTATGATTGCCTTTGATGCCGACGGCGACGAGATTTTCACCTTTGGCAAACACAAAGGCGTGAAGGTTGACAAGATATTCGACCTCGAGCCGGGCTATTTCAGTTGGATCCAGAACGCTGATTTCCCGCTGTATACAAAGAAGGTGCTGACGGGGATTAAGTTGCGGCGGTTGAATAATAAGTTGAGTTGACGGTTGACAGTTGATGGTTGACAGTTAATGGTGGAGGGTTCGGACGTGGCGGTATAGCCCGCTCTCCGTTACGGAACAACTAATTTATCTCTCGCTTCCTCGTTATCCCATTATCTAATTGTCAACATTGTCTAATTATCTCATTTGCTAATTATCCCATTCGCTCATTACCATGAAAATCATCTGCATCGGCCGTAATTACGCCAACCACATCGCCGAACTCCAGAACGAGCGTCCGTCGGAGCCTGTTATTTTTCTCAAGCCTGACACGGCGGTGGTGCAAAAACAGTTTCCGTTTGTGATTCCGGAGTTCAGTACGGATGTGCACCACGAAGTGGAAGTGTTGGTGAAAATCAATAAAGTCGGCAAACACATCGCCCAGAAATTTGCGCACAAGTACTATGATGAAATTGGGCTGGGCATCGATTTCACGGCACGTGACCTGCAACAGCGCCTGAAAGACAAGGGGTTGCCGTGGGAGAAAGCCAAGGCGTTCGACGGTTCGGCTGTGATCGGTGATTTTTTACCAAAGACGCAATTTGAATCATTGGAAAGTCTTACTTTTGAGTTGACCGTAAACGGAAGCAGGGCGCAGATAGGAAACACCTCGCACATGCTGTGGAAGATAGACGAACTCATCGCCTATGTCTCGCAGTTCTTTACGCTCCGAACCGGAGATGTCCTGTTTACGGGAACACCGGAAGGCGTGGCGGCGGTGCAACCTGGCGATGTGCTGGAAGGCTTTCTGGAAGGTCAGCAATTATTCAGGACCCAAATTAAGTAATGGCCATACATTATAACCTGGCGAAAGTGCACGCCATCTCCGACAACGACGACGCCTTCGTGCGCCAAATCCTGACCCTTTTCATAACCGAAGTGCCGGAAGACCTGGCGGAGGTGCGGGAGGGCATCAAAGAGAAAGACTACCAGCGGGCTTATGCGTTTGCCCATAAAATAAAACCTACCTTCGACCTTCTCGGCATGACCGTCGCCTTTGATGAGATCCGCGCCGTGGAAGAGTGGACGAAGCGGCAGGGCAAAAAGAAGGAAATCAAGGATACCTTCTCCAGTATTGCCGATAAGGTGGAGAAAGCCACCCGCGAAATCCGCAAAGATTTCGATATCTGAACATGAAGAACGCGCTTTTTTTGCTGTTGTTGACCACGTCGGCATGGGCGCAGAAAGACTTCGCATTCGATTATATTGCGGAGTACGATTTCAGGATGACCGATTCGGCAAAGGTGGAAAAACGGTGGTTCTGGTTCAATTCACACGATAATTCCTATCGCCTCGAAATTATTGACACGGGCAGGGGTAACGTCCGTTGTTACTTCTTTGAGATCAACGGCAAGACGTCGACGTTTATCATGGACAAGGAGCAGTTTTTCGCCGGGGCGGCCTGCGCAACGAATTGCAAACTGGTCACCGATATGTTCCGCGATCGCTATTATCATGAGGAAGACTACAAGCTGACCTCGGTCGATACGCTCGTGGACGGAACGCTCCGGAAGCTGTTCACGGCATCAAGCGTCGACCCCAAACGCGAACAGCGCAAGAAACTCGGTAAAGCCTGTTACATCTACGGCAGCCAATCGGAGTTTGACAAGCCTATGATCATGGCTGCCATTGACTATTACCTGTGGAAACAGGATCCAAAATTCCCGGTCGGACTTCCCCTTGACCGCTACCAACTTACGTTCGAAGGCAAGCGGACGGTGTGGTACCATTTGGTCGAATATGCCCCGTTAAAAGTCTATTTTATCATCCCTAAAGAATGCGCCGACTGATATGAAAGCAGCTATTGTGACTATTGGAGACGAAATTTTGATCGGCCAGATCGTCGACAGCAACTCGGCCTATATGGCCAAAGCCCTCGACGCCATTGGCGTGGCGGTGTATGAAATGGCGTCGATTTCCGATTCGGGCGACCATATCCGGGAGACGTTTGGATACTACCAGGATGTGGTGGACATCGTATTGGTGACCGGCGGACTCGGACCGACCAAAGACGACATTACCAAAAAAATCATCTGCGAGTATTTCGACGATACGCTGGTGATCGATGAAGCCGTATTGGCGCACGTTACCCGCCTCATCGAGCAGTATTTCAAACGCCCCATCACCCAACTCAACCGCGACCAGGCCTTAGTGCCATCGAAGGCGGTGGTGCTGCACAACGAATACGGCACTGCGCCGGGCATCTGGATGCGGAAAGACAAGACGGTATTCGTCTTCATGCCGGGCGTGCCGTTTGAAATGAAAGGATTGATGGAGAAATCGGTCATCCCGCGCATACAGGCCGAATTCGAGCGGCCGTTTATCCTCCATAAAACCCTTTTGACCTATGGCATGGGCGAAAGCCTGCTGGCCGAAACCATTGCCACGTGGGAAGAAAACCTGCCCGAAACGATTAAGTTGGCCTATCTTCCGGCACCGGGCCGTGTGCGGTTGCGGTTGTCGGCACGTGGGCGCGACAAGGCCGAACTCGAACGCATCATCGACGAGCAGGTAGCCCTGTTACAGCCACTCATCGGGCACATCATCACCGGGTTTGAAGACGGCGAAACCATCGAAGTGACGGCCGGCAAACTGCTGGCACAAAAAAGGCTCACCCTCGCGTTGGGCGAAAGCTGCACCGGCGGCCGCATCGCACAGATGCTGACCTCGGTACCCGGCGCGTCGGCCTACTTCCGAGGTGGTGTGGTCAGTTATACGAAAGAAGCCAAGATCGACCTGCTGGGCGTGAACCCCGATACAATAGCGACCCATACGGTCGTAAGCGCCGCCGTAGCCGAAGAAATGGCACAGGGTGCACAACGGCGGTTCGGGGCAGATTACGGTATCGGCGTCACCGGAAATGCGGGCCCTACGACCGATGATACCGGCGAAGAAGTGGGTGCGGTGTATATCGCGCTCGCCACTCCGGAAGGCGTGGTATCCGAGCGTTTTTCCATGGGGCAACCCCGCGCGAAGGTCATCGAACGCGCGGCGGTAAAAGCACTGGAAATGCTGCAAAAAGAAATTTTCAAAAATGTCGGGGCATAATTTTGCTGTAACGTTTCTTTTTCTTTTCTTTGCACCCTGATTTTGAATAACGAATAAACGATACGAGTCATGTCAAGAGTTTGTGCACTTACGGGAAAGAAGGCGATGGTCGGGAACAACGTATCCCACGCCATGAACAAGACCAAAAGGAAGTTTTCCGTAAACCTGGTAAAGAAGCGTTTTTACCTGGCGGAAGAAGGTCGCTGGATTACCCTGCGTGTAGCCGCTTCTACGATCAAGACTATCAACAAAAACGGAATTGAAGCGGTACTGAAGCAAGCGAAAGCGGACGGTTTCGTTAAGTAATTCCCTTAATACACGAGCAAGATGGCAAAGAAAGGCAACAGAATCCAGGTAATTTTGGAGTGCACCGAGCATAAGACTTCAGGTGTACCAGGGACATCCCGCTATATTACGACAAAGAATAAAAAGAATACTCCGGACCGTCTGGAGATCAAAAAATTCAACCCGATCCTGAAAAGGGTAACCGTTCACAAAGAAATCAAGTAATACGTCATGGCAAAGAAAACCGTAGCAACCCTGCAAACGCAGTCGAAAAGGCTGACCAAAGCGATCAAAATGGTAAAATCGCCTAAGACAGGTGCGTACACGTTCGTTGAGAGCGTCATGGCGCCCGAACTGGTAGACGATTTCCTGAAAAAGAAATAAGATCGTATCGACATTATACAAAAGCTGCTCCATCGAGCGGCTTTTTTGTTTTATGTAGCTATGGCAGCGGGTGCTGTCACTTTTAACAATAAATGCGTTTTTCCCGTAACACCGATTTCCGGGAAGTCGTATCTTGTCATAGGGAAGGGGCGGATGCATCCCCACGAAATTCTACTGACATGGTAGTACGGGAAACCCGTATATTTTGTTAACGTTTCATCCTATATGAAGTCCTCAATGATAAGCACATTACATTTCTCTATATTTGCAACTGCAAAGCGCTGTCGTTTTTTGGGCAGCGATTCCGGCTCTCCGTTGCAAGTCCTCGCCCTTCAGCCGGTTTTTGTGGTCCTGGCATCGGCTTCCGTTGGTCGCCGCGCCAAAACTCAAAAACCATGGCTTCACGGCTCCGGGCTTTCCACTGCGATCCGGGCTGCGGCTAATTAGATAATTAGAAAATGAGGCAATTAGATAATGGGCGTCTCTCACGACCACGTCTCCCCTCATAATCAAATTATCTAATTTAATTAGACAATGGGTCAATTAGACAATGGGTGTCGCTCACCGCTACGTCCCTTCTCATTATCTCATTATCAAATTATCTAATTTTCTAATTGAAATGAGCTTCTTCAAACGCTTCTTCTCCTCCGATAAACCCGTCCTGAAAGACGAGGAAAAACAAAACCTCGACAAAGGACTCGAAAAGTCGAAAACCTCCTTTTTCTCCAAACTCGCCAAAGCCGTAGCCGGAAAGTCGAGTGTAGACGATGAGGTACTTGACAACCTGGAGGAAATCCTGGTAAATTCCGATGTAGGCGTCAACACCACACTCAAGATCATCGAGCGCATCGAGCGTCGCGTGGCGGAAGACAAATACTTAGGCACCGACGAACTCAACCAGATCCTGCGCGAGGAAATTGCCTCTTTGTTATCGGAGACCGATTCAGGAGAAGCAACCGAATTCGTCATCCCAACTGGTAAAAAGCCGTATGTTATTATGGTGGTGGGGGTCAATGGTGTGGGCAAAACCACTACCATTGGAAAACTTGCCAACCAGTTCAAAAAAGCCGGATATAGCGTCGTCTTAGGCGCTGCTGATACCTTCCGTGCCGCCGCTATCGACCAGCTTCAGATCTGGGCTGATCGGGTAGGTGTTCCAATCGTGAAACAGCAAATGGGCAGTGATCCGGCCTCTGTGGCCTTCGATACGCTGCAGTCGGCCGTTAATCAAAATGCAGACGTCGTGATCATCGACACTGCGGGTCGCCTCCACAATAAAGTCAACCTGATGAACGAGCTTTCGAAGGTGAAACGCGTGATGCAGAAAGTGGTAGATGACGCCCCGCATGACGTGCTGCTCGTACTAGACGGCTCTACAGGCCAAAATGCGTTTGAACAGGCCAAGCAGTTCACGGCTGCCACGGAGGTCACCTGCCTCGCCGTTACGAAACTCGACGGCACGGCAAAAGGGGGCGTGGTAATCGGAATTTCCGACCAGTTCCGCATTCCGGTTAAGTATATCGGTGTCGGAGAAGGCATCGAAGATCTGCAGGTTTTCAATAAATATGAATTCGTCGACTCTTTCTTTAAATGATGTTCCGCCGTTTAAAGCCGCTGCATCTCTACGGGATTTTTATCGCGTTGATCCTGGTCTCCCGGCTTTTTGAAGAATGTGGTATCACGGTGGTTCAATACCTTTTCGTCGCGGTTGGTTTTTGGTTTTTCATTCTCGCGGTGCTTCGGTACTTCAAGAAAAGCGAATAAGGGGTATTGCCAGCGATTTATGTGAAGGAATCATCCATGCTTTACTGGATGATTCTCAGTGCGTCAACGCCGTAATCTTCTCCCACAATACCTCGTCAAAATCCGATAATGCCAGGTTGACATCGTCCGCTGCATCCCCCATTCGTATGATGACCATTTTTTTGGAGGGGACCACGTAAATCTTTTGGTCGTTCTTGCCCAACGCCATATACATATCCGCCGGCCCTGACGGAATCACACTACCCAGGAATTCCAGTTGCGTTTGCGGCAGATGATAGCTTGATTTGCCATTCAGCCACCAAAGGAAGCCATACGCCTGGTTAATGTTCTGTGACGTGGTGGTAGCATCGTGGAAAAACGAACTGTTGACAATCGTTTGAGTGTCCCATTTCCCTTGGTGAAGGGCCAGAAGACCGAAACGCGCCATGCTGCGGGTGGTGCTCCAATACACAATATTATCGCCTGAAACCACCCAGGTGCCGGTCATACCAATCTTGTCGCGCAACCGAGAGTTGAAGTACTCATTATATGACATACCGGTCGCCTCGGCCACCACGTCCTGAAGTTTCACGAATACGTTGTGGTAGGCCCACCGGGTGCCCGCATCTGCCTTATACGTGAGGCAATCGGGCGTAACACAGTCACCGTTGGCCAGTTCCTCAATGCCAGAGGTCATGGTCAGCAGGTGCCGGTTGGTAATCAGATTTTCTTTTGCGAGCGGCAAACTGGTCCAGCCGGTACCCAGGTAGTCCGATACGCGATTGCCCCGGTTCACAAACCCTTCCTGTTCTGCAATGCCAAACGTGGTTGCGGTGAGCGTTTTACCTGCGCTCGCCCAATACCACGGCGTCGTGGCGGTGTGACCATTAAAGTACGCTTCGACCACGATACGTCCGTTTACGAGTATCATGAAACTTTTCGAGTTCTTCAAGGCGAGGTAGTCGAGCAGGGGCTGCAGTGCCGTTTCGTCCCATCCCAATGAGGCCGCTGTTTTGGTTTCCCATTCTGTGCCGGTCAGGGGTGGGAAATAGGCAGGTTCGGGATTTGACGTGGTGTCAGAAGACGAGCTACATGAGAGTAAAGAAAGCAGTCCAATGAGAAAGTAAAGAGGTCGCATACGGTGGTTTTCAGGGTAGACGCCAAAAGTATCAAATAGTTTGAAAGCCATCCTTGAAATCGTACTTTTGTAGTATGCGAAATCTGGTGTTGGTAATGATGGTCGGCCTTTTGTATGCCTGTTCACCCGAGGTGAAACGGTCCGATGTAGCCCAACTTAAAGGGTATTGGGAGATTGCCTATGTGGAGGCGCCCGGACAGCAGAAGAAAGAATATAAGGTGAACCCGATGGTCGATTATTTCGAATTGAAGGGAGGCAAGGGCATCCGGCGTAAGGTTATGCCACAGTTCGACGGCTCTTTCATCGATGCCTCGCTGCCGGAAGACGTAACTGCCATTGACAGTGTAGGTGCGGTGTATCTTTCCTTTCGTACGCGCTATGCCAAGTGGAGCGAGCAGGTACTTGATGTTTCTGAGAATACATTAGTGCTTCGCAATAAGCAGGGTATTGAATACCACTACAAGAAGTTTGAACCTTTCAACATCAAATAATGGCCAAACGGATCAGCAACGAAGGGTCTCTTGGCGATGTACTGAAGGAGATCATCCAATCCCACCATCTTCAGGGAGGTATTGATGATGTGTTGGTACGCAACGCGTGGAAATCCCTTATGGGGAATGGGGTCAACACCTATACGCGCAGCCTTGCGCTCAAAGGCTCGGTTTTGCATGTCGAGCTTACGTCCTCCGTGCTGAGGGAAGAACTATCCTACGGGAAAGACAAAATCATCCGTTTACTGAATGACGAACTGGGTCGCGAGGTCGTATCGGCTGTAGTATTGCGATAAAAAAAAGGCCATCCCGAAAGACAGCCTCTTTTATACGATACGATTCTGGTTAGAATTGCTCCCGTCCAGCAAAATGGAACGCGCTTTCAATGGCAGCATTTTCATCGCTATCCGATCCGTGGATGGCATTTTCACCAATAGAGGTCGCATACGCTTTACGGATAGTTCCTTCGGCTGCGTCCGCCGGGTTGGTCGATCCGATCAACGTGCGGAAGTCTTCTACTGCATTCTCTTTTTCAAGAATGGCCGCTACGATCGGTCCGCGTGTCATGAACGCAACGAGTTCCCCGAAAAACGGGCGGGCAGCGTGCACCGCGTAAAACGCTTCGGCGTCAGCAGTTGTCATTTGGGTGAGTTTCAGTGCGACGATCCGGAATCCTGCATTGGTGATCATGGCAAGGATGTTACCGATATGTCCGTTTTCAACACCATCCGGCTTGATCATCGTAAAAGTTCTGTTTGTAGCCATTTTATTTTTAAAATTTGGTGCAAAAGTAGTCTTTTTTGTGCGAATTCAAACAAAAAAGTTCCCCGCGACCACGAGTGTCACGGGGAACCTGTCATAACCCAAATAGACTCTTAGTTGCGAACGACTTTCAGGGTTGCCGTTGCATTTTCGCCTACAATTCGTGCGAGGTAGAATCCGGCCGGCAGCGCAGATGCATCTACCATTACCGCGTCTGTATTCGCGTTTTGTTGGCGTACAATTTTGCCGGTCATATCTGTGATGATGACCGATTCGATACGGCGTCCACCACCGTTGAATGTCCATGATGTGTTCGATGGGTTCGGATACACTGCAAACGAACGGCCACCGAAGTCTTCCACACCGAGGAACACAAAGGTATATGCGCCTGTCAGACGATTCAGCGTCACATCGTATGTACCTTCGGTCGCCACGATATTGGCCCCACCTTGTGTGCCGGTGCCGGTTGGGAAGTCAGCAGATCCCCAGTTTACGGTCCACTTGCCATTTTCACGGAACTTGAGTTCGCCTGCAACCAATGGAACAGCGGTAGCACTATAGTTGACACCGTCGGTCGTCGTCATGGTAACCACGTCATTATCCCAACTGCCCACTGCTTCGCCAATCATACCAATACTGACAAAACCAAAGTTATATTCGCCTGTCGTGCGGTTGAAATCGATGTTGTAGCGATTCGTAGCCACCGGAATATCCGATCCGCCTTGTGTGGCCACTCCTGAAGGGAAGTTAGGTCCACCCCAGTTGACATCCCATGCATTGTTCTCGCGGAACTTGCAGAAGCCGGTCACGAGGTCGAGTCCGTCAATTGAATAGTTGACGCCGTCTGTTGTTACCAAATCGAGATCCGGACCTGTGAAAGGTGCTCCGGGTACGGCGTCTCCAAGGATACCGATAGCAGCGAAGCCCTGACCTGCAAAGTTGTACGTCATCGTCGCGCGGTTGAACGTTACCGTGTAAACTCCGGCCGGAACCGGAATGTTGTCTCCACCCGAAACAGCCGATCCTGACGGAAACACACCACCATAGTTGATGTCCCAAGCGTCATCGTAGCGGAACTTCGCTTCGCCTGCGGTAAAGGTCCAGTCGGTGAGGGTATAAATGATACCATTGGTCGTAGTGAGATCGGTGTCGGGTCCGCTGAAGCCATTCGCATCAACTGCCGTTCCCAGGATGCCGATCAGCGGCCAGGTGCCAGTAGCGGTAAACGCGTATTCGCCCGTTTGGATGTTGAACGAAAGGTCATACGTTCCGGCCGGGATGACGATGTTGCTTCCGTCATTTCCGCCAGCAGGGAAGGAGTTACTACCCCAGCTTGTTGCCCATGCATCGTTCAGACGGATTTTTGCCTCGCCCGATTGGTACGTAAAGTTCAATAATGTGTAGGTGATGCCGTCGGTTGTAGTAAGGTTGGTATCGGCTACGTCCCATCCGTTTACAGCAGGTCCGAGGATGCCAACCGTTGGAAACGTAGGGGTTCCGACGAAGCTGTAGGCACCTGTTGCCCTGTTAAAGGTTACGGAGTAGGTTCCGGCTACCACCGGGATATTTACTCCTGGGTCCTGGCCTATCCCGGAAGGAAAGCTCGCCGCACCCCAACTGTTAACCCAGGCATCATTGAGTCGGAATTTCGCCTCACCGTTTGTGAACGCGTAATTGTCGAGGGTGTACGTGATACCATCCACAGTCGTCAAATCTACGTCTGGGCCATCGAAACCATTTGCGGTGACCGCAGTTCCAATCAATCCTACGTTATCATATACGATAGGCGTATCGAATGAGTAAGCGCCGGTCACACGGTTGAAGTTAACGGTGTAGTTTCCGGCAGTCACTGGGATATTCGCTCCACCCTGCGTGCCAGTACCGGATGGGAAGTCGGCAGCGCCCCAATTCACCGTCCAGCTATCGTCCTGACGGAATTTTGCTTCACCCTCTGTGAACGTATAGCTGTAAAGCACATAGGTTTCACCATTGTAAGTCGTCATATCCACATCCGGTCCACCAAAACCATTTGGAAGTGCTGTTCCGATTACGCCGACGCTTGGGAATGTAAAACTATAAGCGCCGGTTTGGATGTTCAGTGTAACAGTGTAATAGCCAGCCGGTACTACGATATTGTTACCGTTCAGGACGGCTGTTCCCGACGGAAACCCGTTTCCTCCCCAATTGGAAGTCCAGGCATCGTCCTGTCGGAACTTGAGTTCACCGGCTGAAAATCCATACGCATAGAGCGTGTACGTTATGCCATCGGTGGTGACCATGTCAACATCCGGTCCGTCAAATCCATTTGCAGATACCGCCGTTCCAATAACGCCAATACTGGGGAAGGTAACAGCGGGCGTGAAAGCATACGCGCCTGTGGTGCTGTTAAAGGCAACATTGTAGACGCCGGGGGTGACCGCGAGATCAGGGCCGTTTTGTACACCTGTTCCGCTTGGGAACGATGATCCGCCCCAATTGGTCGTCCAGGAACCGTTCAGGCGGAACTTAATGGCCCCGGCCCCAAACACTTGGTTCTCCAACGTCCAGTTCACATTGTCAGTCGATTGCATGAAAACGTCATTGTCCCAACTGCCCAAAGAACTTCCTACGATTCCCACACCCTGAGCGGTCACGCCGAGTGTCGAGAATAGAATGGCTAAAACGAGTAGAATTCTTTTCATGTAGTTTTTTTTTAGATTTTGCACGAAAACTACGAAAAAACGGAACGCAAACGTTTAAGCAAACGTCAAAACCAAAAGCGAAAACGTTTGAGTATTCATAACTTTTTGTTTTTTTGCCTACAAATTTGCCAAAAAGATGATTACGGCATTACCAGGATAGAAAATGAGGGTTCAAGGGGCTGTAGTTGGTTGAGTGCCAAACGGAAATCATTTCCATACAACTCATAGAAATCGCCGAAGTGAACCGTGCGTTCCTGTAAGCCTCCCAACGGGAAGAGTGTCCGGCGCAACGCCACTGCTCTCTCGGCTACGTCCGCATGCTTTCGGCGTTCCGCTTTTCGCCAGCGGCTTTCCAGACGGTCAAGTCCGGCCAACTGTTTCTGTTCCTGCGCTTTTACCGCTCCGGCAAAAGAAGGATCGGTTCGGTGCTGCGCATCATGCAATAGGGCAAATTGCTGGTGGAGTTGTTGCCTGAGGGATGTGAAATCGACGGAAGAGGCGGAAACCCTCAACACCGCAAGATCCCGTAGAAGGGTCTCGGCACGGAAAAGGTCAGACAGGTGAAGTCCGAGACGTGCCGCTTTTTCCTTTTGTTTCTCCGATGTGACTACCACCGAATTCCGCAGCAGCAAAACCGGAAACGGCACGTCTGCTACCTCGAACATATTTTTGAGTTGAAGCCAGTAGGCAATCTCGCCGCCGCCGCCGATATAGCAGATGTTCGGTAAAATAACCTCCTGATAAAGAGGGCGTAAGATAACATTCGGACTGATTTTTTCCGGATGAGCTTCGAGTAACGCCCACATTTCTTCCTGTGAAAATGTCAGATTGGCTCCCAGAACGTCAAATGAATCCCCTTTTCGGACGATTCGCTCGCGGTAGTTGTCGCCCAGATAAAACAGGTTGACCTCACGTGGATTGACCTGTATTTTGTAGTCGCCCATTTTGAAGATGGTATCCGTCACAGCCCCGTGCGAGAATGACTCGAAGAGCTCTTTGGCCATCCAGGGAGCGAAGATTTTCTTTAACTCAGCGTCATCACCGTCTATGATTACGAGTCCGTCCTGGCCAAACAAGTCGTTTACCAAATGGCGTGTCGCAGCCGCCAACGAGTGATGCGACAGGTACGCATTCGTGAACAACCGACGCAGTTCATCTGCGTGCCGCCCTTCGCCTGCTTCTTTTGAAAAAAGTTCAAAAACGACATCCAGTCCCGTAAGGTCCATCCGTCCGGTGGCACCACCGGCTTCCCGGTTCCATCGGAATTTTTTTCCATGGAAATGGAACTGGCAAATCTCCTCGAAATCATGGTCTTCCGTCGCCATCCAATACACCGGCACGAATTTTTTATCGGGATAGGCTTTCGATAACGTATCGGCAAGCCGGATGGTCGTCACGATCTTGTAAAGAAAGTAGGCGGGTCCGGTGAAAAGACTTAACTGGTGGCCGGTAGTGACGGTAAACGTATTATCCTGAAGCAGTGCATCCAGATTTACCTGCACCGCTGCCGGAGCCAGAACGCCGTCATACTGCCGCTTTAAAGCGTTTACCAGCGATTCGCGACGTGCCATCGGGAAGGCTGCCTTTTTCTCGTCTGCCTGTTGCGACAAATTTTCAAGCGATGGAAACCGGTGATAAAGCGGTCTGACAGTCGGGTTCTCGTCTAGATAGTCGAGGATCAGCGGAGAAAAATAACCGGTTTCGCGGTAGGCGATCGATTCTATGGGCATCCTTGTAGTTCGTTGGAAGTGTAAAGGTACGAAAATGCCGCGGCCCAATGACGGTTATCGCTTCAACGCAAAATGGCCCCGGTGTTCGGTACCATCCGCACGGGTAACCAAAAACCAGTAGTCATC
>JAIXYI010000012.1 GCA_027490305.1 Flavobacteriaceae bacterium
CATCGGAATTTCCATCCGGCAAATGCGCATGGCGGCCATCAACCGGAAATAATGATCTTCGAGGAACAGCGGTTTGGCATCGTTCACCCGTAGTGTTTCAAAGACCCCGTCGCCGAAGAGGAAGCCGCGGTTACCGGCCAAAGGAATGGAAGCGTCGGGAACGAGTTCCCCGTTGAAGTGCAGCATAAAAAAGCCCTGATGAATCAAGGCAAATATACGTTTAAAAGAGGCGTCTTACAATCAAACCGACCCGATCACGTGTTTGAGATCGGATACCTGGTTTTCCCACAATTGGGCCGCTTCGTCGAGTTCCGACTCGGGTGCATAATCGACCACCATCAGGGATACATCTTTCGTAATCTCATCTTCCAGGATGCGAAGCTCGAAAAAGTAGTCGGTATCGTGGTCGTTCTGGTCAATCCAGCGGAACTTGATTTTCTCTCCTGTTTTACGCGATGCGACACGGGCACGCTCTTCGGTATCCTCCCAAATGAAGGTAAAGATCTCGCCACGGGCGTTTACGTTATCAGCGAACCACTCGGATAATCCAGAGGGTGTGGAAATATACTGATAGAGCAACTGAGGCGAGGAATTGATGGGGAATTCAAGTTCGTATTTTACTTTTACTTCCATGCGGATTGGGGATTGAAAGTCGAAATATATACAATTAAAATTAATTGTTTGGCACCCGATAGAAATAAAAATTTAGAGGGCGTTCTTGCCACATCTGAATTTAGTCCTATATTTGCACCCGCGTTCCGAAACGGACGCCGAATCAGGCGAGGTAGCTCAGTCGGTTAGAGCGCAGGATTCATAACCCTGAGGTCACGGGTTCAACTCCCGTCCTCGCTACAAAAAAAGCGGTCCATTGGACGGCTTTTTTTTTGGCCTATCGCCAAAATGCATCTTTTACCCCCTTCCCCGCTTCTTTTTATAGGTGTTTTCTTAACCGAAAAACGTTTTTACACTATAAATCCGACAAAAAAAGCACACTAATCGACCACTTTCAAGCATAACCTAAACATCTGATTTATAATCAAATAGGCGTATTTTCATTTTCTAATAGTGCATTTCATCGATAAAAAACATCACTTTATCGATAAAAAATTTGGCTGGTAGTTTTTTCTTTTCTAAGTTTGACATGCCCCAAATCTTAAAAAAATGAAAAAAATTACGCTGGCAACATTGGTCCTGTTGCTATTCTCGACTTGCGTGTGCTTTTCCCAGAAAACGTATTGGCGTTTCGACGGTACCGAAAAAACGGTCCGTGACAAGCCTAAAAGGAAAACCGTTCCTAATGAGTTCCGCGCGGTAACACTGGACGTTAATGCGCTGAAATCCGAACTCGCCCAAACCGCCGTACGCAATGCGAACGGATTACTGACAAAGACCGTTTTGGTCGATTTCCCGATGGAAGACGGCACAACGGAAACCTTCAGTATGGAGAAAACCTATACCCTCGCCCCCGAACTCGAGGCTTTATACCCAGACATTACCTCGTATTTCGGGGTGAGCCGAAAAAATCCGCTGAACAAAATCTACGTTAGTTTGTCGCAATTGGGCTTCGCCGGACTCGTCACAGGCGAAAAAACCATTTATATCGACACCTACGATTTCTTAAAGAACGACGGTCGCTATATCGTATATGACCGCGCCAAGTGCAGTCGTGCCGAAAACGACGGCTTTGAGTGCCATGCGGATGTAGATGTGGTAGATATAGAATCGCTGCCGCCTTCGATGCAGTTCCGGAACTCTACCGACGGTGTTTTCCGCACTTTTGACCTTGCGGTTGCCTGTACCTCTGAATATACCTATTACTACGGAAACACCGTGGCGAATGCGCTCGCGGCCATCAATACTACAGTTACCCGCGTAAACAGTGTGTATAAGCGTGATTTCGCCGTGGTATTTCAGGTGGTAGCGTCTAACAACCGCCTTGTCTATCGAAACAACGTCAACATTGACAGCACCCCTGACCCGGATCCGTATGACAACTATGACGGCAGCCAGATGTTAGGTGCCAACACGAGCAATATTACAGGTATCATTGGCGCCAGTGCGTATGACGTCGGACACGTATTCAGTACGGGTGGTGGAGGCATCGCTTCTACCGCTCCTTGTAATGCTACAAGTAAAGGTTCGGGTGTAACAGGCATCGTGACACCGCAATTCGATCCGTTCGACATCGACTATGTATGCCACGAAATCGGTCACCAGTTCGGTGCCAGCCACACACAGAATAATAACTGTCAGCGTGCAGCAGCCGCAGCTATGGAGCCTGGTAGTGCGTCGACCATCATGGGATATGCGGGAATTTGCGCCCCGAACGTACAAAACAACTCTGATGCCTATTTCCATGCCTACAGCATCCAGCAAATCACGGGCGGTATGTCAGGATATACCTGTGAAACCGAGGCGGCCATCAACAACGCAGAACCTACCATTTCGACTACGGCGAGTTATACCATACCAAAGTCAACGCCTTTCATCCTGACGGCGACGGGAAGTGATTCCAACGGCGATACCATCACGTATTGCTGGGAACAAATGAACAATGGTACGGGCGCCACAGAAGTTATGCCTCCCGCATCAACCAATACGACGCGGCCGGCTTTTCGTTCATTCACGCCAACAACCGACCCCACACGCACCTTCCCTAACCTGAATGCGGTGATTGCCAACGTAACACCAACATGGGAAGTATTGCCAAGCGTGGCCCGTACGATGAACTTCCGCTGTACGGCGCGCGATAACAACTCACTGGGCGGGCAAACCAACCAGACCAATACCACCCTTACGGTAAGCGGCACAGCCGGACCTTTCGTCGTGACGGCACCCAACACCAATGAAACCTGGTATGTGGGTGAAACCAAAGCCGTTACGTGGAGTGTCAACAGCACCAGCACCCTGTCGGCAAATGTCAACATTAAACTATCGACAGACGGCGGTTACACCTATCCAATTACACTTGCATCAGGCGTAACCAACAACGGAACCGCCAACATCACCGTGCCTAATAATATTGGCTCGAACAACCGCGTGAAAATCGAAGCAGCGAGCAACATCTTCTTCGACATCTCAAACACGAATTTCACCATCAAGGCCAACACGTTTGAACTGACGACCGCGCAGAACACCGTGTCGGTTTGTTCCCCAACGAATGGGGCCTACAGCTTTACGTATACCCCTGCACCTAGTTTCTCGTCTACGACTACGTTCACGGCAAGTGGACTTCCGGGCAGTGCTACCGCTTCTTTTTCGCCTACCACCCGCAACGCGACGGGTTCCGTGAGCTTGACGGTTGGTAACCTTACCGGTATCACGCCGGGTACCTATAACTTCAACGTCGTCGGAACGGCGGGAAGTAACGTGATCACGCTGCCTATGGTATTGCGTATCTTCGACTCTACTATCGGAGCCGTGACCCTTACCAGTCCGATCAACGGCGCGCCGAACCAGCAAACTTCCTGCCTGTTGCAGTGGAATGCGGTCTCGACAGCATCATCGTATACCGTACAGATTTCAACAGATCCGACCTTTGCAACGGTAACCGAAACGGCAACTGTAACCACAACCTCGTACCAAACGACCTCACTGGCTGCAGGCACCATCAATTATTGGAGAGTGCGTCCGAACAACCCGTGTGTAAACGGCACCTTCTCCCCCAGCTTCGCTTTCCAGATTGCGAGCGATACCTGTAAAGCCTACGACCAGGAGTATTTCGAATTCAACGACAGCACCTGGGACCTGAACTCTACCAACGCTGTAAGTGCCCGGGTAGACGTAGCCGACAACATTGTCATCAGCGAAGTCAGTTTTTACATGCGGGCAACGCATGCCTCATTGGCAGATATTAAGATGCAGTTTAGCGGTCCGACCGGCATTTTTGCGGAAATCTACAACCGCGATTGTACCGGAGCGAACTTCGACGTCACCTGGGATGACGATGGAACCGTACTGACGTGTGGCAACGTGACGCCGGCCACAAGTGCCGGTTTGGAAGGCACACAGCAACCCAGCCAGCCGCTTTCAAAATTCGACGGCACCTCGTCACAGGGAACCTGGGTGTTGCTTGCGACCGACCGCGGTGCGAATACATCCGGAGGTACTTTCAACGAATTTAGGGTAGACATTTGCGGAAAACTGCAGATCGTCAATAATGTAACGGTAACGAATGGCACCGTAAAAGCGCCTCTTGGTCTGACAACCACCATTACCCAATCTAAGCTTCTCGCCGCCCAGCCGGGCGCCACTGCATCTGATCTGGTGTATGTGTTGACCGACCTGCCTGACAACGGAACATTGAAAAAAAGCAATGCATCACTGTCACTGGGACAAACGTTCACACAAGCGGATATAAACAGCGGTGCGCTAACCTATACACATAGCGGTTCCAATTCCAATCCGGATAGCTTCACCGTAGTTGTGAAAGGCACCAGTATGGCGCTGTCAGAAGCCAAAACAACCGATATTGAAATCTGTTCGTTTGCTACTAACCCGTCACAGACCAACGTCCTTTGTTTTGGTGCAGCTACCGGCTCCGCTACCGTAACACCTTCTGGCGGCGTAGCCCCTTACACCTATCTTTGGTCGACCGGTGCCACTTCAGCCAGTGTGACCGGACTCGCAGCCGGATCCTATAGCGTGACCATTACGGATGCCAGCGGATGTGCCATGCCTCAAAGTTTTACACTCACACAACCGACCGCGGCCCTTACTGTAACCGCTGCCGGACAGACCAACATCAACTGTTTCGGAAACGCGACCGGTGCTGCTTCGGTAACGGTAAATGGTGGAACCACGAGCTACTCGTATAACTGGACGCCAGGCAACCCAACCGGTGACGGAACCGCTTCGGTAACCGGATTGACTGCCGGAACCTGGACGTGTACGGTAACCGATGCCAACGGATGTACCGCCTCACAAAACTTTACCATCACACAGCCAACCGCTGCCCTTACGGTAACCGCTGCCGGACAGACCAACATCAACTGTTTCGGAAATGCTACGGGTGCTGCTTCAGTTAATGTGAGTGGTGGAACGACCAACTATTCATACAACTGGACGCCGGGCAACCCTACCGGTGATGGAACCGCTTCGGTAACCGGATTGACTGCCGGAACCTGGAC
>JAIXYI010000032.1 GCA_027490305.1 Flavobacteriaceae bacterium
GGCACTCGTTGAAATTTTGTAAATCACCAACCGTTGTGAATTGCTTTCAAAAATGTACTTTAGTCCATAATTCACAGGTCCGGATGGCCGGAAGCAAAGTATAGACCCGTTGTGAATTGCTTTCAAAAATGTACTTTAGTCCATAATTCACAGGCCCAGCCTTTCAATATGTTGTTCAGCTTCCGTTGTGAATTGCTTTCAAAAATGTACTTTAGTCCATAATTCACAGGCAAATAGTTTTGAACCGATGACCATATCGGTTGTGAATTGCTTTCAAAAATGTACTTT
Source organism: Flavobacteriaceae bacterium (assembly GCA_027490305.1). Taxonomy (GTDB): domain Bacteria; phylum Bacteroidota; class Bacteroidia; order Flavobacteriales; family Flavobacteriaceae; genus Flavobacterium. The sequence goes on from JAIXYI010000032.1 coordinate 289, forward strand.
AGTCCATAATTCACAGGGCGCATCGTGATGCGATAAAGGCCGAACTTGTTGTGAATTGCTTTCAAAAATGTACTTTAGTCCATAATTCACAGGTGTGCCAACTTGTGGCATTGGACCAAATGTGTTGTGAATTGCTTTCAAAAATGTACTTTAGTCCATAATTCACAGGGCGACGCGGTCGATCACTACGAACAAACGTGTTGTGAATTGCTTTCAAAAATGTACTTTAGTCCATAATTCACAGGATACCCGCTGTAAAAAGCTGGTATCCTGATGAATATGGTCGTTTTCAGAAATTGGAAAATGGACTTTTTCGACAGCCACCTTTGGCTTTTGCGGGCATTTAGAAGAGTTCAAGTTGCTGGCTGGGTTTTTCCGGAGGCGTTTCTTTTTGCCCATAGAAGATCTCGATCATTCCAAACTGTTTGTCGGTAATCATCATAATGCCCACTTTCCCTTTTTGTGGGAGACTATTTTTTACCCTGCGGATATGAACGTCGGCATTTTCGCGGCTCGCCGAAAAGCGAAGGTAAATCGAGAACTGGAACATGGTAAAACCGTCATCTAACAGATCCTTGCGAAATCGTGCCGCCACTTTTCGCTCCGTTTTGGTTTCGGTCGGTAAGTCGAAGAATACGAGTACCCACATACTACGGTATTGGTTGAGTCGCGACAGGTAGCGCTTGGATGTCATTGTCAGAAGTCGGGATACAATATCTTACGGGCACTTCCCCGAAAACAGTCATATAATGAGGCCGTGGTGCGGCTCATCGCCACCATCATCGGGCTTTGCCTGCCTTCAATCCGTACATCCATTGCCGGAATCTGCAACAACAGCGTCTTTAGTTCTTTGGTAAGTTCGTCATACCGCTTATGCTGCCGGGTGATATCATACACCATTGCGTCTACATAGATGCGATAGGGCTCCATTACATCGTCGGCGAGGCAGAAGGCGTTGTATTTATTGCTATGGAAAATGCCGACCGACGGCAATAAGCCGCTGCTTACGAGTGCCCGGGCCGTGACGGCACGTAGGATGGCGTAGCCATAGTTCAAAAGGTTGTTGGGTGCCAGGCCCTTTTGGTTGCGACTGAAGTCGGGAACGTGGTCAAACAGGCTCTGAAAGTAGAAGGCTGCGGCTATCGCTTCGTGGTTGTCGCTATCGCCACTCTTCACCTCAGATGCCCATCGCCTGATCTTCCGCGCTTCTTTGCCCCGCCTTTCCAGATGCCCCGCCTGATTACTGATTTTAGCCGATATGGTTTGCTGCCACAGATTTTTCTTGAGTGGCAGGCTGGCATTCAACTGATGGCGCATCCGTTCGGTCTGCTCGCTGTGCCCTACCATCGGTTGCAGGATCGAGCAGGGCAGGTGCTGCGGGTCACAAGTGATAACTGCGGTTTTGTTTTGCACCAATTTGGTGAGCAGGCCGTTGGTCATGGTAATTTGCGGGTGCTCCAACACCACAAAGCCCAGGTCTTCGATAGGCACGGTAGTTTTGGGTTTGTCCTCTTCCGGGAACTGCACGACGAGTTGCTCGTGCTGGGTACTCAGGTAGGCCGGGTTGGAGAAGAAGAGGGTGCGTTTGATCATTTTTTCAGTGATATATTTCCAAGGCGATTCACGTATATTTTGATGCAACTCTCTTTGATCCGCGCGTCCGCTTCGATAGTAAGCTCGGATTTGTTCAAGCTTCCCATTTCTCCAATCCTTGTTTTTGCATTATAAGGCACTATCATTGAAGCAAGATTAACCGGAAGGAAATGGCACTCTCGATCAGTACTACTTACCATTCTGTAAATGCGACCCGCCTGTTGTTTGGTAAGCTGAGTTGGGTCTGTAACCTGTTTATCCGGAGTCGGCACGTAAACTAAGTCTGAAGGTGAAAGAGAAAATAGTAGGGGTATTCCTTTCTCGTTTACTTCGGGCACGCTTGAGACACCTTGTTTTTGTCTCTCCACGACTTCGTTAAATGGGATAGTGTCAAAGTATCTTTTGCCGAATTCATCTTGGTAGATTGCAAAGAAAATATTAGTTCCTTTGGCTGTTTCAACGAATTTCGCAGGTTTGTTTCCTTTCTCACCAACAGGGAATCTGCTTCCTATTTCGAAAACCCGTACTTTCAATATGGGTTTATGCGGTTTACCATTATTGTAGACCGCTATATTTGAATTAAGTTCCAATATTCCTTCGGGCGAGAAGGCAACCTCTGGACTTTGTTTTTTAAGCAGATAGTTCTTGAGGATTTCCCGGATGCCGGAATCCGTTATCGATTTGATTTTGTTTAAGTCAAAGGATGGGTCAAGCGGTTTTCGGGTGGCCGTGGCAATTTTTCCCTTAGGGATTTTTTCGTTTGGGAGGTTAACCAAACCCGATACCGTTTCTTTGTGTAGTGGTTTCCGTATAGCCCAATTGGTTCCAGTCTGCTTAACTTTCTCTCTTTTCCCATCCTTGATTTTCTCATACCGGTTCGTCGCTTTGTTGATGACCCTTAGATTTTGCTTGAAACTTGTAACGGTCGCTTCCAATACATTCTTTGCATCTACTGTGAAGTTATCCCACGGCTTTTTGAATAGCCATTGGTAGTTTCCCTTTTCATCCGATTTAGTCTTATAGCAGAGGTCGTGCTTGAGTTGGTTTCGGTATTCAAGTTGCTTTTTCTTTTTTTCAGTATCGTGGCTGTCTTCAGTTTTTGCCGAGACGTTGTTGAGGTAGTTGACGTGTTTCCGCGTTGCGCAGGCTATTACGAGTGCGTCCAGGGCGTGATGACGGTGGTCGATCCGCTTTTTCTGGAAACCTTTTAACATATCGGTCGGGACAGTCGGTATTTTTTTATTGCCGCTGTTGTTTGTGGTGAAAAGTGTAGAGTCGGTCAGCGTATTTAGTCTTTCGAAACGAGGAAGGATAATCTCGTTCCATACATCGTTAAGGCCCCATTCCTGTCGGAGTTTAGAAGTGATGGTTCCGTTTCCTGATACAACATTGACTGAAACAACGCCATCGTCCCCTCGTTCTGAGCGAACGATATTCGACAAAAGCTGGGTAACAAATCGGCTGATGTAACGCGTGTCGTTCAGTTGGCGCTCAATCATTTTCTCCGGAACATCCACTAATAAAAGTTTGGTTCGCTTCGATCTGTTTTTGGCGTAATGCTCCATTACAAAATCGCGGTAAGCATTTTCAGAAAGGATCTTAACCGGTTGCTTGCCCAATCCTATTTCCACTATCTGCTGTCCTTTGTCTTTAATAAACTCGAGTCCCAGTTGGTTACCCTTTAGTTCATTGACGGCAGACTCACAAATAACCTTGTTGCTCAGGCTGTCATCAAAAAAGCGGCTCTGCGGAATTACATGCTCGATTTGATAGTCCGCAGTAAACAGTTTGCTTAGTGGTATCGGTTGTCCGGTATAGGGCGATTTATACTTTTGTTCCAGCCAGAGTTTGTATCGCACGAGTTCTGAGGACGATGGATTTGCAGCGGTGCTAATCTTCTTTATATCGTCAGGGATCTCAGCGTCAGAGTTTAAAACGCCGTTCTCATATATCTTGAGCGCTTCCTGTTGCACAGGTGAGTAGGGGCGGACATTTTCAAAGAAAGGATCATTCTTTAACTCGGCAATCAAAGCGCGAATTCTCGAATTGGTAGCCTCTTTTTCTGCGATGGATCTTGAAATCTTTTTTCGTTGGTCAGCAGTACTTTTTATATCACGGCCCAATTCGATATGGATCTCGTCGAAGAAGTTCTTTTCCCCATTCCCGTAATCAGCCCATATATCCCTTACCACGCGAAGCGTCTCGTTCACCACACTTTCTACTACTGGGTTGCGGAGAGAGTGTTGTTTGAATGTTCTTAAATACCGCTCAAGGTCGTTGATGGATTCCCATTTCCCGGCGTGGTCCGCTTCGGAATGGCGGTCATACACGAGGTAACTTGCAAGATGCAGCGGCAAACCCTGGAAGTCTTCCTTCTTTTCCAGATGTTTTACCTTCTCCCGCGTACGGACTGAAATTCCATCGTCAAATTCGCCAGTGAGTATCTTATCGATGCGTTCCTGTGTTTGTTGATCGATGTCTTCCCATTTCCAATATGCACCAATACGCAGTAAGGACGTTAGTTTTCTGATCGCTTTTTCTGAAAGTGTTCCATAACCGGTGTCACGCCATACTAACTTCCTCAAGTGGTTTACGAAACAGCCCGGGTCAGGTGTCTTTTCATTGCGCTCATTCTTAGGCACATAGTAAAATCCATGTTTGCGGGCGAATGTTTCAAGGGCCTTTTCATATTCTTTTGCATCGGTGACAGAGTAGACTAGGTGCCAAAGCTGATACAATAGGTCAGAAGTTATCAGCGACGGATCCAAGCCTTTAGTTTTTAGTAGTCGTGTTCGAAGTTCATAACCGGTGGGATTCATCGGGTACATTTTCGATTTATCATCTTCTTTTTCGTTTGCGTCGTCGAATACATAATTCCAACGATACTTAGCGATTTCTTTCTTTATAAGGCCGGCGAGAACTTTTGGTTTAGCGTCAGGATATGCTTCGTTGATAGCTGGCGAGACAAGGTACTCCAAAACATTTGTGTGATTGACTTCTTTCTTTGACATCAGGAATTCAAATAATAATTCTCGGTCTTTTGTGGAAGACAAAAAATGTGAGGTCACATCGGTTTCTTCGTTCCGGTAGTAAATACGCAGATTATGCATCCACTGCCAGACACGAAACTCCTGGTAGAGCGGGTGCGACTTTGCTATACCTTTCAGGTAAGACTTTACTTTAATGGGCGTTCCATTGTCATCGAGTTTCGCGAACTCCTTAAACTCGAATGCGCATTCCGCAATAGTCGACTTTTGGCTCTTCAGCGGTCGTTGATAAAATAGGATGTCATCGAGGAGGAGGTGGCAAAAGTCCTTTTTGACCAATTTTAACCGGTGTGAATCATTATTTGGATACAGTTCCTGAGCGCACGAATGCAGCGCCTCTTCGCTGAAAACGTCAGGTTGCAAGGCAATTTGTTTCTCTAAGATTGCTTTTAGTTCGCTGTAGTAGAATTTTCGGTCGATTGTTCTGATAAGCTGTCCCTTTATTTTTTGGGTGGGGTTCCGGAGTAATTCGTCATATATATAAGTTCCGACGGTTTTTGCGGTATCCTTTATTGTAACTTCGGTCCGCGTTTTTATCTTTCCGTAAATTTTATCCTGGTCCTTCTTCTGCATTGCGTTAATCTCGTCAAAGGAAGGCAACGGTGTGATTTTTCTCTTTTCTTTTCCCTCTGTATCGGTGCGTTTGTCTTTCACAATCTTGATATTGCCATTTTCGTCAAGTTCTTCGGTTATCAGAAAGTCTTTTTCGTGACCTTCCCAAAGTGGTTCTGAGGTGAAAGATGCGGAATAGACCCAGTTGTTCTCTAGGGTGATCGCATACCAGGTCTTTTTGTTGTTTTTTTTGTCAACCTCCCCTTTTTCAACGGTTACTACCTTTAAACGAGCCACGTACTCATTTACCGTTCTGCTGTCCTCGGTTTCTTCCCCCCGCATTTGATAGTACCCTCTCTTTTGGTTGAAGTGAAGAATGATCCAAGCCAGTTCCGCTCCTTCTATTTTTTGGGCAAGTGCTTTCTTTCGAAGATAAAATAAAGTCCAATCATGCGAAAGACGGTCGGTAAAACCATTGGCTCTGAAATCATCAACCATTTCATTGAATGAAGTCTCAAATAGAAAGGAAAACCCGGTATCTGGCTTTTTAGCCCAGGCAATCTTGGGCTCTGCATCGTGTTTGAATTTTCCAAGTCGTCTTTCAAAATCAATACTTTCAGCATAGTGTAGGGGTAAGATTTTGAGGATATTTAAAACTCTATGAAGCCTTTCTCTTCTCAGTTTACTGCGTTCATTCAATCTTCGGTTTCTCCTGTAGGCGGTTCGTTCCGCAGTTTTGGAAATAGAGCCCCCTTCCGCAAATCGACCCATTTCGCCGGCATCCATCGGTATAATTCTGCTACCTATGCCGTTGATCATACCTTGCCCACTTTCAGAATCTTTCGCAATCAATGCCCATCCGATACTATTCGTCCCTAAATCCAGTCCTAGTATTTTCTTCATGTTGTTTGGTTTTTTGAAAGGTATATAGTTCTCGTTCTGCTTTTTTACGGAAAACCGTACTGTAAATTAAAATTGCTTCCGTATTATTGCAATACATTTTTGAAAGCAACTCACAATAAGGATTATTCCGTTGTGAAAGCACTAGTGCCTCGCCTATCTGCGGGGCTTTTTATTCCCTACCTACAAATATAACGTCCCTAAGCTATTTTCCTAATTTTCCTCCCAAAATTTTCACTTAGCCCAAATTTTCATTGTTCATCATTAATTGTTCATTGTTAATTTAAAAACACTATCTTTGCCGACTAAATGAAAGGAGGTGTCTCGCTATGTTGATTATTCCAATTAAAGACGGAGAAAATATTGATCGCGCGTTGAAGCGTTATAAGCGTAAATTCGATAAGACCGGAACTATCCGTCAGCTCCGTGCGCGTCAAGCGTTCGTAAAGCCATCGGTAACCCGCAGGATGCAAATCCAGAAAGCTTCTTATATCCAGGGTCTTCGTGACGCTGCTGAGAATTAAGAGCGTTTTCTTTTTAGCATAAACCGCCAGTCGACAAAGATTGTTATCTTTGAGACTAGCGGTTTTTTTATGCACGATTATAAGGTAGCTTTTCGGGATTATCTGCAGGCGGAACGTCATTATTCGCCCCACACCGTGCTGGCTTATACGAGCGACCTCGATGTTTTTTCGGATTTCCTGCAGGCAGAATACGGGCAGGAAACACTTCATGATGTCGTGTATCCGCAGGTACGCACCTGGATCGTGTGTTTGGTCGAAGAAGGGTTGTCGCCCTATTCGGTAAATCGGAAGGTTGCATCATTAAAAGCCTTCTACAAGTTTTTGCTGCGGAGCCGCCAGATTGAGTTGAGTCCGCTGCAACAGCATAAATCACTCAAAACCCCCAAACAAGTACAATTGCCATTTTCAGAAAAGGAAATGGAGGAGGTGTTGCAGGACATCCGGTATCCCGAAGGATTTGACGGTGTACGCGATAAGTTGATCGTCGAGTTGCTGTATACGACCGGTATCCGGCGGGCCGAGCTCATCCATATCCGAACGGCTAACGTCGACCTCGACGGTCGGATGCTGAAAGTGTTGGGAAAACGGAATAAAGAACGCCTTATCCCGCTGTTGCCGTCAGTTGTCTCATCCATAAGACATTATCTCGAGGCAAAAGCAGCACTTGAATCGGTTGCCGACCAAGGTTATCTTTTCGTTACGAAAAAGGGAATTAAAGTATCAGAATCGCTTGTTTATCGACTTATAAAGTATTACTTTAGTGATGTCTCCGGTAAGGTGAAGAAGAGTCCGCACATCCTGCGGCACACCTTCGCAACCCATCTTCTTAACAACGGAGCGGATTTGAATTCGGTTAAAGAACTACTCGGACATTCCAGCCTGGCATCCACGCAAGTATACACCCATAACAGTCTTGCTGAACTCAAGAAGGTGTATGGGGATGCGCATCCTCGGAATAGACGGTAAAAATTGTTCAATTAAAACATTTAGATTATGAAGGTAAATGTTCATGCGGTCAATTTCACGGTTGACCGGAAACTGGTGGATTTCACACAACTGCGTCTCGACAAACTGGAAAAGTACTATGACAGGGTAGTGGCGTCGGACGTCTATTTCAAGGTAGAGAAGACGAGTGAGAAGGAAAATAAGATCGTGGAGGTCAAGATTCATGTGCCGGGAGACGACCTGATGGTCAAGAAACAGTGCAAGACTTTTGAGGAAGCGGTCGACCAGGCAGCCGAGTCGCTGGAGCGTTTACTGATAAGAAGGAAAGAGAAAATCCGGGCCCATACCTGATACAAAAAAATTCTAGTTTTTGTTTTGGATTACCAAACAAAAACCTATACATTTGCAGTCCGTTAGAAATAGCGGACTTTTTTATTGCTATATGCCGGTGTAGCTCAGTTGGCCAGAGCAGTTGATTTGTAATCATCAGGTCGTGGGTTCGAATCCCTCCATCGGCTCGAAAGTTGCGGTTCTTTTACATATTGGAGCAAAAAAATTAGGGAAGATACTCAAGCGGCCAACGAGGACGGACTGTAAATCCGTTGGGAAACCTTCGCAGGTTCGAATCCTGCTCTTCCCACGAAATTTTTGATTGAGACGCTGTCGAAAGTCGAAGGCTTTTGTAAAGCGGCGAAAGCAAAAATTTGGTAAGGGTTCACCCTTACGGATCACCGAAGCGCAGCGGAGGTAATCCGTGGGAGACCTGAACTGAATGGATGCTAGCGAAAGCAAAGATTTGGTAAGGGTCCACCCTTACGGATCACCGAAGCGCAGCGGAGGTAATCCGTGGGGAATCCGAACTGGATGGATGCGGACGAAGCTCAATCACGTAGTAAAATTACAGGTGTACGCCTGTAGTTTTTGACTCCCTCGGGAGTCTAGATCCGGGCTTTTGAATCCTATACAGCTTCCACTTGTTGGGATTCAAAACCAGGGTTGATTACAAGCCGGTGTAGCTCAGGGGTAGAGTGCTTCCTTGGTAAGGAAGAGGTCACGGGTTCAAATCCCGTCATTGGCTCAACTTTCTAAAAGTTTGAACACTAATATATAACTAAGTTAAATTAAGTAAAAATGGCAAAAGAGAATTTTAGTCGTACCAAGCCGCACCTTAACATTGGTACGATCGGTCACGTTGACCACGGAAAAACTACCTTGACGGCTGCAATTACTAAAGTTCTTGCAGAAGCCGGTTTTTCTAAAACAGCTGCTAAATCGTTCGACCAGATCGACAACGCACCAGAAGAAAAAGAGCGTGGTATCACCATCAACACGTCTCACGTAGAATACGAAACTGCTAACCGTCACTACGCACACGTTGACTGTCCAGGTCACGCCGACTACGTTAAGAACATGGTTACAGGTGCTGCCCAGATGGACGGTGCTATCCTTGTTGTTGCTGCTACAGACGGACCGATGCCACAAACACGTGAGCACATCCTTTTGGGTCGCCAGGTAGGTATTCCACGTATCGTTGTGTTCATGAACAAAGTGGACATGGTTGACGATGCTGAGCTTCTTGAGCTGGTTGAGATGGAAATCCGTGACCTTCTTTCATTCTACGAATATGACGGCGACAACGGTCCAGTTATCCAGGGTTCTGCTCTTGGTGGATTGAACGCTGACCCGAACTGGGTTCCTAAAATCCTTGAACTGATGGAAGCGGTTGACAACTGGATCGAAGAGCCAGTTCGTGACAACGCGAAGCCTTTCCTTATGCCAGTTGAAGACGTATTCACCATCACAGGTCGTGGTACGGTTGCTACAGGTCGTATCGAAACAGGTGTTGCCAACACAGGTGACCCAGTTGAGATCATCGGTATGGGTGCTGACAAACTGACGTCTACCATCACAGGTGTTGAGATGTTCCGTAAGATCCTTGACCGTGGTGAAGCTGGTGACAACGTAGGTCTCCTCCTCCGTGGTATCGATAAAAAAGACATCCGTCGTGGTATGGTTATCTGTAAGCCAGGTTCTGTTAAGCCACACGCTAAATTCAAAGCGGAAGTCTATATCCTGAAAAAAGAAGAAGGTGGCCGTCACACGCCATTCCACAACAACTACCGTCCGCAGTTCTACGTTCGTACGACTGACGTAACAGGTGTGATTTCACTTCCTGCAGGTGTTGAGATGGTAATGCCAGGTGATAACCTTACAATTGAGGTGAACCTCCTTAGCCCAATCGCCCTTAACGTAGGTCTTCGTTTCGCTATCCGCGAAGGTGGTCGTACCGTAGGTGCAGGTCAGGTTACTGAAATCCTCGACTAATCAGGATAACCAACATAAGAAAGCCGGCAGGTCTACGGATGCTGCCGGCTTTTAATCAAACGGGTGTAGTTCAAGGGTAGAATAGCGGTCTCCAAAACCGTTGATGGGGGTTCGAATCCCTCCACCCGTGCAAACAAAAAAAAGAATGAAGGCATTTTTCAACTATATCGGGGATTCATTCGAAGAGCTGAAGTCGAACGTGACATGGCCAGCGTGGGCTGAAGTACAGAAGTACACCATCGTGGTGGCACTGTTTTCAGTGACCTGTGCCCTGGTGACCTGGGGTATTGACCAGTTGTTCACCAACGCGCTCGATAACCTGTTCAAGCTGATCAAATAATCCAAAAAGCCTGCAACGCAATGTCAGATAACAACGTCAAGAAGTGGTACGTCGTCAGGGCGGTAAGCGGCCAGGAAAATAAGGTCAAGGCTTACATCGAGACCGAGGCGAACCGTCTTGGGATGAGTGATTTCATCTCACAGGTACTCGTGCCAACCGAGAAGGTGGTACAGGTAAAAGACGGGAAGAAAATCACGAAAGACAAAGTATATTTTCCAGGATACGTGATGATCGAAGCCAACCTTTCAGGTGAGATTCCGCACATCATCAAATCCATTACCGGCGTCATCGGTTTCCTCGGTGAAACCAAAAACGGCGACCCGGTTCCGTTGCGTCTGTCTGAAGTGAACCGCATGCTGGGGAAGGTCGACGAATTGTCGGTCAAAACCGATTCCCATGCGATTCCGTTCACCAATGGTGAGACCGTGAAAGTCATCGATGGTCCGTTCAACGGATTCAACGGTACGGTAGAGAAGATCAACGAAGAAAAGCGCAAGCTGGAAGTGATGGTCAAGATCTTCGGACGCAAAACCCCGCTGGAACTCAGTTTCATGCAGGTCGAAAAAGTATAATTTTCTGTTACATATTCAATTCACATCTTTTTGCTTCCAACTGTTAGATGTGCTAAATTTTTTTAAACAATGGCTAAAGAAGTTAGTAAAGTAGTTAAACTACAAGTTAAGGGAGGTGCTGCGAACCCGTCGCCACCGGTTGGACCTGCTTTGGGAGCCGCTGGAGTTAACATCATGGAGTTCTGTAAGCAGTTCAATGCGCGGACCCAGGATAAACCCGGCAAAGTGTTACCGGTACAGATTACCGTGTACAAAGACAAGTCATTCGACTTCGTCGTAAAAACACCTCCGGCTGCCATCCAGTTGATGGATGCGGCTAAGCTTAAGTCCGGTTCCGGAGAGCCGAATCGTAAGAAAGTAGCCAGCGTAACATGGGATCAGATCCGTGCCATCGCTGACGACAAAATGGCGGACCTGAATGCCTTCACCATCGAGAAAGCAATGAGCATGGTGGCTGGTACTGCACGGTCTATGGGTATAACCGTAACGGGAGATGCTCCTTTTTAATCCGGAAAAGACATGGCAAAATTGACAAAAAAGCAAAAAGAAGCTGCTTCTAAAATTGAGAAGAACAAGCTGTATTCGCTGAAAGACGCCTCTTCTCTTTTGAAGACGGTTGCTTCTGCGAAATTCGATGAGTCGGTCGACATCGCGGTACGTCTGGGAGTTGATCCACGTAAAGCGAATCAGATGGTACGTGGCGTTGTAACACTTCCACATGGTACAGGTAAAGACGTACGGGTTTTGGCCCTCGTTACACCTGACAAAGAAGCGGAAGCGAAAGCAGCGGGCGCGGACTTCGTAGGTCTCGACGATTACCTCCAGAAAATCAAAGACGGCTGGACGGATGTTGACGTTATCATCACCATGCCAGCGGTAATGGGTAAACTAGGACCACTCGGACGGATTCTCGGACCACGCGGCCTCATGCCGAACCCTAAGACCGGTACGGTAACGATGGAAGTAGGTAAGGCGGTAGCTGAAGTGAAAGCCGGTAAAATCGACTTTAAAGTGGATAAAACAGGTATCGTTCACGCAGGTATCGGAAAAGTTTCGTTCGATGCTGACAAAATCGTCGACAACGCACACGAGATCATCCAAACATTAATCAAACTGAAGCCGACTGCTGCTAAAGGAACGTATATCAAGAGCATCCACTTGTCATCTACGATGAGTCCTGCGATTGCCCTCGATCCGAAAGCAGTCTAATTGAAGTAGTAAACTTGTAAGAAAATGACAAGACAAGAAAAATCAACAGCGATCAGCGATTTGACTGCTCAATTAGCAGAGTCGAACATCTTGTACGTAGCGGATGTCTCCGGACTCGACGCCGAAACGACTTCCAACCTTCGTCGTGCCTGCTTCAAAGCGGGTATCAAACTCGAAGTGGTGAAAAACACCCTCCTCGAGAAAGCGATGGAAGCGTCGTCTAACGAGTACGCCGACCTCCCTTCTGTATTGAAAGGAAACTCTGCTATCATGGTGGCTACCGTGGCCAATGCGCCAGCGAAGATCATCAAGGAGTTCCGTCGGAAATCCGATAAACCTGTCCTGAAAGGAGCTTACATCAATGCCGATATTTTCATTGGCGACAATCAACTCGACCTGTTGGCTTCGATGAAGTCGAAAGAAGAGATGATCGGCGAAATCATCGGATTGCTCCAGTCTCCGGCTCAACGCGTTATCTCTGCGTTGAAAAACCAATTCAAGGACGAAGAAAACGCCTAATCCTGCGCAGGATTAAGCGGCTAGAAGACGCGCACAATAACTAATTATATTTTCACAAATCTTAAAACGATAGAAAAAATGGCAGATTTGAAACAATTCGCTGAGCAACTGGTCAACCTGACTGTGAAAGAGGTTAACGACCTGGCTACAATATTGAAAGAAGAATACGGCATCGAGCCTGCAGCTGCTGCTGTAGTTGTATCTGGTGGCGGTGGTGGCGAAGCTGCTGCGGAAGAAAAAACAGAATTCACCGTAGTGTTGAAAGACGCTGGTGCTTCTAAATTGGCAGTCGTTAAGGCGGTTAAGGAATTGACAGGTCTTGGACTGAAAGAAGCAAAAGATCTGGTTGACGGCGCTCCATCCAACGTGAAGGAAGGCGTTTCCAAAGATGAGGCTGAAGGCCTTAAGAAAGCTTTGGAAGAGGCCGGAGCTGCTGTTGAGCTTAAGTAATTAGGCTTCGCTGCAAAAGCAAGGTTTAGGTCCTGGAAGGTTTCCAGCGGCCTAAACCATTTTGCGTATAATAAAATTTATATCCGGTTTTATTATCGTTAGGTTGCATACCAACAAACTTTTAATCGAAACGAAGAAAAGGATGAGTTCCCACTTGGCTCATTTTTAAAGATGTTTTGATAACAAAAAGAAAGTATCGGATACACACAAGCTACTTTTTTTAAAATCAAATTTGTCCATTGATGATAACAAATCAGACTGAAAGACTGAATTTCGCCTCGACAAAGAACATCCCGGAATATCCGGATTTCCTGGATATCCAGGTTAAATCCTTCCAGGACTTCTTCCAGTTGGAGACCAAATCCGAGGAACGTGGCAACGAAGGACTTTACCTGACTTTTCAGGAGAACTTCCCTATCACTGATACCCGAAACCAGTTCGTTCTCGAATTTCTTGATTATTTCGTCGATCCGCCACGTTACACCATCCAGGAATGTATCGAGCGCGGACTGACATACAGCGTGCCCCTCAAGGCCCGCCTAAAGCTCTATTGCACCGATCCGGAGCACGAGGATTTCGAAACCATCGTTCAGGATGTGTACCTGGGGACTATCCCCTACATGACCCCAAGCGGGACGTTTGTCATCAACGGCGCCGAGCGCGTGGTCGTATCACAGCTCCACCGCTCACCAGGTGTCTTCTTCGGACAGTCTTTCCACGCCAACGGAACGAAATTGTACTCCGCAAGGGTCATTCCGTTCAAAGGCTCATGGATCGAATTCGCGACAGACATCAACAACGTGATGTATGCGTACATCGACCGTAAAAAGAAATTACCGGTAACGACCCTCTTCCGTGCCATCGGATTCGAACGGGATAAGGATATCCTTGAGATCTTTGACCTGGCGGAAGAAATCAAAGTTTCGAAGACCGGACTTAAGAAATACGTAGGCCGTAAACTCGCCGCGCGTGTCCTGAACACCTGGCACGAGGATTTCGTGGATGAGGATACAGGCGAAGTAGTATCAATCGAGCGTAACGAGATTATCCTCGACCGCGATACCATCATCGACAAAGACAATGTAGAGGAGATCATCGAATCGAACGTGAAATCGATTCTTCTCCACAAAGAAGATAACAACCAGGCGGATTACGCGATTATCCACAACACCCTCCAGAAAGACCCGACGAACTCGGAGAAGGAGGCTGTGGAACACATCTACCGCCAACTTCGTAACGCCGAACCACCTGATGAGGAGACCGCGCGTGGTATCATCGAGAAGCTCTTCTTCTCTGATCAACGCTACAACCTCGGTGAAGTGGGCCGTTACCGGATGAACAAAAAACTGGGTCTTGATATTCCAATGGAAAAGCAGGTGCTGACCAAAGAGGATATCATCACCATCGTGAAATACCTAATCGAACTCATCAACTCCAAAGCGGAGATCGATGATATCGACCACCTTTCCAACCGTCGTGTACGTACCGTAGGCGAGCAGCTTTCACAGCAGTTCGGAGTAGGTCTGGCCCGTATGGCCCGTACCATCCGTGAGCGTATGAACGTTCGTGACAACGAGGTCTTCACACCGATTGACCTGATCAACGCCAAGACCCTGTCTTCGGTGATCAATTCGTTCTTCGGTACGAACCAGTTGTCACAGTTCATGGACCAGACTAACCCGCTGGCTGAGATCACGCACAAGCGTCGTCTTTCGGCCCTCGGACCAGGCGGTCTGTCACGTGAACGTGCCGGCTTTGAGGTGCGTGACGTTCACTACACCCACTACGGACGCCTTTGCCCGATTGAGACGCCGGAAGGACCGAACATCGGTCTGATTTCGTCTCTCGGTGTCTATGCGAAGGTGAACAACATGGGCTTCATCGAAACGCCATACCGTGTCGTTAAAGACGGTAAAGTGGATCTGGTGGCCAAACCAATCTACCTCAGTGCGGAAGAAGAAGAAGGCAAGTTGATCGCGCAGGCGAACATTGATATGGACGACAACGGAACGATCACCGCCGAGCGCGTTATCGCCCGTGAGGAAGGTGACTTCCCGGTAGTCGAGCCATCACGCGTTCACTACACCGACGTAGCGCCGAACCAGATCGCTTCGATCTCGGCGTCGCTGATTCCGTTCCTCGAGCACGATGACGCGAACCGCGCGCTGATGGGATCGAACATGATGCGCCAGGCCGTACCATTGTTGCGTCCTGAAGCACCTATCGTCGGAACCGGATTGGAGCGTCAGGTGGCGTCTGATTCCCGTGTATTGATCAACGCGGAAGGAGACGGTACGGTAGAGTATGTAGACGCAAACGAGATTACCATTAAATACGACCGTACGGATGAAGAGCGTATGGTGAGTTTCGATCCGGATGAAAAGACGTATCAACTCATCAAGTTCCGCAAGACCAACCAGAGCACATCGATCAACCTTAAGCCGATCGTTCGCAAGGGTGACCGCGTAACCAAAGGTCAGGTGCTTTGTGAAGGATATGCGACCCAAAACGGTGAATTGGCGCTCGGCCGTAACCTTCAGGTGGCGTTCATGCCATGGAAAGGATACAACTTCGAGGATGCGATTGTGATTTCGGAGAAAGTGGTACGGGATGATATCTTCACCTCCATCCACATCGACGAATATTCACTTGACGTGCGTGACACCAAACTCGGAAACGAAGAACTTACCAACGATATCCCGAACGTTTCGGAAGAAGCGACGAAAGACCTCGACGAGAACGGTATGATCCGTATCGGTGCCGAAGTCAAGCCAGGCGATATCCTTATCGGTAAGATCACGCCAAAAGGAGAATCCGATCCGACGCCGGAAGAGAAACTCCTCCGTGCGATCTTCGGTGACAAGGCCGGTGACGTAAAAGATGCGTCGTTGAAAGCCTCGCCGTCGTTGAGCGGTGTCGTTCTCGACAAGAAACTATTCGCGCGTGCCGTAAAAGACAAGCGCAAGCGTACGAAAGACAAAGATGATTTGGGCGCACTCGAAATGGAATTCGAAGTGAAGTTCAATGAATTGAAAGATAAATTGGTTGACAAGTTGTTCAACATCGTGAACGGCAAAACGTCACAGGGCGTGATGAACGACCTGGGCGAGGAAGTACTTCCGAAGGGCAAAAAATATACCCTGAAGATGCTCCACGCTGTAGAAGACTTCGCCCACCTTTCAAAAGGACAATGGGTAGCGGACGACGAGACAAACCGTTTGGTGAACGACCTGATCCACAACTACAAAATCAAGCTGAACGACCTTCAGGGTGCACTCCGCCGCGAGAAATTCACTATTACCGTAGGAGACGAACTTCCTGCCGGTATCCTGAAACTCGCGAAGGTATACATCGCCAAGAAGCGTAAGCTGAAAGTAGGGGATAAGATGGCAGGACGCCACGGTAACAAAGGTATCGTTGCGCGTATCGTTCGCGAAGAGGACATGCCGTTCCTCGAAGACGGAACGCCGGTCGACATCGTATTGAACCCGCTGGGTGTACCATCGCGTATGAACATCGGACAGATTTATGAAACCGTACTTGGATGGGCCGGTAAGAAGCTCGGGAAGAAATTCGCGACGCCGATCTTCGACGGCGCGTCACTTGACGAGATCAACACCCTGACGGATGATGCAGGTATCCCACGTTTCGGACATACCTACCTCTACGACGGCGGAACCGGAGAACGTTTCCACCAGCCGGCTACCGTGGGCGTGATTTACATGCTGAAACTCGGCCACATGGTCGACGACAAGATGCACGCGCGTTCCATCGGTCCGTACTCACTCATCACACAGCAGCCGCTGGGTGGTAAGGCGCAGTTCGGTGGCCAGCGTTTCGGTGAGATGGAGGTGTGGGCCCTCGAAGCCTACGGTGCATCGAGCACACTTCGCGAAATCCTGACTGTGAAGTCGGATGACGTAATCGGACGTGCCAAGACATACGAAGCGATCGTGAAGGGCGAAACCATGCCAGAGCCTGGTATCCCTGAATCGTTCAACGTATTGATGCACGAACTGAAAGGTCTGGGACTCGATATCCGCCTTGAGGAATAAGTTGTTGGTAATTGGTAGCCGGATGTTGGACGTCCCGTCTGGCTACCAACCACCAGCCACCATCAACTAATTAAGATTCAACACCGTTATGAACAATAGAAATAAAGATAAAAACCCTGTAAAAAGGTTTGACAAAATCTCGATCGGACTGGCATCGCCGGAATCCATCCTCGCAGAATCGCGTGGAGAGGTCCTGAAGCCGGAAACCATCAATTACAGAACCCATAAGCCAGAGCGCGATGGTCTTTTCTGCGAAAGGATCTTCGGCCCGGTGAAGGATTTCGAGTGCGCCTGCGGTAAGTACAAGCGCATCCGATACAAAGGCATTGTCTGCGACCGATGCGGCGTGGAAGTGACCGAGAAGAAGGTCCGTCGTGACCGTGTGGGCCACATCAACCTGGTGGTGCCTATCGCACACATCTGGTATTTCCGTTCGTTGCCGAACAAGATTGGATACCTGCTTGGACTTCCTTCGAAGAAGCTCGACATGATTATCTATTACGAGCGTTATGTGGTAATCCAGCCCGGTATTGCCAACCATCCCGATGGTGAGAAGCTGTCGTCACTCGATTTCCTTACGGAAGAAGAGTACCTGAACATTCTCGATAGCCTGCCGGCCGACAACCAATACCTGGATGATTCCGATCCGAACAAGTTCATCGCGAAGATGGGCGCTGAGTGTATCATGGACCTTTTGGCCCGTATCGACCTCGATGCGTTGTCATATGAGCTCCGTCACTCTGCCAATAACGAAACGTCAAAACAACGTAAGACAGAGGCCCTCAAGCGTCTGCAGGTAGTAGAGTCGTTCCGTGAGTCAAATGAGAACCGCGAGAACCGTCCGGAGTGGATGATCCTGAAAGTAATCCCGGTTATCCCACCTGAATTGCGTCCGCTTGTGCCGCTTGACGGTGGTCGTTTCGCGACATCGGATCTCAACGACCTTTACCGTCGTGTGATCATCCGTAACAACCGTCTGAAGCGTTTGATGGAAATCAAGGCGCCGGAAGTAATCCTTCGTAACGAGAAGCGTATGCTTCAGGAAGCGGTAGACTCGCTTTTCGACAACACGCGTAAGGCGTCGGCCGTTAAGACTGAATCGAACCGTCCGCTGAAGTCGCTTTCGGATTCCCTTAAAGGAAAACAAGGTCGTTTCCGTCAGAACCTTCTCGGTAAGCGTGTTGACTATTCAGCGCGTTCGGTTATCGTCGTTGGTCCGGAAATGAAATTATACGAGTGCGGTTTGCCAAAAGACATGGCGGCCGAACTTTACAAGCCATTCGTGATCCGTAAGCTCATAGAGCGCGGTATCGTGAAAACGGTAAAGTCAGCTAAGAAGATCATCGATAAGAAAGAGCCGGTGGTATGGGATATCCTTGAGAATGTAATCAAAGGACACCCTGTACTCCTCAACCGGGCCCCTACGCTTCACCGTTTGGGTATCCAGGCGTTCCAACCGAAACTGATCGAAGGAAAAGCGATCCAACTTCACCCACTCGTGTGTACGGCCTTCAACGCCGACTTCGATGGTGACCAGATGGCGGTGCACCTTCCGTTGGGTCCTGAGGCGATCCTTGAGGCGCAATTGCTGATGCTGGCATCGCACAACATCCTTAACCCGGCCAATGGTGCACCGATCACCGTACCGTCGCAAGACATGGTACTCGGTCTGTACTATATGACCAAAGAGCGTCTGTCGACCGATACGATGAAAATCAAAGGCGAAGGCACGACGTTCTATTCGGCTGAGGAAGTGAACATCGCGATCAACGAAGGCAAACTTGAGCTGAATGCCCGTGTGAGAATCCGCGCCAAAGACTTCAACGAAAACGGGGAGTTGGTATGGAAAATCATCCAGACAACAGCCGGTCGTGTACTCTTCAACGAAGTGGTGCCGGAAGTAGCGGGTTACATCAACGAAGTATTGACCAAGAAGTCACTGCGTGACATTATCGGACATATCCTGGCCGTGACCGACGTTCCGACGACGGCTGCGTTCCTTGACAACATTAAGGACATGGGCTACCGTTTCGCCTTCAAAGGCGGACTGTCGTTCAGCCTTGGTGATATCAAGATTCCAGACCAGAAGGAGTCGCTGATCGCCGATGCGAATGAGCAGGTAGAAGGTATCCTCATGAACTATAACATGGGTCTGATTACCAACAACGAGCGTTACAACCAGGTCATCGACGTATGGACGTCTACCAACGCTCTCCTCACAGAGCTGGCGATGAAGAACATCCGCGAAGACCAGCAAGGCTTCAACTCCGTATACATGATGCTTGACTCGGGTGCGAGGGGTTCGAAAGAACAGATCCGCCAGTTGACCGGTATGCGTGGTTTGATGGCGAAACCGAAGAAATCGACTGCCGGAGGTGGCGAGATCATCGAGAACCCGATCCTTTCGAACTTTAAGGAAGGTCTTTCGATCCTTGAATACTTCATCTCGACGCACGGTGCCCGTAAAGGTCTTGCGGATACGGCGTTGAAAACGGCAGATGCCGGTTACCTCACGCGTCGTCTCCACGATGTGTCACAGGACGTCATCGTCAATATGGAGGATTGCGGCACCCTGCGTGGTATCGAAATCTCCGCCCTCAAGAAAAACGAAGAGATCGTCGAGCAGTTGGGCGAGCGTATCCTCGGCCGTGTGGCCCTTCAGGATGTGATCAACCCGCTGACCAACGAAATCATCGTGGCAGCCGGCGAGGAAATCACCGAGCCGATCATGAAAGCGATAGAGGTCTCTCCGCTTGAAAAAGTGGAAGTGCGTTCACCGCTTACCTGCGAAGCGGAAAAAGGTATCTGTGCGAAATGCTACGGACGTAATCTGGCCACCGCCCGTATGACCCAAAAAGGGGAGGCGGTAGGTGTAATCGCGGCACAGTCAATCGGTGAACCAGGAACCCAGCTTACCCTCCGTACGTTCCACGTTGGTGGTGTAGCCGGTGGTATCTCGGAAGAATCCAGCATCGTGGTGCGTTTCGACGGGCGTCTTGAAATCGAAGACCTTAAAACCGTCAAGGGCGAGGACAACGAAGGTAACCAGGTGGATATCGTCGTGTCGCGTTCAACGGAAT
Source organism: Flavobacteriaceae bacterium (assembly GCA_027490305.1). GTDB lineage: Bacteria > Bacteroidota > Bacteroidia > Flavobacteriales > Flavobacteriaceae > Flavobacterium. Next base: position 20,400 of record JAIXYI010000032.1, read on the forward strand.
TGAAACTCATCGACGAGAAAACCGGCATTGTCCTGAATACCCATAACATCCCTTACGGATCAAGCATCTTCGTGAAAGACGGACAAAGCGTTAAGAAGGGCGATGTGATCTGTAAGTGGGACCCGTATAACGGTGTTATCATCTCGGAATTTACCGGTAAGGTAGCCTACGAAGACCTCGAACAAGGTCAGTCGTATGTAGTCGAAATCGACGAACAGACCGGCTTCCAGGAGAAGGTGATTTCGGAAGGACGTAACAAGAAACTCATCCCGACGCTCCTCATCTTCGGTAAGGACAACGAGCTTATTCGTTCGTACAACCTTCCGGTAGGTGCCCACCTTATGGTAGAGAACGGCGAGAAGATCAAGGCAGGTAAAGTACTCGTGAAAATCCCACGTCGTTCGTCAAAAGCGGGCGATATCACCGGAGGTCTTCCTCGTATCACCGAATTGCTCGAAGCCCGTAACCCGTCGAACCCGGCGGTTGTTTCGGAAATCGACGGTGTGGTGACCTTTGGCAAGATTAAGCGTGGTAACCGCGAAATCATCATCGAGTCGAAATTCGGCGAGGTGAAGAAGTATCTTGTGAAACTGTCTAGCCAGATCCTGGTTCAGGAGAATGACTTCGTACGTGCCGGTGCGCCGCTTTCGGATGGTGCCATCACGCCGGAGGACATCCTTCGCATCCAGGGGCCGTCGGCGGTGCAACAGTACCTCGTGAACGAGATCCAGGAGGTATATCGTCTGCAGGGTGTAAAAATCAACGACAAGCACTTTGAGGTGGTCATCCGTCAGATGATGCGTAAGGTGCAGGTGCAGGATCCGGGCGATACGCTCTTTCTGGAAGATCAGTTGATCCATACGAAAGACTTTATCTATGAAAACGATAAACTCTATGGCATGAAGGTCGTAGAGGATGCCGGTGATTCCGATCGCCTGAAACCAGGCCAGATCATCTCGCCGCGTGACCTGCGTGACGAGAACTCGATCCTGAAACGCGCCGACAAGAAACAGGTAACGGCCCGCGATGTCATCACGGCGACCGCTACACCGATCCTTCAGGGTATTACCCGTGCTTCCCTTCAGACGAAGTCGTTCATTTCGGCGGCGTCGTTCCAGGAAACTACGAAAGTATTGAACGAGGCGGCCGTAGCCGGTAAGGTCGATACGCTGGAAGGCCTGAAAGAGAATGTCATCGTCGGACACCGTATCCCGGCTGGTACCGGTATGCGTGAGTACGATGAAACGATCGTAGGGTCGAAAGAGGATTTCAATGAATTGATGGCTGCTAAAGAAGAGTATAATTTCTAAGTCATGAGTGACCAAAACCAGCAGCAAATCAATATTGAGTTGGATGAAAAGACGGCAGAAGGGATCTATTCGAACCTGGCCATCATCAACCACTCGCCTTCGGAATTCGTAGTGGATTTCGTTAGTATCATGCCGGGTACGCCAAAAGCGAAAGTACGGTCGCGTATCGTACTGACGCCACAGCACGCGAAGCGTTTGTTGAAGGCGATGGCGGAGAACATCCACCGCTTTGAGATGGCCCACGGCGAGATCAAAGAAGGCGAACAGCCTGCCATCCCGCTCAACTTCGGTCCGACCGGACAGGCGTAAGTACACGCTTACTTTATACAAAACCACCTCGAAAGGGGTGGTTTTTTTGTTTCCTTTTTCTAGGGCGTGTTAACGTATTACGAACTTTTTTTAGTTTCAATAAGCGAATTAAAAACGATTAAATGTCAAAAAAAGCCGATAAAATCACATTATAATTTACAATTAATTTCAAAATGAGATTTTTTTAAATTAATTTAAGCTAAAGTTAACTATATTTGTTAACTTCGATTTTTAAATTAATCTTAACTATGTGTAAAAATTACGTTTTCTTGATGACTGGTAGGGATGCCGGTCTCAACGACGGAATCGGGCATGATGTAGGTTCGCCTCCTAGGTCCGTTTTTAGGTTCGCCCGATGGCTTTTCGGCCTTGCGTTCCTGCTCTTTTTCTCTGTGGGCCCGGCGTCTGCTCAGACGACGCTCATCAGTCCGACGGGAGACGGTGGTTTTGCCAATGGATCGACATTCGCTGCAAACGGATGGACCGTTTCCAACTCGGCCAATAACCCTTGGGTAATCGGCACCGCGGTGTCGACTGCGCCGTTCTCGGGAAACAGTGCCTACATTTCCAACGATGGCGGTACGACCAACGCGTACACATCGGTAAATGATGCCACCAACTATTTCTATCGGGACATTACCGTTCCGGCTGGGGAGAGCATCATCACGCTATCGCTCAACTGGCGTAGTAATGGCGAAAGTACCTGGGACTTATGGCAAGTCTTCTACGCGCCGACTTCGATCACACCGGTTGGAGTTGCTACGCATCCCGGTAGCGGTACCGGAATAGTTCCGTCGGGAATTACGGGTGCGACTGCTATCGGATTCGGTCAGTTACAAACGACCATACAGACGGCTACGTTTACGCTGCCGGCGTCGTTAGCAGGCACGACCTTCCGTCTTATTTTCTCATGGAAAAACGAAACAGGCGGTTCACAACCACCTGCTTCTATCGATAATATCTCGATGACCTCGCGTGCGCCCATGACGATTACGTCAAATGGTGCGGGAGGACTTTGGTCGTCTACTGCTACGTGGGTAGGAGGGGTCGTTCCGATTTCGGCCGACAGCGCAGTGATTGCCGATGGTTCTACCGTAACCATTGACCAAACCGGCCTCGGTATCAACAATATTACCGTAGGCGGGGGTACGAGTGGTATCCTTAACTATGGTACGACACCCAGCACGTTTACAATAGGGGGTAACCTTACTGTCAACACCGGTGGCGCTTTCAACGTTTACAGTGGTACGACGGGCAAGAGCCTGGCGGTGGCGGGTAACATCACCAATAATGGAACCATCGACATGTCGGTGGGATCGACGACTACCGCCCTTACCTTGAATGGCACCACGGTGCAGACTGTGGGAGGCAGCGGATCGTTTACGGCCAATACCCTTCGCGGGCTTACCTTTAACAATACCAATGTAGCTGTTCCGAATATCAACTGGAACTTCAACAATATCAGTATCGCAAATACGCTGACGTTTACCGCCGGAAAAGTAGCCTTGGGCTCGAATAAACTGACCCTCGGGATCAGTACCACCACAACGGGTACACTCAGCTACACCGCAGGTGGTTTCACCGGAGGTACTTTCAACCGCTACTGGACGACCGCTGGAACCGGTAGCAACATAACAGGCGGAACGGATCCTTCGACCGCTACTAGCCGCTATCCGTTCGTTTCAGCAGCGAATCAGAATCGCTCTGCGTGGATCGAACGCAGCACTTCAACTGTTGCGGGACAACTTTCCTGCACGTATGTAGATGCTACGGGCACTACTCCGGTAAGTGTAGTCGACGGCGCCTATACCATCGAATCACGCTACAACGGTAGCTGGACCTTCAGTACAGAAGGTTCTGCTTATTCCGCTACCAATAATGAAGTGGCGCTTGTCGCACCGGGCGGATACATTGCGCTGAACGCAAACAGCCGCATTTTGCTCGCTTCTTCCAGTGTGGGAGGCACGCAGCAAGGCGGCACCAGCACACCGGGTGGGCAACGCCTGCTTTCGGTGGCACAATTGACATCAGGCGCCCTTTATATAGGTGCTGCCAACGTGGATATTTCACAGCCTTGCGCCGGTACACCGACGCCGGGTACAGTAGCTCCCGCTTCTACTACTATTTGTGCCAATACCTCAGGGCCGGTTCTTACTGCGACCGGTTTTACAACAGGCGTAACAGGCATCAACTTCCAATGGGAAGAGTCGGATGATAATGGCGTAGCGGACGCCTGGGCCAATGTGGTCGGAGGAAGCGGTGCCACTACGGCATCGTATACGCCACCTGTCCTTCCTTCTACGCGGTATTACCGCCTGCGCGTCACGTGTTCGAACAGTGGTTTGTCGGATGTCACGAATGTGGCTACCATCACGACCGTTAACTGTGCTTACGATGTAACGCGTTCTACCGGTATCACGTATAACTCCATCATCTCAACAGGTAATGCATTTACCTGGAGCACGACATCGTCTACACCAGCGGTCAATTCATCCTGGCAGACCGATGAAAACACCACGACGCAAGTAGCCTTTCCGTTCCCGTTCATCTACCGTGGCACTACCGTAACTGGTTTCCGCGCTGCGGTGAACGGCTTCGTAACGCTCAGTAACGCGGCCCTTTCTTCACAGAGCAGCTTTACGGTTGCGCTTGGGTCTACCACCACCTGGAAAAGCGTCATCGCGCCGATGTGGGCTGACCTTGTAATCGCGGGTAACCCGAATGCGGTTTCGGCGCTTCAGGGTGCAGGCGCCCCCATTAAGTATCAGGTAGATGGCACGTCTCCAAACCGTGTTCTCACCGTGGAATGGTCAAGCATGGAAACGTTCCTGAACGCCGGACCTAACCTGAACTTCCAGGTCAAGTTCTACGAAACGACCAATAACATCGAATTCGTTTACGGATCGATGGAAGGATATAACGGAACCGCCGATTATACCTACGTATACGCGTCGGGTCTGAACGGCGAGAGCATCGTAACGCCTTCTGTCGCGAACCTTACTTCGCAACAACTCTACAACACCCGTAGCTTTGCTGCTACCGCTGTGAATAGCCTTAATGTAGTGCCGGAATGTAATTCCCGCGTTTTGTTTACACCGGGTGTTTACACCGCTTATGTGCCGGGCAGTTCGACACCTTCGAATGACGAGCCCGCTGGCGCTGCCACACTCACTGTGAATGCATCTCCATGTACTTCGCTGTGCGGAACCTACTACGACACGAAAGGTGCAACGGCTTCGGCCGGCATTACCGCCTGTTCGGTGGTAGGAACCACTCCTGATGACGACGTTTGGTTCAAATTCACCGCCGGTGTTGCAACCGACTATAAAATTCAGGTGTATAGTGGTGGTGGATACAATGCGGTAGTTCAGCTTTTCAGCGATGCCGGAACGACTGCCGTGAGCTGTGTCAACGCTACCGGAACCGGACTTACTGAGACTATCAACGCGACTGGGCTTACGACTGGAGTAACCTACTATATTCGCGTGTACCACTCCGGTACAGGAAACGGAACCACTACTAATCTCTCGATCTGCGTCAGTGAAGTAATTGCGCCGCCTACCAATGATAACATTGCGGCAGCGACGACTTTGACGCCGGCCACCTCGTGTACCACAACGGCAAGCGAGTTCCCGTCTACGCTGGCTGCAACTGCATCACCAACGACTCCGGCGGCCTGTAACACGGCAGACGATGATGTTTGGTATAAGTTCACCGCGACATCGATAATTATGACGGTAACCGTACAATCAGGAAGCGGTTATAATGCGGCTATGCAGATACTTTCTTCCTCTGACAACACTCCAACGGGCACATTGACTCAGGTTGCGTGTGTGAATGCGACAAGTTCAGCCGGCCAGGAAAGTTATTCAGGAACATTCGTTCCGGGTAATACCTATTTCGTACGTGTATATCATGCTGTGTCAGGAGCAGGTTCCGGTAATTTCACTATTTGTGTCACTGACTGTGCCACGGCGGCATTGCCAGTTGCGCAAGGGCTCAACAGCGGCTCACTCGGCTGTTGGTCGACGGCGGTGATTACTGACGGCACGTCTGCCGGCGGCGCGACACCAAGTCTTACCTATGTAACGGCATCGACCAATCCGACCGGCTTCACCGCTGAAGAGGGTTCCGGATTCTACCGTTTTAACTCTTTTGACTGCGATCCGGGCGACCAGATTCGTCTGGTTTCACAAGCCATCAATACCACAGGAGTCTCTTTTGTTGATGTGAAATTCAAGTGGCTTCACTCTTTGACGTATACCAACCTTGACGAAGTGCAGGTGCAGTATTCCCTGAACGGCACGACATGGATTAATGCGGGCGGACCAATCGTCCGTTACGACGGCAGTACCTTAGGGTGGATCGGAAAGACGATCACACTTCCAGCAGGAGCGGGTAACCAACCGCAAGTGTATGTCGCCTTCCTGTTCACAGGGCAGTTTGGTAACGACTGTTACGTCGATGATATCAACATCGTAGAGACACCGCCATGTGCGGCACCGACTAATGTTGTGGCGTCCGCCGTCACGAATAACAGTGCTACCATTTCATGGGATGCTTCTGTATCGACGCCTGCTAACGGTTATGAGTACTATTTCAGCACGAGTTCTACTACGCCTACCGGAGCTACTACGCCTTCGGGTGCGGTGGGGGCAGGTATCCTTACGGCTGGTATTTCAGGCCTGACCGGAAATGCCGACTACTATGTATGGGTTCGCTCGGTGTGTGACGCGTTGACGACTAGTGATTGGTCATCGGTCGGTACTTTTACAACCGCTTGTGATGCTGTGACGACTTTCCCATGGACGGAAGGTTTCGAAACGACTTCTACCTGGTTGGGCTGTTTCTCGGTAATCGACAACAATGCCGATACGGAGACGTGGACGCTTTCTACATCCCAGCCAAATACGGGTACACGCAGTGCTGCCATGAACTCTGATTTCAACAGCAGCAATGACGACTACCTGATTACGCCACAGATATCATTGGATGCAACACCAAAACGTCTTCGTTTCTGGGTACGTGCCAATGACGTGGCGGAACCTGATGAGATCTCCGTTCGTATTTCAACTACTGGTAAAACAGTGGCGAATTTCACGAACGTTGCCCTTGCTTCCACACCGGTTGCGTCTACGACGTATACACAACTGACCGTTGATTTGACGGCGTATGCAAGTTCGAACATCTATATCGCATTCGTTCGTAACGGGGCTCCGGCCGACGGTTGGATTCTGTATCTTGATGATGTTCTCATCGAAGACCAGCCGAGCTGTATTGCGCCTAATACGCCGGTGGCGTCTAACGTTACGACGAATTCTGCTACTCTGAACTGGACCGCTCCGACAGTAGCACCGGCGGATGGCTACGAGTATTATTTCAGTACCTCCAGCACCACGCCTACCAATGCCACCACGCCTTCGGGCAGTACGGCGGCGGGCACAACTTTTACCAATCTTTCGCTGTTGAGCGGCTATACCCAATACTACTTCTGGGTACGTTCGGTTTGTAGCACGGGAGTGTCTACCAGCGAATGGTCGTCTCCGGTATCGTTCTACACCGGTCATTGTATGCCGGCACCTAGCAGTGTCGACGGTATCGGTATTACGAACGTGACAATGGGTTCTATCAACAATACGACAGGTTCCGAAACGGGCAACTATGGTGACTACAGTGCGCAGTCTACGACAGCCCCACAAGCGTCGACCGTGTCGTTTAGTATCACCTATGAAACGGGCTTTACCTATGAAACGGCCATTTTCGTTGACTGGAACGATGACCTTGATTTCAATGATACAGGAGAAACGGTTTACACGGGCACGTCTGCAGCCGACGACCCGACCACGCTTTCGGGTACGTTCGTTGTGCCATTGAGTGCGTCTGTCGGTTCGCACAGATTGCGTATCGGCGGGCAGGACGCGGGTCCGGTAGCACCGTGCTACACAGATTCGTTCGGTACCTTCGAAGACTACACCATAAACGTGACGGCGGCGCCGATCTGTACAGGTACGCCGACAGCAGGTACAATCCCATCTTCGTCTGCAGTTTGTGTCGGCAGTACGGTGCAACTGGTAGCAACCGGTTATACAACGGGCACAGGCATTTCGTTCCAATGGGAAGAGTCGGATGACAATGGAGTAGGGGATGCCTGGGCAGATGCGGTAGGCGGAACAGGTGCCACTACGGATACCTATACCACGCCAACCACATTATCGGGCACACGTTACTACCGTCTTAAGGTAACCTGCGCCACCAGCGCTGAGTTTGCCTATACGAACACTAACACAATCGTCGCATCGGTTTGTTCGTTCGACGTGACACGCAATACCGGTGTCAGCTACGCCTCTATTATTTCAACGGGTAACTCGTTTACGTGGAGTACTACTTCCTCTACGCCGGCCGTTAACAGCAGTTGGCAAACGGATGAGAACACTTCTACGGCGGTGAGCTTTCCATTCCCATTTGTCTATCGCGGAACGGTCGTGAGTAACTTTAAGGCCCACGTTAACGGGTTCGTATCACTTAGTGACACTCCGTATACTTCACATTTGTCCGGACCGGGTATTGGCTCGACATCGAACTATCATTCCGTGGTAGCGCCATTCTGGGCTGACCTTGTAACGCAGGGTAACCCTAATACGGTTTCTGCCCTCCAGGGTGCTTCGGCTCCAATCAAGTATCAGGTAGACGGAACAGCGCCTAACCGGGTACTGACCGTTGAATGGTCAAACATGGAGACGTTCCTAAACGCCGGACCTAACCTGAACTTCCAGGTGAAGTTCTATGAGACGACCAACAATATCGAGTTTGTCTACGGTTCGATGGAAGGCTTCAATGGTACTGCTGATTATACATACGCTTATGCAGCCGGTATGAATGGTGAGACGATAGGCACGCCCAACGTGAACAACCTGACGGCCCAACAACTTGCCAATACGCGCAGTTTTGCCGCCACGGCCGTTAACAATCTGAACTTCGTTCCGGATTGTAACTCAAGCCTCTTGTTTACTCCGGGTGCGTATACAACGTATGTTCCAGGTGCATCTACGCCGGCAAACGACGAACCGGGTGGAGCTGTGTCACTTACCGTAAATACCTCTCCTTGCACGTCGCTTTGCGGAACCTACTATTCAACAGCAGGAGCTACGGCTTCTGCCAGTATTTCTGCTTGTTCACCATCGGCTATCGGCACACCTGACGATGACGTTTGGTTCAGTTTCATTGCGACAACGGCAGACATCAACATCCGTGTATACGGAGGTGGCGGATACAATCCGGTTGCCCAGTTGTTTAGCGATGCAGGTACAACTTCATTGAGTTGTATCAATGCGACAGGTAGCGGGTTGACCGAGACCCTTGCTGCAACCGGACTCTCGGTTGGCGCGACTTACTATGTTCGCGTGTACCACCTCGGCACCGGAAACGGCGCAACGCCGGAGATTTCGATTTGCGTCAGCGAGGTGATTACGGCCCCTGTCAATGACAATATCGCAGGTGCAGTGGACTTGACCGTGGATACCTTCTGTAGCCCCACCAATAGCCCACAACCAAGTGTGTTGGCAGCAACGCTTTCGCCTCAGACCTCGTGTATAGGAACACCGGACGATGACGTGTGGTATTCATTCGTTGCGTCGTCAAGCTACCAGATCGTAACCGTTCAATCGGGTTCTGGCTACAATGCCGTACTTCAGGTGTTCTCGTCATCCGATAACACTCCAACGGGCACGCTGAGCTCGCTTACCTGTACGAACAACACCAGTACAGCAGGAACGGAGACCTATGTGTCTAACACGTTCGTGCCTGGTAATACGTATTACGTTCGTGTCTATCATTTTGCGAGCGGTGTTGGTAGTGGCAACTTCGCGGTATGTGTGGCGGCTCCGTCCCCTATTTGTGTGACGACGCCTACCGCACCGGTCAACGGATCTAATTCGTGTGTGTCCGGAACCGGAACGACGCTTTCGTGGGCTGCTGTGACCAATGCTACTGCTTATGACGTGTATCTCGATACCGTAGATGGAAGCACACTGGTATCAAATGACCAAACCGCGACGTCTTATACTACGCCTTCTCCGCTGGCGTCAGGAACCTATTTCTGGCGCGTTGTTCCGCTAAACGCAAATGGAGAGGCTTCTTCTTGCAGCACGTTCAGCTTCATTAAGGATGCGACTTCGGTTGGCGGCACTATTTCGGCAGGCACATCTGTCTGCGGAACCGATAGGGGAACGCTGACGCTTTCTGGCCATACAGGAACTGTAGTGCGTTGGGAAAGTGCTGTTGCACCGTTCACCACCTGGACTCCGATTACGAATACCACGACGTCGTATGCCGTAGGTGCCTTGTCGGTGCCAACGCGTTATCGTGTAGTGGTGCAGAGTGGTGCTTGTTCTACCGCTACTTCGGCCGAAATCAGTGTTGATGCAGTTTCCACTAGCTGGAACGGTACAAGCTGGTCAAACGGAGCGCCTAATTCAGGCATGGCTGCCGTTATTCCGGTAAACTTCAGTGCGACATCCGATCTTTCGGCCTGTTCACTGACTGTCAATGGCGGTGCAGTGGTGACCGTGGGTACGGTTAACGCAACCACGAATGCCATCACGTCGGCTTATGACTTTGACATTTCTGGCCCGGTAACGGTACAGAGTGGTTCATTGACCTTCGAGCAAGGCTCGAACCTGTTGCAAACGGGTTATACCGGTGCTAACAGTGGCAACATTGCGGTGAAGACGCAAGTTCGTGTTTGGCGTCAGGATTACGTATACTGGGGTTCGCCGGTATCGGGTCAGAAACTGTATAGCTTCTCGCCGCTGACATTGTGGAACCGTTTCTACACCTTCAACCCGGCTGGTAACGCGTATGCTCCGGTCTTCGCAAACGCGACGGATCCTGCGATGGCTACGTATGACTTCAGTCCTGGTACGGGTTATATGGTTCGTGCACCGAATACATTCGCTAACCCGAACTATTCACAGCCTGCTACCCAGCCATGGTTCAACGGTCAGTTCATCGGTGTTGCCAACAACGGTACGTACAATGTTACGACTACCAATGGCGTATCGAATGTTCATATGATTTCGAACCCGTATCCGTCTGCCATCGATGCGGCTGCGTTCCGCTCTGCTAATGGCAATGGTGCGTTGTACTTCTGGACACACACCAACCAGACAGCGGGTAGTAACAACTACGCTTCGATCACCAACTTAGGTGCTGCTGCTGCGTTCTCAGGAGGTGTTGTTCCGAATGGTACTATCCAGGTAGGTCAGGGCTTCTTGTTGTCAAACACGGGTAACGTATCGAGTGCGACCTTCACCAATTCAATGCGTGTAGGTAACAACGAAGGTCAGTTCTTCCGTACATCTGACAGCGA
>JAIXYI010000021.1 GCA_027490305.1 Flavobacteriaceae bacterium
CGACGCCAACACCGACGCCAACACCGACGCCAACACCGACGCCAACACCGACGCCAACACCGACGCCAACACCGACGCCAACACCGACGCCAACGCCAACGCCAACACCGACGCCAACGCCGACACCAACGCCGACACCAACGCCAACACCGACGCCAACGCCAACGCCAACACCAACGCCAACACCGACGCCGACGCCAACACCAACGCCGACACCGACGCCAACACCGACGCCAACGCCGACGCCAACACCAACGCCAACGCCAACGCCAACACCAACGCCAACGCCAACACCAACGCCAACACCAACACCAACACCAACGCCAACGCCGACGCCATGAAGAGTGCTTTAGCTATCCTCCCAGAATCCGTGATGAAGTCAGACTTAAAAGGTTGGCTGATCCGTCGCTGTGCAGAGCATGACGTCGAGCTCAAGTGTGTGGCTTTGGTGGATGTGATCCAGGATTATACAACCGTATTTCGTTCAGAGCGGAATGTGATGGGCTGGAATTGCCGCATGTCGCACGCGTGGTTGCAGCGTGAGAGCCAGAACGTCTTGCATCTGGATAACGCATTGATCAGTCAGCGGCGCGGCGTGTTTGTCGATCATGGCGGCTTGTTTGCTAACTCAAACCTCAGCCGCGTGGTGCCAGCGCATGAGACTGTCTGGCCTGCTGAATTCTATGCCCAGCGTGAATTCGGCTGGCGTGCCTTTCAGGAAGGGGATGAAGGTGGGGCTGTGCTCGTGTGCCTGCAATGCGAGAAGGATAGCAGTGTGACACAAGGCTTCCTGCCTGGTCGGACGGAGGTCAATCGCACTCATGAGTTTCTGAAGCTCATCAAACAGTATCTGCCAGCTCAACAAGTCATTGTGAGAACGCATCCCAGAGAGCCTATCACCAATCTACCCACTGACTGTATTGACCCCGCTTGGACGTGGACCTGTGACGGGGCCTATCATTCGGTGCTGCCTCACTGCCGCGCAGTCGTGACAATCAATTCCACCTGCGCTCATGAAGCCGTGCTAGCTGGTGTGCCTGTGGCCACGCTAGGCACGGGCACATTCACCGGTTGGGGCGTGACTCTGGAATGTGCCGGAGATCCCACAAAACTGCCGCTGCTCGCTGGCTGGAGAGCCCGTGAAGATCGAGCACGCGCCTATGTTTCACGGGCAATGACACAACACTTTCTGCCCTACGACGTGACGGAATCACGGCGCAACGGTGAACTACAATCTTGGCTGGAGGCTTGCTTATGAACTGGAATGGCGTTTTACAATTGAACTCTAATGGCAGTGTCGATACGACGTTTGCATTATCGACCCCCGTAGATGGCGCGGCCCTGTGTGCCGTGGAAAGAAGTGATGGCGTGCTATTAATCGGTGGTGATTTCACGCGCCGGATCATGCACGTATCCAACAGCGGCCTGATTCATACCTGGGATCCTATCATGGACAATGCCGTGCATGCGATGATGGCTCAAGCTGATCAACGCGTGCTAGTCGTGGGTGTGTTTGAGCAGGCCAGCGGCCTGAATCGCGGGCGTGCTCTAAGACTGAGCGCGGATCTGGCTGTGGAGCCTGCCTATGATCCCAGCTCAGGGGGCGCGCTGTATGCGATCGCAGCCCAATCAGATGGCAAAACACTGGTGGGTGGTCTGCTGTCTGCCATCGGTGGCGAGGTCCGTGAAGGCGTAGCCCGCCTGCTCAATGACAGTGCCGAGACTACCTTGACCGTGCACTCCGCAAGTCGTGTCAGCTGGCTGCGTGGCGGGGCCAGTGCCGAAGCGTCTCGCGTGCGATTTGAAGTCGATGACGGCAGCGGTTACGAGCTTCTGTCAGGCACACCACGCCGCATCCCAGGCGGTTGGGAACTGACCGGGCTAACGCTCTCTGGCACAGGCACACTGCGCGCCACGGTTTACCCCGGCGACTCTCACAGCTCAGGCGCGCTGGAGGCGCTGAAGAGCTTTGACTTTTCACCCGAGATCAGTGTGCTGCTAGATGCAACTAACGTAGCCACTGGCGGGGCGGTAAACTTTGGCAGTGTGCAGAACGGCAGCGTGAGCACGCGCACCTTGACGATTCAAAATACCGGTCTGGCGCCCTTGACGATCACTCTGCCCGTGGTGCTGTCAGGCACAGGCGCTTCGAGTTACTCGATCCTGCAAGCTCCAGCGGCAACCGTGGCCGCAGGGGTTAGCACAACCTGCATCGTCAGGTTAGCGCCCACGTCTGAAGGCACGAAGCTGGCTCTGCTGACGATCACGAATGATGATGCCAGTGAGGGAACCTATGAAATCAATCTCAATGCTACAGTGACAGCAGGTCCAGGCGGTATCGATCCGAGCTGGCAACCCACGGCTAACGGCCAGGTGGCTCGGCTGGCGTTTTTGAATGATCGTCTGATGTGCAGCGGTGCCTTTACAACGATCAGCGGCGTGGCCAGTCGGTATTATGCTGGCCTGCAAACCAGCTCGATCACTCCCGTGTGGCTCGGAGCCACAATCAACGCTGCCATTCATGTCATCCTGCCACTGGAGTCAGGGCATTACCTTGTCGGCGGCGGCGTGATGACCATTCGCGGCGTGACTCGCAACGGTTTAGCCAGGCTCAATGCAGACGGCACTGTAGATCCTACCTTTAATCCGAATCTGAGCGGCGGCACTGTCAGAGCACTGGCCGTAGATTCACAGGGTAGGATCTATGCGGCAGGCGACTTCACACGAGTGAGCATTCTATCGGCTACGTGTCTGGTGAGATTGACCCCAACCGGCGCGCTGGATGTGGGTTACGCGCCGCCAATTTCATCGACCGTCGATAGCCTGCGTCTCACTGCCGATGATAAGTTGCTGGTATCTGGCTACGTCGTGGTGAGTGATGACCATGCAAAAAATGGCGTCATACGACTAACGACGTCTGGCGCTCTGGATCCCACGTTTACTTTTGCAGGATGGGCTGAATCTGGAGCCTCAGGCGCGCGCTATTCGCGGGCTCAAGAGACGCAAGGTGGGAAGTTTTTGGCATACTCTCTGAAGAGTGGCGCATGGGGGATCCGTCGATACTTGGCGTCAGGTGCCTTGGACGCTGATTGGCCAGCCTTAGAATTGCCAGCCGTGGCTGGACTGGCCCTGCAGGCGGATGGCGCAGTCATTGTGGCCCATAGTACAGGGTCGCTGGACCGCTACACCTCAGCCGGTCTCTTGGATGCCGCGTTTACATCGTCCCCTGCTGCCCGTGCCGCATCTGAGATCATGTTAGCTAAAGACGGCCGTCTTTATGTGGGTCAGATTTTTGCACCTCAGCTCGTGAGGCTGATCAATCAGCCGGCCACTGAATCTCTGACTGTGCCAAGTGCAGATCGCGTGCAGTGGCTGCGTGGTGGCAGCGCTCCAGAGGCGCAGTATGTGACCTTTGATCTCAGCGAAGATAGTGGCGTGACATGGACTCGTTTAGGTCTAGGTGTGCGCATGTCAGGCGGATGGGAGCTCACAGGTCTGACGCTGCCACGCAACGGCCGTGTCCGCGGACGTGCTCGCACACACTCCGGCCTCTTTGACACCGTGACTGTGTATGCCGGTCTGCACGTCGCGGATCTCGATGTCGAAACGTCCACTGGTAGTGTCATCGCTCCTGGAGGTAGCTTAAATTTTGGACCATTGTTGCCACGGTTGGGAAGTGCAGGTGGACAAACAACAGATATCACCATCACGTTGCGCAACACTGGCGGTGCCGAAGTCACAGGCTTAGCTCTGACAACTACGGGCGATTGGTCAGTGGTCTCTCTGGGATCTGTCACGCTGCTGCCACTGCAAAGCACTACAGCAGTCATCCGCTATGCACCGACAGCGGTCGGTGTGCGGTTCGGTGAATTGACCATTGCCAGTAATGTATCAGGGCTGAAAGGCCGATACAAACTAGCCTTGTCAGGAACGGGTATCGCCGCTCCAACAGCGACAACCACCTCCGCAACAATGGTGACCTTCTCACAGGCTCGACTTCGTGGCACCGTCCGCGCCAATGCACCCAGCTCAGTCGCGTGGATCGAATACAAACGCACCGCCGCCAGCGTGTGGGTGCAAGCATCCTTGCCAACACAGTCTGGCTTTGCTTCGGTGCCGGTCGAAGTGGACGTCTCTGGGCTCACAGCCGCCACCGCCTATCACTATCGCGTCGCAGTTTACAACAGCGTCAACACCGCCGCCGCTCCTAGCTATGGAGCCATCGTCCCCTTCACTACAGCCGCCTCATGAGTGCCCCCACCAACCAACATGCCGCTCAAGTCATGGCAATGAGTCGCCAACAAATCACGCAATTTTTTAGCGCGCGCCGCATCGTCGCAGGAAGCGGAGTCGCTGTCTCTAACGCAAGCCAACCCTACGTCTCCACCCGCCCATGAATGAGCAGATCTGGCAGCGAATGTCCGAAGAGCAACAGACTGAATACTGTCTGTCTCGGCTGGCCGTAAAACTGCAAGCTGCTGCTGCTCAGATGACCCGCCTACAGCCCGGAAATGCAGAGACGTTAGTCATGTCAGGACTAACCACCATCATTGCACGAAAGGAGCCCTCATGACGTGGGATGAACTCGCAGAATGGGAGTCAATGACTGACGCGATGATCGCCGCCGAAATGCAGGCAATCATGCCGATTGCTGGAGGAGGAGTCACCATCGCTGGTGACATCGTGACGCTAGCACCTGCGGTAGCTGACCAGTCAGACCCCATCCCAGAAGACTGGACGTTGTTTTTGTTTGCCAGTGTGAATGGAGGAACACCTGTGGAAGCGGGATCCGTTAGCCGGTTAAATAATTTACTATTGTCGACATACTTTTGGGAAACCACGCGGCTAGACGATGTCGCAGCCTCTCCGGGTGACCCCGATGCGCGTCCACCCATCCCCGGCATTCCTGCATACCGTCGCACCCAGCGAATCCAATTCTTTGGGCGTGCTGCCAGCCCTTGGACCCAGCGCCAGTATCGACTGACACCGCAGTTTTTCGACCGCTGTCATTATCGCATTCCAGTCAGGATAATTCTCGAACAAATCCTTTTGTCCGACAGCAGCCAAGACTACAATCCCCCACGAGTGATCAGAGAGCACGGCTTTGATCTACGACGCGCCGGAGCGGGCACCGTGTTTGAACCGATTGGAACCCTCACATCTCAAGCCCTCAGATTGAAATCCGTCACTAGAATTTAAAACCCGAACACTCTTATTGTTATGAAGAATCCATTCATGAAACCCAACGCGCCAACAGATCTCTATGCCGCCTCAGATGCGCAGAACAAATCCCAGCGCGCCTTCGGCCCTCCAAATCCTGACATTTTCAAACCCGTTGACATGACACAGGGAGTCGAAGCCCAAGCCCGAGCAGCCATGCCCGCGCCCAATCCCGTCACCAACACCACCGCGTCAGACACCCTCGTCGCCCTCGGTCGCAATCCCTCCATCCAGCCCGTCACACCAGCGGCTGCCAAAGTCGATCTCTACGCAGCCGCACCACGTCAAGCTGACACCAACCCACTCGGAGGCATGGACAGCCGCGGAATCTCCGAGCGCGGACCCACCAAAGTAGGATCCAGTCAACCAACTGGAATGCGCCTGCTAGAGCGCGCCGCTCGTCGTCGTAACATGCCCGCCATTGCCCAGCTCGCCCAGATCGAGTCACGCACTCAATCTCCATCAAGTTGGGAAGATCGCACCTTTGGCAGTCCACGCACTCCACGCCCTCAGCCAGTGAGCCAAGCGCCAGACATCTTTGCCGCGACTCCAGCCGCACCCGCCGCCCAAGATCCAAACGCCGACTTCTGGGCCACTCAGAAGCAAAATTCAGCCGACTTCCAAGCTTCCAGCGCCGCTCAAGATCAAGCCACCGCAGATGCCACCGCCAAATCCCCCACAGACATCTACGCCATGCAGGGTGCCGGAGGTTACGTCCCCATGATCCGCAATGCCGATGGCAGCAACAAACCCATCGGAGGATTCTACCCCGGAGCCGCCCCCGATCCAAACGCCCTTCCAGCCCTGCCCACCACGCCCGATCAAATCGCCGCAAAAGCCAAGCAGGAAGAGCAATTCTTCACCCAGCAAGGCCTCACCTTGCAGCCCCCACAGAAAGCCACCGACAGCGCCGGACGCACTTACGAGCGCACCCAGGAACCCGATCAAATCGCCGTCAACGAAGCCGGAAAAACCATGAAGATTCCTCCAGGCTACGACGCCCCCGAAGGCTTCACCTTCCTCAAGCCCAAAGCCCCCCAAGCCGCTGTAACACAAGCCCCTGCCAACGGCCAAACCACCTCGGGAAACACCTTCAAACGCAAAGCCTAATCCGCCATGCCCACCTTCGAACTCACCAGCGCCAAAACAGGCCAGAACTACGAAATCGACTTTGCTCGTGATCCGAACGATAAAGACATCGACGAAGCCATCGCCCAATTCGACACCGAGTTCTACAATCAACAAGGCCTCTCCCCATCCATCGCCAAACAAGGCCCCGCCATGACCGGCGCACGGTCCTTCATGCAGCTTGGGACAAACATGGTCGAAGGCGTCGTCGGAGGAGGAGCCCGCCTCCTCGGAGCCATGGAAAACGCCGCCGCAGATACCCTTGGAACCGATCGTCCAGGAACCTTTCAGCCCGTCGCCCAGTTTGCCGACGCCATCGGAGAATCAGGGCGCGACTTCTGGGCCACAAATCCCGCCAACCCCATCGCCCAAACAGTCGGAGCAGGCGCAGGCCAAGCCCTCACCATGCTTGGCACCGCCGGTGCAAGTGCCCCATTGCTTGGAACCAAGCTCGCCATGACAGCCGTCCCCATCGGACTCGGAGCCGTCCAAGGCGGAGGCGCAGGCGTCAAAACCGCCCAAGACATGGGCATCGATAACCCCTTTGGCCAGCTCGCCCTCGGAGGAGCCTTTGCCGGAGCCGAAGCCCTCACCGAGCGCCTCGAAGGTATCGGAGGCAAAGCCGCTGGTGAAATGCTTCAGACCGGAGTCAAAGCCACCCTCAAACAAGCCGGAAAATCCATCGGCTCAGAAGCCATCGAAGAACCCCTCTCGGGCACCCTCCAAGACGCCGCCACCTACGCAGCCGGTCAAGCCGTGGCCGATCCCGCCCGCCCAGGTTACACCGCCAATGGATATCAGCTCCCCGCCCGCGATGCCGACTTCCTAAACCGTCGCAAACTCGAAGCCATCGGAGGAGCCGCCGGAGGAACCATCTTTGCCGGGCTCCAACTCTCAGGAAATCAGCCCCAGAACAGTGGCCAGCCCGCCCCACCACCAGCGCCCACAGCCACCGATCCCAACTCCATGGCCGCCATCGCCGCCCGCGCCGGATCCCAGGATGTCCAGTGGCAGACACCGCCAGACGCCCAGACACCCCAGCCCGCAGCCGCCTCCGCACGCCAGCCCATCTTGACGAACGTCCCAGACGCCCAGACCCCCACCGCCCCAGTCACCCAGCCCGCCCCCCCAGCAACCCGCCAGCCCATCCTCGCCAACGTCCCAGACGCCCCCATCCGCCTCGGAGAAACCGTCGCCTATGAAGGCTACACCGGAACCCTCATCGCTGATGGGGCCCGCTTCGCCATCCAAGTCCCCAACGGACCCCTCGTCGAAGTCGCAGACACCACCGCCCTCGCCCGTGCCACTGCCGCCCCCCAAGCGCCAGCTCCCCAGCCATCCCCCGCGCCTGCACAGCCATCCGCACCCTCACCCCTTCCCCAGCTCCCAGACCCCCAAGTCAGCGAAGCCACCTTTATCCCTGCTGCCGATGGCTCCATGGCCATTCAAACCCCCGATGGTCAAAACTACCTCCCCCACAATCCCCAGCTCCTCCGCACCGTCCGCCAAGGCCCCAACGGACTCGAAGTCCTCGTGCGTAAACCCACCGAGCCAGGTCGCATCATCAAGCTCGTCGGAGCTCAGGCCCAAAGCGCCCAAGACGCCCTCCTAAACGCCGCCGCCAACGTCGAAGCCGCCGGAGGCAAGGTCAACTGGGGCAGTGCCCAGCCCCGCCTCAGCATCAAAGCAGCCGCCACCACCCAAGAGCCCAGCCCCGCCCTGCTCACCGAGCTCAAAAACAGCGTTGGAGACAACGTCACCGATGCCAACGGCTCACGCCAACGCATGAAGCCCAAGAATGCCGCCGCCTTTGAAGCCGCCCTTGCACAAGACAACTCCCCAGTCGCCCAAGCCCTACGCGCCTTACCACGCGAAAGCACCGGACATCTCGTCCTAAATCGAGAAGCCATGAATCAAATCGGCCTCGCCTTCAAAGCCGAAAACAAACGCCTACAAACCTCCCAACCCCGCCTCGCCACCCAGTTCAAAGGCGGACTCCCCTCCCTGCGCAAAGCCGTCAACGAAGCCCGGAACCTCGTCAATCAATACATGCCCGGACTCATCGGTCCGAAAACCCTCATCTTCACCAGCGCCCAAGAATTCCTCGACTCCGGCGCCATCGATCCTGCCACACTTTCCCCCGAGGAACTCGCCAATCTCGAAAACGCCGAAGGCTTCTTCGACAACACCACCGGACACACCATCATCATCGCGACCAACGTCGCCATGAGGCCCGGTGAATCCCCACGCGCCGCCATCGCCCGCGTCCTTCTTCACGAGCGCGTCGGACACGAAGGCGTCAACGCCCTCATCCAGTCAGACGCCAGCTTTGCCCAGAAGTGGGACCAGCTCGCCAAACAAATCCCCACCCCCGAGCTAGACGCCATCGCCACCGAGCCCGGTTACACCCACCTGGCCAGCGATCCCGCCCAGCTCGCCCTCGAATGGCTCGCCCGCCAGACCGAAACCCTCGAAAGCGCCCGCAACGCCGCCGCTATCGAAGGCGGGCTCAAAGGCATTGCCAAACAGATGTGGAACGCCCTCAAAGAGTTCCTCAACAAAGCCTTCCAAGCCTACAGCGTCAAAGCCCAGTTCCGTCACGACATCGCCGGACTCATCGCCCAAGCCCGCCAAGCCGCCCTCAACGGAACCGCCGATCCCACCACCCCAGATGCCCTCGTGCAGCGCCTCCAGTTCAGTCTCGGAGGCTCCAAGATCCTCCACACGGAAGGCACACCCTACCGCGTCAATGATCGTACCTGGAGATCCATCCTCTTCGGTTCAGCCCTCCCCAAAGCCTTCACCGAAACCGTCGCCGCCACCGAGCGCGAGCGCAAAGCTCTCGATCAAACCGCCGCCCAAATTGGCAAGGATCTAGACGCCGCCGCCGAAGCCCACGCCAAAGCCAGCGGCCTGCCCATCGCCAAAGTCTATGAGCTGCTCAATGACGCCATGAGTGGAGCCCCAGGGACCAACTCCGTCCTCATGCAGACCGCCCCCGTCCTCTCCGAGCGCGCCCGCCGCGCCCGTAACTTCGTCGATGACCTCTCCCAAGCCATCGCCGCCACCCTCCCCACCGGAAGCCTCAAAAACTCCATCATCCTCAATCAAGGCGCGTGGATGAAACGTAGCTACGCCGCCTTTGATCCCGCCTCAGGATGGAACTACGACGCCGTCATCTCTGCCGCCGCTGAAGGCCGCGAAATCGCCGGACGCAGCGCCCGCGACATCGTCGTCAAAGCCATGAAGTATCTCCGCACCCAAAGCCCAAACGCCACCCGTGCCGAGATCGAAGCCACCATGCGCGACCTCATGGACCGCGACACCTGGAGCGGCTACATGACCGGGAAAACCGCCGTGCGGAAAAACGTCTCCTCACTCATGGAGCGCGCCACCATCCCCGTCGAAATCCGCGACCTCATGGGAGAAGAGCACAACCCCATCAAGCGCCTCGCCCAATCCGTCAGCTTCCAGGCTCAGTTCATCCACCGCCACCAAGGCCAGACCGCCCTTCGCAACATCGGGCTCAACAACGGCCTCTTCAAAACCGCACGCGGAGGCGTTTACACCGTCGAAATCCCCAAAGACAATCCCAAGTGGAGCCCCCTCGCCGGACTCCACACCACACCCCAACTCTGGAAAGCCCTCCAAGACATCGACGGCGTCACCACCGGGACCGACCTCGGAACCAAAGCCCTCGAAGCCCTCAAATGGTTAGGCTCAGAAGCCAAGTTTAATCGCGTCACCTCCAACCCCGATTCATGGCTCGTCAACATGCTCGGAAACGTCGTCGCACTTGTGCAAACCGGGGATGTCTTTTACTCCAGCTTCTTTCGCCGAGTCGGAGACGCCGTCGCACTCCACCGCGCCGGACGCCCCAAAGCCGCCGACATGGTCAACGTCGCCACCGAAGCCGTCACCGATGCCCAGCGCGCCCTCGTCGCCCGCCTCACAGCCTCAGGAGTCCTCGGAGAAAGCTTCACGTTGAAAGACCTCGAAGCCTCCCTCCCCCGCCATCTCCTGCAATGGGTAGCCGACGACTCGCGCCCTGATCGCATCTTGGGAGGCATCAAAGGAGCCCTCTGGGGACAAGCTGCAGGACGTGGCCTCGGAGCCCCCGGACGCCTCGTCGGAGCCGCCATCGGAGCCGTCGCCGGAAGCGCCAAAGGTTACGCCAGCCTGCAAGCCATGCAGCAAACCATCGCCAACTACGTCATGACCGGACCCGATGCCATCGCCCGTCTTACCGGCTTCCTTGGAAACTACGAAACCGCCCTCGCCGCAGGCATGACACTCGACGACGCCTTCACCCATGCCAGCGAGCGCACCCGCAACACCTTCCCCGACTACGGAAAGCTGCCGCCCATCATGAAAACCCTCAGCCGTTACGGCATCATGGGCTCATTCATTGGCTTTCAGTTTGAAGTCTATCGGAACACCATTTGGAACCTCCGCTACGCAGGCCAAGATCTCCGCAGCGGAAACCCCGCCCTCGTGCGCAAAGGAGCCGCCCGCACCCTCGGAGCCTCCATCGTCGGAGTCCTCGCCGCCGGAGGCCTGCAAGCCATCTTCCAGAACCTTGCCGGGACCGACGACGACCGGAACAAGAAATGGCGCAAATGGTTCGCCGCCCCCTGGGAGAAGAACGGAGTCATCGTCTTCACCAAATACGCCGCCGAAGGCGTCAGCTACTTCAACACCAGTTACCTAGTCCCCCAAGCCACCATCACCGAGCTCTACAACGCCGCCGCCAGTGGCCGCGATCCCATCGAAGCCGCCGGAAACCTCGTCGCCCATGTCTGGGAGCAATTCATGGGCTCCAGTGTCCACCTGGGCCCCATCATCGCCGCCGCCACCAATAACGACCGCATGGGCCGTCCCCTCACCTATCAGAGCGGGATCCCTGGAGCCCTCGAACGCCTCGACGGAGCCCTCGCCCCCATCATGGAACCCGGATGGGCCGCCAAGCTCGAGCGCCTCGAATACGCCATGCGCGGAG
This sequence comes from Flavobacteriaceae bacterium, assembly GCA_027490305.1. Lineage (GTDB taxonomy): Bacteria > Bacteroidota > Bacteroidia > Flavobacteriales > Flavobacteriaceae > Flavobacterium. Next base: position 11,348 of record JAIXYI010000021.1, read on the forward strand.
CCGAGAAACGCGGCCGCCTGCACAGCGTGGACGAAGAAGCCAAGCGCCTCGTCGGAATCCGCGAATTCACACGCACCTGGCCCGAAATGGTCAAACGCACCTACGACACCCTCGCCGCCCGAAACAGCAACATCCGCGCCCAAGCCAACAAAGTACTCGGGCTCAATCTCCCCGGAGCCAAAACCCAAGCCATCCAAGAAGCCAACGCCGCCCTAGAGCAGCTTGCCAAAGACACCGCCGACTTCGAGTCCGACCTCGAAATTCTAGGAGTCCCATCCAACATCGTCAAAACCGCCCGTCGTGATAGCAGCATCCCCAAGAAATTCGCCCCCCTCGAAATCGACCCCGACGCCCAAAACCGCGTGCGCTCCGCTCGCTAGCATCCTCCCTAGCACCCCCTAAAGCCCCCCAAAAACCTCATTCTCAATCCCAATTGCCACCCATCCATTGCTCTCATAATCCACTGTTGATGTTTTGCGGAAGGATTGAGATTCATGTGTTTACGTTGATTATGAAGCTGCAAAGTTAAAACTCTGGCGTTTGTGTTGCTGCTATTTGCTGCTATTTGCTGCTTGCTTTGTTATAGCACAGGGGATAGTCTGTTATAGCAGACTATGGCAACAGCATCTAACTCCATCGGAAAATTCTATCTCATTCGTCAGGTCAAACCACGGGCGCGCTGGGGCGCTTCGGCGGTTCCGGTCTATGATCCAAACTGGATTGTGGAGTTCCGGTTGCCGGATCAGAAGGGGATCAAGGAATCGTCAAAAATGCCGATTTGTGATCTGTGCTTAGCTGAGATTGAAAACCCGACGCGGACACGTGAAGGATGCCGAGTGATTAATTGTCAGAGTGAAGTCACTCGCTGGGCTGAGGTGCGATTGGATGCTATGGTGCAAGCGTGGAAAGCTGGAAGATTGACGCCGAAGGTCCACACACAGCAACGGGTATCCTTGGAGGATGTGAGGAAGCTGTACTCGTTGACCGGTCCGAGTGAGAAAACCAAATGCCTTCGTGCCCTCGAAATGGTGACCTGTGAGGTGCTGGGGAAAGACTGGAAGGATATTTACTTGGACGAATTTTCGCCCGATTGGTGGGATAAATTTGCTTGGATGTATCAGGAGCAGGAGAGACGCGGATGGCTGAAACGAGATGGCTCAAAGCCTGCCGACTATTTGCAGCAACTTCGCCGTGCTTGTCCTGCTCATCCACATCTCGATCGCGATTCTGCGAGCACTGCAAACGGGACGATCAAAAGTGTGATGCGCAAAGCTAAAGCGGTGCTGGGACAGGAGAGTCAAGATAACTATCTTAAAGCTCTGAGGGATCGATTCCCTGAGTCGGGTGGTTTTCTGAGATGGCACCGGACCAAGGTTTCAGTACAGACGCTTGATGGTCGCTTTGCGTTGGATCCTGATGTGTACCAGAAGATGTGGGATGCGTTGCCTGCTCTGAAGGAAAATGACCCTCAAGTATGGGCGCTGATTCGACTGCATTGGACAACGGGCCTGAGGCCTATTGAAGCCATGGCTGCATCTCCGAGCTGGCTTGAAGTTGACGGAAATGGTTGCGTGCTGATCGTGGTCAAAAACCGCGACGACTGGAAGATGAAGGATCGCACAACAAAACAAGCTCGCCCGTGGCCTCTGCCACAAGATCTGGTGGAACTGCTGCCGTCTCTGGTCAATGAACGCTCTATTTTTGGTGCTACGTCTGTAGGACAAATGGATGCGATTTACCGTAGAGCTAGCGCCTGGATGCGTGCGCAGGGCGTGGAGGGCACACAGACGCTTTACAACCTGCGTAAACTCGTGGCTACGGTCAAAGTAGCTAACGAAGGTGCAGACGCAGGCGCTAGAGCACTAGGACATGCCAAGACGACGACGACAATGGAGTTTTACGCGGGATCATCCCAACCGATCACAGCGCTCTCTGATGAGGATCTGTCGCCGGTCAATGTCATGGGTGCACGCCGAATGCCATGGACGATGCCGACTTGACCCGTGGGATTTTTCAAGAATGTTCAGCCATGAAATTTCAAATTAAAGCTTTGAGCATCACTTTCTGTTTAGCCTTAGCTGCTAATGGATTGTTGCATTGGGAACGCTACGCATTGCTTTCGCGTTTATCAGTCGCGACTTTGATTGGCGAACTGTGTGGTGCAACCCTTGCCTTGTGGGGAATCTCTGGGATTGCTGCCGTTTTCTCTAAGCCTGAAAACAAACTCAAAAACTGGATTATTCTGATGATCTTTTTAGCGGTGATGTTGTTCGTCGGAAACCGCTTTAAAGCAGAAGAGGAAAGCCCGTGGCATGAAACCAAAAGCGGTAACAAATATCGTTTGTCGCAGTAAAATCTAAGCAACTCGCCTGAAGGGGATGACTTTAGTTGATTGATTTGAGTCTGTGCGATCCATCGGGCTTTCTCTCCGAGTCGTCAATCTCGGTAAGCAGTGTGCATAAATCTGTGTGGTCGTGACGTGTTTGTGTCCCATGACTTCTTGCAGCTCCTGAATCGGCATCCCTGACATAAGCATCTCGGTTGCAAAGCTGTGACGCAATGAATGCACGGTGACACGTTGATTTCCTCCCCAGATGCGGACGGCTTGGGAGATGGCTTTGCCGAGGGTATCACGATGAACATGATGACGACGAATGATGCCAGAACGCGGGTCACGGCTTTCGTTGTTACCTGCCCAGACCCAGAACCATGACCAGTCTTTGCCGGTGAACTTTGATGACGGGACTTCGACGCCTGGTCGATCCTGGCGGCGATCATGCTCCCACAGGGCGCGCATTCTTTGCTCCTGTTCTTTGAGTGCTTGGATGCAGGAGGCTGGAAGGAAGGTCACTCTATCTTTGTCGCCTTTCCCTGAGCGAATCACGATTTGCTTCTGCGCGTAGTGGATGTCTTTCCAGCGAAGGGACGCTAGATCGTGACTGCGCAAGCCGGAGCCATAGCCGATTTCTGCCATGAGTCTGTTTTGACCCTTCATGCAGGCGATGAGGTTCATCATGTCCTCATGCGCTAACCATACTGGGAGCTTCTTTGGCCTCTTTGCGGTGGCCCAAGGCCCTAGATCTCCGAGCGGCTTTCCAATCACATGGCGGTAATAAAACACGATGGCATTGCGGAATACATCTAGCGATGACACGGACCACTGCCGTGCTTTTGATTCGACATAAAGCCGTGCTAACTCCTCTGGTGAGATGTTTTTGAAATCGGGAACGGTCACTGAAAAACGCATGAAGGCCTGAAGATGGCCGGTGTAGCTGGCTTCGGTCGTTATGGCGCGGGCGCTGTCCGATGTGGCCATGACGATCCTCATCCGGGCGATGCGTGCTTGAATCAGTGCTTCGTAGTTTTCCATATTATTGCGAATCGTTTCCGTATAATCACCTGTTCTGGCCCTTGCGTGATCGGGCCTTTTTCGGACTGCGGACGCGAGAGAGAATCCATTCGTGAGTCCACGCTGGCGGGCTGCGACGATCTGCCAGCCAATCCTCGACGGTGCGGACGCTGAGCAGTGGCGACACGGCAGCAGCCACCTCACGTGCAGTGAGGTGGCTTTTCGTGTCCTGTAGTTGAGTGGCGAAGCTCATTTTAGGCAGCGCGGAAGGTTTCCAATTCTTCAAGAGTCTCGAAGGTTTCGCCGTCAATAGTGTAGAGGCTATCCACCAACTCTCTGATTGTCTGACTGAGAGTCTTATTCCAGCCGCGTCCATCATTGATGTAAGCTTTTGAGCTGGCGGCTCCAACCTCGGAAACTAGGGCGTCAATCTCTGCGATGTTGTAGCCATTGCTGACCTCAAGGTCATGCATCGAAGCATTAAGTTGTTCGGTGCTAAATTTAGCGATTTCTGATTCAAAGCGGGCGGTGCGGTTCATGATATTTGTGTTTGGTTCGTTGTTACTGACTACCCTTATAGATACGGCATTGCCGTGTGAGTGCAAGCGGAAAGTGAAAATCTTTTTCGGAGGTCAAAACGGGCCAGAACAAGCCGCCGATCCGAACACGGCTAAGGCCGTGTCGGATGGCTTAATCG
>JAIXYI010000044.1 GCA_027490305.1 Flavobacteriaceae bacterium
CCAAGCGAGAACACAGCATCATTACCACACCCCGTTTGTCATCCCGACGCAGGAGGGATCCCATTCAGTGGTCAGTGGCGGTCGCAGAAGTTGGCAGTGGGCGATGGGCAGTCGCAGTCTCCTCAATTACTAATAAATTACGCATTTAAATCTCTTTGTTTTGCACAAGTTTGAAAGGTCCCTCGCTGCGCTCGGGATGACGGCGTGTTTCACCGAAGAAGTGGATTTCTCGGCTGCGCTCGAAATCCGAACCGGTAAACTGTAGTGCTACTTAAGACTAGGGATTCCCGAAAACAGAACGGATTGGCTCCACTGGTATTTCGAGCAACGCCGAGAAATCCATGAGTCTCGGATGGACCCCGTCATCCCGAGCACAGCGAGGGACCTTTTCAGTCGAAGCTGCATAGCAGACAGGGGGCGGTGGGCAGTCTCAGTCGCTGTGGGGGTTGCTTACTACCTTTCTTCCGATCTCCCGATCTCCCGATCTTCCGATCTTCCCAACTTCCTAACTTCCGATCTTCTAAAATACTACCCCAAACTTCGCTGCGGTGGCTTTTGCCTTTGGTATCAGTTTCTTCAGGTTGGCGATACGGGTTGCGTCTGATGGGTGGGTGCTGAGGAATTCCGGCTGGCCGCCTTTGCCCTGGGCCGACATGCGTTGCCAGAACTCGATGGCTTTATCAGGATTGTAGCCAGCGATGGCCATTAGCGTGAGGCCAATTTCGTCGGCTTCGCTTTCGTGGCCGCGGCTGAACGGAAGCATAACGCCCACTTCTGAGCCGAGTCCGTATGCCTGCATGAATAGTTGTTGTGTTTCCGGACTCTTCCCTGCGGTGGCGACGGAAAGTGCGGCGGCGCCAAGTTGTTGTCCCTGTGCGGCTGTCATCCGTTGTGCGCCGTGGTTCGACAGTGCGTGTGCGACTTCGTGTCCCATCACGGTGGCGAGTCCGGCTTCATCCTTTGTAATGGGCAATATGCCGCTGTATACGACAATCTTCCCGCCGGGCATACACCAGGCGTTAACCGATTTGTCTTCGACCAACTTATACTCCCACGCGTAGCCATTCAGGTAGTCTTTCTGTCCGATCGAGGTCAGGTAGCGTTCCGCGGCGCCCTTGATTTTCAGCCCCACCGACTCGACCTGACGGGCAGCCGGCGTCCCATTGATGACTTTGTTTTCTTTGAGGAATGTCCCGTATTGTGAAAAAGACAGCGGAAACAACTCGCTGTTACTCACGATATTCGCGTATTTCTTTCCTGTAAAAGGATTGGTCGCGCAGGAGTAAATTACGGCGGCCAAAACAAGGGTTCCGAAGGAGACCAGAATTCGTTTCATAAATGGGAGGGTTTTACGAGGGGGTAAAATTAGGATAATATCCCGACGTTTTCTTACAGGACGATGGCATTTCGTTTAAAAATTCGGAGTCCAGAGGGATTGGTCCCGCCGTTGGGAACCATCGGTAAAAAATAAAAAACCGGGCGTTTACCCGGTTCCTTTTACGTTCATTATATCTTACTTCGACAAATCCTTGCCAGTAATGTGTACTTCGGTGAAATCTTTGTCGACCAACAGCGTTCCGTCTTCTGCCAGGGCGTTGGTCGCACGTTCGTTGTCGATATAGATGGAGTGGATTTCAAACGGCAACCCATGAAGGTGGATCCGGAATTTGCTATACGGCAATTCAAACTTCCCTTCCTTATGCTGTTGGAAGATCAATTGGTTTTCACGTCCGTTCAGGCTGAAGGTCGAAACGCTGTAACGTCCTTTGTTGTAATCGTAGCCGTCGTGGGAATCTTCGTAGAGATACGACTTTTCCTTGCCCAGTTTGTAGTAGACGTCGAGGGTGATTTCGGTCAGTTCCACTTCATCCACATACTGCTGCACCGGATATTTCGGGATGATCGCTCCTTCTTTAATAAAAAGCGGTATTTCGTCATAGGCCGTGCGGACCCACAGTTCGCGTTTGCCCGGCGTGAGCTCGCCCGTCCAGTAGTTGTACCAGTTCCCTTTCGGCAGGTACATCCGGCGACCTTGTGCATTCGGTTCGAGTATCGGACATACCAGGATGTGATTCCCGAACAGGAATTCATCGGTGCGGTAATGCGTCTGCGCGTCTTCCTGGTCGAAATAAAACAACGGCTTGAGCATCGGCACACCGTCCTGGATATACTCCCAGAACATAGTATAGAGATACGGCAGGAGTTGGTAGCGAAGCGAGACGAACTTGCGGGTGATGTCAATCACTTCCTGGTCGAATGACCACGGTTCCTGGTCGCCATGATCGCCTGACGAGTGCGTGCGGCAGAACGGATGGAAGACACCCAACTGGATCCAACGGGCATAGAGTTCGCCGGATGGCTGCTCGGCAAATCCGCCAATGTCTGATCCGGTGAAGCCCATACCCGAGATCGACATCCGTTGCATCTGGATGTTGGCGATCCAAAGGTGTTCCCATGAGGCGACGTTATCGCCTGTCCAGGAAGACGTAAACCGCTGCGCGCCCGAATAAGCCGAACGTGTAATGATAAACGGACGCTTGGGATAGGCAAACCGCTTCACCCCTTCATAGGTGGCGCGGGCCATTTGCGTACCATATATATTGTGTGCTTTGCGGTGACTGCACGGGTTGCCGTCGAAGTCGTGGCGGACGTCCATCGGGAAGGTCTTACCCGGAACTTCCATAACGGCCGGTTCGTTCATGTCGTTCCACACGCCTTTCACGCCGATATCGGCGATAAGTTCCTTGAAAAGTCCGGCCCACCACTCACGCACGGCCGGGTTGGTATAATCGGGGAAGTTACATTCGCCCGGCCATACTTTTCCTTTCATGTAAGGTCCGTCGGCACGCTTGCAGAAATAATCGTTGGCAAGCGCTTCCTGGTAGACCCAATAGTCATTGTCGATCTTGATGCCCGGGTCGATGATGACGATGGTCTTGAATCCATCTTCTGCCAACTCGGCGACCATTTTCTTCGGGTCGGGGAAGTACTCTTTGTTCCAGGTGAAACAGCGGAAGCCTTCCATATAGTCGATGTCAAGGTAGATGGCGTCGCACGGAATGCTGAGTTCCCGGAATTTACCTGCTACTTCGCGCACTTTACTTTCCGGATAATAGCTCCACTTACACTGGTGGTAGCCCAGGGCCCACATGGGTGGCATTTCGGGTACGCCGGTGAGTTGGCTATACGAGGTCACGACATCCGACATTTGCGGACCGTAGAAGAAATAGTAGTTCATTTCGCCTCCTTCGGCCCAGAAGCTGGTTACATTCCGACGTTCGCAACAGAAATCGAAGCCGGTGCGAAACGTGTTGTCGAAAAAGATACCGTAGGAGATTTTGTGGTGCAGGCCGATGTAAAACGGCACGACCTTATATAACGGTTCCTGGTCACGGTGGAAGGCATATTGGTCGGTGGCCCAGTTCTCAACGCGTTTGCCTTTGAGGTTGGAATGTGACGCTTTGTCACCCATTCCGTAAAAGCTCTCGCCTTCACGCGATTGCTTGCTCATTTTGACCACATTCCCGCCAAAATGGTAGCTTTCTTCCCAGTGGAAACCTTTTTCGTCTTCGAGGATCAGGTGGCCTTCGATATCGTAAAGACCTACCCGCATGTCATTCTTGCGAACCCGACAGAGCACTTTACTCGTCTGGATTTGCCAGTATTCTTTGTATTCTTTGACTTCCAGGAAATTATATCCGTGCGATTGGTTGGGATCGATGGCATAGGAAAAATCCTTGCTAAAATAGCCCTTCGCCGTATACCGAAACCGTAACAGACTGTCGCGCAGTACCGTTACCTTGAGGATGACGTTGTTATGGGAATGGAAAAAAATGGAATCTCCTTCATGGACCACCGACGCGATCCCGCTGGGATACTGGTCGCCCTTAAACTCTAGTTCAGTATTGGTGATCATGCGCTTGTTTTGTGCAAAAAAACCAAAAATACAAAGATGGGGACGATTACGACCGGACGGCCAATAGGAGTTATCAACGATAACGATTGAGTATGGGGAAAAGCAGGAATACCAAAGCCTTAAAGTAGAAGGTACGTACGAAATATCTGTAGGTAAAACGTGGTGACCGATGGCAAAACAAATGTTTCAGTACAAAAAACGGAAATATTATATATTTAATAATCAGACAACAAACGTCATCCGTCAAAAAAAATGACGATGCCGTGCAACGTTTTGCCTGTTTGTATCGTCTACTGCCCGGATGCCGACTTACAAATTCCGTATATTTAGCCGTCAGACGTCCCTAAATCAAATCCTAACCTTATGATTCGAAAGCTCCTCTCCTATTTTCTGGCCCTTTTTGCCTTGCCGGCGCTGGCCCAAACCAACGCTCGGATCGTCGACTCCAAATCCGGCGAGAGCATCCCGTATGCGACCATCACCTACAACCAGGGTGAGCATTTGATTTCCAATGATGACGGCATTTTCACCGTTCCGGCCAATACCTCTGACGATACGGTATTGACGGTGACCTTCCTGGGATACACGCCCAAACAGGTACGTGTAGCGGATCTGTCAGGAAAAGACCCGGTCATCAAGATGGACGTCGGCGTCTTTGAACTGCAGGACGTACAGGTACAAAAACCCGACGCCAATGCGATCATGGCTGCCGTGCGCCAGAATTTGTCGACCAACTATGCCCGTCTTTCGAAACCAATCCGTAACCGGGTTTTTATGCGGACATCCAGCCTTTTCCGTCCACAACAGATGGAGGTAGAGATCACGAAATCAACGGGTTTCACCAAGAAAAACCTGGAGCAGGTTAACAATGAGATCGGGGCGCTGGGCCGTTCGCTGAAAGCACAACCGCCGAAAGAATACAGCGACCGGCTGTTTGATTATGTCCTGGCATTAAAAACCGCTAAAAACGGCAGCACCTATCCAGAGGCCAAAATGCGCATGTTTAAGGCCGTCAAAATCAAGAACGAAAACCGCTCAACCGATCTTGATGAACTGCAGCAAACGGCGATGAAAACGCTGCTGAAGCATATCGACACCACGAAATACTACCGTATGAAAAGCGGCTGGTTCGGTTCAAAGGATACCATCGACCTGACCGATAAAAAAGAAAAAAAGAAGAACCCGCTTAAAGAACTGAATGCCTCGAAATACAAAGTGCAGGAAGTGCTCGGCGCGCTGAGTCCGTTGAACAACAAAACCCTCGACTTCATCAATACGCCCGATCGGTATGAGTATAAGTATGAAGGCGCTGTTTATTCCGATGAAACCGATTGGGTGTATGTCATTACGTTCACGCCCGATAGCCGAAAGGCCAAATTTCGAGGTAAGCTCTATGTATCGCAATCGGATTTCGCGATCGTGCGTATGGACTACAAACTGGAAGAAGGCGAGAAACTTGAAGGCATCAACCTCAAATTGCTGCTCGGCATCAAGTTTGCGGAAAATGTGGCAAAAGGAACGGCAATTTTCCGGAAAGATCCTGATGGACAAGGCTATTACCTACAATATGGCGCACGTGAATCGGGAAGTTACTTCTACGTGCACCGCCCACTGAAAATGATCGAAATCACGAAAGACCGCAGCGAGCGCGATGTCGTGGCCTTTGAATTCAAGATTGAAGGAAACCAGTCAGAGAAAACCGAATACCTTAACCTCTCGCGCAGCACAGCAACGGAAGGGGAATACGACGAACTGAAAGAAGCGGAGTTCAAGTACGAGGTACTTCGAAAATACGACCAAAATATTTGGAAAGACTACGGCGCCATCGCCCCGCTCGAAGAAATGAAGCAATACCAGGCAGGTGAATAGCAAAAGGCCCCAGAAAACGGGGCCTTTTTTATTTTGTACCGGTAGATTATTTAAGCGCCACTCTTCCGTTGCTCTTACAACGTAAAGACCACTACGCCCAGTGGCGGTAAGGTAATCGAAGCGGAAAACTCGCGCCCGTTCCATGCTTCTTTGTCAATCTTGATCGATTTTCCGTTTAACACGCCGCTGCCTCCGAAATCGGCATGGTCACTGTTGAATACTTCTGTGAGCTTGCCTTTTGCGGGCAAGCCAATGCGGTAATCGGTGCGGACGACCGGCGTGAAGTTGCAGACCACCACGACATCCTGTTTGGGGTTTTCGCCTTTGCGGATATAACTCAGCACGGCGTTCTGGTGATCGGAATAGGAAATCCATTCGAAACCATCCGGACTGAACTGTTTCTCGTATAAGGCCGGATGTGAGGTATACAATTTGTTGAGCGCGGCAATGGTCTTCCGGATGCCTTCGTGATAGCCAAACTGCAGTAAGTGCCAGTCAAGCGACCCGTCGAATTTCCATTCCGCCGATTGTCCGAACTCATCTCCCATGAACAGCAACTTGGCACCTGGATGGGTGAACATATAGCCATACAATAGACGAAGATTCGCAAAACGCTGCCATTCATCGCCCGGCATGCGGCCCAGAATCGAGCGTTTCCCATATACCACTTCATCATGCGACAAAGGCAACATGAAGTTCTCGGAAAAGGCATACGTCATCGAAAACGTCAGGTCGTTTTGGTGGTATTTGCGGTAAATCGTCTCGCGTTTGAAATACTGGAGGGTGTCGTGCATCCATCCCATCATCCACTTCATGCCAAAGCCAAGTCCTCCGGCAGACGTCGGACGCGATACCATTGGGAAAGATGTACTCTCTTCGGCAATCGTCTGTACACCATCAAACATCGAGTAGACCGCTTCATTGAAGTCTTTAAGGAAGCTAATCGTTTCGAGATTTTCCCGGCCTCCAAACATATTCGGTTCCCATTCTCCGTCGTTTCGGGAATAATCGAGATAGAGCATCGAAGCTACGGCATCCACCCGGAGTCCGTCGGCGTGGTAGCGGTCGAGCCAAAATATCGCATTGGAAATCAGGAAGGCGCGGACCTCATTGCGTCCGTAATTGAATACGAGGCTTTTCCAGTCGGGATGATAGCCCTTGCGCCGGTCGGGGTGCTCATAGAGATTCGACCCGTCGAAAAACCCGAGTCCGTGCGCATCTTCCGGAAAATGCGACGGTACCCAGTCGAGGATGACCCCGATGCCTGCCTGGTGTAATTTGTCGACCAGCACCATGAAATCCTGTGGTTTGCCGAAGCGGGACGTAGGCGCATAATAGCCTACTAACTGATAGCCCCATGACGGGTCGTAGGGGTATTCCATGACCGGCATGAACTCGACGTGTGTGAAGCCGGTTTCTTTCACATAGTCGACTAATTGGTCGGCCATTTCGAGATAGGCGAGGAATTTCCCTTCGGCGTTGCGGCGCCACGAGCCCAAATGGACTTCATATACGGAATACGGCTTGTCGAGTCCGTTTTTGTCTTTCCGCGATGTCATCCAGGATTTGTCTTTCCATTTGTAGTCGAGGTCCCATACCACCGAAGCCGTCTGGGGCGGATGCTCACAGAACAACGCGAACGGGTCGGCTTTTTCGGTTATGGCACCGCTATTGGATTGTATCTTATACTTGTATCGTGTTCCTTTCTCTACGCCAGGAATAAAACCTTCCCAAATTCCGGAACTGTCCCAGCGCACCATCAACGGATGTTGTCCCTGCACCCAATAATTGAAGTCGCCAATCACGGACACCGACCGGGCGGCTGGGGCCCAGACGGCAAAATACACCCCTTTTACACCGTCGACTTCGGTGAGGTGCGCGCCCAGTTTTTCATACAGCCGGAAATGCTTACCGGCTTTGAAAAGATTGATATCGAATTCGGAAAAGAGCGAATACGGCTGTACAGCATTCATGGTTGGATAGTTGGTTTAGGAGATAAACATACGAAAATGGTTTGCCATCCCAAAATTCAACACGTCTTTTCGGGTAACGCCTTTTTTATCGCACCCAAAGACCTCCCAGCGAAGGTATCAGATTCCCATTTCAATCTGGAAACGCACGTACCAGTTTCCTTTTGTCGAACCGTCGAAATACTCGAGACGGTCGTAATTGACCTCGCCCTGTAGCTTAAAGGCATGCTCCCAGAGGTATTTCGTCACACCCAAGCTGAACTCGCGGGTGTTCGGCGCCAGTGTTTCAATCGATTTGGATACACGTTGGCTTGAAAAACGGCCGATGATTTCGTAATGGGACGGAAACAGGTAGCTGGCCTGGGCATCGTAACCCGAACCTGTATACACGTAGCGTACGCGGGTGGCATCAAGCGGATCCACGGTAATAGGACTTTTTGGAGTGTCTCGGGAAAAATAGGCCCCCATCACGGCCCAGCCGTTGTATTTGAGCATCGCATCAAGCATCAGTGTCTTCATCGTTCGGGGTTCGAAGAGGTCGTCGCCCAATTGTCCACCCGTACGCAGTGCCTGGTTATTTTGCTGGAAGGCACCCGATACCAGCAACTTTGGCGTCGTTTCCCGCATCAGGTCGCCTTCGAAAAAGGTACCGTCCTTGGTGAAAGAACCCAGCGGATACAGCTCCAATTTTCCCGTAAGGGCCACCCCATCGTCGGCCTGCCCGGTGGCATTGCGCCCTTCCCCTGTGCTGACCGCGGTACGCACCACATAACTGAAACGCTCTTGGTATTCGTGCAGGTAATGTGCCTGGAAACCGAAATCGCGGTCGATGTTGAATTTGGCGTTATTGATCGTCCGATCGGTCAATTGCAGCGCCCCGGATGAATTGACGCGTTGGCGGTTGCCGGGAAGTTTCGTTTGTCCGAAACTAAAAATCCAGCTTTTGTTAGGTCGGTAAAACACAACGGCATCGCGGACGATGTTGAGATTCTCGCCCTCCCTTACCTCTCCGACATCGCCGGGCGCAAACGACAACTGAATGGCGTAAAGAAACTTAGGATTCCCGATAAACCCATCAAACCGGAGACGCAGGCGGCGGATTTGCCCGTCATACGCTGGTTTTTCTCCTTCTTCATCCAGGTAGGTCACCCTATTCTGAATGCGAAAACGGAGGTTTAACTGAAAAAGGCTGTCAGGCGAGGTAATACCAATGCCTTTGCCGAAATTGTAATAGGGGAGCGAAGCAAGGTGGAGGTCGTTGGTGTTCTTGTTTTCAGGGGTTACCTGCGCCTTACCGAAACCAGTCACCAGAAGCGCGCACAGCAGCCAGCCGTATCTCATCATCAGGAAATTGTTGTGGTTGTGTTATGTGTACGCAAAAATAGCGTTTCCCAAGCGCCCAAAAAAGTAAGATACGATTACCTTTGCGGAAATTTGAACAAGCATGGCCATTACCTACCTGGGATACCACTTTATTGTTGAACCGAAAGAGCCGGGCGCTGAGATATTACTGGCGGAACTGGGCGAAACGGCTTTTGAAAGTTTTGTGGAAACGGAAGACGGTATCACCGCTTATGTGCAAAAAGTGTTGTGGGATGCCGACATCCTGGCGGGCCTCTATATATTAGAATCGCCCGAATTCCGGATTTCCTATACCATCGAAGAAATCGAGCAGGTCAACTGGAATTCAGAATGGGAGAAGAATTTCGAACCTATTGATGTTGACGGACGCTGCCATGTTCGGGCGCCCTTCCATCCGGCGAGTGGTGCCGAGTATGAAATCGTCATCGAACCCAAGATGAGCTTTGGCACGGGGCACCACGAGACGACCCACATGATGATCCAACACCTGCTGGAAACCGATGTAACGGGCATGAAGACGTTGGATATGGGCTGTGGCACGGCCATCCTGGCGATACTGGCGGAGATGAAAGGAGCGCATCCCATCGATGCTATCGACATCGATGAATGGTGCTACCTGAACTCCATCGAAAACGCCGAACGCAATAACTGCCAACACATTACGGTTTATGAAGGGGATGCTTCGCTTCTTCCGGGTAAACGCTACGACCTGATTATCGCGAACATCAATCGCAACATCCTTTTGCAGGATATGGCCACTTACGTCGGCTGCCTGGAACCGGGCGGCACGCTGTTGTTAAGCGGGTTTTATGAAGAGGATATTCCGTTTATCGATGCGTCTTGTGTAGAAAACGGACTTACCTTTGTCGCAAAGCATACGCGCCACAATTGGGTGGCCTTGAAATACCATAACTGATGGCTGTAATCGAAAAAGTAAAAGAAGATGTTTTATTGGAGGAAGCCGTGGGGCACCTCAATGAAATCGTACTTTTCAACGATGACGTGAACACGTTCGACCATGTGATCGAGACACTCATCCGGGTATGTAAGCATACTGCGGAGCAGGCGGAACAGTGTGCCATCATCGTACATTACAAAGGAAAATGCACGGTGAAGACCGGCACCTTCGAGGAACTGAAGCCGCAATGCACCCAATTGCTGGAAGCCGGACTCAGCGCCGAAATCATATAAAAAAGCCCCGCGATTGCAGGGCTTTCTTTTTCTATTCTACTTTCTGGAAGTAAAGGGTGACCGTGGCTGCCACCCCGGCGATGGTCTGTGTGGTCTGAACCTGTAGTTCACTGCCGTTCAGCTTTCGGATGGTGTATTCGCCATTGTACTCCGAACTGTTGGTGATGGTGAGTGAAGAACCGTCTTTCGCCCAATTGCCGTCGGTAGCGCTGTCTTCCGTACACACATCGCTGGCATTTTTGTAGTAAACGGCATTTTTCACGGTACCATCCGCCAGAAATTGCAGGTAGTCTTTGTCGCAGCCGGGCTCATTGTCCTCATAGTCGTCTGAAAACGTTTGTCCGCTGACTTTGGTAACCGTTTTGGTTGGTGTCCACTTTGCTTCGAGGTTGCCACTTACCGAGTTGCCATCGCTGTCGCTGCTGCAGGATGCGAAGAAAACGGTAGCGACTAACAAAACGGACATTTTCAATACTTTTTTCATTTGTGTGGTAGTTTGATTTAACTAGTAACAAGTAACGCCAAAAAAGCCGTTAGCATTGTTAATAAAATCGTAAACCTTGTAAAATAAGGCGTTAACCGTTGATATGTAGTGTTTTTGTAAGACCGATTTTTTTTCGGTTCGCTTTACAAATGACTATTTTGCGGGCATAATAATCAACCACAAAAAACCTACTATGAAACGTTTCTTCCTGTTTTGTATTCCTTTTTTAAGCCTCTTGCAGGCCTGCGGCAGCGGCGGCGATGACGACGGTGGCGGAGGTGGCGGCACGGCCCCGAGCAATCTTCAGGTCACCGTTACCATTAAGGGGAAAGACGACACCCACCCGAATGGCGACGGATCGGGCATCGTCAATTTTACCGCAACGGCAGATAACGCCAACAATTACCTTTTTACCTTTCCGGATGGTACTTCGCAGACGGTGGCCAACGGACAGGCGCAGAAGACCTTCACTACGCCGGGCGTCAACACCTACAGCGTGACGGTTGCGGCATTGGGCGTCAATTCCTCTACTTCCAAAACCGTTTCGGTCACCGTACTCAACCAGTTTGACAACGATTTCTCGACCCTGATCTGGTCAGATGAATTCGACACGCCCGGGGCGCCCAACGCAGCCAACTGGAATTATAACATCGGTAACAATAACGGATGGGGCAACAATGAATTGCAATACTACACCAACAGCCAGAACAACGCCGTAGTGGCGGATGGCATGCTGCATATCAACCTGATCAAAGAACCGACCAGCGGGTTTGCCTACTCGTCGGCTCGCCTTGTCTCTGAAAACAAATTCGACTTTACCTACGGGAAGATTGAGTTCCGCGCCAAACTCCCCATCGGTGGCGGCACCTGGCCGGCGCTGTGGATGCTGGGGGCTAATTACACCTCTGCGGCATGGCCTGCCTGTGGCGAGATTGACGTGATGGAACATATTGGCAACAATCAGGGCACTATTTATGGCACGCTCCACTACCCTGGACATTCGGGTGCCAACGGCGACGGAGGTACAACGTCATTGCCAACGGCTTCTTCGGCGTTCCACGTGTATGCGGTGGAATGGTCGCCGACGTCTATCAAATGGTTCATTGACGGTACGATGTTCCGTTCCTCCACAAACAGTCCGGATAAGCCGTTCAACCACGACTTCTTTATCATCATGAACGTGGCGATGGGCGGAAATTTCGGCGGCACAGTCGATCCAGCCTTCGTGCAATCGTCAATGGAAATCGATTATGTAAGGGTTTACCAATAACAAATAACATACTATGAAGTACCTAGTTATTACCCTTCTGGCCGTTACGACTGTAGTGGCGCAGAAAACCAATCGTAAGTTAGTGTGGGAAGAGAACTTTGACGGTTCTGCCCTCAGCGAAAAAACCTGGAATTTCGAACTCGGCGACAACGGCTGGGGCAACCACGAGCGCCAGGATTATACGAAGGTCAACCATCGTGTATCGAAAGGTTTCCTGACTATTACCGCTAAAAAGGACGGAACGCACTATACCTCGACCCGCATCACCACGAAAGGGAAACAGGAATTCCAATATGGGTATATGGAAGCCCGGCTGAAACTGCCAAAAGGACACGGCGTGTGGCCGGCCTTCTGGATGCTGGGAAGCGACATCAATACGTCGCAATGGCCTCACTGCGGTGAGATTGATATTATGGAATATGTCGGACGCGAGCCGCACATGATCTACACCACCCTGCATACCACTGATACCCACGGCGCCACCGCGAGCAGCAAAAAGACCGAATTCCCGAACATTGAAGAAGGTTTCCACGTTTATGCTGTCGACTGGAATGCGGACCGGATGGTGTTTTTTGTGGATGGACAAGCGGTCTATACCTACCAGCCGTCACCCAAGACAAAAGGGAACTGGCCGTATGACCAGAAGTTCTTTTTCATCCTGAACCTGGCCATCGGTGGAGATTTCGGAGGTCCGGAAGTGGATGATTCGATCTTCCCGCAGGAATATGTGATCGACTACGTCAGGGTGTATCAATAACGGTATACACGGACGTATCATCCGCGAAAGCGCCTCAATGCGGCAGGCGATCCTTTAGTAAACCATAGAGGAACGTGCCAATCAGCGCGCCCAATAGGATGACGAACACAGGATAGAAACCGGCTCCGATCAGGATAAAGATGGGTCCCGGACACGAACCTACCAGTCCCCACCCGAGTCCGAACAGCAAACCGCCGACCCAATAGCGGGCCGATCCTTTTTCCTTATCGGGAATGACGATCGGCTCGCCTTTTATGTCGCGTACGTTCTTCCGCTTGATGATTTGGATGCCGATGACGCCCGTAGCGATGGCGACACCAATGATGCCATACATATGGAAGGATTCGAAACGGAACATTTCGAAGATCCGGTACCATGATACCGCTTCCGTTTTGGTGAGGACGATGCCGAATAAGACGCCGGTCAACAGGTATTTCAGTGCTTTCATATCAGAAAAGTAACGGGAGGATAAAATGTACCATAATCAAACCACCTACAAAAAAGCCAATTACGGCCTTTAGTGACGGAACCTGCAAGTTGCTCAACCCCTGTATCGCATGACCCGAGGTGCATCCGCCGGCGTAACGCGAACCGAAACCAATCAACACACCACCGCCCAGTAAAAGGACCAACATTTTGGGTGACGTCCAGACATCCGGGCCGAACAATACGTCGGGCGCAAGCTTGCCGTTTGGCGCATCGATGCCCATTTTCTGCAGTTGCGCCAAAGTGTCCGGGCTGAGCGTCACGTTCGACGGATCGGAGAGGTAATGAACCGCGATGAAGCCGCCTATCATGGCACCGATTACCACCACAAGGTTCCAGAAATGGCTTTTGTGGTCGTATCGGAAGAAAGAAGAGAACTTTCCGGCGCCTCCGATCGCGCAAAGCGTGCGCAGGTTCGACGACATGCCGAAGGTCTTCCCGAACCAAATCAGGAGTAACATCACGACACCGATGAGGAAACCCGACACGTACCACGGCCAGGTGTGCGAGAGCATTTCCATACACATTGTTTTGGGCAAAAATAGCGATACCAAACCAAACCGACGGGCGGAATCCGTAACTTTGGACGTCAATACTGCAAAATGAAAAAATTTGCCGTCGAGTTTAAATGGGCCGTGCGCTACATCTTCGCTTATCTGGCGTGGATCATGGGAGAAAAAGTATTGGGTGTGTATGATACGCACATCGATTGGCTCCTCCTTTCGTCACTTGGCTTTTACCTTTTCGGATTTGTGTTATACGTCCTGGCGCTCCGGGAAAAACGGGAAACGGTCTTCCAAAAGCAAATGGACTGGAAACAGGGCTGTGTTTCGGGTTTTTACCTGACGATTTTTATTTCCCTGCTGATGGTCCTGGCGCAGGTTGTGGTGCACAAGGCCATTGCACCTGAGTTCTTCCCGAATATGATCCGCTATAACCTTGAACACGGCAACAAAAAGGCGGGAGAAATCTTCAACCTGCAAAGCTATCTCTACCAGGCGGTTTTCTTCACTTTGTCGATTGGGGTACTCTACGCAGCCGCTGTGGCCTATTTTTTGCGTACCCGTCCAAAAAACTAACGTATGCGCTTCTACCCTCTTTTTCTGCTTGTCGCTTTTGCTGCCGTTTCCTGCACCAGCACCAAGTCAACCATCCGCAATATCGATGAAACGGCACCGGCACCCGTCCTGAAAGACAGCCATTTCGTGTTGACGGAATACAGCCACGATCCAAAATACGGCTACGATCCGGATTATCCGATCAACATCTTCTACAAAAGCACGAAAAACGATTCGATCAACCAGCCGCGCTTTCTCAATGCCTTAGCGGGCCCGAAAGGCGAAACCATTACCTATACAAAACTCGAAAGCTGCTGCCCCTACCCTTCCAAATACAGCGAAATGGGCGTAGGCACATTAGATGTGTATGAATTGACCTGGGCCGGACAGGACAAACCAGTAAAACTTTACCTCAACATTTACGGAAAGGGTAAAGTGCAGATTCCGATGGGGTTGACTTATAGACCGTGAACTGGGCTTTTATAAATTAAATTTTTATTAATCTTACATTCACATCTCTTATCGCAAAACAAATGACAAAATATTTTGCTTTTTGCGTGAATAAATACTTAAATTATTCATGCCTCATTTTTTGCTTTACTAGCACTATCGTTCTCCTGTACTCGTTGAGTGTAAACAATATTTGGAATTATTGGAGATTGTCGGGAACCTTGATATTATTACAGTTAGCAAGCTTCCTAATCGGCAGTTTTTTGGGATTTCTTTTCGGATTCCCAGCACATAATAATGCTGAATTTCCTACAAAGTATCAAAGAAACTCGTCTTTAAAAGAAATTACCAGTTGGTTAACAAAAATTATCGTCGGCGTTACACTTATTGAATTGAAGGATATTTTTATCTATTCCAAAGCGGGAGTAATTGAGCTTTCGAACTATCTCACTAATGATAACAGCCAAGTAATTATAATTGGTTCGTTAATTGGCGTATATTTCGTTCTTGGTTTTATAGTATTATATATACTATCGGTAACTACTATTTTCGAAGAATTGGTCTTAAATGATAGAAATATTGACCTTATTCTTAGTGACCAAACAATGAATCCAAACTCACTGAACATTGATAATATCCTAACATCCGATTTCTCACAGATAGATTCTAAAGTCAAAGAGGAGGTTTTGAAATATGTGTCCAATAACGGAGTGGGTAACCTTGAACCGTTATTGACTAAAAGACTAGGTAAATTCTTGTTTGCAATGAAAGAATATGATGTTGCAGCTCGAGCTTATGAAAGTGCTTATTTTAAAAATAAAGAAGATAAATATAGCTTACTTAACGCTTGTTCGATTAGAAATAAATTCTTAAAAGAATTTGATAAATCAAATAATACATTAAAGGAATTCATCACTAACAATCCTGATTTTGCGCCGGCGTACTATAATTTAGCTTGTAATTATAATCGAGAATACATTGAATTTAGAAATACAGGATTAGAGAGTGAATATATCGAAAATTTGAAAACAAAAGCAGCTAACTACTTGAAAAAAGCTTTTGAACTTGATAAAGGACTGTATAGCGAAGCATTGAGAGACCAAGCTTTAGATGGAATGGAAATAGCCGAAATATTTAAATCGTCAAAAAAAAATGAAACAGAATGAAATCAAAATTTAACACCGATATAAATTCATTTTTAAAGTTATTAGAATAATATATATATCTTTACGCTGTAAAAAACCACACGCTAACTGAATAGAAAAACAAATGGTTATGAAAATTCAGGATTTGACAACTATCTAAACTGATTATCCAACCCTAAAAATAGAACTGATCCTACGTGATCAGTTTTTTTATTTCTGTTTTTTTGCTATCGGTAAACAAACGGGGTATTCAAATTTTTAACTTTCAACTAACTATAAGCCTGTTCCGGACAGCGTTATGCTGTTGTTTGGAACTAAAAACGGAGCTTTATTTCAACTCCTTATTCTTCAACAAATACCGAATAACCGTTTCGGCTGCGTACAACCCAAACAAGCCGGGCATGTAGCTGTTGGTTCCGTAAAAGGATTTCTTGAAATTGAGTCCGTCGGTCATGCACAAGCTGCCTTCGTCCTGTATTTCGGTTGAGAATACTACTTTCACGCCTTTCTGCACATACATCTTCCTCAGTCGCTTGCGCACGGCCGTCGCGAGGTGGCAGTTGTGTGACTTGCTGATGTCGGTTACCCGCACTTTCGACGCGTCCATTTTGCCGCCGGCGCCCATGCTGCTGATAACTTTCATCTTTTTGTCGCGGGCCGATTTGATCAGGTTGAGCTTCGGGGTGATGCTGTCGATGCAGTCGACCACATAATCGTACTCGGTGGTGACGAGTTCATAGGCGCGTTCGGGTGACAGGAATTCCTTGACCCGCGTTAGCTTCAGTTCGGGGTTGATGTCCATTAGGCGATCGCCTACCAAGGTCACTTTCGGTTGGCCGACGGTAGAATGCAGGGCCGGAAGTTGCCGGTTGATGTTGGTAATATCCACCACATCCCCATCGACAATCGTCATAGTGCCAACACCTGCCCGGGCGAGGAATTCCGCTGCAAATGAGCCCACGCCGCCCAATCCGACGACCAATACGTTTGACTGCCGAAGCCGTTCGAGTCCTTCTGCGCGGAAAAGCAATTCCGCGCGCTCCGTCCACTGTGCCATACCTTAGATTTTGTGGGGCAAAAATACGCGGATTTAGGAATTGGTAAGAAGGTGCGGTCCGAAAACCGACACAAAATTCTGGTTGATTTGCGCTTCCAGTGCGGTAACATCGGTTTCAAGTATGGCAGCAGCGCGATCGTACACCGCTTCGATTCCGTCCGTGATGGTATCGGTTTCGAGGAAGATGCGGTCGGCAGGTACGTCCCGCAACACCTCTGCCAATCCGGGATTCTGGAGGAGGTATTTCCCAAACGACAGGTAAAACCCGTTATCAAGAAGGGATTGCGCCACTTGCCGGTTTTTGGAAAATCCGTGTATAATCATCGGTACGGTCAGGCGAAGGCGTTTCCGGGTTTCGATTATTTCCTGATACGCGCCCACGCAATGCAGAATGACGGGCTTGCCATAGGTCTGGGCCAGTTCCAGTTGCTGTTCAAACACGGGTTGCTGCTCGGCAAGCGGTCGTTCGATGCGTTTGTCGAGTCCGCACTCCCCTACCGCCACGCATCCTGTCAGCTTCAAACGCGTTTCGATGATCGCCAGTGCGTCATGTAAGGGCAGCGTATCGAGGTACCACGGATGGATGCCGGTGGAAAAACAGCGCAGGCCGTCAACCGTTTCGTAAGGATACCGGTTGACGATTGCCACTACACTGGATTGCCCGGTAGCATGATGCGTATGGAGGTTAATCATGGAATTTCTTCACGCCCGCTTTAACGGCAACGTCGAGGTGGTTGTCTTTCGGTACTTTCGGACACGAATACCGTCCGCTGTAGGCACAGTAGGGATTGTAGGCTTTGTTGAAATCGATGACGACGGTTTCGCCCGGCGCTTCCAGGTCGATGTAACGCCCACCTCCGTAGGTCTCTTCACCGTTGGTAAGGTCGGTGAACGGCAGGAAATAGTAATCCTCACCCGGTGCCGTTGGTTTATATAGGTTCAGCACGCAGGGCTTCCCTTCGAGTGTGAAATGGAGCTCGCCGTACTTTACATACATCGGCGTTCGCGACGTCGACGTCTTCATCGGGAACGGCTTTTCATTCGGCGTCCGGACGAACTTTGCTACCACGAAAAAAGCAGGATTTGGAGCGAAAAAATCCAACGATTTGAAGTGCTTGCGATCAGCAGGTTCCAACGGACTTTCCTTTTCCGAGGCGAATTCTTCATTTAATTTATGTTGGAAAGCACGCACGTCTTTCTCCGAATACTTTTGTGCAGTAAGGCCCGTGGCGAGGAACAACGTGCACAGCAACGTCAGGTAGCGTTTCATGGAAATGGTTTTGGTAAAAATAACGAAGATGGACGGACGTTTGCAGACAGAAACCGTAAATTTGTTACATTCCATGCTGCGCCACGCCTCCCAACGTTATGTCAACAACTTCCGCGGGTTTTCCCGCGAGATCTGGATTTTGGCCGGCATTACCTTTGTCAACCGTGCGGGTGCTATGGTACTTCCCTTCCTATCAAAATACCTGCATGAAGACCTGCACTTTTCATTGTCGGATGTCGGCACCGTGATGATGGCGTTCGGGGCCGGATCGCTGCTCGGTTCTTTTATCGGCGGACGGCTGGCGGATCGAATCGGCTTCTATAAAGTAATGGTTTTTAGCCTGTTTACGAATGGCTTGCTGCTGTTTGCGCTGGAACGTATCCATTCGTTTACCGGACTCTGCCTTGGCATTTTCCTTACCATGACGGTAGCCGATATGTTCCGCCCCGCCATGTTCGTATCGGTTGCTTCGTATGCCAGTCCGGAAACCCGTACACGCGCTTTTTCCCTCGTGCGACTTGCGGTGAACCTGGGCTTTGCGGCCGGGCCCGCACTGGGCGGACTCATCATTCTGGGGATTGGTTATTCGGGATTGTTCTGGGTGGATGGGGCGACCTGTATCCTTGCGATCACTGCCTTTGCCCTGCTGGTGAAAGAGCGAAAGTCCGATCCGAAGTCGCAGGTGGTCATACCCGAACACGTGGGCCGCACACCCTGGAACGACCGGGTGTATTGGCTGTTCCTGTTCGTAAGTTTCCTGGGGGCGCTGGTGTTCTTCCAAATCCTCTCGACCTTTCCGATCTATACACGTGATGGATTTGGTTTCACGGAATTCGAAACCGGATTGCTGATGACGCTGAACGGACTCCTGGTTTTTCTCTGCGAAATGCCCATTGTGGGGTTCTTCGAGCGCAAACACGTTGACCGACTGAAGGTAATGCTATGGGGAATGCTGGTGCTGGCGTTTGGCTATGTGGCCTTATGGATTGGAGGGCCCTATGGGGTGCTTATTGTCTACACCGTCGCGATGAGCTATGGCGAGATGTTCCTCTTCCCGTTCAGCAATGCGTTTGCGAACCATCGGGCACCGGCACACGTGAAAGGCGCGTATATGGCACTATTTACGATGACGTTTAGCTTCGCCCACATCGTCGGGGCAAAACTCGGGATGGAAACGGTGGAACGGTTCGGTTATACCGCGAACTGGGCACTTATGACCGCACTTGCGCTGGTGGGCGCGGGCTGCTGCCTGTTGCTAAAGCGTCGGATCCAGCGAGGCGACTGATTACTTTTTCTTCGCTACGACGTATTTTCCCTGTTTCGGATCATACGACAGACGGTCACTGCGTCCTTTGTTGGTGAGGGTGACATCGCCGTCGGGCAGGAGTTTGCATTCGGAACCTTCTGAGCGGATCTTCTCTACAGTTTTAGTGGCGTCCGTTCCGCCTAATGACACAATCTCGGAAATGTTAGTCGTGCTTTGTGTATTCTCGAGCACTGCTGTTTTCGACACCGGGTCGAAGATGCGGGTTTGTGCCTTTACGGCCTTTTCCGTGCGCTTGTCGGCCTTCGTGAGCGTATTCTCTTTCCAACTGACGGCGATGAGCTTCACCCCTTTTGCGGTGAATTCGGTGAGGGTAATCTCTGTTGGTTCGGGTGCCTTCGGTTCGAACTGCCCCAGCGACAGGGTGTCTTTGGTCGGACCTGACAACACATAAAAACGCGTGCCGGTTTTGGTCGGGAACCATTCGGCAGTAGAAGAAGCCGCCGTAGCGAGTGTCTTCTTGGTGGGTTTTGGAGCCGCTGCTTTCTTTTTCTTTTGGGCGGACACTGTCAGCGAGCAAACGGACAGCAGTAGTACGGCAAGATATTTTATAGACATCGGTTGTTTTTTCGACAAGGTAAAAAATAATTCCCGATGGTTTTTCCTGTGGACGGACCCGACGGGAAATTTAACGCACGGGCATAAAAAAAGCGGACCTTACGATCCGCTCTTCCTATAACTAAGTGGGCATTATTTCACTTCTTCGTAGTCGACGTCCTGAACAGAGCCGCCTTCGTCTTGTGGCTGTGCTTCCTGAGGCTGTGGCTCGCCCTGCGCACCGCCTTGCTGGTACATGGCTTCGGTAGCCGTTTTCCAGGCTGCGTTGATCTTGTCGAGGGCCGGTTGGATCGCATCCAGGTCTTGTGACGCGTGCGCCGCTTTCAATTCGGTCAGGGCCGCTTCGATGCCTGATTTGTGATCGGCTGACAGTTTATCGCCAAGTTCCTTCAGTTGGCTTTCCGTCTGGAAAATCATGCTGTCGGCCTCGTTCAGTTTCTCAGCGCGCTCACGGGCTTTGCGGTCAGCATCGGCGTTTGCTTCAGCGTCTTTCTTCATACGCTCGATTTCCTCTTGCGTGAGTCCGGAAGAAGCCTCAATGCGGATATCCTGTGATTTTCCGGTGGTCTTATCGGTAGCCGATACTTTGATGATACCGTTGGCGTCGATGTCGAACGTTACTTCGATCTGTGGTACGCCGCGTGGGGCCGGTGGGATGCCATCGAGGTGGAAACGACCGATGGTCTTGTTATCACCTGCCATGGTACGCTCACCCTGCAACACGTGGATTTCGACGCTTGGCTGTGAGTCGGCCGCGGTTGAGAATACCTGTGATTTTTTGGTCGGGATGGTGGTGTTGGCATCGATGAGTTTCGTCATCACGCCACCCATTGTCTCGATACCGAGTGACAGTGGTGTTACGTCGAGAAGCAATACGTCTTTTACGTCGCCTGACAATACACCACCCTGGATCGCAGCGCCGATGGCTACTACTTCATCCGGGTTCACCCCTTTCGATGGCTTCTTACCGAAGAACTTCTCTACTTCTTCCTGGATTTTCGGGATACGGGTCGAACCACCCACGAGGATGACCTCATCAATATCCGATTTTGACAAACCGGCATCTTTCAGGGCTTTTGCTACCGGATCCATCGAACGTTTTACGAGGCTGTCGGCCAGTTGTTCGAATTTGGCACGGCTTAGTTTTTTCACCAAGTGTTTAGGTCCCGAAGCGGTAGCCGTGATATACGGCAGGTTGATTTCGGTTTCAGCGGAAGATGATAGTTCGATCTTCGCTTTCTCGGCTGCTTCTTTCAGACGTTGCAGCGACATAGGGTCGATGCGCAGGTCGAGTTGCTCTTCGGCTTTGAAGTCGTCGGCCAGCCAGTCGATGATTACCTGGTCAAAGTCGTCGCCACCGAGGTGGGTATCCCCGTTGGTTGACAATACTTCGAATACGCCATCGCCCAGTTCGAGGATGGAGATATCGAAGGTACCGCCGCCGAGGTCATATACCGCGATTTTCTGGTCTTGTCCTTTTTTGTCGAGTCCGTATGCCAAGGCCGCCGCTGTTGGCTCGTTGATGATCCGCATGACTTTGAGTCCGGCGATCTCACCTGCTTCTTTCGTTGCCTGACGTTGTGCGTCGTTAAAGTAGGCCGGTACGGTGATGACGGCTTCAGACACCGACTGTCCGAGGTAATCTTCCGCCGTTTTCTTCATTTTCTGCAGTGTCATGGCCGACAATTCCTGTGGGGTATACAGCCGTTTGTCGATATCCACCCGCGGTGTGTTGTTGTCACCTTTCACCACGTTATAGGCCACGTGTTTGGTTTCACCCGACGTTTCGTCGAAGGTACGGCCCATGAACCGTTTGATTGATGCAATCGTTTTGGTCGGGTTGGTCACGGCCTGGCGTTTGGCCGGGTCGCCCACTTTTATTTCGCCGCCTTCCACAAAAGCGATGACAGATGGCGTTGTGCGTTTTCCTTCCGAGTTAGGGATTACGACCGCTTCGTTGCCTTCCATTACGGCCACGCATGAGTTGGTAGTTCCTAAGTCGATTCCGATTATCTTACCCATAGTTAGTTGTTTTTTCAATTTTGAACTTGCGCGGCAGTTGGCAAGGACTGTGCCACGGGGACGAAGGCGTTTATTTGTCAGGAAATGGGAAGGAGGGGCTGACAAGATGGCATTTGAAGGAGTGAGAGGAGAGAGGAAAGAGGAAAGAGGTTTGACGAATATCTTGAACCCTGAACTATCAACTATCAACCCTAAATTTTTAACCATCACCGCCCCCCTCCTTTATCCTAACGCATTGTGGTTATTCGTATATTTGAGCATTGCACAAACCTGATGTCCCGATTTACGTACCAGAGCCGAACCCATACGTTCGATTAGGGTAGATTAATTTTTACTTATGAGCAACTTCAGAATTAATATCGTCCTGCTTTTTGTCATTTCCCTGCTGGCTGTATATGAAACCGTCGCGCAGGAGGTTCCACAAAGCAATGAAATCAATGCAAGCAGTTACGTCAAAAGCGACTTAGCTTTCGATACGGGAGACTTGTTTATGGAACTGAAAAGCAATGAAACGACTGATGAACTTGTCGGTGCCCATACCCGCATCTTCCCTAATCCCGTAACAGATGTACTACAGATCGTATCGGATAAACCGGTTGAAACGGTTGTCATATACAGCCTGGACGGAAAGGTAGTCTATACCGCTCCATCATCCCAAAACACTATTGACGTAAAATACCTGACAACCGGGTTGTATCTGGTAGTCATTAATAAAGAGGAGAACTTCAAAATCGTTAAACTATGAGAATCGCCATTTTTTGCCTGCTTTTTGTCAACCTCATGTGTGGACAGGGCCTGCCACAGGGTTTTAGCCACCGGGGTGTTATCAATGACAGCCAAAACAGACCCGTCGCCAATAAAGACGTGGTGATCAGGGCCACTATTTTAGATGATGACAAAGAGGAACTGTATATAGAAACACATCGCGTAAAGACAAATGCGACGGGGCACTACAACATCGTGATCGGGCAAGGCGAACGAATACTTCCCAGTGATCCGAACTTCAAACTTAGCGACCTCAAATGGGGAGATGCCACCAAGACCAAATCGTACCGCATTGAGGTCGATACAACGGGTAGTGGGCAAAAGTTTACGATCAACGGCACCAGCCAGTTTTTCAGCGTCCCGTATGCGTTTTTCAGCCTGAACAATCTGGGGTCGCTTACGGCTAAAAGCAGCGAGAGTAACTCGTGTACGGCTACCGTCGATAACATAGCCGCTTTGAAGGCTAGGACGCCGTCCGCTCGTTTTGAAAGAGTGTGTGTCAAGTATTATTCTTCAGAGTTGGACAATGGAGGCGGCGAATTTATGTGGATTCCTGAGTATAATCCCAATGGCGACCCGAACGTGGACAATTTATGGGTGGACATCCATCCGGGTGGTATCCGAAATAATGATGATGGTTGTATTATCCAACGAAATAACGATACCACAAAAGGACGATGGGTGCGCCTGATCGATGGGTATATCAATGTCACCTATTATGGCGTAACTGGACAAAAGCAGCCCGATGACGGCGAGCGAATCCAACGGGCTATTGACTATGCCGCCTATAATGCAAAATACAATCCGGGTATTACGGAAGGTACCATTGTGTATTTCCCTTCCGGCGTATATAAAATACATAATGAATTGGTTTGGAAGAATGGCGTTTCGCTCAGGGGTGAATCGCGTTTTAATACGGTATTGGAGGCCGGCTATCCGACTGACCCCAACGCGCCCGCCTACTCCACTAATGGCGGGTCATTGCTAAAACTGGATACCGGACGGGTGGTGGGTTCCCATATATCCGACCTGTCGTTCCAGGGGATTGCCAACGAAACCGACAGCTCCAAACAAAAAAATTGTTTCAGTCTTGAAGCGTATACCGGCGAGTTCGGCGATGGTGGTCTTTGGAATTCAACTATCAAAAATGTCGAAATAAAAGGTTTCAATGGAAACGGCATCATCCTGAAAGGCCGAAATGACTATACCGCTCCGATACAATTCAATGTCTTTGAAAATATCAGTGTTACCCGGCAAACGCCACTTACCTATTCACTATACACCAATGGCCAATTGGGCCAGAACACCTTCATCAACTGCGGTTTCTTTGCTAAATTCAATTACAGTATGACGAATCCGAGCGAGTTTATTTTGGGCACCAATGTGTTGCTATCCAATGCCACCAATAATTTCAATACGGTGGGTATCATGAGTTTTATCAATTGTACGATTGAAAACTCAGAAGACGGTGTGAACATTCAACATGCGGAGAGCGTAACGTTTGACACCTGTTGGTTTGAAAATTTGAATGTGGCCATACAGGTTCATAACGGCACGGGCGGATTCAAAAGCAAAGCCATCCACATTACCAATTGCCGCTTTGCCAATGCGGCGGGTTTTGGTTCTTTGAAGCCCAATGCGTTCAACCAATTTGGATTTGGCAAATGCATCTTTGTAAATAACTCCGAAGTGAACGTCGAGAATTGTTATGTGACCGTCAGCCGGGTTGTGAGGGAAGACGACCCGACATATACCATTGTCGACACGGCGCTGAACCTTGACAAGAAACTGTTTATCTATCGCAATAACAGTTCCCAGGGTGTCTTTACCAGGGCCAATTCCTTCCAACATCCTGTTTTAAGTAATACGTATGGATTGACCCCTTCCGTTTCCATCAGCAATTCGACACTGAATTTAGAACAGAACGTGTATTGCAATGTGACCAGCACCGCGGCCGCTACGGTGGCTACCATCAACACTGAGATGCTGCCGGGAGAAAGGATCACGCTCACGAACGCCAGCACGTTTAATATCACGTTCACCAAAACCGGCAATCTCGATTTTAGTGCGACGTCGGTCGTATTAGGCCCGAACAGAACCGCCGAATTTATCAAAAGGCAGTTGCCGAATAATTCGATTAAGTTGCAGTTGGTAACGGTTTATTGAGGAGGACAGAGGACAGATGTTAGAACAATAAACCTCCATTAACTATGAACTAGCAACCCTGATGACGTTGATTTACGATACCTGCCCGGAATCTTCATGTTAGAACGACGCGATACAACCTAAAAAGTAAGCCCTTAATGAGTAAATACCTCCCCTTACTCCTGCCCGCCTTCCTCCTGTTTGGTTGCAAGCCAGACATCAACAAAGGATATGCCGACTATGCCGACGCCTTGATTCTACGGGTGGCGAAGGAAAGTCCGTGCGACTGTATCGTGCTGCAACATTCTGTAGTCAAAACCTATGAATCTGAGCAACCGAATAGGGATATCAAGCCGCTGTTGGTCCGAAAATTGCAACTGAAGAACGCGTTTGAGCTGGATAGTCTTGAAAAACTGACGCTTCTCTATAAACCCGATACGGCATTTTTCAAGCGTAACGGCATCCGGATACTGCCGGAGAACCGTTTGCGATTATGGAGGAATGATTATGATACGTTGGACAAGACCTGTCCGAAGGGCGTCGAGGTTGTGTGCAAGCCGATCTTCAACAAAACTTTTACAAAGGCGGCTTTGAAAACGGAGATAGCCTATGGATGCCTGAGTGCTCCTTTGATTTTCGCCGATCTTAAAAATGCGACATTTAGCTATGAATGACATTTGTGTTATGCTTCCTCACCTCCTGTCCTGAATGTTTGTTTGTTACCTATAAAATGCTATTTTTCCCATACCGTAACACTTACAACCAACCACTATGATCAAAAACCTATTTTTCTTCGTTTTCCTAGCTTTGTTACCCGCTACTACTCCACGCTGTTTCGCACAGGAGTTGCTGGATGGCGTACCCGGTACCAAAGAAGAATTTATCGCCAGTGAGAAAAAAGTGCTCGCTACCATCGGCTGGTTAGAAACCACGCCCTTCAGCACGGAGGAAGATAAAAGAACCAAGCAAAACGCCTTACTCATCGCCTGGCTGACGAATTCTCCGACCGTAACCATAGAAATCAATGCGGACGTACTGACCTTCACCAAAAAGCACTCCGAACTGTTGATGACGTTTATGGGCGGGTGGACACGGTATTGCCTGCAAAACAATTATTCAAAAGATGCCATCCAGGGATCGTTAGCCGGCATTAGAAGCGTCATCAAGGTGTATAAAAACCAGTCGCTCAAAAAAGACAAAGAAGTCGAGAAACTGATCGAGCTCGAAGGTAAGGGAGAATTGGAGAATTGGGTACGGGAAAAAATGGAGAAACGCTAACCGCACCTGAGCGAAGTTCCCATCGCGGATTCTAGCAGCAACCCGCGCAACACCTAACATCATGAAACAAACACCTCTTCGAATTGCGGGCCTGGACGATGACCTTTACGCCGGATTTGGTCTCCGCATCGCTTCCCTATTACTGGATATCATTTTCTTCCTGCCTATCGGCATCCTGACCACGTGGCTGAACGGTTTAAGTAAAGACGCGTTTTACTACACGATGGTCCCGAACCTGCTTTTTGGTTTATGGTATTATATATACCTACCCAAAAAATATGGCGGAACACCCGGCAAACTGCTGGTAGGCATCAAGATACTAAAAATCGATGGCCGCCCGATCGGATGGGATGAGGCCGTGCTGCGGCATGTGGTCTTGCTGGTGTTACAGATTTTCAATGTCGTTATCACGATCATGGCGCTGGATCTTGCAGATGACGACATCTACCTAAAACTTTCCTGGTTTGAAAAAAGTGCCTACCTGACAGCGCTGATGCCAGGCTATTTCCGGGCTTACACCCTGGTGAGCAGCGTTTGGGTGTGGAGTGAATTAATCGTGTTACTTACAAACCCAAGAAAACGCGCCTTCCATGATTATATGGCCAGTACGGTCATCATAAAAAAGCGGTATGAAGGGGCTATTGTTCGCGAGATGTATCCGGAAGAGGAAAACAACCCAGGCACCATTTCGGAATGAGTAGTTGTGATCTTAAAAGAGGCTGAAAGTCCGCCCTTTTTATCGTTCCCCTGACTTATCCGAACGAAATCCAACTATCATTTCCTGTGAAACGGTAAATGCTTCGAAATATCGTCCTCATTAAAACCCATATGAAATACCTCTCCCTGTTCCTCGTTATGGCTCTCTCCTACTTACCGGCTGAACCCGCCATCACCGGACAGTGGATCTGGTGTAAAGATGTATATGAAAACGGCCTGACGTTAAGCCGGAACCACTGCCCTATCGTCACGCTCTATCAGGATGGCACGGGCCATATCGACGACTATGCCTATTTTAAGTGGTCAACGGATGGCAACCAACTAACCCTGGCGTTTACCGACGGGAAATACTCAGCGTTTTCACTGCAACAAAAGACGGTATTGGTATATACGGAACTTCCAGAGGAGTCGAAACGTACGATGAAGCTTTGGAATGAGACGAAAAAAGTATACTACCTATGGACGTTTTGGAAGGCGATTGCACAATGATAGGATCACGCCACGTCCATGCCCGGAGGTAGCGGAACATCACGGCTTCCACACCCTTGTCATCGGGTCTGTTCATCACTAAAGTTGACGAGAAAGTCAATTTAATTGACATCAAGGTCAATTAATGCACGAAAAAGTCAGTTTAATTGATGTAGAAGTCAGTAAAGTTGACTTGGAAGTCAGTAAAATTGACTTAGAAGTCAGCAACGTTGACCTCGATGTCAGCAGAATTGACAAGAAAGTCAATTAAATTGACTTAGAAGTCAGCAGAATTGACCTCGAAGTCAGCAAAATTGACACGAGAGTCACTTAAATTGATTGTAAAGGCAGCAAAAATGACGACAAAGGCAGCAAACGTGACATAGAGGGCAGTAAAAATGGGAGCGGCCACGACTCCACTTCACGCGAAGAAGGGAAACCGGCGTACAACCATACCCCATCGCACGTTGCTGCCCAGGTGACGCCCTTCAGACGACAGTGACATAGCGGCGGACCATCCCTTTTGGGCTCCGTTCCCTCTTCCGCCCGTTTGCCAAGCCCTCCATCTATCGGCGTAACCGAAACCGCGCGGGTATTAAGGAATGCGGGTATTTTTTGAATCGGTAACCGGTGGTGAAGTAAAGGGTGAGGTTTTGGGTTTTGGGTTTTGGGTTTTGGGTTTTGGGGTTTTGGTTTTGGGGTTTTGAGTTCATGCCTCTAGTCGTTCCTCTCTCCTCTCTCCTCGCTCCTCGCTCCTTCTAATAATTCCCCACCGTCGCCAACAATTCCGTCCGAAACGGATAAATCTCTTCGAGTGACGCCAGCAGGTGCTTCTCCCCTTTGTCTTTTCCGTTATGGAATAACTCGATGTATTTGTGGGTGGAATTGAAATGCAGACGGCAGATCGGCTTGCGGTTGTTGTCGTCAAGAAGGACACCGAAATACGATTGGGTGTCGCGGAATGCAATGCGCGACGCCGGCAACACTTCCCGAAGGATAGCCTTTACGATTTGTGCTCCTTCCCGCTCCTCTTCCGTGGTGACGAACTTTGGCATGTCTGCATTTTCGTCGATGGTTGTCATTTCGTCGGTTTTGACAGGAAGCGTCTCGTTGATACTGAGGGCATTTTTAAGGCGGTGATTGATCGACTCATTAATCGATAGGGAAAGCGCCCGTTTGGCGTATTCCCGGAAGGTGGCGAGTCGCGAGGCCGTCAACGGTTTGTCGAAGAACCGGTTGACCAGTAAGCGCACGAGTTCATCAGAGGGCTGTAGCAGTTCGGCTTCGAATTCGGTTCGGATGGCCTTGATATATTTGAGGGCCTCCGCAGAATCGAGTATGCTTTCCAGGCTGTAGCCCTGTTTCGTGAAATTCTCGAGTATCTTCACACTCGTCTCTTTGAGATTGCCGAGTTCAAGCGTAAAGAACGGCTTTTCATCCATGATATTCGGCTTCTCGAGATCGGTATAAAAATTATAGGTATGTCCGTTTGTAAGCACTCCGAAACGGGCCTTCGACACGTGGTAATACCGATGCAGTTGCGAATTGTGTGCGTCTACGTCCTGTTTCCAATGCTTGCATTCGATAATAAGAATGGGCTCTCCGTCTCTCATAATCACATAGTCTACCTTCTCCCCTTTCTTGGTGCCAATGTCGCAGATGTATTCGGGGATGACCTCCGTCGGATTGAAAATATCATATCCCAACAATTGGATAAAGGGCATCACGAAGGCGTTCTTCGTCGCTTCCTCGGTATTGATTTGGTCTTTGAGCGCATCAACCCGCTGGTGCAGTTGTTCGAGCTTGAGTTTGAGTTCGGCGTTTTCCATGTTTCGGTTGTTTTGTTTGCCGAAAGGTAGAAAGACGATAGGAGGTTGTTTTACGGGAAACCGTAAGTGTCTCTCCCACTGCGCGTCAGCCCACCGTCGGACCTCTTCAGTTGTGAGACCGGAGTGGTCTTTTACATACTCAGCAGTTGCAGTAGGATTGGTCTACATATTCTTTGTTCCCGCTTGAATTCAGGTAATAACAACCGCCCTGCGAGCCCTGTTGCAAGGTATGTCCGTTGTAGGTGCAGTCGCCATTGGTTGAACAGGAGAGGAAGGAAAAAAGCGTAAAAAGAAGGACCATTTTCGTTTTCATCGGTACAGCGTTTTTAGGGTGTTTATCCCGGGCTACCTGACGGACGCCGACTGACGTGACACTTTGCCCATCGGTGACGTCTTTATGAATCGTTGGATGAGTGGATCGGCGTCAGAGGGTAAGTCTGCCACCCGGATTTCAAAGTGGGTGATTCCCATCTCCTCAAACCATTTTTTCCAGTAGGCCTTTATCACCTCTTCTTCGTAGGGATTGGAGGTATCAGGGTTAATACCGAGCACGAGCACTTCAAGGTCGGCCAGTTGTTGTCCGGTACCAAGAAATCCGAAGTCGCCTTCCTCAAATTGTTGGCGCCAGTCTGCGTCTGTAAAATGATTACTTCGAATCGTCTTATTGGTCAGGAAAGACATACGGTTTCCCTGCGCAATACGCGAGTTCTCGTGATAGATATAGCCGTCGGTCAGCAATATAAGTAGGTTTCGATAACCGGGTTTTATGCAAAAATCGCGAACCTTGTTGTGAAAAAAGCCCCATGTATCCGATCCGACATATTGATGGTCTTTTATTGCCATGCGATACAATTGAGGCGGTCGCCGATGGTACACATCTTCGATTTGCGCGATTTTATCTGACGACATATTGTCACGATTGAGATCAAACTTCAGTTCCTGCGAAATCGCATTGATTTCCTGGTTAGCCGGCTCCGGATCGAAATATACCTGGATGCGGTCATTTATTTGTCTGAATTTCTTTTGTTTGACGTGTTCAACGAACGTACTTGCCACGGACGCTATATACCCTGCATCGCGCTGGAAATAGTCCATGGTAGGGTTGGCGTGAAGTTTCGGATCAATTCGATCTGACAGGTCAATAAGAATACTAATGTTCAGGTTATTACTTTCCTTGTCAATGGGTTCTGATGGTGCTTCATTGTGGTCTGGCTTACAGGCGACAATGCACAATAACAGGGTAAGGAGACTATAGTGACGCATACTGTTAATTTTTGGAATATACGAGATGTTGGAAATCGGGGTCGGAAGACAAGTTCAACTCTTTAAGGTGATGGGCGGCGGCTAATTCACAGCTTTCCAGCAGTTCTGTCTTCTCCTTCGTAGGTAACGCAATCTCAGTGCCGATTGCCTGGAACCATCCCTCCTTGAACTGGTTGTGGTAATTCAGGTATTCTTTTACCGGAAATACGAAGCCATCTATTTTGGCCTGTATGACGGCTATTCGTCCGGATATGGAAATCGACTGTTCCCGGAATTCCTTTAGTTTTTCGGTATTCTCTGCCCGTTTGGCTTCCAGTGTTGCTATTTCCTCTTTTCTGGCACGGATGAAGGCATTTACGCGATCCATGTTTTCGAATTCTTTCATGACAAAGTCGAATACGAGTCCCCATATTACATAGACCACGAAACCGGCAAAAATGATCATCCAGAACTCAGATTCAGACAGGGCGGTTTTTAGGTCATAGGGAGCGGATACCAGGGTCTTGTTGAACTCGTATATCTTCCGTTCGATCTGGTAGGCCAACAGCGAATCAAACGCAAACGTCAACACGTATAGACCCACTATCCGTATTACGTCCTTCATACCCTTCCTCGTTTTCTGCATCATGTGGATTACATAACCCAAACCCATGAAAACAAAAGGAATGGTAACAACCAGTACCCCTTCAAGCCAACTGGCCGCGAATGACACTCGAAGCGCATCCGCGTCGAAAATTGCGGCTGTCAGGCTGTCATCGGAAAACTCCTTAAAAAAAGCGGAGTAAGACGCAGAAACATAAAAAACGAGCAGATACAGCGTAATCGGAAGGATCATGAAGAGACCGATATAGAACTGCGCCTTCGATCCGTTGGTTTCCTGCAAGTATTTCTCGGGGTTCTGCCGCACGTCGACAATCTGTTGTTTTCGGGCATGAAGTTCCTCTTCCAGTTCCAACTCTTTTTTCTCAAAAATACTTACGGCAATTTCCGTTTTCTTCTGCTCGATCCGTTCCCGTTCCTGCTCTTCCCGATAGGGTTGTTTCAGGCGTTCCTGTTCCATCTGTTGCTTCCTGCATTGGTCTTCAAAGCTCGTGAAGAGGTTTTGCAAACACGCCTTAAGCACAATCGGCCGACCCGACGCTTTTAACGAGGCCGCCCATCCGCTTTGATAATACGTAATTCGAATCTGTTCGCGATCCTCCTCCGATGTGACGGGTTCTTCCTTGGGAGCATCCGCTTTCCGTAAGCTGAATAATTGTTGCAATGAAGTCATAACGCCTATGTATGTAATTGGTTAATGATATGTTGCTTTGAAACACCATCGCGCACGCAGGCAATCAGGTAGTCACTTATTTCCTCTACGTTTTCCGGCAGGAACCCAAACTTGGTGCAGTACTTTTTAAGCGTTGTCACCTCGTCTTCCGTTACCTTTCCGTCTGCCCACATAATGCGGGTTAGATCATACAAATACGCGATCCGCTCTTCAACACTCTCGGGTAACGCCGCGTTATAGAGTGTTGGATCGACAAGTAGTTTTTCGAGCGTCTCCTTCGGCATTCCCCTTTCTTCGGCAATGTGGAAAAGCAGTTCTAATTCAAAAACATTGAAGTCGTCATCCGAAAGGGCCATTTGGTAGAGTCGGATGAAATGTGTTTTAAGTTCAGTTGTTAGCATATCGATCAAGTAGTATTAGGATTTCAAGTATGGCTATTACCGAGAAAACGAAAAGGCAGCCGGTCTTGCGATAGGTCAGTCCTTTTATCCCGGTGCGGATTGAAAAGCCCTTCGGATTCAGCGATCCCCATTTCGTGCGGATACTCGGCGAAATTCCAGACTTGCTGATATTCAGCCCGATGTTTTTTCCCAGTCGAATCCGGCGGTTGAATTGTAGTCCCATCTTCTTTTGCTTTAGTCTTCGTATTTACACAAGGTCAGTCCCACCCGTTCCGCAGCGGTTACGGTGGTTTTTTCAATGGTTTCGCCGCAGCGCCGGAGTCCGTGGCAGTTTCGGTCGAGGTGGTAGCGCGTGGCACCCGAACTCTGGCACACCCAGACCGTTTGCTCTTCTGGGGTGGACGCTGTGGGTTCTGACGAAGTGACTGGTTCGGGTGTGGTGGTGGTCACCGTCACCGGGTTCTCGTGCGTGGTCGGAGTGGCGGTGGGCGTCTCCTTGCACGACGCACACCCGATGCAAAGGCCTAACAGGGGAATCAGGATCTTTTTCATATAATGGGTTTTCGGCCCTGCCGCAGCAAGGCGTATGATACGAACCAGAAAAACGAAAGGCCGGTGGGTAGTTGCTCTAAACCCCTTTAAAGTCCATGCCGCACAACCGACCCTCGTTTCTGTGTCAAACGTAGGCAAGCGATAGACGGTTTCGTTACGGTTTCCCGTAATCGGCTGGAAATAGGGCAGAAAAGGGTGCGTGTTTACATCAAATCAGTCCCAACTCTTTCACTTTTAAAACGAGTTGGTTGGAGTTCCGGGCGTCAAAAATGAGCTTCAGCCGCGCGATTTTCTTCTCTACGCTGCTCAGCGATGCCGCCGATTCGCCCTTGGCTTTCAGTCGGGCGGAGATCTCTTCGTTTTTCAATCCTTCCGATAGCATCCGAAGCAGGGTCAGATCGTATTCAGTTACGTCGGTCAACGGCGTCCGCGTCAGAAGATTGGGGAATTGGGACGGAAGGTGTCGCTTCCCTCCCATCACGGTTTCTATAGCGGCGAGCAATTCGCGGTTGCTATCGCGTCCTTTGGTCACATAGCCGTCGATGGCATACTTTTCAAAAAGACGGCGAAGGGCCGACAGGCGGTTCTCGACGGAATAGACGACAATACGGACGTTGATTTTTTTCTCGCGGATGAGGGCGATGAGGTCTTCGCCTCCTTTGAGTTCCGAATCGGAATTTCCGGGGTCGAACATCAAATCGGTAACGAGTATATCGAACGGCACGCCGTCTATCGACGCCCGCTGTAATTTTAAATAGGCTTCACGGCAGTAGGCCACCTGGGTGACGTCGACCTCACCCAAACGCCGAAAGAGCGTTTCGAGTCCGAGACCAATGCTATCGATATCTTCTGCGACCAGGATCTTCATACGTTATAATGGAATAGTGAACGAAGCGCGGAAACCTTTCCCGTCTTCAAATTCAAATTTAAAGCGTCCTTTTACAACGCGAATACGGTTTTCCACATTACGAAGTCCGTTTGGGCGCCGGGTTTGACTTTGCGTGCCATTGTCAACATACTGCACCGATAACCGTCCGGTCTCAACGCCAAACCGAAGGGTCACGAATTGGGCATCGCTGTGTTTTCGCATGTTCGTCAGCAGTTCCTGTATCGCGCGGTACACGGCTACTTGTTTCGCTGCTGACAGACGCGCCCACGGTACGGCCTCAAATCCTACCACAATAATCTGTGATTGCCCTTGGAAGGCTTCCATCAACTCTCGTAAATCGGTAGCAAAGGCGTCTCCCGTTGCGATATCCGCATTCGAATGGGCAATGTCGCGCGTGCGTCCGTAGACCGTATCAAGGCCTGACAAGAGTTTCTCGCGATTGCTGTCATCAGACAGGTTGGCTGTTTCGGCAAAGGCCATCATTTTTGACAGATCGCCGGCCACTTCGTCGTGGATACGGCGCGACAAACGTGTTTCGGTTTGGTAGGCTTCGAGTTGTTTTTGCTTTTTGAAGCGGTAGAAGAGAAAAATTCCCACGGTAAGCAGCGACAGGGCAAAGGACGCCCAGGCGATGCCGATCCATTTCTGTCGGCGTTTTTCCTGCGCAAGTTGCTCGTTTTTTCGTTCGACCCGGGATTTTTCGTAGCGGATATGGGCAAACT
Organism: Flavobacteriaceae bacterium; assembly: GCA_027490305.1. Classification (GTDB taxonomy): domain Bacteria; phylum Bacteroidota; class Bacteroidia; order Flavobacteriales; family Flavobacteriaceae; genus Flavobacterium. Next base: position 34,492 of record JAIXYI010000044.1, read on the forward strand.
CGTTACGCGCACGACGGCGGAGCCCGCGAATACTGTCGTCTACCTTTGTAAGTGTGCGGTAGTAGCCCAATGCTTCGGTGCCTGACGACAAGCGCCCGAGAAAGCGCAGGGCTTCGAGTCGGTCATCCGGATGTTGGCGGCTGGTGGAGACAACATACGCTTTGCGCGCATACTGCATACTTTGGGCCTGGTTTTTTGTCTGGTAGAATTCGGCCAAATCCATATAACTGGAAGAGAGGTCGTCTGACAAGCCGTTTTTCTCGCGGAGGTCAAGGGCCGCAAGCATATCCGCTTCCCCTTGGGTGGCGTTGGCGCAAAACCGGGCGTATCCGAGGTTCTTTCGCAATCGCGCCTGTTCGCGCGGGTATCGTTTTGTTTTGGGATCGTTGAGGCAGCGTTCAAGGCGTTGTATCGCCTTGTCGTATTCCTTTAGGCGGATGTGGGCGAACGCCACATTGTTTTCGTGGGTGAGCCGACGGTCAAAGGTGGTGGCGAACCGAAGTGACGCTTCAAAGTAGTGCAGGGCCTTTTGCAGGTCGTCGCGACTCAGGTAACTCTCCCCTAACAGGTCATAGGCCGATTCGAATGATGAGGCATCGGTGGGGTCTTTTTCGTCGAGTAACGGAAGCGTACCGGTTACGGTCTCTTCACTTCCGCTGTAATCGCCCGCCTCGTTTTCAAGGATGGCCATCTGGAGGCGGCCGAATACGATATAAGCGGTGTCATGGGCCGCTTCTGCCTGTCGGCACAGGCGATCAAATAAGCGATAGACGGATGAGTGCGACTGGTTGCCGGCATCGTAAATCGCGTTGAAGTAACTGGTAAAACGGGGGTTGTTCATGCGCCGGATGTCCGATCGAAATTCAGCCAGCCACTGTTTGTCTCGCGTCGAATCTTGACGATACAACCATGCATAACGCTCGGATGCTACAATAAAGAGTGCGCTGTCGTCTTGATGGCGTTGGGTGAGCGTTCGCAAGCGGTTGAGCGAGGCCCATCGCTGCTGTTTGGGTCGCACGGTATCATTGGCAACCGTCCAAAGGCTGTCTCGGCTGCGTTCATACGCCACTTCGTGACGATCGCTGCACGCCCATACGAACAGGGCACAAAAAAATGGGGAATACCACTTCATAAAAAAGTACTATTCCCCGAAAGTAGTGATTTATGTCCACATCAGGCACTTACGGCTTGATTCCTCCTGGTTTTGGAACCTGCGGTGGCACGTGTCCGGTGTCGCCGCCGGTATCATCCGCCTGGGCTGGTGTGGGGTTGGTAACAGGGCCCGCGAGTCCGTCATCGGAGCAGGAAGCGAGCGTACAAAGTGCTATAATAGCCGAAAAAAAGAGATACTTTTTCATTTTGATCGTTGTAAAAAATTGGACAAAAGGTTTCAGGGTCGGCATGGCGCCGACGGGTACCGTCCGTAAGCTTCCGGACGGGGGCATGCTTTTGGGGAAGTGGCGGACCGTTACGACGCGGGAGTGGACTTCCCCATCCGTTCCGGTCGCAGGTCCGCCGGAGTTTGAAAACCGTTTTGTACATTTGACCGGCTGCAGACCGGACCCGGGAACTGGTTTCCGAGGCAAAGTAACGGGCTGTAGATGCGGTAGTTGCAGCCGATTACCTGGAATTCCCGCGATTACGCGCTCTTCTTACGAATACCCACCAATACCTGACACAATGGATCGTTTTACCCACTACCAGTCCGAAATCAGGAAGAAATATGAGACCGTCCGCAAGGGACCTTTATCCACCTACCTCGACCCACCCGGGCAGGCGGGACTTCGTGATTTGTGCTTTGAATTGTGCCGCGAGGCGAATGAAGCCGACCTTGATATCTACCTTAAATTTATGGGAGAGGCGTACGACGCCACCCGATGGCAGGCCGTAAAGAGAAAGACGAACCAGTTTCGTTCTATTTCTAATTTCTTCAACGGCACTTCGGAAACGTTCGCCGATAAAAAAAATGCCGATATGGCGGCGCTATTGGTGGATTTCCGGCCACGTCCTTATTGGAAATATACGGTTCCGGAAAAAGAAGCATCCCTAAACGCAGAACACGGGCCGTCGCCAGTAGGGTCTGTTACGGCAACAGAATTAATGGACGCGCCGGTGGTTTCAGACCGCACGGAACAAATAGATGTGGTAGTTCGCCCACCGCGCCGAAAACGCGCCCTTATTGTGATGGCGCTTTTGGTTTCAGGGATTGGGATTTGGTGGACACTGGCACAACGTGGCACCGGTTGTATGCAATGGCAGGGAGATCACTATGAAAAAGTGGATTGTGGTGTGGAAGGAAGTGCCCGCACCGTATTGGGATTTGACGAGGGTCAATTCGCGGTGCGGAAGGTGAACGTGTGTGATACGACGACGTTTTTCCGGGACGGAAAACCCGTGCTTTGGTATTTGAAACATGACAATACGTATGATTTCTTTGACCATCCGGGGTATCATCCAGAATTCATAGACAGGCAATTAAAGCCGGTGTCGAGGTATATTGCGAGGAAGAAAGTTGGGAGTTAGGAAATAGGAGTTAGGAGTTGGGGGTTGGGAATTAGGTTTTGGGGTGTTGGGTCGCGCCCTTAGTCTTTTTTCTTTCCGCTCTTCCCACTCGCCAAAAAGTACATTATTCGCAGTAAAAAACGGTTTTTGTTTGCCTCAAGGTCCTGAAAACAAAAAAAAAGCCTTGTTTAATGTGCAGGTTGCAATGCAAACATCCCCGCAAGGCCTCGGGGCGGCCCCAGGGCCTATTTTTTTTGTTCGCAGAAGCCCGGGGCGGCGCACAAGCCCTTCAAACTTGTTTTAAGCGTCCGGGGGCGGCGAACCTTCCCTTATTTTTTCCTCCGAAAGGTCCGGGGCGACACATTTGCCTTTTTCACATCGCAAAAGCCATCGGTTCTCGCAGACTGGCCCGTAATAGAATTTTTGGTCGCCACTCTCCCGCCTCTTTCCTCTATCCTCTTTCTTCTTTCTTCTCACCTCTCTCCTTTCTCCTTTTCACCCTCTATTTTGTTACGGAGAAAATTGTACCTTGGGAACGTTATGTACTTAGTCGCTTTTCGGACCTTATCAAGATCACTGCAACACTTTACGGAAACCGCCATGGAAATCGATAAAAAAGAACTCCTGCACCCGCTGGTACAGGTGGTATATTACGGACTGTTAGCCGCACTGCTTGCCGCGCCGTTACCCGCGGATGTTGCGTATATCTGTAGTGCCCCCTACTTTTTCGCGGCGATGTTGTGTTTTGATTTGGGCAATCTGTCGGTTTCGGTGCGTTTGCGAAGGGGACATATCGTCAAAGGCCTTTATGTGAACCCACTGGGCTTTATCACGGTGCGATTTCGCCTTGCAGTATCGGACATACAGGAATTGACCCTGCGGCAAAATGCGGACCTATACTTTGAACTCATCGCCCTCACCCCTACACACGAAGCCGTGGTACTGAAAACGATGGCTAACCGGATTCCGGCGGAGCAGGAATTGGAGAAATGGAAAGCGCAACTACTAAAAGTGACGCCGGTTTGACCTCCCATAGCGAGACTAAGCGTATGCTCTTTTGCATTCGTTTTAATTCACTCCCATTCAGCGCCACGTGACACGAAACCACTACATCCTCTGGCTTTGCCTCACCTTCGCTCCTATCGTTTGTGGGCAAGGCGGCATGTTGCCTGTGGGTTCGAATGCCGATGCACTGGCGCAACGCATCCGGGAGCGCGATAGCAGTAAGATCGGCACGCGGCTGCCCTTCTTTACGGCGAGCGAATCAGACGACAGCGTTTTCTATAGCGGCGCTACCAAACGGGTCGCCCTGTATTATTTTTGGTACGATTGCGGCGATCCCTGCCTGGGCGCCTTTGACCTGCTCAATGAGCTGCAGCAACGCTATTCGGGAAAAGCCGACTTTTTCGCGGTCACCTACCTCGGCAAAGCCCAACTAGCCGATGTGCTGACCGAACGACCGCTGCACTTCCGGCATTGCCGGATCACGCAGGACGAGCTCGACAGCATCGGACTCTCGAGCGGCTATCCTTTCACCCTGATCACGGTTGATGGGGTCATTATGTACTGTAAATCGGGTGGACCGATTGTTCCAGCCGCTCTTGAAAAACGGAGAGAAGAGTATGAGGGGGTGTTGAAGGCGTATTGTGAATGAAAGCCTTGCTCATAGCTTTCCTTCACATAGTTTACTTCAAAACCCTCCCGGAAGCTTTTCCGACTTTCTGCAGCCGCAATCCGACAGTTAGGGAATCGACTCATATTCCCATCGGCTACGGGATTGTTGATATTGATTTCTTTTACTTACTTTTCCTCGATGAATACTCAAAGAAAAAACAGGGTTGCTTGTCGATAAAGAATACGCCATGATCGAACTTATAAAAGGTGATATAACCAAAATTGAGGCCGATGCCATCGTCAATGCAGCCAACTCGTCACTGCTGGGCGGCGGCGGGGTTGACGGTGCGATCCATCGGGCAGGCGGCAGTAGCATCCTGGCCGATTGCCGCAACATAATCGCACGGCAAGGCGGTTGCAAAACGGGGGAAGCGGTTATCACCACTGGTGGCAACCTGCCCGCGCGACATGTAATCCATACGGTGGGACCTGTGTGGAATGGTGGTGGGAAAAACGAAAGAGAAAAGCTGAAAGCCTGCTACCAAAATTCGTTGCAACTTGCGCTGGAACACAACTGTAAATCGGTTGCTTTTCCCAATATCAGTACCGGGATTTACCGATTCCCAAAAGATATTGCCGCACACATCGCCGTTGAAACGGTTCGGGAATTTTTACAACACCATGCAACCATTGAGAAGGTCATATTCGTTTGCTTCGACGACGAAAGCGAAACGTACTTCAAAAAAGCGTTGGAGTTGTGACGCCGGGTGTCTGTTTTTCTTTTGCTAACTTCGCTTTGTTATAGATAGAACTCACTACTCTACTATTAGTATGAAACCTCTTTACATCCTACTTTTCCTAAGTTCTCTTCTCCTCCAACGCAACGATCTTGTATATGAGAAAGACAATCAGAGAGTTGAAGTCGTCATCGACAACGGCAGTGAAAAGCTGGTGTATGGAAAACGTTCGGTGCTGACATTTTTTCTGAAGAACGTAAACCCCGGATCACTGCACATTATCGGACTGGGCCTGAGACCCCTACCTGAGCATTATCCAAACAAGGTGCGACTGGAGATTACGCCGGATGCGAAAAGCAACTATGAGAAAGACGAACTAAAAATGATTATCAGTCTTCCGGCTAAAGGGAAACGGCGTGTTCATACGTTCTACATTCCGATAACGCGAGAATGAGGGTACAACCAGACTGGAACCTTCGCAAAACTCAACCCTCAAAACTCAAAACTTCGGCCAACTTTCCCACTTTCCCCTATATTTGCCCTTCCTATTCCTTTATAACAAGGCGCTATTGATGAAAACTACCCTACTGTTTCCGTTCCTGCTGCTGGCTGCCACATCCGTCGCGTCGGCACAAACGATGTCTGCCACCAACACCGGTGCGCTTTCCACCAACCAACTCATCTACTCGGTGGGTGAGGTTTTCGTCGTTCCGTCAGATCCGAACCAGGCAAGTTCGGGGTTGATTGGCGCGGTGTCGCGTATTGAGTTTACGTCGCTGTCGATTGACGAGATCGACACGGCCGACCGGGTGCGGTTTTACCCGAATCCGACGTCGGGTTCGCTGTTTCTGGATATTGCTGAAGGCAGCGTCCGCGAGGTATCCGTCTTCGACCTGTCGGGCAAATGCCTCGAGAAACAAACGCTGCAAAACGGCCGGCTCGACCTGGGACACCTACCGACCGGCACCTATCTTATTGTAACGGATAACTCCCACCTTTCCCCTTTTAAAGTACTAAAACACTGATCATGAGGATTCTTTCTACTCTTTTACTTACCCTTTTCATTTCCTTGCAACTGTCGGCACAGGCTCCACAAGGCATCAGTTACCAGGCCGTGGCGTTCACTACGTCTGGAAACCCGGTCATTAATGGCAATGTCGGCATCAAAATCAGCATCCTGTCGAACTCGGTGTCGGGTCCAGTGGCGTATGCGGAAACACATACGAAACCCACCAATGCACAGGGACTCTTCAACCTTAACATCGGACAAGGTACGCCGGTGACGGGCACGTTCGCGTCTATCGACTGGCAAACCGGGAGTAAGTTCCTGAAGGTCGAGGTCGACCCCGCAGGTGGCACGAACTACACCATCATCGGCACCAACCAACTCATGAGCGTGCCGTATGCGCTTTATGCGGAAAAAGTGAACTACGATGCGCTGCCGCAGACCATCAAGGCAAAAAGCAATACGAGTAAGGTGATCGTAATCTATACGAACAACATGGCGTACGGCTTTTACCAAAACAACAACTCAAGCGGGTATTGGGAAACGCAACCCCTAAGCGGCACACCACTCGGCGCCATCGCTACCGATACGAATATCGTCGTCTACACCACGACGAACGCCTATGGCTTTTACCAGAACAATGGCTCGTCGGGCTATTGGGAAGCCCAAAGTTTGAGCGGAACACCCATCGGCGCGGTGGCTTCCAATAAGAATGTCGTGGTCTACACCACTACCGGGGCCTATGCCTTTTACCAAAACAACAACTCCTCTGGTTATTGGGAAACGCAGTCGCTGAGCGGAACACCGCAGGGAGCCGTGGCATCTAACGACAACATTGTGGTGTATACCAACAATACAGCTTACGGTTTCTATCAAAACAACGGCTCCTCCGGCTACTGGGAACCGCAAAGCCTGAGCGGAACGCCAAAAGGTGCGATTGCTTCGAAAAGCACGATTATGGTGTATACGACCAATACGGCCTATGGTTTCTACCAAAACAACGGCTCATCAGGCTATTGGGAACCGCAGTCTCTGAACGGAGCGCCTGTTAATGCGGTGACGAAGTAGGGGAACTGAGGAATTGAGGAATTGAGAGACGGCGTCTGAGCGCACACAAACCGCTTCGGAAACTGTAACATCCCAAACGTATGGCGACTTACAGGTAATCATCAATCAATCATCATGAAATCCCTTCTCTTATCTTTTCTCGTGTGTTGCCTGTTGGCACCCGGCCTGACGCAGGCACAAAACACCCCCACTTCTTTTGTTTCGGTGGATAACCGTAAAATGGCTTACAAAGTCGTGGGACTTGAAAACCGAAAAGCCGGGCAACCCGTTATCGTTTTTGAAAGTGGACTCGGGATGGGCGGTGGCAATTTCGAGCCGATCTTTGCCCATTTGCCGAAAGACGCCTGTTACGTTGTGTATGACCGGAACGGCCTGGGCGAATCGGACTCAGACGACCGTTTGAAAACCGATATGGATGTGGTGGAAAAGCTGCACCGTATGTTGCAGCAGTTAGACATAAAGGCTCCGTATCTTTTGGTAGGTCACTCGTTGGGAGGCCCGTTTATCCGTCTTTTCGCGTCGCGGTACCCAAAAGAGGTAGCCGGGATGGTGTTCATCGATCCCACCGATTTTATGCTTACCACGGAGCAGAACGAGGCGGCACGCCAAAAAGCGGAAAGCGCGATCGGCTACCGGGAACTATGGCCCAAAATGCTGACGGAAATGAGTGCCGACGCTAACATGCCCGAAGGCGTCCGTATGGAAACAAAACGCGAACGCAATGGAAGTAACCCCTCCTTTTTCCATGAATACCAGAACTTACCGCCGCTTCCCGATATTCCCGTTGCGGTTTTGATTGCCTACAACCGGCATATCGAAAAGTTTGAAGAAGAAACGTCCATACGATGGGGTATCAAACTCCGCCCCTGGATGGACGCGTTCGATAAGGTCCGGATCGAGAACTACTCAAGAATGATCCAGAAAAACCGGAATTCGTTTGTGCTGTTGCTTCCCGAATACAGCCATGGCATCCACAACCAGGATCCGGAGTTGGTAGCGGCGATGATTGCACGGGTTTACAGGAGGGCTGAGGAAGTGGGGAATTAAGGAATTGAGGAGCGGAGGAACTGAGTAATGCCTACCTTGCACCCTCCGCTGGCAGGCGGGTGTACAGAAGGCCTCTCTCATGCATAGCCGCGAAGTCGGAGACGTTCGCGGAGCTTAGTGTTTCAGAAGAGATGTCACGGAGCGGGGCAGATTTGGTGGAGCGGGATAACTATTAGCCGCCAATTGCGATTCCCCGCTTTTATGTGAAGGCCTAACCGTGCAAAATATTGTTTGTTTTAAAAACGCTTATCAGCTCTTTGATTTTTAGGACTGTCGCATTTATATTTCCTTTAAAATCCTGCGAACTTTCAAGGATATCGATTATCTCAGATTTACTTGAATATTGTGTTATATCATCTTTTTTACTTTCGTTGCAATTAAGTGCATTTCCACCACCTACAAGTTTTTGTGTAACAATTATAGTTGGTAATGGCTGTTCAAAATTTATATATACATAAAAACCATCATTTCTGAATTTGATCCAAACTTCGGTTGCTCTATCATCTTGAGAAATCGGCTGAGTAAGCATAAATGCAGTTAATTCTTGCATCTTAGCTTTTAATTGATAAAAGGTTAATCCCATGTTTTAGCGTTTTAGTTTTAAGGCTTTCACATTGCGTTTTGCGGCTCACACGCAGTGCGCCAGGTTTTGGAACCGAGTATTATCCGCGACGAAAAAACGAAGTTAACGAAAAGATTCTTTCAATTAACCATCATTTGGCGCATTGCGGGTAGCCGCTGTTATCGGCTGGCAGCTACTATATTTTCTATCAATCTATTTACATTTTTTCTATTTCTCCCAAATGAAGTAACAGAAGCTTTCTTACTTGGGTCACAAATGCTATTTATCATTACGGATGATTTATCAAATACTATAGTAATTCTTTCACCCCAACTTCCAGTCCACCATTTAGGATGCGTTTTTGCAACGATAATTTGTTCGTTTGCTGTTTCGGTATGCCATTCGAGGTCTTTAGCGGTTTTATTGATAATTTCCTTCAGTTTTTCTTTTGATAAGTTAGTTTCAATGATTTTGAAAGTAAGCTTACTTCTCTGAATAAAAAAAAACGCAAATCCAATTAATCCAAAGATCGAAGTTCCTACTAACATTTCTTCGGGGCTTCTTACTCCAGTGTAATTATGAAATAGGTATTTTTCTAAGAAACTATATAGAGTCAAAAGGAGTGGAATTAAACAGACTAAAACAATTAAATAATGAGTCAATAAATCTGTAAACTTAAGTTTAAGTTTTTTTGTTTCAATCATTGATAAAATTCTCTCCTGCTTCATACATTTTTCGAATTTGAGCTGGGTCGTCATTTCTGCTTGCCGATAACTAATTTATAGGTTCAACAAACATTCGCATATACCTCCTCCATCATATGCATAAGCGAAGTTTGTATTATTGTACTGTTCTCAAACGGACAAAAGCCCCGCTGGCGCGAGCGTCACGCTCGTGCCCCATAGCACGGAAAACCCGTATCCAGAGATGCGTGTTTACTTTTACCTTTCGAGAAAGGGTTGAAAATATGAATTTGCGGAGAATAATGGGACATATTTATAAGTAGGCACGAGCGTGACGCTCGCGCCAGCGGGGGGCTTAGTGCTTCGAGGCAGATTTGGTAGAGCGGGAGTAGGCACCAGTGATGCTCGCGCCAGCGGGCGCACAAAGCTTGAATTTAGCACTTCACTGTCATAGAAGCACGAACCCCCCGCTTTTGGCAATACCTTGTTAGCTGTAGTATTTATTTTTCAAGTTTTAAAGCTATCTTTTTTAATTCTATTTCCAGTTCAGATAATTCTGCATCCCAAAATCCTAATGAGGTCAATTTACTTTTTAGTGCTTCAAATTCTGTGTCTGTTAGAATTACGGTTGCAGATGTCGCTGAATAAATAGCTGTCGGAAGTCCTTCTTTCATAAGGTCTTTTGTTCCATTAACAACTCTGTTCTTTCTACGTGTACTAGTTTGAACTCCACTTATATAATCATCCGTTAACTCATTCAATTGTTCTAATTTTTCCTGAATTGCATTCCCGATTTCAAATCTTTTCTTTACTAACCTGTCTTGGTCATTAAGTTTTAAAACAGAAACAGTTAATTTTCCAAAATCATCTGAACCTTTAATTCGATAACGCCAATATTTTAAATGATTTTTTGGGTCAATTTTACTTGGGTCAATTATTGGTTCTAGTTTAGTGTCGTGGTCATTTTTTGTTCCATTACATTTTTTACAAGAAGGAAGCAAATTATCCCATTCTAAAACTTCGTCTTTATATGTGTCTTTGTGATGAAAATGTTCTACTTCCAAGTATTTGCTTTCTTCATTAATGTTTGCTTCGCAGTAGCAACATTTGTCATTAGAAAAACCTAACAACCCTTTTTTGATAAAGTCAACATTCCAAACTGACTTTCCTGTTAATTTAAACTCATCTGTCAGAGCAAACTGTAATTCAGTTGTAAGCTCGACAGGTTTTGGGGTTCTGTCTAACTTAATCACTTGTCGAAATTCCAGTTAATTGAATTTTTAATATTTTCTTTAATGAGTTTTCTGGATGCAACATTCCGTCCAGAATGAGAAATTGTGTATTTGCTGTTTCATAATCTTCGTTATCAATTGCACTGTTAAAACTTGAAATAGCATTTAAATATGTCAATGTTCTTGTTTCAGTCATTCCCATAACATCAGTCAAGATTTCTTCAACTGTCCAACCTTGACAGCCATAATCTTGATTTATTATCGGGTTTAACTTCACTTCATTTGTTTCGTCAAGTGTCAGAGGAATGATTTCTTTAGCACTTGCAACTTGAATAATATGAGGGCTATGAGTTGAAGTGAAAATTTGGGCATTAGGTAAAATAATTTTTAATGCTTCGTATATTTTGGCTTGCCATTCAGGATGTAAATGCAAATCAATTTCATCGATAAACACAATGCCTTCAAAATCTTTAATGAACTTACTTGGATTTTTATATCTGAATTCAATCTCTTTTATTAATCCAATTAAGACTGCCATACAGGACTTGTAGCCCGAAGATAAATATTCAAAATAAATTTCACCATTTGGTGTATTGAGCATTATATCATTTGAGGTAGGCTTGACTTTGCTAAATGAAATTTGTGGGTTTAAAATATTAAAACACTCTTTTGCAAGATTGATATTTTTGATTTGATGCTCGTCCAAATGATTTATGTGAGCAGACCATAAATGTCTGTTTACGAACCAATTTTTTAAGTCTGTAGATAATGAACCTTGTATTGTCTCACTTGCAAATTCATTAATATTTTTTTGAGGGTCTGTGCTTAATGAGGATAGACGTTGATAAGGTATATCTCGGTGAGTTTTAAATACAATTACATCGTTTGAGCTCTGATAAAAACCTTGTGAATTATAAGTCTTCTCATTTGGGTGAAAAGCATTTATATCAAATGAATTCCTTTGCGTATTGCCACTTATTAAAACATCTACTGTCCAATTACCTTTATATAAACCAGCAGTTCTTTTTACAGAAGTCCTATTTACTCCGAATGATTGAGCTAAACAGTCTAAAATTGTTGTTTTGCCAATTCCATTCTGTCCACAAATAATGTTGAAATGATTATCAAAGGTTAGCTCCAAATTTTTAATTGGTCCAATACCTGTGATTTGTATTTTATTAATTTTTAGCATTGTCTATTAGTTATTTCTGTCAAGTTTGCTTTGTTGTTGTGTCGTTTTTAAAGTTACAGCTAACTAATTTATAAGTTCAACAAACATTCGCATATCCCTCCTCCATCATCTGCATAAGCGAAGTTTGTATAATCGCACTGTTCTCAAACGGACAAAAGGCTACAAACATAAAGCCGGCCACCGTTTCCGTATGCAAGGTTCAGAGTTCAACACTAACCCCCCGCAACCCACCGAAAGTACAAATTTATTCCAAAAACACACCTTACCTCCCGCGGTTTGTTCCAGTCGGGTGATGTGATGCCTTCCTGATACCGTAAGAGCGGCCGCTTGGCCATTATGGGCATTAGGCAACTATCCAAAAGCCCCATTACACCTCTACCCCATTCTTTCCGCCCGCCCGCAAGGCATCATGGCGGCCACCCGGGCCTTTCAACAAAAAAATTATAGCGTGGTGGCGGCCATCATGCTTTCCCGACACGCCGAAACGGTTCGGTGGCAACCACGAGGGCTTCCCGGCGCGCCGAAACTGTCGGGTGGTGACCACCAGGGCCTTTCGGCAAAAGAACAGGGGATGGTGGTGAAAAATAAGTGTATTTTGTTGCGGATTATGCAATGTAACAGAATCCCCGCTGGGGCAAGCGTCTCGCTCGTGCCAAATAATACTGAAAATCCTTATTCAGAGTCAAGAGTTCACTTCTTACTTTAGCTAATGAGCCGAGAATACCAAATTGCGGAGAAAACGTTAACGCCATGAATTGCAAATCCACGCCATCGAATCAACGCGTAATTCCTTACATTTAAAGTTAGGCGGCAGCACACAACGTTAAAATTCAACAGCACCCAAAATGACCTTCAACCCCAGACGTTACGACGAAAACCTCAAAAGGATCATTCTTAATGAACGTTACCTTTTTTCTTTCCTAACCCATGACGGTTTTTCTCATCGGAGTTTACGGGTCGAGTTTCTTGTTGATTATGATTATAATATGACCGTCTTTCTTTCTTGCAATAAACCGAGCCTCAATGAAAATAACTACGAGATATTCAAAGAATCAAGCGAAGAAAAAGCGTCTCCCGAGTTGATCGTTTTGTTTGAGAGTTTACTGGCTACGAATTACAAACAATTGAAAAACGGCTACGATTATGAAACCTTAGCTATTAGCAACATAGGAGCTCAGCAGTTATTAATTAACTTCGACTCTCCGACCATAAACGTGCACATTTTAGACGGCTTGCCAGAAATTTATTTCCAAACCCCCGCGGAAAAACAACTCTTCTTATTTAACGAATACATGAAACATTTGGCACTTACTAAGTACCATAATATCAGCCAATATCTCCTAACGGGCCACCGCTCGTAATTCCTGTTAGAGCCGCGAGAATGATCGCATTGCTGAGGAAACAAAACGTAAAATACCGCCCACTCCTTACTGCCTAGCGCCAACCATCAACTATCAAGCACCAACTCCCATCTCCTATCTCCTATCTCCTATCTCCTATCTCCTATCTCCTATCTCCTAACCCCTACCTCCTAATACCCCATCAAACTCCCTATCCCCGTTAACGGAATCACCGCCCAACGTGGTCTGGAGTTGAGTTCGTACCCGAGTTCGTACACCGCTTTTTCCAGCAGGCAGTATTTGAGGAGGAAGTCGATCTCTTTCTTGTAGCCGATATTGAGGTTACCGCCCTGGGCCGTTTCGGTATACGTCTGCAAAAAGACGCCTACGAAATAGTGGAACAGCAGTTCACCTGCGCGGAAGAGGTCTTCCTGTTCATACGGGTATTTATCGCTATTGTTGAAAATCGTGGCGTAAATCGCGTAGTGGAACGAACGGAACATACCCGCCACATCTTTCAACGGCGGTTGTTTCACCTTGCGGTCGCGGATGGTGCTTTCGGGTTCGCCTTCGAAATCCAATAAGAAGAAATCATCGCCGTTCACCAACACTTGCCCGAGGTGGTAGTCACCGTGGATGCGGATGCGTTCCGACTTCATCTTCGTCCAGTCGAAATCAAGGAATTCCTTCCGGATTTCCTTTTTGTGGTCGAGGAAACGGTTGGCGAGTTCGAGTGCCAGTCCGTCTAGTTTGTGAAGGTTGTTTTCGAGTATATTCAACCGGTTCTGGAACTGGTAGGTAAGGCGGTTCTTCAGCCAGACGGTATAATCGCCATTATAGGTTGTAGGCGTGAAGGCCGTGTCATGAATGTCACTCCCCAACGCAATATGCATTTCAGCCGTGCGCGTCGCCAGTGTCCGGATGCGCTGGAAGATACTGAGTCCGGCCCAATCGATGATCTCGTGCGGCACTTCGTTCAGTTTTAACCGTGTAAACAGCGGCACGTCGGGCAGGTCCTTGATCTTTATTTTCTTGTTTTTGAGGTTGTCGAAGATGCGGTCGGTTTCTTCCAACATAAACTTCCACGCGTCACCCTGGTTGGGCACGAGGTCTTGCATGAGCCCCAGCGTGATGTCGCCTTCCGACAGCGTCACATTGATTGACCCCAGATACGCCGGCGACGATTTGAAGTCCATGCGCTCGGTCAGGAACCGACTGATTTCATAATCGGGGTTCGTACTAATATAAATACGACGGAAAATCTTCAACACGAACGCGTCGTTGTAGATGATTGAGGTATTGCTCTGCTCGACGCCCATGAACCGCGACGAACGGTATTCGCGGTCTTTGAGTTTCTTACCACGGTGGAAACGCACTTTATCTTCCTTGTCGGATCCGGCGATCTTGTCGAAAAGCAACTTCCGGAAATCCTCCTGGTGGAGCGCGTCGATCAGAAAACCATCCTGTTTGCCCATTTTGACGGGAGCGATGATGGTGTTGGTATCCAACTCCTCCTCTGCCATAAATGCCACCGGCATGAAGTAATGTTGGTAGAAGGCTTCCTTAAAGTTGACCTCGAGCAACACCCCATAATAGGTGTTTTTTTCGGATCGGATGCGGAACCAATCGATGACTTCAATGTACTTCAGCGTAGACGCTTTCCCTCCGTACCAACGTTTGTTGAGGATGTATTCTTCGAGGATATCCGAGCAGAACACCTTGCGGAATTCGTCATCGGCGAAAGCGGTTTGCCAGTCGGTCTTGAAGACAAACGGGTTGACGAACGCGTCTTCGTTTATTTTCTGCTCTTTCATGCCCTTTCAATTTTGAAGAGGTGGAACGGCAGCGACGGGTGCAATTCCACATAATTCCATTCTTTGTCCCAATAATAACTATAGCCCGAAACCAGATCGGTCACATGCACCGGACGGTTTCCGATCTCTGCGATGGGCAGGCGTACCATGCCGGCACGTGGGTGGTCTTTATCGAGGCTGGCCACCATGAGCGTTTCATCCGAGCGGGCATCGTCCCATTTGTAATAGGCCATCAGTTGGTCGTCAGACGTATCGCAGAACACAATATTATTGGTTTGCTGCAATGACGGGCGTTCGTGGCGGATGCGGTTGATTTTCGAGATGAGCATGGTGAGCTTGTTCTGGTGCTCCCAGTTCCAGTGGTAGACCTCGTATTTTTCCGAGTTCAGGTATTCTTCCTTCCCTTCCGCCATCGGCTCCGAGACCATGAATTCGAAAACCGGACCGTAGATACCCAGGGAGGAACTTAAGGTGGCGGCGAGGAAGTATTTCTGCAAGTGGATGGCTTCATTACCGCGTTGCAGCGCAAACGGATTGATGTCAGGTGTATTCGGCCAGAAGTTGGGACGATAGAACTCTTTTTGCTCGGTTTGTGTGAGTTCGGTAACGTAGTCCTGGAGTTCTTTCCGGGTGTTCCGCCACGTAAAATAGGTGTACGATTGCGTGAAGCCCTGTTTCGCCAGTTCGTTCATGATTTTCGGACGGGTGAAGGCTTCGGAGAGGAACAACACATCCGGATGTTTGCGTTTGACCTGGTCGATGATCCATCCCCAGAAGAAGAACGGCTTGGTGTGGGGGTTGTCGACACGGAAGACCCGGATGCCGCATTCTTCAATCCAGAAGAGGAGTACATCCCGGAATTCGTTCCACATATTTTGCCAGTCGGTGGTTTCGAACCAGATTGGCTGGATATCCTGGTATTTCTTAGGTGGATTTTCGGCGTATTGTACGGACCCGTCCGGGCGCCATTTGAACCATTCCTTGTGTTCCTTCACCCAGGGATGGTCGGGCGCGGCCTGCAGGGCGTAGTCCATCGCAATTTCGATACCGACGGCCTGGGCCTTTTTCACCAGTGACTTAAAGTCGTCGAGGGTGCCGAGATCGGGGTGGATGGAGGTGTGTCCGCCGTATTGCGAACCGATGCCCCACGGTGAACCGACGTCGCCGGGTTGGGCGTTGGTGGCGTTGTTCTTGCCTTTGCGGTTCACTTCCCCGATGGGGTGCAC
>JAIXYI010000030.1 GCA_027490305.1 Flavobacteriaceae bacterium
AAACCACCCGTCTGCTTCGTTGCATTTCCTCGCGATAGCGCCGCTATCGCTGCGGAATGCGCCTTGCATCCAAGTGCTTTCCGCCATCCTGACTTCATGCTTATATCGAACTCACGTTATTTAGTTGGTAGCGGCGCGTTGCGGGCTTCGCATTATCCGGGTTGTTTTCAAGACGCGTTTTACACCGTCACATTGGCAACGGTCAGCATGGCTTATCACAAAACGCCCAGAAAACCGGTCAACCTTTCCAATATAGAGCGCCAAAGAGAATGCCGCGTCACTATCTTTGTAAAACAAATGAACAATGAACGATGAACAAAGAACGGCGCACCCCGGCCCCAAACCATTGCCTTCTCTCAACCTCTAACTTCTAACCCTAACTCCCCATGCTCGCCTCTCCCCACCAATACATCCTCAACTTCAAAGTACCTTCCGGGACGTCCCGCGGCGTGCTGACCACCAAAGAAAGTTGGTTTATCGTTATCGAGCATGAAGGGAAGAAGGGCATTGGCGAATGTGGACTGCTGCGCGGCTTAAGCGCTGATGACCGACCCGATTACGCTGCGAAGGTCAAATGGGCCTGCGACAACCTCTACTTAGGCGAAGAGGCGTTGTGGGAGGCCTTGCGCGAATTTCCGTCTATCCAGTTTGGCCTTGAAACCGCCTTTCGCTCGTGGTCAGCCGATGATCCGTTTGTATTGTTTCCGTCGGCGTTTACAGAGGGAAGCGCAACCATCCCCATCAACGGACTCGTGTGGATGGGCAGCGAAGCCTACATGAAAGAACAGATCGACGCCAAGATCGAAGCCGGTTTCCACTGTATCAAGTTGAAGATCGGGGCCATCGGTTTCCAGAAAGAATGGGCCTTGCTGCGTTCGATCCGTGAGCATTTCAGTCCGGACGAAATCGAAATCCGCGTCGATGCCAATGGTGCCTTTCGCCCTAATGACGCCCTTGAAAAGCTACATCGCCTGTCTGATTTGGGCATCCACAGCATCGAACAGCCCATCGCCACCAAGCAACTGGTAGAAATGGAGGCTCTTTGCCGTGCCTCTCCCATTCCGATCGCCCTCGATGAAGAACTAATAGGCATTTTCACTACAGACGAGAAAAAACGCCTCTTAGACGCCGTCGCGCCGCAGTATATCATCCTGAAGCCCAGTTTCATCGGCGGTTTTCGCGGCACGGCTGAATGGATCGAATTGGCGGAAGAACGCGGTATCGGCTGGTGGGTAACCTCCGCGCTGGAAAGTAACGTCGGACTCAACGCCATCGCACAATGGACGTTTCTGCAACCCATCACCATGCCACAAGGACTCGGAACGGGCGCGCTCTATCACAACAACTTTGAATCGCCGCTTGAGGTCAGAAACGGGCAATTGCAATACGACTGCCACAAACCGTGGGAGCCGGTTTTTGATAAACTATAATTTGATTTTTTTCAAGGCTTTACGGATGCCTTCCTGAACTAACGGTTCCATTACTTTGTATCCGGCAAGGTTGGGATGTACACCGTCGTCGGCATATTCAGGGCCGAGGCCATCGTCCGCATTGGCGAGTGCTTTATGGTAATCCACCAGGATCAATCCTTCCTTTTCGGCGTAGGCTTTGAGCATCGTATTAAAAGCCACGATCTTCGGCCCGGGCTGCAATCCTTTCCGCCACCAGAAATCCGTGGCGGGTACCAATGTGCACAACACCACCTGAATGCCGTTCGCCTTGGCAAGCTCCACCATCGATTGGATATTCCCCAATATGGCTTCGTGAGAAATAGGGCCGGTATTCTCTGCAATGTCGTTGGTTCCGGCTAAAATCACCACCACTTTGGCATCAAGAGCAATGACATCCGGACGGAAACGCAACAGCATCTGCGACGTGGTTTGCCCGCTGATGCCCCGGTCAAAATAACCATTGGTGGTGAAGAACGCCCCGTCGGTCGCTAGCCATCCCTCGGTGATCGAGTCGCCCATAAACACGATGCGGGCTTTTCCCGGCTTGGGTGCTGGTAACGCTGCATTATCCGCCGCATACTTAGCGAAATTAGGCCAGTCTTGGGTGTTTTGGGAAAGGGCTGTGGTTCCGATAAAGAGAAGGAGGAGGGTAAGGCGCATGGTGTTTTAGTCAAATATACACCAATCTATTAATATACTTTAGGCCGCCATTCGGAAACGAAGGAGTGACCCCAACGCCTGTTTCCGCACTTTCCTTTGAAACCATCCACTCCAACCGATTATCCAGCCCATCGCGCCAAATGCCTGTTGCGACCAGCGCCAAAAGGAAAAATAGTCGTCGTGCCGGAAGATTTTTCCGTCTTTAAAAACGAAACTAGCCTTGATGTGGTTCGTCACGTCACGTCCCGTACGGCTGAAATGGTAACGCGCCGTCCACCTTGCAGATCCTTCGGCGTCGGTCGCCTCCACATGGTTGTAGGTAATAATGAGACGGCCTTTGGCATTGGCTAGCAGCATCCGCCACATATCCCGCGCTTCGTCCGCTTCTAGCGTACCAAACGCCGGATCCGAAAAATGGGCCTCGGCGTGGTAGCATTGCGCCATCGTCTCGGCATCACCTTTCGCGAAAGCGTCATAAAACCGGCGTATCAGGAGTTCGTTTTCGTTCATGGCGTAGTGTATAAGGTTTTGACGGCTTCGCCAGTCGCGAATCGGTTGGGGGCTTTGTCACCAAACGTCCCGAAATACGATTTCCGGTTCTCGGCTGTAAAGAAGCCGGTTTGTCCCGTAAATGGCCGCTGACTTCCGCGGATGACGAAACGAAGAAACTGGATATCGGCCTTCTTGAGGCGTTCCATTTCCTTTGTGGTAAACACATACCATGAGACCGCCCGTTTGTCGCCCGCTTCCCGCAAACCTTTGTCGGTGCAGGTAATGACGGTGTTATCCGTTAGGTAAATGTAGACAGTTCCGCCGATGTAATGCTCCGACGTGGCCACCGGAAGGGAAAGACGCAGCAACCCACCGGTTTCAGTGCGGGCGACACGAACGTCGCATTGGCCGCCCAGCACGTAGGTTTCACAGATGAAACTCCACTCGGGCGTCGCCGGAAGGCTTTTGTCTTTAAAGGTTACGACTTCTTGTGCATGGCTGCCCAAAAAGCAGGTGAGGAGGAAGGTTAGGTAAAGTCGCGTCATATCAGGGTGTAAAGTCGTCTGTCCAGTTGCGGGTTTCGAGGGCGGTGGCGCGCGTACCGTCCATCGTCACGCGTAGTTCTTTTAGGGTTTGGTTCTTTTGATACGAGGCCTTATACCGATAGACCAGCAGGCCACTTTTCGGGTATTCGATTACCTCTACCAATCGCAAGCCCTTAAAGGTACCATATTTTGCCCGATATTTCTGGCAGGTGCGGGTCAGGCGCTCGGCCGTGAGGTTTTGACAGAGCTGGTCGGTCGCTTCGCCCGGTTTAAAGGGCTGGAAACGCGAGCTGTTGCAGGCCGACAATACCCGTAAGCCCACGTCATAGGCCCGATTTTTCTGCGACGCGTCGACTTCAGAAAGCGGTTTTACCACGCTACGTGGTGCCGCGTGACGGGCCTTACACGAAACGAGCAGGCAAATGAAGAGGCACAGAACTCCGTTTTTCCACATGGCTGTCAGGTTTTGGGTGCCCCGAAAATAATGACAAAAGCCGGGCCTCGTTTTACAGGATCCGGCTTATAACATTTTGTTGGGTGCTTTTTGGCGTTTTTTTTGGATTTGGCCGCCTAATAGAGCGAAGGAAAACGTCCGGGGAAACTCTCTTCCATAATCGAATAGACTTTTTCAAACACATCTTCCGGAGACGGTTTCGAGAAATAATCGCCATCCGTGCCATACGCCGGACGGTGGGCCTGCGCCGTCAGTGTCTCCGGACGGCTGTCGAGGTAACGCCACGCATCCTGTTCTTCCAACACCTGTTGCAGGATAAAGGCGGAGGCGCCACCCGGCACATCCTCGTCCACAACCAGCAAACGGTTGGTGTTTTGTACACTCTTGACGATGTCGTGTGCCCGGTCAAACGGCAACAACGATTGCACATCGATGATTTCACACTCAATACCATACTGTGCCAGTCGCTCGGCAGCCTCACTGATAATACGGAGGGTCGAGCCATACGAAACGATGGTGATATCGCGACCGTTTCGGATGGTTTCCACCACCCCGATCGGCGTGCGGTATTCGCCCGGATTGGTCGGTAATTTTTCTTTCAGTCGGTAGCCGTTAAGACACTCCACCACTACGGCAGGTTCATCGGCCTCCAGGAGTGTATTGTAGAATCCGGCGGCTTTGGTCATGTTGCGCGGCACCAACACATGCACGCCCCGCAACGCATGGATGATCATGCCCATTGGGGATCCGGAGTGCCAGATACCTTCGAGGCGGTGCCCACGGGTGCGCACGATCAACGGTGCTTTCTGGCGTCCTTTGGTGCGGTATTGCAGGGTGGCGAGGTCGTCGCTCATAATCTGCAACGCATACAAAAGATAATCGAGGTACTGGATTTCCGCAATCGGACGGAGGCCCCGCATCGCCATACCAATTCCTTGCCCGAGTATCGTCGCTTCGCGAATGCCGGCATCCGACACGCGCATTTCGCCGTATTTCTGTTGCATGCCTTCGAGTCCCTGGTTGACGTCGCCGATGTTTCCGGCATCTTCCCCAAAAATCAATACGTCAGGGTGTTTGGCCAGGATGGCGTCGAAATTGTCGCGGATGACCACGCGGCCGTCGGCTTCTTCATCGGAGTACGCAACCGCAACTTCGGATATAGCCAGCGCACTGTTCGCCGATTCTGAAAACAGGTGCGAGCTGTAGCGCGGCTGGTGCTTTGATTTGTAGGAGGTAATCCACTCGGCCAGCGCCTGTTGCTCACCGTCCGCCGCCAGGAGAGGCAACAGTTTACGGGCGGTGGCCAAGGCGTCGCGCCGCAGGGGTTCCTTTATAGACGCAAGTTCCTTCAGTGCGGCCTGCACCTCGGGTTGTTTATAATTTTCAAGGACGGCACGCAACGACGCCACGTCGGCTTTAATCGGATCGAG
>JAIXYI010000045.1 GCA_027490305.1 Flavobacteriaceae bacterium
GAAACCGGAAATCGAGCAAAACCGTTTGTCGTCAGACGCCAGTCGCCTGAAGGAAGATTATGCCCGGCTTGACTACCGGCGGCGGAAATGGAGCCAGTTGCCTACCCTTTCATTGGTAACAAACCAGGCATTCAACCTGTATAACGAGCAATTCTCTGTGACGGACGGTAACTGGATCAGCAGCAATTATGTGGGACTCAAACTGAATATGCCGTTGCCTACTTCAAAAAGCATCGCCGACCGGTTCAATGCCCGATACGACTACGAACTCGAACAGCAATCTGCAAGGCAGGCAAGGTTGTCGGCAGAACAAGACAACCGGAACCTATCGATAGAATGGGACAAAGCGGCCTCGCAGTTTGAGAGTAAAGTGACGATACAAGCGCTGCAGGCGGATACCTATCGCAAAAACCGGCGCCTGTATTCGGAAGGGCTGCTGGGCCTTGACCGGACGCTCAACAGCCTGAATACACTGATCCAGACCGACTATGACCTGATTGAAGCCAAAGTAGACCTGATGCTCGCGGCGGCCAAAATTGAGATTAACAACCAAATCCGATGAGGAAAATGAAGAATACACCATTTGTTTTAGTACTCCTTTCATGGGTGTTCGTGGAAGGTTGCGGGAAGAAAACCGAAGAAACCCATCCGGTGCGACGCGATGTGACGGAGACCGTATTCGCGTCCGGCTATCTTGAGGCGCAGAACAGTTATTCGCTGACAGCCCAAACCGATGGCTACCTGCTGGCGGTGCGGTTTGAGGAAGGGGATATCGTCGAATCGGGTGCGCTATTGGCCGTCGTGGACGGAGAAGAAAACCGTATCAATGCCCAGAGCGCCGCGGCCCTGTCGGCGATTGCCAAAAGCAACACCCTCCCTACCGCTCCCCTTTTGGCACAGGCGGAAAACGCCATGGAGATCGCGCGACGTAAACGCGACCAGGACGCTGTTCAGGAGCGTCGGTACCGGGATTTGTTGCAATCGAACAGCATTTCGAAAGTAGACTACGAAAATGCCTTGTTGCAATACCAAACGTCTGACGCGAACTATCGCTCGGCGTTGGCGTCGTATAAAAACCAACAGCAGCAGGCGCAGCAGCAACTGATTTCAGATCAGGCATTGTCGAATGTCAACCGCATTGTCGAACGCAAGAACCAGGTGCGTGCCGTATTGGGGGGCAAGGTGTATAAAAAATACAAACAGGCAGGCGATTATGTGCGTCGGGGTGATGTCATTGCAGACATTGGAAACGCGGAAACCATCTATGCAAAAGTGAGCATAGACGAAAGTGTAATCGCGAAGGTCAGGGTTGGGCAAAAAGCGGATATCCAACTCAATACCGATAAAAGTAAAGTATATCGCGCCACTGTGCGTGAGATTGCACCCTCGTTTGACGAGGCGTCGCAGTCGTTTATCTGTAAGCTGTATTTCGACACGCCTCTCGATTTCCGTATCGCGCGCACCCAGTTGCAGTGCAACATCCTTGTCGGTCGCGTTGCGCAGGCCCTCGTTATTCCGCGCAACTACATCGACTATGGCGGATTCGTGCAGGTCAAGGGGGAAGCAGACAAGCGTAAAATCAAAACCGGATTCACCAGCAACGACTGGGTGCAGGTTGAAAGCGGTATTGATGAAAGTACCCTTCTTGTTACTGACAATGTTCCGGCCAATAACACCGCCACGTCTGAGGTCGGGGCGCAATTCAAATAAGCATGAAGCTTCCGGTCAATTACGACATTGCGATTACGCACATCGTCACCCGACGAAAACAGACCTTCGTTGCGGCGTTGGGTGTTACGATTGGTGTGGCCATCTACCTGTTTATGAACTCACTGAGTTCGGGCTTTACACAGTATTCGCGGGATATGATCTTCCAGACGAATGCCCACATCAAAATCTACAAAAACGATGAGGTCAGTGCACCGCTTCGCAAACAGGGGTCTTCGACGACTGTCATCCTCAACCCGCAAATTACGACCCGCAGTAAAACCCTGCGCGACCCGAACCGGTTGTTGCGACAGGTGAAGGCTGAACCCTATATCGTGCAGGCCATTGCGCAGGTAGATTTCTCTGCCTTTTTCAACCGTGGCAACACCCAGATAAAAGGCAGTGGCTGTGGCGTGAATATGACCGAATATGCCGCGCTCTATGATACCCGAACCTATATGGTGGCGGGTACCGTTGAGGACCTGCAGAACGACCTGAATGGTGTGATCATCGGCTGTGGTATTGCCCGAAAACTGAATTTGGGCCTCGGCGACAATATTACGGTAAGCAGTAGCTATAATGTGACGAAGGTGCTGCATATCGTGGGTATCTTCAGCATGGGCAACAGTGCCGCAGACGACAGCAGGTGTTACGTCAACATCAGTACGGCCCAACAGTTCCTCAAGGAAGGCCCCAGCTTTATTTCGACCTTATACGCCAATACGCGCAATCCGGATGCCACAGCCGACGCCGTCGAACGTTTGCAGACACTGACGGATTATACCGTTGAGGACTGGCAAACCACCAATGCCGATGTCATCAGTGGCGACCGCACACGGAAGACCATGATGAACGCGATATCAATGTCCATTCTCATCGTGGCCGCGTTTGGTATCTACAATATCCTGAGTGCCACTATCAGCCAAAAGATCAACGACATTGCCATTTTGAAGGCCGTGGGGTTCAGGGGGCGCGATGTCGTTCGCATTTTCGTGGCCGAGGCTATTATCATGGGGTTGATCGGCACCGTGGCCGGCCTTTGTATCGGGGCGATACTGATTAAGATCCTTTCAGGGATTTACATGGGAGCCCCTGTTGGCTACTTCCCCGTGCATTTCGAATTCGCTTTGTTTGCCCGTAGTTTCGTGTTGGGACTTGTTATCACGTTCTGCGCCGGTTACTTTCCGGCACGAAGGGCCGCCAATGTCGACCCCGTAAGTATTTTCCGTAAGTAACTCCTGCTATCATGAACAACCCAGATATTGTACTTCGTACTGTTGCTATTGAAAAGTATTTCTATGATCCGGTGAAATTCAAGGTGCTCGACAATGTGAGCTTCGAGGTCGGCAAGGGTGAATTCCTGACGCTGGTCGGGAAAAGCGGCAGCGGGAAATCGACGCTGTTGTATTGCCTGAGTACGATGGACACCGACTATGGCGGCAAATTGGAACTATTAGGTGAAACCGTTACGGGTAAGGGTCCTGATACACTGGCACATATCCGAAACGAACATATCGGATTCGTGTTCCAGTTTCACTATTTGTTGCCTGAGTTTTCGTGTCTCAAAAACGTCATGTTGCCGGCCTTGAAACTGGGTCGCCACACCCCGGATGTTATTGAAGAACGGGCCTACCAGAAACTGGAGATACTGGGTTTGAAAGACCAGGCACTCAAACCCGCGTCAAAACTCAGCGGTGGTCAGCAGCAACGGGTCTCGATTGCGCGGGCCCTTATCAATGACCCGCAAATTATAATGTGTGACGAGCCTACGGGCAACCTTGACAGTCGAAATGCACAAATTGTATTTGACACTTTCAGGCAGCTTTCGGAAGAATTTGGACAGACGATAATCGCCGTTACCCATGACGTGGATTTTGCAAAAGGCAGCGATCGTACGATGGAACTCGCCGACGGCACTATAGTCCACTGAGAGAAATGGCTGAGGCAATCAAAACCAGGGCAGTCATCGTCGACGACGAGCCGCTCTCCGCTGAAGTTATTCGTACCTATTGTACGTCTGTCGACCATATAGAATTGGTGGGTGTCTTTCACAACCCGATGGAAGCCCTTCAATTTCTGAATGCCCACAGTGTCGATGTGCTCTTCCTCGACATGAGCATGCCTACACTCAACGGCGCGGAGCTTTTGCAGTTACTGAGAAGAAAACCGGAGGTTATCATCACGACGGCCTACCCCGAATTCGCATTGGAAGCCTTTAATTTAGACGCGACGGACTATTTGGTAAAGCCTGTCGGTTTTGCGCGATTTCTTCGAGCCGTCGGAAAAGCAACGCGTATCAGGTCTGAAAATCACTATCTGCCGGCGCCCGAT
Source organism: Flavobacteriaceae bacterium (assembly GCA_027490305.1). Classification (GTDB taxonomy): domain Bacteria; phylum Bacteroidota; class Bacteroidia; order Flavobacteriales; family Flavobacteriaceae; genus Flavobacterium. The sequence goes on from JAIXYI010000045.1 coordinate 4,039, forward strand.
GCCATGAAAGCGTCTTTCATATTCGTGAAGGCCAGTGAGGGTGGGGTTCGTATTGAAATACAGGATATCACCTTTATCCGCGGAATGGGTGATTACCTAAAAATATTCCTGGTATCAGGAAAGCCGATACTGGTGCTTTCGAATTTTAAGAATATGCTTGAGAAGCTTCCCCCCTTCTATTTTATGCGGGTGCACAACTCCTATGTTGTGAACATCGCCCACATCGTGGGTGTGCAACGAAACCGCATTCTGATTTCGGAGGAGCGCATTCCACTTGGGGAAAGTTATCGAAAAGCGTTCTTTGATCGTATCAATCTATGAGTTAGCCAGTTCCAGTGTAAGTTCGACGACATGAAGTTGGTCTTGGTGTGCGATGGTAAGCGTATTTCTTCCGGGAAATAAGTGGTTGATACGCGCTACTGCATTGTCTAATCCGATTCCGGAACTGCCTTTCACGGGCTTCAGTTCGTTTACGGTATTGCGTACCCTGAAGACGATTTTGTCGGCCACGACCCTGAAGTATATTTCAATTTTTCCGGGGGTTCCTGCCATGGGGCCATATTTGAATGCATTTTCGATAAAGGAGATGAAAAGCAACGGCGGCAAAACAATTCCTTCCACTTCTCCGACCACCTCAAAGGTTATGTGGTTGTGGGTGCCTATGCGCAGTCTTTGCAGGCTTATATAGTTCTCGATATAGCGCAACTCATCCTCAAGCCGGATGGCCGCGCGGTCTGAGTCATAAATCATATAGCGCATTAACTCAGACAGATTCATCACCGCATCAGACGTGTGCTCGGATTTTGAAATAGCCAGCGCGAAAATGGCATTGAGCGAGTTGAACAGGAAGTGCGGGTTGAGCTGCGCTTTCATGAAATTGTACTCTGCCTGTTTCTTCTCATTCTCAATTCGGCGTTGGTGTTCGTCGACCTTGCGCCATTCGACGTAGATCCGAAGTAACGTGCTTGCCGTTAGATGCAGTAGCATTACCAGCAATGGCGGAATAATCCGAAAGACAACATCCCCCATTAGTTCTTGTTGGTACCGAAGTGGCAGGGCGCGAATGGGGCCGGCAGCGGGAACAACATCCGACGCAAACGTCATATAGCCCACCGATGCCATAAGTCCCGCTATGCTTAACATATAAAGCCCCAGGCGTTTCTTTAAAAGAAGCCGGGGCACAAGAACAAAATAGTTGAAGTAGAAGACCAAGACAATTACGGCCGACCTGAAAATGACCTGGAGTGGGTTTTCTGAATCGTTCGACAACCCATTGCTGATCGGAAAAGAAAGCAAAAGCGACCAAATCAGGATATGCAGAAACCACGGTCTGACGCGGGCTAAGGAAGCACTTAGTTTTGACATTTGATTTTCACTTTTAACGAGTCGATTTCGGCACTTGAAACCGTCGGAGGTCGATGTTCGCGCAGTTTTTGTACTACAAGTTCACAAACGGCTCTGGCATCGGCGCTGTCGCAGAAGCCCTTCGGTTCGTTTGCGGCGGGCACGAATTGTTGTTTGATGAGGCGTTTATCCCTGACAAAGACCGAATAGCCATAACCGGTCGGGTAACGATCGATTTGGCCTGTTATCGCTTCAGACGCGCTTTTTTGTGTGCGGGGAAAACACCGGAAAGCGACGACACCCACACAAAGGCAGAGAAAAATGAGGGCCACCCTCCAGCGGCCCTCAACAAAAGAAAGAAACCAACTAGTGCTATTTTGATTTTTATTCAACCGTCTTATCAACCGATCTCTCATTGCTACTTCCGATGCTTATTTGTCTTTTCTACAAGTTGCGTACGCGATTACTGGTTGATTTGCTTTATCACTGACGGGTTTCGTGCACCCGCTAATCCTCATCGTCGTATTCTTCAAAGGGCTTGAACTCAAACATGTCGTCAAAGTAATACGAACCGAAGCTGCCCAAGAGCACGAACGCGCGGCTTCCGTTGTATATGGCACATCCGTCCTGGCGGCCCGATCCTTCGAAGACCGTCTTCTCTGTCCAGGTATCATTGGCTGGGTCGTATTCCCAGGTTGAAGAACCCGCCGTGCCGCCCGTCACATAACCATAGTTGCCAATCGTAAATGCCATTGCGTTGCTTCTCATGACTGCGTAGTCATCGTCTTCATCCAAATCTGTCAGGCGTTGCCATGTTTCGGTGGTAAGATCAAAACGGTAGAAATCAGATTTATTGATGTTATTGGAAGAACCTGTTCCGAAATAGACCTTGTCGCCTATGGTGAAGGTGATGGCTTCGCGCCGTTTTTCCCCACCGAATCCAAATAATTCCGTCCATTGGTTGTTCACCGGGTCGTATCGCCAAAAATCTTTCTTGTCGTTATCGCCGTCAAATCCTGATCCGAGGTATCCGAATGTCGTCGAGTTAAATCCGACCGCCGAACGCCGGGCCGTTCCCTTAAAATCCGCCACCCTTGTCCAGGTGTTGGTCGTCGTATCATATTTATAAAAATCCGCCAATTCATCTTCCCCATCATAGCCTGTTCCTACGAATACGGCGTCGCCCATAGCGAAGGCAGCCGCTGAACTTCTTGGGCTTCCTGGAAAGTCGGCCACCTGCGTCCAGTATCCGCCCGGGATATCATACCTCCAAAAGTCTTTCAAATAGTCATCTCCGTCGTAACCCGTACCCATATAGGCCTGGTTTCCTACGGTAACGCATACACTACTCGATCGCGGTGAGCCGTCAAAGACCGTTTCCGTAACCCAGTTGCCGTCTAGTTCGGTCGAATCGTCACCGCCGCAACCCACTAGGGAAAGTGCCACTCCGAACGCAATCGGAACTAAAAAATTCATGTTTCGGGACATACTCATTTTTCTTTTTTGAAAGTTTATAGATTAAAACCAAAATTGAGGAAGAACATGCTATGGGTCGGCAGTTGCGGCACGAGATCGCCTTCGTACTCTGTGTCGAGACGCTGGATGAAACTGTATCCAAGCCTGAAATGCGCCTCCCAATTCGCCTCTGAACGAAACTCATATTGAAATGCGCCCGATACCTTTTGCATCCCATAGTCGTATTTCTTATTCCTGCCGTTTTCGTAAACGTCGTGGGTGGCTTGGAAACCTTCCGGATACACCATCAATCGCAACCCATGGACGCGTTGTATCGTTCGATAAAGTTCACATCGCAGGGTGCCCAACTCGACACCAAAACCAGTCGAAAATCGCTGCCTGAAGCGTAAATAGGGCAAAAACAAGGGCCGTCCAAACGCTGCGGAGTAGGTTATGCCTATAGTAAAATCGCTGTTGCGGGCCGTCATGTCGCGATGTAAGGAAAGTGCAAACGACGGTATGATATCCGATACCTGAATCGGGGTAGAAAAAAGGGCGTGCAGTTCGGGAGAAAACGTCATCTCGAGTTGCGACGTCCTGGTCATAGGGGTGCGGAAACGAATACCGGCCACCATCTTGTAAACGTCTTGCAGCTCGTCGCTGGTGCCAACATAACCCGGTTTATAGTCGAGGTGATACTGGTTTGCCTCGAGGTGCATTCTGAGAGTACCCCATGATGTCGAAGCTCCGAACTTTGCGGACAGAGCGTGCTGGTTGATCGCCGTAGCATTCTCGCTGTATTGTGCGGTATACTGGTATTCGACCATCCGGTCTCCGTCAAATCGCACGATTTCCTGCGCATTCAGTTTAAGAGTTGAGCCCATTAGTACGATCAAAGCAAGTCTTCCCGACATTTTTTCTACAAACGTAGACAGGCGGGTATGCCAGGCAAAAGAATTTCTACCCCTGAAGTATTCCGACCTATGAACAGGCCCTATTCATCGACGGATGCGAGGAAATGGCCCTATCGTCTAAACAGGCTTATGCATCCCCTGTGGGCGCCTGTCTGTCGAATTCTTTTCCGCTGCGCGAAACGTCGCCTTAACCTTTGCGAAAAAACATGAAACGAATTGGCATTGGCTTGCTAAGTTGCATTTTGATCGTGTCGTGCAGTGAGGATCAGTCGGACGGACTATCGGCTATCGATTCATCCGGACTTGTGGGAACCAATATGAAGCTCATCGCGATTGATAGTTTTACCGTCTCGATGGCGACTTTTAAAATCGACAGTCTGGCGCAGTACTCGAACCGCATCCTGGCGGGAAGATACCTGGATCCGGACTTCGGCGTCGTCGAAACCAAATCGTACCTCTCCTTCTACCCGCTTGATTACGACATCGATGAAAACACGGTGTTTGACAGTATCGTACTCAATTTGCCCTACGACGGTTATTTTTACAACGACACCTTAAAGCGACAAAAATTGGTCATCAGGGAGGTGACGGAAGCCATAAAACCTGCCCACAACCAGACCTTTTTTTACAATACCTCAGTGCTGCCCGCGGGCGATGTGGTGGGAGAAAAGTCCTTTTTGCCCCGCATCAGTAAAGACTCGCTGACGATCAAACTGTCGGATGCTTTCGGACAGGACCTCTTTGGGCGGATGGCGAACGACCAAATCAACGAGGTCGAGCAGTTTCGGGAGCGCTACAAAGGTTTCCAAATCGCGGCGGACCCGTCGGACGATGCGGCCATAGTGGGCTATAATTTATCCGGCACGTACATGCGGCTGTACTTTTCCGATGCATCAGGCACCGACGATGCGTCGCGCTATGTCGACTTCAAGTATACGTCTGTCAATGGTCTTCCGGCCGCGTTCAATTCGTTTTTATTCGATCGTACGGGTACCCTCCTTTCGGCTTTAAGCGGTAATGAACTGGAGCTACCCACGCAGCAAACCCAGAAAAAGGCCTATATGCAGGCAGGAAGCGGCATCGTAGTCAAAGTGGCCATACCGCATATCCGGACGATTCGCTACCTGAATGATGGCAACGGCGTGATCTATAGCGCCACGCTTACGATCGGCGTCAAATGGGACAATGCCCGAAGCCTCCCCGGCTATGTAAATGTATACATCGGTAATGCTAACAACCGGCTCAACAACCCCGTGCTCGAGAACGGCGAGCTATTGGCCGTGCCCTTCACGAAGATAAACGGGGAATTCAATGAATATGAACTCAATATCCCGATGAAAACGTATTTAAAAGCGTTGCTCAACAATCCGAATCTGGAAAACCACGGATTGCTTCTCGTTCCACACTATATGGACGCCACCGTGTCGAGGGCGCTGTTCGTGGGACCTGAGATCACCCAAAAAACAAAACTGCGGCTTGTGTATGCGATATTTAACTAAGTCACTCGTACTCGTGCTGATGGCCACGGGACACTTTCTGTATGGTCAGCAAAACAACCTGACGGGTTCACCCTATTCTCTCTACGGGTTGGGCATCAAGAACGACGCGGGTATTGGGCGTTTTCCGGGGTTGGCGGGCACCGGTATCGCGCTTGACGGCAAAGAAGACATCAATATTGCCAATCCCGCGGCGCTTGCGGAACTGCCGTTAAACTGTTTCCTGACCGACATCGGGATCAAGTTCCTGAAAAGTGAACAGGAGGCGGAAGGCGATAACAACCAATCCCACAACTTCGGATTCAGCAACTTTGCCTTCGCTTTTCCCGTTCATAAGGGCGGAAACGTTTCGGCTGTATTGATTCCCTATACCGAAGTTGGCTATGTGTTGGGCGAGATTAAGGAGTATATCGGTGGCTCTCAGGAGTCGTATACGAGCTATGTTACGGGCAGTGGCGGACTGAACCAGTTCTCACTGAATTATAGTTTCACTGTTGGGAAGAAACTGAATCTCGGTGTGACGCCGGACGTATTATTTGGAACGATCAACCAAACACAACTCTCCTTTGTAGGCAGTTCTGTTATAACCATAAAGGATGAATACCGTTACAGTGGGTATCGTTTGAACTTCGGGGGACTTTACAAAATGGGGACAAGCGGTACGTTCGGCATGGTGGTGCGTGTACCCTCAAAAATTACCGGGCAGCGAAACCGGTTGGCCACTTCGTCGCAGGAAGGCGTTGTGTTTGATGAAGTTTCGGGGGATGCCGATCCTTTCCGGTTTCCGCTCGACGTCGGCGGAGGATACTCGAAGCACTTTCGCAATATGATAGTCAACGTTGATGCGTCGTATAGCTTTTGGAACGCTACACATCAATCAGACCATACCGGCAGGTTTGTCGACGAGGTGGCGTTTGGTGCGGGGTGGCAGCTATTAGAACGTCGTCCGAAGAAGTACTGGGATCGCATCGAATATCGGGCGGCACTCCATTTCAACTCCGGCAATCTTGAAGTAGATGGCGATGCCATATCCGAATGGAAGGCGAGTATCGGCCTGGGGCTGCCACTGCATATCCGATCGGCGTCGCGATTGAATATTTCGTTGTCATACGCCGATAGGGGAAAAATAACCGACACCCTCATCCGGGAGAAGACCGTTCTTCTGACACTCAACTTTTCTTTTCGTGACATCTGGTTTGTTAAACCAAAAATTGATTGACCTTTTTGTGCGGCAATTGGGAAGGGAGAAGTTTTAAGGGTTGAGTTTTGAGTTTTGAGTTTTGAGTTGGGGTTCGTTCTCGCTTGAGGTATTTTCAATTGGTTGAGGGAGGAGGGTTCAGGGTTCAGGGTTCAGGGTTGGCGGTTGAGGGGGTACTGTGTGCCCTCGACGCTTGTTCCTCTATCAAACCTGCTACATACTGATTTTCATTTCACTCATTACAAGATTTGAGGTTGCGGAGGCTATCATCTTTTCTGAGCTAAACATTTCGGCTTTTACATTGATAACTGATTTTCCTTTTTTTACAATGGCGGTCTTTACTACAACTGTATCGCCTTCTTTGGCCGCACTAAAAAACTCCACATTGAGCGTAATGGTTGGGAAGAAGTGATCGGTGCCTAAAATCATGAAATTTACACCGATACAATCATCAAACATCCCGCAAATAACGCCACCGTGGAGGGTTCCGGCTGGGTTGGTCATCTCTTTTCGTACTTCAAATTGAAACTCGACTGCGTTTTCATCAGCAGCAAGCACCGTCCCATTCAGCCATTTGGAGAATGGGGACGGACTTCCTGAAAACGGCTTTCCAATAAAACGTCGGAGTAACTGAAGTCTATTGTTTTCCATTTTTGTTCTTTATTTCTTTTGACTGGCTAAGTTCTTTTTGATTTTCATCATGATGAAATCGGGCGTAACTCGGGGCAAATTCGAGATAAACCAATTGCTAAAACCTACTATCTTTTTTGTTTTTGTATTGAGGAGGAGTGTAACTCCTTCCCGCGCCACTATTTCCGGACGAACGGGTTTGTTTGTTTTGTAGGCATTGGTGGCAGCCATTTCGTTGGTTGTAAAACCGGTGTCAGTTGGACCCGGGCACAGTGCTTTTACCATGACACCGGTTCCTTCGAGCTCGGCATTTGTCGTTTCTGAAAAGGCCAAAACAAACGACTTGGTAGCCGAGTAAACGGAATAGTACGGAAAAGGTAAAAATGAAAGTAGCGATGCTATATTCATGATATTTCCGGACCCTCTTTTGACCATATCCTGCGCAAAAAGCTTTGTAAGCACTACTACGCTCGATATGTTGAGTTCGATCATCTTCAATTCTTCCTGTAGCGAGGTTTCTATGAACGGGCCATAGTTTCCGACTCCCGCATTGTTTATCAGGTATTGAACCTCCAGTCTTTCCTTCTTTATTTCGTGATACAACACTTCTGCATTAACAGACGACGAGAGGTCTTTTCGAATTGTTTTTACTTTGATGCCGTATTTTGATTCAAGATCCTCTTTGATACTTTGTAAACGGTCAACGTTTCGTGCCACTAAAATCAGGTTGTGATTTTTTGAGGCCAGTATTTTGGCCATTTCCAAGCCAATGCCTGATGAGGCTCCGGTAATTAGGGTGTATGTTTCCATTTTGTATTTATATTAAATTTGTTCGTATTCTTTTTACTCCTTTTTTCTTCACTCTCTCACAATACCATTTATCTTCCTTATATCCTGAAAAAATGTACACGTAAACGAAATCTTCACTATCCAGTTGAATTTGTTTAAAAAACTCATACAAGAGGTTTACTATCGCTCTAAAATGAAGCGCCTCTGGTTCAATTAAAACAAGCGTTTCCATCCACTGGGTTTTCCCAATTTTAGAGTGTATTCTCTCTTTTAACTGATGTACAATCGTATCATCTTTTATGTTGTAATAAATGGCATTCATATTACTCGTTTTCCAGACTGGGCGGAATCAGTTTATACATAACGGGTGTTACAATTCGCGCCAAAATGGTGGAACTTATCAAGCCGCCAATCAGCACGATCGCCAGCGGAGATATTTGCGGATTGGGATTCACGGCCAGCGGAATCAAACCACAGATGGCGGTAACGGATGTTAGAACTACCGGAAGAAAACGGGTTTCTCCGGCGATGGCAATAGCTTCATCAATAGATTTACCTTCTTGTCTTAATTGATTGGTAAAATCAACCAAAAGAAGCGAGTTTTTGACTTGTATGCCTGACAATCCAATGAAGCCGATAATCGAAACCAATGACATGGGGTTTCCGGATGCTATTAAGAACAGTACGCCTCCAAGAACGCCTAACGGAATGATTGACATGACAATAATGATTCCTTTAAAGGTTTTGAATTGCAGTAATAAGACCGCAATGAATAAAAACGTACTCAATATGATAACCGCAAGAAAATTACCTCCTAATGCATCACCTTCCGATTCTTTTTCGCCGGATAGTTTGTAGTAATATCCTTTGGGCATATCCAGTTTATCCAGTTTCGGTATAATATCTACCAGCAAATCATTTGCTAAGTAGCCCTCTTTTGTCATGGCAGTGACTTTTGAAAAGCGTGATTTATTGAAGTGGTTTATTGCTGTAGGTGCCGTTTCAAACGATACTGTTGCAATTTGATTTAGTGCAATTGGTGTTCCCTGCACGTTATTGACATATACATTCTTTAGTGCATCAAGATTCGAAAATTTATCTCTTGGTAATGTGATGGTGACGTTTCTTGCATCGCCGCGATCATCGATGTAATCGCCGACCGTTAAACCGGCAACCGCAAGACGAATTACTTTATCTACCTCACTGGTCAGCACACCCAGAGTTCTTGCTTTTTCTTTATCGATTTTTACTTTCACATCCGTTTTATAGGTGTTTAGCTCGTTATTGATGTAGACGGTTCCTTTCTCATTTCGCAAAATAGTTTCTACCTGAGAAGACAGCTTGCGCAAGACGTTCTGGTCTTCGCCAAATAATCGCACTACGATATTGGCTTCTAACGGTGTTCCTTGTTCAAAATCTTTTACTTCTAGTTTCGCATAAGGCATCGTTTTGAATTTCTCACGCAATTCCAGTATGAGTTTCGTTTTGTCTGACGGTTTGGCTTCCTCTTCCAATTGCACGAAAATTTGAGCAAAATCAGATTTTCTGTCCTGTGGGTGTACATTGTAATAAATTTGAGGATTTCCATGACCGACATTGGAGGTGAAATACACAATTTCTTTGTGGTTTTTGAGTTCTTTTTCCACCAGTTTCGTTACCCTGTCACTTTCGGAAATACTGGCTTGAAGCGGCATTTTTATGTTGATTAAAAACATGGGTTTTTCCGAAGTAGGGAATAACTTAAATCCGGCAACAGAGAACAGTCCGAAAGCTATAACGCTTAAAAATAGCGAAATGGAAATGGTCGTTTTGGGATATTTCAATGCTTTCGGCATGATATCTCGGTAGGCTCTGGTAAGGAACTTTTGCAAATACTGAAGGAAAATATTTCCTCCTTCATGTTCATGTGTTTTTAAAAATCGACTTCCCAAAAACGGAACCAACGTTAACGCCACAATCATAGAAGCCAATACGCTTGTAATTACCGCCATAGGTAAACTTCTGATAAATTCGCCTGCGATGTCGGGTAGAAAAGCCAATGGTAAGAACGCTATCACCAACGTTGCCGTGGTGCCAACAACCGCAACACCAATTTGCTTTGTACCTTTTAAAACGGCATCCATCTTAGAATGTCCTTCCCGGAGCCAGCGCTCAATATTCTCGACTACGACAATACTATCATCAACCAATAATCCTAAAGCGACTACTAATCCAACAATACTCAACTGATTTAAGGAATACCCTAGCGCATTCATTGCAATTAATCCCAACGCCAATGACAACGGTATGGAAATCATCACGATACCAGATGCTCTCAATCCTAATGGTATTAATGTAATGACAACCAAAAGAATAGCGAGTCCGAAATCAAACCCTAAATGTCCCAGCCGCTTTGACACCATATCGGCCTGGTCAAAGTTTTTTATGAGTTTGATGTTAGCCGGTAAGTCTTTTGAGAATGCGTCTACTATTGGCAGATATTCTTTCTGAACATCACTAATGTTTACATTATCCTTCATTCCGGCCGTAACCAACACGCATCGATGCCCGTTAATCCTTGTTATATGATAGACTACTTCCGATTTGTAGTTTACGTCGGCTACATCTTTCATATAGATGATTTTCCCATTGGCGTTGTAAATAACCGTATTGGCTACATCATCTGCATTTTTGAATTTCCCACTGGTTTTTACATTGAATACTTTCGAATCCAGATCAATGCTTCCACCCGGAATGTCGGCAGCCTCACTTTGCAGACTTCCCATTACTATATTTAATGGTATTCGTAACTGGGCTAACTTTTCCAGATTCAAATCCACACGGATTTCCTGTTCCGGAATACCACTGTATTTTACATCCTTAAGATTGGTGATTTTTTCAATCTTTGTCTTTAGTTTGTCTGCTTCATCCCGCAGCTTTTTATCGGATGCATTTTCAGAAACCAGCGCTACCTGAAGAATTTTTACATCGGAAGACGAAATTTTCTCCGTTTTGATTTGATAAATGTCTTTTGGTAACTCACTGTTTTTTAGTGCGTTTATTTCGGTAGAGATTTCCTGGTATTTGTTGTCAACATCTACTCCATATTTGAATTTTACCTGAAAAGCGGCTACACCATCTTCGACAGTTGTGAGTATTTTTTCGATGTTTTCTAAGCCATAAATCTTATTTTCAATAGGTTTTACCACTTGTTCTTCCATGTCTTTCGGACTGGTACCCGGATAGATAACCGTAACGAGGTATTGTGGCGGATGCGTTCCGGGATCTTCTGCCCGTGGCATCGTGAATAACGTCAGGCCTCCTACCACGGCGACTAACAGCGCCAGAATCAGTGTAAACTGATAATTCTTAACTGAAAAGTTTGTTATCTTCATGACGTTGTTAGTTAATTACTTTGATGGTGGATTGTTCGTTTAAATACGCGCTGTTGGAAACAACTATTTGATCGGTTTTTTGAAGACCGTCTTTTATGAATACGCTGTTGTTTCCGAACTTGTGTATCGTAACAGGCTGTCTTTTTACTTTATTATTCGCTACGATAAATACAAAGGCTTTATTTCCGTCTGCTTCTATAAGTGAATTATAGGGAATTACGATAAAGTCTTGCGCTTTCTCGGTTCGTATAGTTGCTTTCCCAAACATACCTACGGCGGGTTTGATGTTGCCCATTTTGAGTTTCAATTCGATCTGGAAAGAGCCTAAGGCTGCATCAGCAGATTGGGATTTTCTAAAAACGGTTGCTTCAAAGCTCTTTTCGGGATAGCCATCGAGTTGTACGCTCGCTTTCTGACTTATCGTAACAGATGCCCATTCCTGGTCGGTTACGCCGATTTTTAGTAGATAACTGTTGTTTTGGGTTGTCTCGTTTATGGCCAGAACCGGAGAACCCGCGCCAACAACTTCGCCTACGTTGGCTATTTTTCTTGACACAAAACCATCTGCTGTTGCGACTATTTTTGCGTATCGGGCATTGAAAGCGACAGCCTCTTTTTGCTTTCTGGCAATGTCTAGTCCGGTTTTCGTATTTTGAAGTTGTTCCAGCGTATACACACTGTCTTTGTAGAGATTTAAAGCACGTGTGTAATCGCGTTCATACTTCTTAACGTTCAAATCTGTTTGGTTCAAACCGGAAGCAATTTCTGTTTCGTCTAAAGTAGCCAAGAGCTGACCCTTTTTGAAAAACTGTCCTTCTTCTACAAAAATATGGCTGACAACTCCACCAATTTTAAATGCATATTTCGCTTCGTTTTCTGTGGTTACCAAACCAGAGGCGTTTATATCGCTTGTAAGTGCCAACGATTCAACCGTTGCAGTTTTTATTGGAATGACGTCGGACGTTTCTACTGTTTTATCTTCCTTTTTTTCCTCATTACAAGCGTAAAAAAGAGGTAGCATAAAAAGGAAAACAAGCATTGATTTTTTACTTATACGTGTAAAATTGTTTTCTTGGTATTCGTGAATCTTTGATTTCATGTTTCTGGTTTTTAATTATTTAAAGCAAAAGTTGCATTCGCTCTCTCTAGTTCCGCAAAGGCAATCCATGCGTTGTAAAGAGCTATATTGGTTGTGAGTTGGGTATCTACCCACTGATTTTGTGCGTCTAAAAGTTCGATGTAGATCGCCTGGCCTTCTTTGTACAATTTGGTTATGTCTTCGTTGTATTTTTTGGCGGCTACTTTCTGGTTGCTATCGGCTTTGTATTGTTCCAATGCTGACGTTAGATTATTCCGGGTTACTTGAAACTGCAGCAACAATTGCTGTTTTACATTGTCAATTTGAGAGCTTATTTTCTTGGTGTCTTCTTCAACTTGCTTAAGTCGATAGCTGTTTTTGTTGCCTGAGAAAATGTTCCATTCCAAAGCAACTCCGGCAAAGTAGTATCTTGATTGTTTGTTGACTTCGAAATCAAAGTCCTGAAAACCTACATCGGCAAAACCACTTAGTTTCGGGAACCAATATGATTGCGTCAGCCTGGCCACATTGCCATTAAGTTCTTTAACCAAGCCTAGTTGCGAAAGTTCCTCCCTGTTTTGGGTATTCTCATTGACCAGGGCAGTTGGTGGTACGTCTTTTTCAGCATCCACTTCTATTTCAGTATCGAGTTTCTGATTGAGCAGGAAATTGAAATAGGATTTTGCATTATTGCTTACCTGCTTTGCTGTTTCAAGATCAGCTTCGATGCGAATGACTTCATTGTCACTTCGTAAAACCGCCGTACGATTGATTTTTTCATTCTTAAAAAGGGATTGGTTTACCCTTTGGTTTTCCTTTACCAGTTTCAACGCATCCTGATAAATTTTGACGCCCTCAATGGATTGTAGGTACTTGTAGTAGGCAATTTTTATTTCCTTTACCAGCTCTCTCTTGTAAATTTCAAGTTCGATTCTTTGCAAGGAATTTTGTTGCGTTTTAATTCTCTTGTTGTAGATGATTTCAAAATTCAGCAAGGGCATGGTTGTATGAATTTTGGCGTCGTAAAAATTGTCAGGGTTAATTAGGACCGACTGATTTTGCAGCGTCGGAAAAGCGTTGGAACTTGTGATTTGGTTTAACGTTGTATAAACCGGGTTCAGCAGATCTCCGATCGGAATATCTATTGTTCTTCCTCCTTCCGCTTTTGTGTAATTAGCATTTAAAGAGACCGTTGGGTAAAACAGCGAACGAGCTTCTTTTAGAGCGTATACACTCTTGTTGATGTCAAAGTTATGCTGCTTGACAACTTCGTTAGTAGTTAATCCAATTTGGATATAGTTGTCGAGTTTGCTTTGGGAATATCCCAGATATCCCAGGCAAATTATTACGAGTGTTAGTACATTTTTTTTCATATACACGTTGTTTATTTACTGAACATTGTTCAAAATATTGCACAAAAAAAATTACATTTTAGTTATCATTTTTAGGTACTCATTATAACCCTCAAACAAGATCGTATCCGGATTACTGAATTTCACGCCTTTCGTTCTCTGTCGGATTTCAAGGCAGCACATCCCGTGCACCAAACTCCAGATCATGAACGATAAAGGTTCTAATGAGTGTCCTTTAAAATGCCCATGCTCCATACACTGGCTAACGGTTTCCTTTAGAGCACCAAAAGTGGCTACACCTTCATTCCAGTCCTCTTTTTTGGCGTTTTCTATAAATTCCATCGGCGCTTTCACGTTAAACATTAAATCATACATTTCCTGATTTTCAATTGCGAACTTGAGATAGGTAATCCCCATTTTCTTCAACCTTTCCATTGGATCCTCGATGGAAAACAAGCCTTGAAAAAATCCTCCTAATTCTTGAAAACCAATAGAATGCAAATCATGTAAAATAGCGTTCTTATCTTTGAAATACACATAGACAGTGCCGACACTATAGTCGATTTCATCGGCTATATTTCGCATGGTAGTCTGTTCGATCCCTTTTTCTAAAAAGAGTTTTTTGGCACCTTTTAGAATAAGCGTTCGCAATGCTTCTTTTTCTCTTGCTTTTCTGTCCGCTACGCTCATACTATTGATTTACACGGCAAATGTATGTATTTATTTTGAACAACGTTCATTTTTTTACTCTTTTTTTGATTTAGTGTCTAAATGTGTTGGATTTACTGGACTTAAATGGTGTGATTTATTGTTTACCAAGTTCGCATTGGCAGGTGGTAGTATGTACTAGCTCGAAAATTCATTCTTACCATCTAATGTTAAATGAAAGTACTTCCGTAACTTCCCGACTGTCAACTATCAACCGTCAACTCTCGACCCTTATCGTATGTATGACCAGATCCTATCCCGCCTTTCCCAGTTTATTTCATTGGACCCAAGTGAACAGGAGCACTTCATCAGTAAGTTAACAGTGAAACGCTTCGCTAAGAAAGAACTGGTGCTGCACGAGGGACAGGTATGCCACTACTCCTACTTCATCAATTATGGCTGTTTGCGGTATTACTATAACGTAGACGGACAGGAGAATACCGCACAGTTCTTCTTTGAAAACGGTTGGTATGCCGATTACGAGAGTTTCCTTTTGGGAAAACCGACCAAGCAAAACATAGAGACGCTGGAAAAATCGGAATTGCTTTTGTTGTCGGCGAAAGACTTGCAACAATTGTATACCGATATACCCAAGTTTGAACGGTTCGGCCGATTGATGGCCGAAAATGCCTTTCTAGGCATCCGGCAGCGAAGCGAAATGTTAGAAAACCAAACCGCAGAAGAACGCTATCTCAACCTTATGAAGGAGCGACCCAAAGTGTTTGAACGCATACCCCAACATTACATCGCATCATATCTGGGCATCCGACCTCCGTCTTTGAGCCGCATTCGCAAGCGGATATTGGGCAGCAAATAGGCCTGTTGACAAAATTCAGATCGCCTTCATTTCTTAACCTGGGTGAACGTCGAACGAGAAGGCAAACCCCACTTTTGTAACGTACTAACAATCTAAAAAAGCGTTACAAAATGAAAAAAATCGTCCTCACTTTCGCACTGCTTGTCACGGGCCTGACTTCAGTCGCCGTGCACGCACAAACACCATCAGACGATGTACCAACCGGGCTCTCTACCCCAAAATGGGGAATCGAAACAGAATTGATCGCGCCTTTTCTTCCGGAAGTGGGCATCATCACCGTAAAGACTACGAGAACCATTACAAACAGCGCCGATGCCAGCCTGCACGGCGATTTGCTGCTTGGCGTGTACCTTCGCCCCAACGTGCAACACGACATCGTTGAAACCATCGATGAGTACCTATTGACAGTCGGTTATCGGCAGTATTTCTACAAAGGGTTGCACATTGAAGCACAACTTGATGCCGGATACGCCTGGGGGCATAAAAACAAGATCGACGGCAAAGACTACAATAATTTCGCACTATTGGGTGAAGCCAATGCAGGCTATACCTTCCATTTACGGTCGAAAGGGTCGTCCAACTTTTACATCCTTCCCCAGTTTGGTGTGCTGCACGGACTTTCCACAAACATTGGCCCACGGGGTGGGAAAAGCGATACGTTCATACAGGGGAAACTAATCATAGGCATCCGTTTCTAAATAGACTTATTCGATACTACCTATGAAAACGTTCCTCCTATCGGCCATTGCGGCCCTGATTTGGTTTAGTTCGCCCGTTGCCCACGCGCAAACGGATGATGCTACGGCGCAAAAGAGTACAAACGCACGATTCCCTGTCTATGCCGAGATCGGGCTGGGCTTCGGCCAGACGCTGTTTTTTGGCCGTATGAAAGAAAAACTGATGCAGTCGTATGGCGGCAGCTTCGATCCGGGCACCGGCAACAACCTGATGATGGGGTTTTACATCGCACCCGAAAACTGGAAAGGATTGGGCGTGGGTTCCCGTATCAAGGGTACATTCGGTACTTCTGTAGAAGGAACGAATGGCGACAGTTATATCTTTAACTACTACAACCTGGCGGTCAGTGCCAAGTACTATGGCTTCAGCCGCGAGTTCAACAAGGGTTTTTATGGAAGGGCCAGCTTCGGTTTCGGGCAGTTTACCACCAAACGCGTCAATGAAGCCGTCAACGTGTATAAGCATCAGTATGCGATCGGCACGTCCGCGATGGTGGGTATTGGATACACCCTTCGTTTTGCTAAAATTGCCTGGAGTTTTGAAGCGGAATTTGATTATTCGAACCGGAGTGGCACCATCGACGGCCAGGGCGATACAACGTTTCAAAGCGGACAGATAGGCGGAAACCTTATACTATCCTTCTAATGAAAAAAGAACTTCATACCGTTTTAGGCGCTTCAGGCGCTATTGGCCAGGCAGTTGTTCGGGAACTGCAAAGGCGAAACCTTAACTGTAATGCCGTCGGGCGCATTCAGAAGTATCCGGGCGTCCCCACGATACAGGTCGATTTGTTAGAGAAAGACGCCGCGATTGCGGCCCTCACGGATTCGGCCTTTGTGTATCTGTGTATAGGCCTTCCCTACCGTTCAAAGGTTTGGCAACGCGACTGGCCTATTTTGATGGAAAACGTGATTACGGCATGCGAAAAGGCCAACGCTAAACTCATTTTTTTTGACAATGTGTATATGTACGGACCTACACCTTTATCAGTTCCGTTCAATGAAGCGCATCCCCAGCAACCGACGACGAGAAAGGGAATAGCACGAAAACGCACCACCGACTTGTTAGTGCAGGCGATGGCGGACAAAAGGATCCGGGCTGTAATCGGGCGTTCGGCTGATTTCTACGGAGAGCAGGCGATCAACAGTCCGCTTTATATTTCATTCCTGCAACGCATACTACAAGGCAAAGCGCCGCAGGTGGTAGGCAAAAAAGGCATTGCCCATACCTATTCATACAGCGGCGACAACGGAAAGGCGCTGGTTGCATTGGCCTTGGATGACGGAACGTACGGACAGGTATGGCATTTGCCAGTAGGAAAGCCCGTTACATTTGACGAAGTAAATGATAAGTTGAATATCCTGACAGGTTCGCATTTTAGGGTCGGATATGTGTCGAAACCCATACGGAAATTACTCTCCGTTTTCATTCCACCGCTTAGGGAAGTGGAAGAAATGCTGTACCAGTTTGAAGCCCCTTATGAAATGGATTTTCACAAGTTTCAACAACACTTTCCGGATTTTCGGATAACACCGTATGAAGAAGGATTGCGAAGAATGGTGGAGTCGTTTAGATAGTGGGCAGTCGCAGTCGCAGTAGGCAGTAGTTCATACTAGCGAGGGAATTTGTTCTTACCATCCAATAGGCTAATGAAAATACTTCTGTAACCTCCGATTTTCCCGACTTTCGGACTTCCTACGTCGGTTAGAAAATGTATTTCTATCATTATTTTACACCGGTTCATAGCGTATGGATAGAGTATCACGTGTGTATGACTATCTCCTGAGATACTGCCCGCACGACAACTGCCCACTGCCTACTAACTACTGACCACTAACTACTACCTACTGCTTATATTTGCAGCATGGAAGAACTCACCCGCAACCTGCTCTTTGCTGCGCTTGTAAACGGCCTCAACTTTGGTGGACTGTTCATCTTCAATCGCTCAACGCGGAAGGGATTGTTGTTTTTGGGGTTGTTCCTGGTGGCGTATGTGGGTATCACGGTGGAATGGATAATTGACGACTTGCCGTACCTACCCATCAATTTCTATTACGCCATCATGCCCCTTTTTTTCCTGTATACCCGCAGTGTGTTGGGGATATTTTCAAAGCGATTGCTGTGGCATTTGCTGCCTGCAGTGGTGGAGTTCGTCTTTTTTTCGGTCTTTCTATTCGATTCGGAGTTGGGGGATCGGTTTTATACAAAGGAGAACCGCACGTTCATCTACATTACCATGGTGTATCTGCCACCGGTCTTTAACATGGTGTATGCGCTCCTGACGCTGTATACCGTCCGGAAAGCGCGTCGTGCCATTGCCACGTCCTATGCCACGTCACGCGACAGTAACCTCAACTGGATTCTCCTGACGTGTGTAATCGTCATCGCGGATTATCTCCTGGAAATAACAGGCTCTGTCATCGAGTTTACGTCTCAGTTCGATACCTATGTCTTTACCTACGATGCGGCGGCTACCCTATTCGTTGTTTTTTGGGTGTCGATCTTCGGTATCCGGCAACGCTTCCTGAAAATAAACGAATTGGATACGTCGGTTGGTAACACGCCTGCCACACCGCAAGACGCGTCTGTTTCTGCCTCCGCCCTTCCTATTGAGGAGTTTCACCGGGTGGAACGGTTCTTTGACGAAACCACGGTATACACCAATGTGGACGCCAACCTATTCATGATCGCCGACTTGTTGAAGATGTCTCCGCGCACGCTGTCGCGGCTCGTAAATACCTATGCGGGAAAGAATTTCAGCCAGTTCATCATCGATTACCGCATCCGACTTGCGAAGGAATTGCTGAAAAAACCGGAGTATGAAAAGTACAACCTCCTGGGTCTCGCCCGCGAGGTGGGTTTCAGTAGTCGTTCTTCCTTCTTTACCAACTTCAAACGGATCGAGGGGACAACGCCGCAGGAGTACAGAAAAGCGTCAAATTAGGCGAAAAGAGTCTAAAAAGACGAAATCTGAACTCGTAACACTCCCTAGAAATTCCGCTGGGTGCCCACGGGCTGTACTTTTGTCATCAAAAAAAGTACATGAAACTCTTCACCCTTTTCCTCTGCTCGTTAGCTCTCACTGCCAGCGCCCAATGGTCAACCGTCGGACCGTCTAAATTTTCGTCCGAGTCCGTTCGGGATACAAGTATCGACACAAATGACAACGGTGTTTACGTCGGTTTCATCATGAATGGTAAGCCGTCGGTGTATGCGGCGGTCAATGACGACTGGGTGTCCGTAGGCCTGCCGGAATTAACGTCATACAACGTCAATAGTATGGATATGGCACTGGGCAATGAGGCGCCTTTCGTGGTATTTAATAAAGTGTCGACGCCGCGGCGCCCGAGTGTAATGACGTTCAATGGCAGCGACTGGGAATACGTGGGTAATGAAGATTTTTTTGCGACCAGCACGCAATTTCTCAGCCTTGAAGTGGTGGAGGATGTACCGTATGTAGCCTTCCAAAACACGACTACAGGCAAGGCCAATGTCATGAAGTACGATGGCAGCGCGTGGGTATATGTCGGCAACAGCGAAATAGGCACCGGCACGGTTTGGAATCCGGATTTTGAATTCATCGACGAGACGCCGTATCTTTCGTTCAGGGAGTTCCTTGGGCCGGGCGTCAACAAACTGCAGGTGATGCGGTTGGTGGGCAACACGTGGGAATACGCCGGGAATACGGTTGTGAACCTGGCATCTAACTCGGATGGCACCAATCCGTTGGTCAATAGCTCGCTTACCTCCGATCCCATAACCAAGACCGCTTACATCAGTTATATCGTTTCAGATCCTGCCAACGTTCCAGGTAATGTGCTGGTCACGCGGAAACTGGTGGGCAATGACTGGCAACCTGTGGGCGATGCGGTGCCGAACGTGCGGAATACAATCGAGGGTTCTAAAGCGCTGTTTTTTGCCGGACGTCCGACGGTTGCTTACAATGGCGTTGACCCATTATCGTCCAATGTGAAAGTAGCGGTTACATCATTCAACGGCACGACGTGGGAGCCGGTGGGCGGAACGCTTTTCGCTTCGGCGGGAATGATAGATGCGGAGAATTTTCCGGAAGATCGGGACTATGACTTGGGCCTTTCCGATGATTTCCTCTACCTAAGTTATGCAGAGGACGATCCGGTGGACGGCCGGGCGACGGTACGACGGATCGCGAACCCGCTGGGCCTCGACGAACCGGACAACCCGATTTCACTTCTTCCCTACCCCAACCCGTCGACGGGACTATTCTATCTGGGAAACCGGACAGCGATACAACAATGGTCGGTCTATAACCTGCTCGGGCAAAGGCTGCAATCGGGCACAACGAACGTGCTGGACCTTTCGAACCAGCCGGATGGGATGTATCTGCTAACGGTTGAGTTTGGGAATTCGGTTGGGAGGACGGTGAAGTTGGTGAAGGGGAACTAAGAAATTAGCGAATGGGGTAATTAGCGGATTAGCGAATGAAAGTGAGACTGCCTACTGCGACTGCCTACTTCTTTGATTGAAACTGAAAGGTCCCTCGCTTCGCTCAGGATGACGCGGCGATCGCCGAACTTTTTAGATTTCTCGGCTGCGCTCGAAATCGGAGTTGACGAGCCCGTATGGTACGGTTGGATTTGCCCAAGATAGGACAGGTGGGTTGGAATGGCATTTCGAGCGCAGCCGAGAAATCCAAATATGGGGAACAAACGCCGTCATCCCGAGCTAAACGAGGGACCTTTCACGCTTGTACAAAATAGAGTAGTCCCTGAGGTCCTGACGCCATTAGCGACTGACTAATGCCTACCCCTGCTGCGACCAACTACTGTTAACCGAATCAGACTGTAACTAGAAAGGTCCCTCGCGGCGCTCGGGATGACGCGGGCACTGCCGAGTTCTTAGATTCCTCGACTACGCTCGAAATCGGAGTTGACTAACTCGGTCGGCTGATCCGGTTGGGCTTCTAAAAATTAGCAAGGTGGGTCGCAATGGAATTTCGAGCAACGCGAGAAATCTCTATTTTCCGTGATAACGCCGTCATCCCGAGCATAGCGAGGGATCTGTTAGACTTATACAAAGAGTCCCTGATTCCGGGAGTCCAGGAGCCCCGGAACCCCGGAACCCCTGAGTTCCTGAGTAACCAAGGAGTTCAGAGACTGAGACTGAGACTGCTCACTGCGACTGGACAGCACCCCTCCTTCGTCGGGATGACAAACGGGGCGTCATAATACTAATAGCTGCTCCATCTGAATGATTACTGCCTACTGCCTACTGTTCACTGCCCACTGCGACTGAGACTGCGACTGCGACTGACCACTGCCTACTGCTTACTACTCGCCAATCGAATCGTCTTCGCCAATCGCTCGAACATTTCGGAATTATCTTCCTTCTCGCCGTCCATAAATGTCACCTGAACAAAATTGTGTTTGCGCTTGAGGGCATAGACCCATACGTTTACTTTTTCATTCCCCTTCAACGTTTTCAGGGTGTAAGAACAAACGGCGTAGACGGTGTAGAAGCCGTCGACTTCCACCGCTTCGGGTTCTTTGACGAAGGTGAAATCGGGGAAGGTGCTTTTGAGGGAGCGAAAGCTGTCGACAATGCTTTCCTTGAACCGATACGTCGGCATCTCCGGGATGTTACGAAGGTTGACTTTAATAGTCGGAATCACGCCGTTTCGGGACGAAATAGGGTATTTCAGGAACGTAACGACTTCCACCACGCCCTTGTTCTCTTCCAGTAACTGGTTGAGTACCCTCGGATTCATAACCAACTTTGTCCGCGCATTCGCTAACACCTCTCCTGGCTGGGCCGCCTGCCAGTTGGCAGGACGTTCCATCGAGAAACCGACGTCTTTGTCTTCAAAACGTTCCTGGGCGCTGACTACGGAAAAAGCGAATACGCACCATAACAAGCATAGTTCCCACTTATAAAGCGCCTTGCGGTTCTCAGTCATGGTTCTCGATGCTCTTGTAGGCGTCGATGATCTTTTTCACCAATCGGTGACGTACGATGTCTTTGTCGTCGAGGTAAATCATGGCAATACCGTCGATGTCTTTCAACACGAGCAACGCTTCCTTGAGTCCGGAAATGGTGCGCCGCGGCAAGTCCACCTGCCCGGGGTCACCCGTCACAATAAATTTCGCGTTCTTGCCCATACGGGTCAAAAACATCTTCATCTGGTTGTGTGTGGTGTTCTGCGCCTCATCGAGGATGACGAAAGCGTTGTCAAGCGTACGTCCGCGCATGAACGCCAACGGTGCAATTTGGATGATGCCTTTCAGTATATAGTCTTCAAGTGTCTGCGCCGGGATCATATCGCGCAACGCATCATACAACGGCTGCATATACGGATCGAGCTTCTCTTTCATATCGCCGGGCAAAAAGCCGAGGTTCTCCCCAGCTTCCACGGCCGGACGCGTGAGGATGATCCGCTTGACCTGCTTTTCTTTCAACGCCCGCACGGCCAATGCTACACCCGTATAGGTCTTTCCGGTTCCGGCAGGTCCGATCGCGAACAGCATGTCGTTTTTGGCGAGCATGTCGACCATCTTCTGCTGGTTCGGTGTCATCGCCTTGATCAGCTTGCCGCCTACACCGTGCACCAGCACTTTGTCGTAGTCGGGCATGCGCTGGTCGTCTTGCGTGTTGCTTTGGATCACGCGGTCGATGACGTTGTCGTCTATATTATTGTAACGGGTGAAGTGGGCCATCAACCGGTTGAAACGGGTCTCGAATTCGTCGAGTTCCTCTTTTTCACCGAAGGCCTTCAGCGTGGTGCCGCGGGCCACTATTTTCAGCTTGGGATAGTACTTCTTGATGGTTTCCAGGTGGGCATCCTGTGCGCCCCAAAATTCCTTCGGGGCGATGTCGTTCAGCTCGATGATTCTTTCGTTCAAAGGCGCCGTATTAAGTTAGATAATTAGTAGCTTTGCATCCAAATTTAATCAATTCAGGCCGGGGTTTCCGCATTAGTTATAAACAAATTTATGTCGATAATTACCCTTACCACCGACTTCGGAACGAAAGACCATTTCGCTGGTGCACTCAAGGGTAAATTGTGGTCGGAAGCAGGCGGGGCCACGATTGTCGACCTTTCCCACGACATCGATCCGTTCAACATCGCCGAAGCGGCCTACATCGTCGGAGCGGCCTACTCCTCCTTCCCTAAAGGTACGGTTCATCTCATCGCCGTTGATTACGAACTCAACAAAGAAACGCGCCACATCGCAATGGAATGGGACGGGCATTTTTTCGTGTGCGCCGATAACGGACTCCCGGGTATCCTTGCCCAACGTATCGTACCGTCTAAAGTGGCGGTCATCAACATCCACGACCGTTTGCCCGCCGATGCCACCGATCTTGACGTGTTTGTGACGGTCGCCAGCCATTTGTCAAAAGGCGGACTGCTGAATGTCATCGGAAAAGATACCAAATCGTTAAAGGCACTTAATGAGCTAAAACCAACGGTTGCCGACGACGGCAATGCCATCCGTGGTGCCGTCATTTATATTGATCGCTTTGGGAACGCCGTCACTAATATTACGAGGCAACTGTTTATGGACACGGCGAAGGGACGTCCGTATGACATCATCCTGAACGAACGCCTGCGTCACATGCGCGGACACAACATCCGGACGATCTGGCCACGGTATTCCGATATCGCCAGTTCCGGAAAATATCCCCTTAAAAACTACGAAGGCGAGAAACTCGCGATCTTCAACGAAGCGGGCCATCTAGAAATCGCGATTTTCCGCAGCAATACCACGACGGTGGGCAGTGCGTCGAGTTTACTCGGACTTGGCTACCGCGATTCCATCCTGATTGAATTCAACTAATCCATGTTCATAAGAATTGTAAAAATGTCGTTCCAGCCGGAGAAAGTACCGGATTTCCTCGCGAATTTTGACCTGATGAAGGAAAAGATACGAAACGCGCCCGGAAACCGTTTATTGGAACTGTACCGCGACCGCCACGATCCGTCCGTATTCTTTACCTACAGCTATTGGGAAACGGAAGCCGACCTCGAGGCCTACCGCCAATCGGAACTGTTTTATGATGTGTGGACATACACCAAAAAATTGTTTAACGCCAAACCGGAAGCATGGAGCGTCGACCGCCTCGTGCAATTGTCCTGATAACGAATGAAAGCACTTTTCCTGCGTGAGATCAAATCTTTTTTCGGCTCGCCCGTCGGCTATTTGGTCGTAGCCGTTTTTTTGCTGTTGAACGGCCTCTTCCTATGGGTCTTCGATGGCGATTTCAACATCCTTGATTCGGGTTTTGCCGACCTGGGCCCGTTCTTCACCTTTGCGCCCTGGGTACTTATTTTCCTGATACCGGCCGTTACGATGCGGAGCTTTTCCGATGAAAGACGTCAAGGCACACTTGAACTGTTGCTGACCAAACCCCTGTCGGTGTGGCAGGTAGTGCTGGGAAAATTCCTAGGATCGCTGCTATTGATCGTCATCGCATTGGTGCCGACGCTGGTGTATGTATACGTATTATACGGACTCGCGCTTCCGGAAGGCAGCATCGATTTTGGCAGCACAATGGGTTCCTATTTCGGATTGCTGTTCCTGGTGGCGGGTTATTCGGCCATCGGCATCTTCACCTCGTCGCTGACCGACAACCAGGTCGTGGCCTTTATTGCCTCAGTGTTCCTGTGTTTTGTCTTCTATTTTGGCTTCGCAAACCTACCCGGCAGCATCGGCTCCCTTTTGGGGATGCAGGCGCATTTCAGCAGTATGGCCCGCGGCGTGATCGACACCCGGGATGTGCTCTATTTCGTGAGTATCAGCCTGCTCTTCCTGGCTTTCACCGTCCACAAACTTAACGTCCGCGCCTAATGAAGACCACACAGAAAAAACGCCTGACGGTATTGGGCTCGCTGGTCGCGGGCATTGTGTTGGTGAACGTCATCGGACAGTTTGTGTTCGCGCGTTTCGACCTGACATCTGACAAACGATATACGCTTTCGGATGTGTCACTCGAACTGGTAGAGAATGTCACCGATCCGCTTACGATCAAAGTTTTCCTCAACGGAACGCCTCCGGGTGAATTCCAGCGACTGGAGACGGAAACCCGGCAATTGTTGGAAGAATTCCAGGCATGTAACCGCAACATCCGCGTCGATTTTGTGAACCCGATTGGGGAAGGACAGGACGATGAGGCGAAAAAAGACCTGATCTTCGACATCTTCCACCTGAGCAACCGCGGCGTCACCCCGGATATTGACAAACAGGTGCGGGCATCCATCAATAAAATCACCGACCTCGACAAGGCGCTGTTCGACTCGTTCTATGGCTCGGGTATGAAACCCGCAGGCGTAACGGTCATGCACCGGGGCAAGAAAACGGAGGCTGTGATCTTTCCGTGGGCGATCATCAACTACCGCGGACACCGGGTGAAGGTGCCGTTGCTGAAGAATATGATGACCGCGTCGACACAGGAAAACGTCAACAGTTCGGTGCAGCACCTGGAATATGCCTTTGCCAATGCCCTGCAGACGGCGACGGAACGCAGTGCGAAGAAAATTGCGGTGATAAAGGGCAATGCCGAGATGGATGACGTGTTGATGGCGGATTTCCTGCGGCAGGTGCGCGACCAATACCACATCGGGACGTTTACGCTTGATTCGGTGGCGAAACGTCCGAAGGAAAGTGCCGATTACCTCAAGAAAAACTACGACCTGGTCATCATCGCGAAGCCGAAAGAGCGCTTCACAGATGAGGAAATACAGGTGTTGGACGATTATGTGATGTACGGAGGCCGCACGCTGTGGCTGGTCGACCCGGTGCATATGGAGTTGGATAGCCTTGCGAAAGGTCCGGCCCTCGCCTTCCCTATTGACCTGAACCTGAACAACCTCTTTTTCAAATACGGCGTCCGGATACAGCCTGAACTGATAAAGGATGAATATGCAGCCGAGATCAAACTCGCGACGGGCGACGAAGGCAGTGGCGCGCGTTTTTCCTCGTATATCTGGCGGTATTCACCCGTGATGCTGTCGTCTACCGACAATCCTATCGTCAAAAACGTGGAGGCCGTGCGTTTTGATTTTGCCAGCCCGATTGAGTTGCTGAAGAACGACATCAAAAAGACGGTGCTGTTGCAATCGTCGCCGTTTTCGAAAGCGGTTGGAGTGCCGGCGCAGGTGAGTTTTGAGGATGTCGCCAATGAGACCGATCCGAAGGAATATCAAGGAAAAGGGAATTTGCCGACGGCGGTATTGCTGGAAGGACGTTTCCATTCGATCTATGAAAACCGCGTCCTGCCGTTTGATGAAAGCGACCATGTGACGGTGGGGAAATCGACCCGGATGATCGTGGTATCAGACGGGGATGTTGTGCGGAACCAACTCGACGGCAACGGACAACCGATGGAACTCGGTTTTGACCGCTGGACCGGCAAGCTATACGGCAACAAGGATTTCATGATGAATTGCGTGAACTACCTGTTGGACGACAATGGCCTGATCACGCTGCGCAGCAAAGACGTGTCGCTGCCCGTAACCGATAAGAAGAAAGTAGAAGACGAGTACACCCGCGTGCAAATCATCACCGTCGTCATGCCGTTGGTAGTGCTGGCATTGTTCGGCATCGGATTCACGCTTCTCCGCCGACGGATGTACGCCCGTTGATGTTAATAAATTTGTTTTAAAAAAAAGCCCCGTAACGGTGGAATATTTCACATAAAGTGGCATTTTTACGGGATAAAAAAAACGCAACCTACAAATGAAGTTCATCGTATCGAGTTCCTACCTCCTGAAACAGTTGCAGGTCCTTGGAAACGTTATCAATAGCAACAATACCCTTCCGATCCTCGACAATTTCCTTTTTGAGATCGACAAGCGGTCACTGACGGTTTCGGCCTCGGACCTGGAGACCACGATGTCGGCTACCCTCGAAATCGAATCGGAAAGTAACGGTGCTGTTGCCGTTCCGGCGCGACTGTTGCTGGAAATACTGAAAACGTTCCCGGAGCAACCGCTGACCTTTACGGTGGAAGAGAACAGCACCATCGAAATCAGTTCGAACTCGGGTAAGTATGCGCTGGCATATGCACCGGGTGAAGAGTTCCCGAAAGCAGTTACCCTTGAGGAGCCGTCTTCTACGTTGGTGCCGGCCCATGTGTTGGCGACTGCGATCAGCAAAACCATCTTCGCTGCCGGAAACGACGACCTGCGTCCGGTGATGTCGGGTGTGTTCTTCCAGTTTTCGCCGCAGGGACTCACCTTCGTCGCGACAGACGCGCACAAACTCGTAAAATACAGCCGCACAGATGTGACGGCCTCGCAGGTAGCGGATTTTATCATGCCGAAGAAACCGCTGAACATCCTCAAAAGCATCCTGGGCGCTTCGGATGCGGAAGTGACCATCGAATACAACGATTCAAACGCGACGTTCTCGTTTGAGAACTATGTGTTGACGTGCCGCCTGATCGACGGGAAATACCCGAACTATGAAGCGGTCATCCCGAAAGAGAATCCGAACAAGTTGCACATCGGACGTTCCCAATTCCTGAATTCGGTGCGTCGTGTGGCGATTTTCTCAAACAAGACTACCCACCAGATCCGCCTGAAAATCGCGGGTGCCGAACTGAATATTTCTGCCGAAGACATCGATTATTCGAACAAGGCGGAAGAGCGTTTGACCTGTGATTACCAAGGTGATGATATCCAAATTGGCTTCAATTCGCGTTTCCTTACCGAAATGCTGAACAACCTGCAATCGGATGACATCCAGTTGGAGATGTCACTACCGAACCGCGCGGGCATCCTGACACCTTCCGACGGACTCGACGACGGTGAGACGGTAACGATGCTGGTGATGCCGGTGATGTTGAATGGTTAGAAGGAGCGAGTAGCAAGCATTGAAGAGGCTCAAGACGCTATTCTCTATAAAATTTATAAGTCCCGGGGCGATGCTTCGGGATTTTTTTTGTGTAGCTGCGCGCGATATCCTATCTTTAAGTATGACCGTGAATTTGTCTTTCCTTTGGCGTGTGGGCGCTTCCCTCCTTTTCTCGCTGTTAAGCTGCACCGGCTTGGCCCAGGGCGACACGATCCACGAGATTGCGGCGAATCGGTTTGAAACGCGCGGGCTGCGTGCGCCGCGGTTGTCGTTGTTGGACAAGCGATTGTCGGAAGGTTCGGGGCTGGTGGCCTGGAACGGACAGTTGTGGTCGCATAACGACAGTGGCGCGGATGCGGAGTTGTTTGCGTTGGATACGGCAACCGGGAAAATCGTGGCACGGTATCCGCTTCCCGGTTTGCGAAACGTCGACTGGGAAGAACTCGCACAGGACGAAGCAAACTTCTATATCGGTGACTTTGGTAACAATGGTGCGAACCGAAAGCGACTCTCGATTTATAAGGTCGGAAAACGTTCAGTGCTGGAAGACCAACCCAAAATAGAAACGTTGTCTTTTGAATGGCCGAAATTGTACGATTCAAAGGGTAAGCCTGAAGGGCCTTTTGACTGTGAAGCGATGGTCGTGGTAAACGACACTATCTTCCTGTTTACCAAGGAGTGGAAAGAACGAAGGGGTTCGCTTATCTTCTTGTTGCCTACCACATCCGGACATCATGTGGCGCGCTATGTAGCCTCGTTGAAAACCCGTCTTTTGGTGACGGGCGCGGACTACAATAACGAACGGAAACAGGTGACCCTGATCGGTTACAATAGGCTTGTCAATCCAAGAGTTTTACAATTACAACTTCCGGAGAACGGCGATTTCAGAAAGATCCGGGAGGGGAAAAACTGCCGTATTCGCCGTCATTTCAGACAGGTAGAGGGCATCGCCAGTTTTGATGGACGTCACTTTTACGCCGTCAGCGAAGCGATTGGCTTCCTGTTCATCCGCCATTCCCCTTCCCTTTACACGTTCGATCTTCCGTAACCGCGCGCGCCTATTGGAGTATCAGCAGCGGAACGTCACTGTGATACGCCAATTGTTTCGTGCGACTACGATGGAACAATCCTTCAAAGAAACCGCGTTTATGCTGCACCATCGCCATCATATCGACGGCGTGGGAAGAGCAGAAATCGAGAATTGCCTGTTCGACATCCTCCTGCCCTACCAGGGTAAACGATGCGCGCCCCTGGAAAACCAATTCCCAATCGGCTACTAACACATCACGTACAATCGACTGCGGCGTTTGTACATGCAGGCATTCGACAGTAGCGCCAAGCGACTGTGCGATGGAGATGATGCGTTCGAGCCTGCGCCGGTCGTCGTCATGGAGTTCTGTGGCAAAGCCAATCTTCCTAATAGATTTATAGGCCGTCGCTTCCGGAATGGCGATCACGGCGATGTCTACGGCCGCCATAACACGGGCGGTGGTCGTGCCGAGGAAAATTTCTTCCAGTCCCGATGCGCCTTTGGTGCCCATGACGACCAGGTCGACGCTCTCTTCTTTGACAAGATCGGTGATAGCGGTGACCAAATCGCCCTCAAGCAACACATTGCGAACGGGCACGTGCTGTTTCTGGCGGGCAACGGCTACGTCGCGTAGGGCCGGTACCTGGTCGCGGAAGTTCTCGAAACTGCCGAGTTCAAAAACATCATAGGTTTCCAGCAAATACGGCGGTACCCCGTCGTAGTCGAGTACAGGCAACTGGTAGACGTGCAGTGTGATAATCTCAGAACCGGTCGCATCGGCCAAATCGAGGGCGTAGGCGAATGCATTGAGGGACGCATTCGAGAAATCGGTGGGAAACAGGATTTTTTTCATGAGGGGACTATTGGGAATACTCTAAGGTACGCATTCCGCCGGGGGCTACCTTTGTCGTTTGTCATTTTTTAACCCACCCCTTTTCCGTATTTTTGCAGGATGCTGCCACATGACACTATCGTAGCGCTTGCTACCCCATCAGGCGCCGGCGCGATTGCCATTATCCGCGTTTCCGGACCGGATGCAATCAACCGCGTGGCACCGCACTTTCGGTCGGTAAAGGGAAAAGACCTTCGCGTACAGAAAACCCACACCCTGCATCTCGGGCATCTGGTCGATGGGGATCGGGTATTGGATGAAGTGCTGGTGTCGGTGTTTCACGGCCCCCATTCCTATACAGGCGAAAACACAATTGAGATTTCCTGCCACGGATCGGTCTATATCCAGCAACAGATCCTACAATTGTTGGTGCGGGAAGGCTGTCGGACCGCCGAGCCGGGTGAGTTTACCCTGCGGGCCTTCCTGAATGGCAAAATGGACCTGTCGCAGGCGGAGGCCGTTGCCGATTTGATCCAGTCGGACAGCGAAGCGGCACATAAGATCGCCATGCAGCAAATGCGCGGTGGCTTCAGCAATGAGTTGCAATTGTTGCGACAGGAACTGCTCAATTTTGCCTCGCTGATTGAGTTGGAACTTGACTTTTCGGAAGAAGATGTGGAATTCGCCGACCGCACCCAATTCGAACAGCTATTGAACCAGACATCAACGGTATTGAAGCGCCTGGCTGATTCGTTTGCGGTAGGGAATGTATTGAAAAACGGCATTCCGGTGGCAATCGTCGGCGAGCCCAACGTAGGGAAGTCGACCCTGCTGAACGCCCTGTTGAACGAAGAACGCGCCATCGTGTCGGATATCGCCGGCACCACGCGCGACACCATCGAAGACGAATTGGTGATTGACGGCATTGCATTTCGCTTCATCGATACGGCCGGCATCCGCGAAACGAAAGACGTAGTCGAACACATCGGCATCCAGCGGACGTTTGAAAAAATGGCACAGGCCGAAGTGGTGTTGTACCTCGTCGACAGTTCGCAGTTGACCGATGAGACGCGGCGTACGGAGGTGGGAACAGAGATTGCGATGGTGCGCGAACGCTATCCGCAGAAAACCCTAGTCGTAGTGGGCAACAAGACCGACCGCCTCGACGACAACCAAAAAGCCTTACTCATAACCGAATTACCGGAACTGCTATTGCTTTCCGCCAAAGACAAAGCCGGCGTCGATACCCTGAAACAACAACTGACCGCGTTTGTGCAGACAGGCGCCCTTCGCAACAACGAAACCATCGTCACGAATGCGCGGCATTACGATGCGTTACTGCACGCGCTCACCGCGATTGAAAAAGTGCGCCACGGCATGCACGACGGCCTCACGGGCGACCTCCTTGCCATTGACATCCGCGATGCTCTCTACCACTTTGGCCTGATCACGGGTGAAGTAACAAATGACGAGTTGTTGGGGAATATTTTTGCGAATTTTTGTATTGGGAAGTAGAATTGAAGTTTTGGGTTTTGGGTTTTGAGTTTTGGGTTGGGAAGCGCGGGGGGAAATTCCCTGACTGTTCCGATGATAGCGAAAACTATTCGAAGAGCTAAACGTAAAAGGATTTTAATAATGACAATCAATAACGGAGAACTGTGCAAGATAAAGTCAACTTATTTTACCCATCCCTTTTGTATCTTCTGCATTCTACCACATCTTTATAAACGTAAATGACCCGAAACCAAATAGAAGCCTCCATCCTTGAGCGACGCCTCCAATTGGAGCCGTTTGAAAAAATCAAGTACTTTAAGTTGCCTTTTCTTTGTTGGCTGGGCTTCCTTATGTCGGTTACGGATGGTTTCCAGGAGTTTTCGGGGATTGATTTTTCGGACACCTCCTTTCGAATTGGGATCGCGTTGCTGGCAATAGGGACACTATCGTATAAGCTCAAAAGTGATCGCCTCAATATGATTGTAGTGGAGAAACCGACCGAAGATTTTGAAAATAAACTGCGCATTTACGCCAGGGATATGAAATGGATAGTTGAATTGGACGCGAACGGTGCTTTCATCTTCCGATCGGTACCTACGAAAGGTTATTTACATGGACATCAGGACAACGAACAAGCGGGGGAACGGATTTACGTATTCCAGAAGCGCGGTACCGTCTATATAAAGAGCATTGACAATCTTGATAATCTCGCCTTTAAAATTCACAAGGGTCATAATCTCTCAAACGAAAGAGCGCTCGTTGCCATAATCAAACGCGTAGCGGGCAAGACGTAGCGTCGGCTCTAGGGCAATAGCTCTTTTTTCGAACGTTTCAGAGGGACGTTTTTTTTAGATGTCGGCATCGGTACGGGAATGGCAAAATAGTACCTTTATTTTAATGAATCGCCTACCCTACTTATTGGTCTTGTGTTCAGCATCGACTCAGATGCCCGGTTACAGGAACTGGGTAACGAGCGAATAAGCAGTAATTGAAAATAATCTTCCGCGTAAGCGCCATTTTTATGACCAAACTGACAATCATTCTATCCATCCTCTCTTTGTCCCTCTTCGCCCAGACAAAAAGAGAAATCGTTGTGTCGGTCGACAGTGATACGTCTTTTCTACAATACCGAACTTTTCCCGAAAAGGATTTGCGATTAAGCCAGGCTGAAAGATCGTTTCGTTTGAGTACGTCTTGTAATTCCGTAGAAATACGGAAGAACCAGTCCACCTTTTCGGGGGAGCTTAGTCTCTTTGTGCGCGAAGTCAGTGACTTCGAAAGTTCCTCTAAAACCCATCGCCAAACCTACAGTCTGGACCCATTAGCCGTTCAAAAAATGTTCCATCTTATCGACTCATTAAAGCTGGATAATATTCCCAGTGATACGTTTATCAAATCGTGGAGGCAAGGTTTCGACGGCATCGTCTATGTGCTGGAAAGCAAAGACAAGGTGCGGTATTCCTGTAAAGGTTACTGGACCCCAGAGGCGCAAATGCTGGTAGTTGAAGCGCTAACCATACAAGCATTTGTTGATCGAGTTTATGCGCTGGCAAACTTAAAGGCGCGGTACGAAAATTTCGACACTACGATTCCTTTCATGAGTTGGACGTGTAATGGCGTTATAGTTAGTCGTATAATGACATGTAAAGAGTATAGAGCATACAAGCGAAAGAAAAGGCGACTTAATAAAACCGCGGTCAAAAGAGCACCATAGTGAAAC
Organism: Flavobacteriaceae bacterium; assembly: GCA_027490305.1. Lineage (GTDB taxonomy): Bacteria > Bacteroidota > Bacteroidia > Flavobacteriales > Flavobacteriaceae > Flavobacterium. The sequence continues at coordinate 36,842 of JAIXYI010000045.1, forward strand.
AACGTCCATTTAATTTTGCACCTGACTTCACTAAATCTGCCAGCAATGAAAGCTCTATTCCCCCTCTCCTTCCTCTCCTTTTTCCAAGCCGGTGCCCAAGTGTTAGCCCCGGTTGACACCTACCTTTCCGACAACCGTGTGCCCGCCGTTGCAAAAGCGTATTATCAGGGCACTTTCAGGGCGGAGGACGACGACCGGACATTCTCCATTATCAAAGGACTGCAGTCACCCGATAATGAGCTTCGACCCTTCTATATAGTATTGGTTTCAAAGATGATCCCGGAATCGGATGGCGCGTTGTCTGAGGTGCTTTTCGCGGCGTGCCGGACATTCGTTGAAACAACTCCCGACTATTTAATCGATTTCCTGAAGTCGCAAAAGGCAGACTCCGCGCGTTACAAAAACCTGGTGGATCAATGGAGTAGGGCCATAGCCGGGGAACTGGCAATAAACTGTGATGGTACGGCCGACTGCGTTAACCAATCGCTGACAACGTCTTTACGACGGGCAAGTCCGGCGAATAGAAAAGTGTTGGAGCAGCTATATGCGCACGTGAGGAGTTACTTAAACTGATTGCTGCAACCCATAGTATCGTGATACATACACACAATCCACTCTTTTTTCAAATACTGATAACACCTTTGGCAGAAAATGGAGATGAAAAATCCGCCATGACATGATTGGGTTACGAGAATGTGGAAATTCCAAACGAAAAAGCGGAAGAATTCCAAAGCAGCCATGATGGATCGGATCATAAGGAGAAAAGAGACGCGAAACGGGCGACCTTACCTCTTCACCTATTTCTTCTTCGGTTTTCCGAACTTCTTCGTCTTCAACGGAAACCGCACTTTCGTAAGTTTGTTGTTCTCGTCGCGAATGGTCCAGATGCCTTTTTTAGCGCCGTCTACATATTCGCCCTCCGCCACCAGGTGGCCTTCGGCATCGCGGTATACGCAGTGGCCCTCGGGTTGTCCGGCTTTGTAGTGGGATTCTTCTAACACAATCCCTTTTTCGGTATATTTCTTATAGAGACCGTGTTTTAGGTCGTTTCGGTAGCCGCATTCCTCGGCAATCGCGCCTCCTCGGAAAAAGACCTTACGTACGCCTTCGAGCTTGCCTTTCACATAGGTTTCGGTGGTCATGATATCCGGAAGGTCTTCGTGGTAGTAGATCCACTTGCCTTCGTTCACGCGGTCAACGGTGAGTCCCTCGCTCACTTTATTGCCTTTTCGGGTAAACAAGGTCGTGTAGGCATTGTGCCCGTTGTTGGTAAAAACCCGCGTCGCGATGATGCCTCCAGTCTTCGTATCATCGAAATACTTGAAGGTGCCGGTCTCTACGCCGTGCTCGAAAGTGCCTTCATAGCGCGGGCGTTTTGATTCTTCATATACGCCGCGCCAGAGTCCGTGTTTGCGGCCTTCCGCATCCAGTTGGTTCACGTCCTGGGCAAATCCGGGTGCAACGGACAACAATAGAACAAAAAAGAGTAGTTGTTTCATGAATCGGTTTCGTGGTGCAAAAATAATGATTAGAAAGAAACGCAGGGAAGGGCGGAATATTTTGGAAGGGGGTTGGGGTTGAGGGGTGATAGTTCAGGGTTCAGGGTTCAGGGGTGAAGGTTGAGGGGTGATGGTTGTTGGTTATTGGACCATCTCCTCCCATTGGGATGATGACGCTATTGTTCGTCTATTTTCGTCGCTGCTTGCACCTGCTCCTTGCTTCTGGCTTCTGGCTTCTTGCTTTGCTGCTCAACATCAACTTTCAAGCAAACTTTAACAAAAACTGCGGTTTTCCCGTACCCCCGTATCCGGCGCATTTCGTAAGGGATGCATCCGCCCCTTCCCTATGACAAGATACGATTTCCCGGCGACACCCTTTTACGGGAAATCCGTAGTTTTTGTTAAAGGGTTAGGGGTTGATAGTTGATAGTTCAGGGTTGAGGGTTGAGCCTTTATGGGTATTGGTTGGAAGTAGTCAACGAACGGTGTCCGTTTTCCTCCCTCCTACACCCTCACTGTTTACCAAAATTGGGACAAGTGTATGACGAGTATATGGATAGTCTATGGTGGTGACACAGTTCGTTGAACATACTCCTCCCTTATCGCCTCGCTCCTTGCGAGTTCACTACCTTGGGAACCGTCTCCGATCAACTAGCGGCCTCCATCTTCATCGTTCACTGTTCCTTGTTACTCGTTCATTGTCCTCTTTCTTCTCTCCTCTTTCATCTCTCCTCTCACCCCTCTCCCAAAAAAAAGCCCCGCATCACGCGAGGCCTTCTCTATTTCCGAATGTTGAAGCGATGCCGAGTCCAACCCTGAACCCTCAACTATTTCTTCTTCTTCTGCGCCTCTGCCTGCTCCATCATCTCCTGCATCTTACGCTGGAATTTGCCCAATTGCTTCGGCTCGCGTTGCTTGTTGGCCTGGATAGCGGCGTGGATTTTGTCGTTGTCGACGATGTAATTCTTAATAACAAGCATGATCGCAATCGTGATCGTGTTCGAGATGAAGTAGTACAAACTGAGTCCGGATGCATAGTTGTTGAAGAAAATCAACATCATGAGCGGCGAGATATAAATCATCACTTTCATGATCTTCTGCATATCCGGCATGCCTTCCTGTTGCGGCGCGGTCATCGGTTGGTCACCCGTCGTCATCTTCATATAGAAGAAAATCGCAAGTGCCGCCAGTATCGGGAACAGGCTCACGTGGTCGCCATACGCGGGGATGTGGAAGGGCAATTTGAATACCTGGTCGAATGACGACAGGTCTTTCGCCCATAGGAAGCTCTTCTGGCGCAATTCAATGGCGGCCGGGAACAACTGGAACAACGAGTAGAACACCGGAATCTGTAACAACGCCGGCAAACAGCCCGCCATTGGGTTGACGCCCGCCTGGTTATACAGTTTCATCGTTTCTTGTTGCTTCTTCATCGCGTCGTTCTTGTACTTGTCGTTCAACGCAGCAATATCCGGACGCAGGACCTTCATCTTGGCTTGCGAGACATACGATTTATACGTTACCGGCGACATGACCAGACGCACCAGGATGGTGAACAGGATAATGGCGAGTCCGGGTAGCAAAAACGACATCAGGAAACCAAACGTCGGGATGAACAGGTGGCGGTTGATCCAGCCGAAGATGCCCCAGCCCAGCGGCACGATGTTTTCCACGTCGCGCTCGTACGAAGCGAGTTTCTTATAATCGGTCGGACCGTAATACCAGTTCATCTTCTCGCTGATCTCTCCGGCGTTGAAAGCCAGCGGCAGCGTCGCGCGGAATTGCTTGGTAAAGATGGTGTCTTTCGTATCGTCGTGCACGAGGTTATTCGAATACACCTCAGCCTTCTTGAACTTGCGGTCGGTCAGGAGGATTGACGTGAAGAAATGCTGTTTGAACGCTACATACGATACGTCCGAAAGGGTTTCGGTTTTGTCCTGTCCCTGTCCGAGGTAATCATTCTTATCGTCTTCATAACGGTAGCGAACGTCGGCATATCGGTTTTCATAAGCCACACTCTTCTCGTTGCGGTACGATTTCAGGTCCCACTCCAAATCAAGCGGTTTCGATGTGTTAAGCGTCTTCGACAGTCCCTGTGAACGAATGCTGAAGTCGAGCATGTAGTCGTCTTTCAACGCATAGCGGTACTCGAGGTATTCATTAGCGCCTGCTTTCAAGCGCATGGTCAGCACCTGCTCATTGCCGTTCTTCGTCAGGATCGGCTCGAAGAACAGGTTCTTGGTATCAAGCGAGCGATTGTCTAACGTCTGCAACTTCAGGTTCAGGTGGGCGTTGTTGTTTTTGACGAGGCTTACGAGTTGCCCTGATCCTTTCTCGAAACGCTCGTACTTCTTCAGCGTCGCTTCGGTGATATAGCCGCCTTTATTCGAAATCACGAGGCGTAACACGTCATTTTCAATAGTCGTGGTGCCTCCTTTGGCTGATGGCAGGGTCGCGGAATAGGCAAAATTACCGAGTGTGCCGCGGAGTTTCGCCAATTTTGAGGAATCCGCCAGTGTCGTATCGGCTTCGACCGTCGCCATCGGATCCGGAGCCGGCGCTGCCTTGGCCGGTGCTGCCGCTTCCTTTTTTGCCTTGGCCTTGTCTCCGGGCTTAGGCTGGTTCTGGTACATCATCCACATCAGGATACCGAAGATGAGGACAAATCCGATGATCGATTTTGGGTCAAATTTCTTTTGTTCTTCCATGTTGTTCGGCTTGCGCCGGATTTGATTACGCTGTTTTCTTTTTTGCTTTCACCGTAGCCGCCACAAATCCGGTGAAAAGCGGATGGGGATTGGCAACGGTACTTTTATATTCTGGATGGTATTGTACGCCAATGAAAAACGGATGGTCGGCAATCTCCACCACCTCCACCAGGCCGGTGTCAGGGTTGACGCCGGATGCTTTCAGTCCGGCCGATTGCAAACGATCGAGGTATTCGCCGTTAAATTCGTACCGGTGACGGTGACGCTCGGCGATGTGTTCCGTTTTGTAAATTTCGTAGGCGAGGGTATCAGTTTGGATGTCGCATTTCCACGACCCTAAACGCATGGTGCCGCCTTTATCGGTGACGGTTTTCTGTTCTTCCATCAAATCGATGACCGGATGTGCGGTACCTTGGTTCATCTCGGTGGAGTTGGCATCCTTGAGTCCCACCACGTTGCGGGCGAACTCGATCACGGCCATTTGCATACCGAGACAGATGCCGAAAAACGGAATCCGGTTCTCACGGGCATAGCGCACCGCTTCGATCTTCCCTTCGATACCGCGCTCGCCAAAGCCTGGCGCTACGAGGATACCGTCGAGTCCGGCAAACTTCGATGCCACGTTCGATGCGTCGATGAATTCAGAATGGATTGACACGACGTTAACTTTGGTTTCGTTCGCCGCACCCGCGTGGATGAAGGCTTCCAAAATCGATTTATAGGAATCCTGTAACTCCACGTATTTTCCTACCAGGCCGATGTTCACGACGTGCTTCGGATTTTTCAGGCGATGGAGGAATAGATTCCAATTTTTCAGGTCCGGCGTGTTCTTCATCGGAAGGCCGAGTTTGCGTAGTGCAACAACGTCGAGTCCTTCCTCTAACATCAGGTTCGGTACCTCATAAATCGTAGACGCGTCAATCGACTGGATAACGGCTTCGCGCTTCACATTACAGAAAAGGGCGAGTTTCTGGCGCAGTTCATCCGAAAGTTCGTGTTCGGTGCGGCACACCAGTACGTCCGCCTTGATACCGCTTTCCATCAAGGTCTTGACCGAGTGTTGGGTCGGTTTCGTCTTGAGTTCGCCGGCCGCTGCCAGAAACGGAATCAACGTAAGGTGTACGACCAGGCTGTTCTGATCGCCGAGTTCCCATACTAATTGTCGGACGGATTCGATGTATGGAAGGGATTCGATGTCACCTACCGTCCCTCCTATTTCCGTAATTACAATGTCGAAATCACCGCTGTGGCCCAATTGCTGCATGCGGCTTTTGATCTCATTGGTGATGTGGGGAACGACCTGGACGGTTTTCCCGAGGAATTCACCCCGGCGTTCTTTCTCGATGACCGACAGGTATACGCGTCCGGTGGTGACGTTATTGGCCTGGGAGGTCGGCACATTCAGAAACCGCTCATAATGCCCCAGGTCGAGGTCGGTTTCAGCACCGTCATCAGTTACGTAGCATTCGCCGTGTTCATACGGATTCAGCGTGCCCGGATCCACATTGATGTAGGGATCGAACTTCTGTATCGTGGCCCTGTAACCCCGGGCCTGCAACAATTTCGCGAGGGAGGCCGCAATGATCCCTTTCCCGAGGGAAGAGCTCACGCCGCCGGTCACAAAAATGTACTTAGTTTTTGTCATTGTCGTAGTTGTTGTGTTGTGTGGTCGTGTGGAAAAACCGGCGCAAAAATACGCGAATATTTCGGATTTAGGCGTATGGGCAAACCGGAAAATAGCAGTGCATCAGGTGCGCGGAAACCGGTGGCGGATGTCGCGCAACAATCCTTCCAACCCGTTTAATTTCAGCTCATAGACGAGTTGCATTTGGTTGCCGAGTTTTCCTTTTGGGAAGCCTTTGTTACGGTACCACACCAGATAAAACTCGGGCAAGTCCACGAGAAAGCGCCCTTCGTATTTCCCGAACGGCATTTTGGTGTGTGCGAGTTGGATCAGTTCTTCCTGTGGGAGCATGTAACGGTGCCTATTGCCATTGGAAGGTAATGACCTTCTCGATATCGGGATGCAGGCTCAGATGAACCGGACAAGTATGCGCGGTGCGTTCCATGATGACACGGGTTTTTTCATCCACCGCAACCTTCATATCAAAAACCACTTCGATTTTCGAAATCCGCCGCGGATCAGCCTGCATGTGCTTGGTAACCTCGGCCGTCGATCCGGCGAAATCTACGCCCATGTCGCGGGCTTTGATGCCCATGACGGTAAACATGCAACTTGCCAGGGCGTTCGCCACAGTATCGGTGGGTGAAAAGGCTTCTCCACGTCCATGGTTGTCAACGGGGGCGTCAGACACAATGACAGAGTCGGACGCTATGTGTTGGGAGGAAGTGCGAAGATCGCCGAGGTAGGTAACTTGGGAGGTCATGTTTTAATGGAGAATTGATAATTGATAATGGATAATGGATAATGGATAACTGTGAATTGATGAGCAATATTGCACAAGTGATAGCTATTTGCAACGGCTTTTATTGTGAATTCTTTAGTGGTTAAAGAGGCAACTTTCCGGACCCAAACCACCTAATTTTCAATTATCCATTCTCAATTATCAATTGTTCTAACCGTCATATCCGTATCATAATACAAAATAAAATACCCCGTATTAACGAACGCCCCTGAACTCTTCTGCTCGTAGTCGAATTTATTGGCGACCTGCTCGGAAACCGTCGTTTCAAGGGTTTGCAGATAAGATTTCTCCTGTGACAACCGCAACAGCGTATCGAAGGTGACGTCGAAACCGCGGACGGCATAACGATTCGGGAAAATTTTGTTCTTCTCTTTGTATTCCCGTTCGAAAATAGTAGCATCGGCCGACTCATTATCGCGTGTCAACGACGGATAGAGCAGTCGCAGTTTCACGAGGTTCGCCACCTGTATCTCTTCGAAATCAAGCGTTTCGTTCGGACCCGTCACCGCCAATTGTATGTCATATTCGGCGGTCAGCGGCAGCAGCGCATTGATGGTCGACTTGATCATCAGCGTACTCTCTGTCTCGAGAACGACAAAGTTCTTTTTGTCTTTTACCAGCATCGAGCGGATGCCGTCGGCCGACAAGACGCCATTGACAAAAGGCACCGGACGCACCTGTTTTTGGTTTTCAGCGAGGTACTTTTTAATCGAGAGTTTCTTCGGATCCACTACCGCCAATACGTTTCCTTTGCTTACCATGTAATTGTAGGTGCCATCCCGCATATACTCTTCCTGCGTCATTGACTGGATCAGGTTGGGATACGGTTTTCCGGTGTCTTTCGAAAGGGGTGAGATCACCGGCACCTTCGCTTTTGCAAGTAGTTCCGCCACTTTCTCGGCATTGGCCTGGTAAAACGGGCCGATCACCGCATCCGCGGAAGCGATATTCTCTTGCTGGATCAGCGTCGCCACCGCCGAGGCATTCTTGGTTTCCTGTGAATCGAGTATGCGCACGTCGACGTTGAGTCCGAGCGTACGCGCCGAATCGATGGCCATCAAAGCACCCGAATAAAAATCGAGTGTCATGTTGAGGAATTTATCCGTTTTCAGCCGCGACGACACCGAGTTTAGCGTGTCTCCCTGAATTTTGGAAATGTTGAAAGGAAGCAAGAGTACCAGTTTCTTGCGCTCCGTCGTGCGAAGGGTCGCAGCTAAGCCGGATACGGTTTTATCGGCCGTGGAAAACCGGATGTTCATCGGGAGTTTGAGCACCATTCCTTCTTTGACGCCATCGGCCAATTCCGGGTTGAGTTTCAGTAGTTGGTCCTGGCTCATGTCGAACCGGCGGGCCAGTCCGTAAAGCGTTTCCTTCGGCTTAACGGTATATTCCTGGAAATCGTTCTTCTTCGGTTCTTCTTTTACCACCACCGGTTTCGGGGCTTCTTCCGCCGGACGCACAGCGTGGTCGGCTATGATCTTCAGTTGGAATCCGATTTGCAACCCTCCATTCTGGATTTCGGGATTGGCGGCCTCCAGTTCGGCTACCGAAATACCATATTGCTTGGCGATGCCGAATTTGGTTTCGCCTGCCACTACAGTATGAAGTGTAGTTGTTTTGGCTGCGGCTTTGACGGCGGCCTTCGGTTTGTCAGCCTTCGCCTTTCCGCGTGGGATGACGAGACTATCGCCTGCCTTCAATCCGGTAAGTGCTTTGGGATTTGCCTGTTCGAGGTCGGCTACCGATACTTCGTATTTGCGGGAGATGCCATACAGGGTTTCACCTGCTGCTACCACATACACAGCAGCACCTTCAGACGAAGCGGGTTGTTTCTTCGGTTTGGTTCCCGCATTTACCGCAGGCGGAATCAGCAGAATGGTTCCTTCCTTTACCCCTGCCTGTGCATCCGGATTGAGACGGAAGATATCCGACGTAGTCACGCTGTACTTCTGCGCGATTTGGGTGACGGTTTCTCCTTTGGCAACCGTATGCCGGATGGGTTTCGTTTGGGCGCATCCCACGAGGGAGGCCAGTGACAGCAGGAAAAGGAAAAGCAGTTTCTTCATGTTTTCGGTTTAGGTTGCGGCGCGCACAGCAAGAATCATTCCCACTCGATGGTGGCAGGTGGCTTCGAACTGATGTCATACACCACGCGGTTCACGCCTTTCACCCGATTGATGATCTCATTGGAAATCTTCATCAGGAATTCGTAGGGCAAGTGCACCCAATCGGCGGTCATCCCGTCAGTTGATTCGACAGCACGAAGGGCCACCACTTTTTCGTAGGTACGCTCATCCCCCATGACACCGACGCTGTTGACAGGCAGCAGGATGGCACCCGCTTGCCAGACTTTGTCGTAGAGTCCCCACGACTTGAGTCCGTCGATGAAAATCGCGTCCACTTCCTGCAAGATACGCACTTTTTCCGGGGTAATATCGCCGAGAATGCGGATGGAAAGTCCCGGACCCGGAAACGGATGCCGTCCCAATAACGCTGAATCGATGCCGAGGGTAGCGCCCACGCGGCGTACTTCATCCTTAAACAACATTCGAAGCGGCTCAACGATCTTCAGTTTCATAAAATCGGGAAGGCCGCCGACGTTGTGATGCGATTTGATGGTGGCGGAAGGGCCTTTTACCGAAACCGATTCGATCACATCCGGATAAATGGTTCCCTGGGCGAGCCATTTCACGTCTTCGATCGCATGGGCTTCGTCGTCGAATACTTCGATGAACACGCGGCCAATGGTCTTGCGCTTCGTCTCCGGGTCGGATATACCGATGAGTTCCGAAAGGAAACGATCACTGGCATCTACACCCTTGACGTTGAGTCCCATATCTTTATATTGATGGAGGACGTTTTCAAATTCGTTTTTCCGCAACAGTCCGTTGTTGACGAAAATACAATAGAGATTTTTGCCTATTGCTTTGTGCAGCAGTACCGCCGCCACGGTCGAATCGACGCCGCCCGAGAGGCCGAGCACTACTTTGTCGTTGCCGACTTTCTCTTTCAATTCGGCTACGATCTCCTCGACGAAGGCATTGGGCGTGAAGTCCTGCGACACCTTTGCAATGTTCACGAGAAAGTTCTTCAGCATCCGCGTCCCGTCAGTAGAATGATACACCTCCGGGTGAAACTGGATAGCGTAGGTCATCTCCCCTTCAATGCGGAAGGCCGCGTTTTCGACATCGTGTGTACTTGCCAACCGGACACCATTTTCCGGCAATTTTTTGATGGTGTCGCTGTGGCTCATCCACACCTGCGTATGCGTATCGACGCCGTCGAAAAAGGCTTCGGCTTCTTTTATGTAGGAAAGGTTCGCCCGGCCGTATTCACGGATGTTGGAAGGCGCTACTTCGCCTCCACCGAAATGGGCCAGGTACTGTGCTCCGTAGCAAACAGCCAGTAACGGCTTTTTGCCGCGGATCTGCGACAGGTCGGGATGCGGGGCATCGTCGGCACGGACAGAGAAGGGGCTACCCGACAAAATGACCGCTTTGTAAGAAGAAAGGTCGTCAGGCAGGTGGTTGAACGGATGGATTTCGCAGAAGATGTTGAGTTCGCGAACACGGCGCGCGATGAGTTGTGTGTACTGCGAGCCGAAATCAAGGATAAGGACGTTGTGTTGCATGTGCAAAAATAGTATAACGCAACGGGAGAAAAAAGCGGAAGTTGGGATAATGGCGAACGGAGCAAGATTTTGGATTTTTTATGCATAACATGGTTTGAATGCCTCCTCCAACCCTTAACTATCAACTAGCAACTCTCAACCGCCAACCACTCACTTTTAACAAAAGCTACGGTTTTCCCATACTGCCATGTCGCCGGGAAATCGTATTTTGGAGTATGGGGAGGGGCGGATGCGTCCCTTAACGAAATCCGCTGACATGACGGTACGGGAAAACCGCATATTTTGTTAAAAAATAATCGAATAGCTTGGCGCACATTCTTGTGGTCAAGCCCTCAATATCCTCGGGAAATCGAGTCCTTCCTCCAACCCTGAACTATCAACTCTCAACCGCCAACCACTCACTTTTAACAAAAGCTACGGTTTTCCCACACTGCCATGTCGCCGGGAAATCGTATTTTGGAGTATGGGGAGGGGCGGATGCGTCCCTTAGCGAAATCCGCTGACATGACGGTACGGGAAAACCGCATATTTTGTTAAAAAATAATCGAATAGCTTGGCGGACATTCTTGTGGTCAAGCCCTCAATATCCTTAGGAAATCGAGTCCATCCTCCAACCCTGAATTATCAACTAGCAACCACCGACCATGAACTATGAACCCTCAACCCTTAACTCCTAACTCCTAACTCTCAACCCAGACCCCTCAACCCTCAACTATGAACCCTAAACCACTCCCCGCTACTCCCCGCTACCGCGAGCGTCTCGCTCGTGTGCCACCTCCACTCCTAGTTACCAACATTTCCAGCCCTACCGCGGGCATCCGCCAACTGCATTCGACATGCAGGGACATCGCGTCGAAACATCCACTGAATTAGTTACTTTAACGTGAGTTCGATATAAGCATGAAGTCTGGATGACGGAAAATACCTGAATGCAAGGAGCATTCCGCAGCGATAGCAGGCGTTATCGCGCGGAAATGCAACGCAGCTCCCAACCTTGAATTTCAAATTGAAAATGGGTCACTTTTGGTGTGTCTGACAAAACGCTTATATCGAACTCGTGCTAATTATCCCATTCGCTAATTCCCCTTCAAATACTTCAGCATCCGCTCGAAATCATCTGAGTCGATGCCGGCTTTGCGGAGGGATTCGATGTCGTCTTTCGCCTGGTCGATCCAGCTTTTTTTGGCGGTGACGTTTTCGGCGCGGTACTTTTTGTGGATGTCTTTCGCTGCGGTGAAGTCGCCCGACACGAGGTAGGCGTTGGCGATGCCGAGTTGGATCAGGAGTTCGGAGCCGTCTATCTTCTCCCCTTTACGGTACGCGTCGAGGGCTTTGGACGTTTGTTTGGAGTAGAGGTAATAGGTGCCCAGCGCGTAGTAGTCTTTGGCGCGCGCATTGCCGCGGTCAATAATCGCGTTCGTCAGCAGGTCAATGGCCTTGTCATAGGCTTTGTTGCGGAAATGCTGGTAGGCGTCGTTGCGCACGGTGGCCAGCAGCGACTGGTCTGCCGTTTTGGGATCGAGGCAGGCGTTGCCGAAATCGCGGTAGGCTTTTGATTTTTCGGCTGCCGACATTTTCTGGTATTCGGCGTAGGTGTACCCGTTGCGGAATTTGTCGAGGATCGACAAACACAGGTCGTCTGGGTGGATCATGAGTCCGGCCAGTCCAGAAGTCTTGCACAACTCGAGTACCGCGTTCTTCGCCTCGTCGTTCCAACCGCGGCTTTTTTTGTTGTCGACCCAGGGCACGACCTCGAGGACGATTTTCTCTTTGAACACCCAGTTATGGCTTTCGAAGCCAAACCACAAGGCATTGGTCTTGAGGCAGGCCATTTTGTTGGGCGATAAAAGACGGGCGTCTTTACTGACCGGCTCCGACTGCACGAGGCAGGCCTCATCGGGCTTTCCGGTTTGTTCGTATTTGGTGGCGAGCGCACTGGTGGGAAAGGCCGCGTAGGTGCACTTATCGTCTCCTGAAATCTTTGACATCAGGAATACGGCCCCGGCCGAACCCTGGCTGATGCCTGACGGATCGGGAATAGCTTTGAGGATCGACACCAGGCTACTGGCCATTTGCTGGTTCTCGTCGAGGAGGGTCACCCGATAGGCCAATTCGGTGGTACCGGCGGGAAAATCCTCGGTTTTGATGACGATGCGGTCGCCAGCGCCGACGACGATTTCACGGGTGGTCGCACGGGCATTGTCCCAGTAGCCATCGGCCTGGGCAGACAGGAAGTTCGGCAACGCGAATAGGAGCAGTAAAAATAATCGTTTCACAGTAAGTGGTTTTGGAACAGATTGCCTAGCCCGGATAGCAGCGGAAAGCCTTTTGCACAAAACCGCTGTGAGGGCCGGGCGGCGACGGCGACCAACGGAAGCCGGAGGCGCGCGATGCCCGAACGCGGTTTTGAAAAAAGCTTGCCGCGGATAGCCGGACCAGCTTCAACACTACAAAGCTATCGAATTCCCGATTTCGAGCAACATCAGGTCTTTGCCTGCGTCGAAAAAGGTGCGTTTGGCGGCGGCGTGGTCGATTTCGATGTAGCCGAAGGTGTCGAAATGGTAGCCCAGCACTTTGTCGCATTCGAGGAATTCGGCGGCGGTGACGGCATCTTCGACGTCCATGGTGAAGTTGTTGCCGACGGGCAGGATGGCGAGGTCGAGCTTGGTGCGCATGGGGATGAGTTTCATGTCGAACGTCAGCGCGGTGTCGCCGGCGATGTAGATGTTTTTGTGTTCGCCTTCGATGACGAAGCCGCCGGGATTGCCGCCGTAGGTGCCATCGGGAAAGCAACTGGAGTGCTGCGCGATGACGTATTTCACTCGTCCGAAAGGAAATGTCCAGTAACCACCGTGGTTCATTGGATGGGTGGTGAATCCTTTATTGCCATAGTACGTGGCGATTTCGGCGTTCGATACGATGGTCGCGCCGGTGCGTTTGGCGATGCGCTCGACATCTCCCACGTGATCGCCGTGGGCGTGCGTGAGCAGGATGAAATCGGCCTGCAACTGCTCAACGCTGATGTGGGCCGCCTTGGGATTATCGGAAATAAACGGGTCGACGATGATGTGGTGACCACCGACTTCGATGGAAAGGGAGGCGTGGCCGAGGAAGGAAATCTTCATGAAGTGTTGAGTTTTGAGTGTTGAGTTTTGAGTTGATGGTTCGCGGTCGATTGCCGGGATGTGATACTGTTACTTGCTGCTTGCTCCTTTCAACTTTAACAAAAACTGCGGTTTTCCCGTACCGCTATGTCGGTCGCATTTCGTAAGGGACGCATCCGCCCCTTCCCTATGGCAAAATACAAATTCCGAGCGAGACCGTTTTACGGTAAAACCGTCGTTTTTGTTAAGGTTTTGGGGTTGATAGTTCAGAGGAAGGGTTTTGGGTTTTGGGTTCAGAGTTCAGTATCGTAGGGATTCCTGTTCACTGTTCACTGTTCATTGTTCATTCATCCTCCTTCCTCTCGCTTCTCGCTCCTCTCCCTCAACTATTCACCACTATATCAGAAAACAGGTAAATCATCGAAAAGGCCAACAACACGGAGAACGCAAACGTACTCAAGGCGAGCTTCTTCAATTCCGGGTCGAGGTCTTTCGGGTTTTGGTTGCGGGCGACACGGGCCAGGTGAAGGACCATCGGGATGTAAGCCAGTACGAAAATATACTGGTCCCATTGGAAGTTGCGGATCACGGCAAACGCCAACGTCAGCAGCATGGCCGATACGACCAGGAAGAAATGGTAGGTTTTGGCGGCCTTCCCTCCTATTTTGACGACGATGGTGTTTTTGCCGGCTTTGCGGTCAGACGCTTCGTCGCGCATGTTGTTCAGGTTGAGTACGCCCACACTCAGGAAACCGATGGCGGCGGCGGGCAACACCAAATCGAGTGCGAATTCCTGCGAGTGAAGGAAGTTCACGCCCAAGGTGCTGACGAGGCCGAAGAACACAAAGACAAATACATCGCCGTAGCCGCGGTAGCCGTAGGCGGTATTACCGACGGTGTAGCGGATGGCGGAGAGAATGGCGAGGAGTCCGAGCACGAGGAAGAACACCGAATACCACACGTATTTCATGCCGAACGCGAAATAAATCAGCGTGCAGGCGGAGAGGAATGTGAGGATGGACGTGAGGATGATGGCGCGTTTCATCGCTTCCTTCGAAATCACGCCGCTTTGGATGGCGCGTTTGGGCCCGATGCGGTCTTCATTGTCGGTGCCTTTTACCCCATCGCCGTAATCATTGGCGAAGTTGGAGAGAATCTGGAGTCCGAGTGTCGTCAGAATCGCGAATCCGAAAACTTTCCAACTGTAGACTTCTGTTGGGGTTTCGTGTTTTTGGGTGGGATAGGCAAGCGCGTACAGACTTCCTACCAAAATTCCCGACACCGAGAGTGGCAGGGTACGTACGCGGGCGGCTTCAATCCAGTGTTTCATGAGGTGAGGGGTGAGGGGAAGTGAGGAACGGAGTATTCAGGTTCTTTGGTTCTTCATTTTCTAATTGACACATTGGCTACTTCTAATTTACAAAACTACATCCAATTACTATCATCCCGTTCGATGGCATACAGCCAACGGTTGGCGTAATCGTGCAGGAGGTCGAACTGCCCCAGGTGAAAGGTCAGGTCGCCGCCGGCGGTGTGCAGCGTTATAGAACCGATATTCAGGGATTTGTGCCAGAAAAGCTGCGACGCCGTTATGCCTTGTATTTTGCGGGTGTCGAGGTAATCATAGGTGACATCCCACGCGCCGTGTTTGCGGATGACGAACCGGTCACTGATGTAAAGACGGCTGTTGCGGAAGCGGAAATACTGCAATACGATAACCAAACCGGCGTACAACGGGATGAAGTAGTCGACGCTTGACAGTTCGGGTACGTTGCTGCGGACGATCGCATAGATCCCCAACGGAATTCCTAAATAGAGAAACAAGGCGAACCCGAGCACCCGCCAGTTGGGCAACACGGTCAGTTCTTTTTGCGGAACGCTGCCAAACAGCATTTCGAGTATGCCGCGGTGTTCGGCGTCGTTGCAACCCGGGATTTCGATCGCCCTTTTTTTGTCTTCCGCCTCGCCCCCGGTGGCCTGTCGCACGCGTACTTCCATCAGGTCGAGTTTGCGTTGGAGGTAGTTTTGGATGACGGACACAAACTGCACCCGTTGCGGTTTAAGCAAGGTATTTTTTGTGCTCACGAGTCCGAACGACAGCAACAGTGCGTCGCGTTGGCGGGTAATGCGATAGCCGAAATACCGGAACACCATGCGTCCTACATTCACCACGAGAATAACGCCCACTATCAGCACAAAGACAAAAAGTACAATCTGGATGGCAGAGCGTTCGGCGACGTACGATTCCAACTGGGAGGTATCGACATCGTCGGTGATCTTATCGTCGAAGTGGCGGATATTCTCGTAGGTGGAGAAAAAGAAGGCAAGGATGACGAAGAACGTCCGTAGATAATGAGAGGTAAGTCCCATCTTGATCAGGCTGAACAAGCTGATCCGCACAAACGGTTGGCCGGTTGTCGAGGTTGTTTCGGTGAATTCCTCTGTCTCCAGTCGTGCAGAGGCGGCTCCTTCCAGCAACTCCTTTCGCAGGTTGACCGCGACCAGGTGGGCGACGGCTTTGATGGCGATTTCCTCGTCGTTGCTGCCGGCCGTGTCGATACGGACTTCATAGACTCCGATCAGGCGTTGCAGCAACGATTGGGTAATGTCGACTTTCTGGATTTTGCCGAGTTGAATGACGACACGTGTCTTACTCAATACGCCTTGTGTGAGGATGAACTCCGACTGCTCCCGGTCAAGGAAAAAGGTGAAGTTGCGGTAGCGCAGCCAGGCGGCCACAATGGTGGCAACGAGGAACAGCGCGATTGCCGCCGTTACCATGATCGACTTGGAACGATCAAAGTTGAGGAGCCACACCACCAAAAACGGAAGGAACGCTTTGGCGAGGGCGACCGCCGAATCGGCGAAGGTGACGATCACGCCGACGGCGGACTGGCGTTGGGGTTTGGTAAAGTCGGGCGACATTACAATTGCTTTTGGATTTTACCCATCAAAAGTTGTTTGATGTCCTCGGCTTCGGGTTTGCGAATGCCGGGTATGTCGATGTCTCCGGAGTTTCCACCGGCGGTGTATACTTTCACTTCGGCCAGACCGAACATCCGGCTGAACACCCCCTCGTGCAGGGCGACGTGCTGCACCCTATTGTACGGAATTACGATGGTTTTAGTAGCAATGATGCCATGCCGGAATACGACATCGTGCTCGCGAAAAGCGTATCCTTTCCTGCGAAAGGCGATACGGGACAGCCAGAACGAGAGCGCGGCTATAACGACGTATCCTCCTATCATCCACGGGAGGGCCTCATCCGCGTCTTCGACGAATACGGCTGCGAGCACGATCGCCGCTCCGATCAGCCCAAATACGAGCAGTAGCGAGAGCAGAACGACCGTCCAATAACGGGCATCCAGCAAGCGAAACGACACGGACTCAAATCGGGGCAGTGCGGTGGTATCGAGGGTTTCGTTGGTGAAAGACATAGAAGTAGTCAGTAGTTAGTAGTTAGTGGTCGGTCTTCTGGATCACGGAATCCATTTGTTTTCACCGAAGTTGGGTTTGCGTTTTTCAAGGAAGGCGTTGCGGCCTTCTTTGGCCTCGTCGGTCATATAGGCGAGTCGGGTGGCTTCTCCGGCGAATACCTGTTGTCCGACCATGCCATCGTCGGTGAGGTTCATGGCGAACTTCAGCATCTTGATGGACGTTGGCGATTTGGCCAGTATTTCCTGTGCCCATTCGTAGGCGGTGTCTTCGAGTTCGGCGTGCGGGATGACGGCGTTGACCATTCCCATTTCATAGGCGTCGTCGGCAGAATAGTTTCGACCGAGGAAAAAGATCTCACGCGCTTTTTTCTGGCCGACCATCTTGGCGAGGTAGGCAGAACCGTAGCCCCCGTCGAAACTGGTGACATCGGCATCGGTTTGCTTGAAGATGGCGTGTTCTTTGCTGGCAAGGGTCAGGTCGCACACGACATGCAGGCTGTGTCCACCCCCGACGGCCCAACCGGGTACAACGGCAATTACTACTTTCGGCATAAACCGGATCAGGCGTTGGACTTCGAGGATATTCAGGCGGTGCATGCCATCTTCCCCTACATACCCTTGGTGGCCGCGGGCACGTTGGTCGCCACCGGAGCAGAATGACCAAATACCGTCTTTTGAGGAAGGTCCTTCGGCTGACAAGAGTACTACGCCTATGGACGTATCCTCTTGTGCATCATAGAATGCCTGATAAAGTTCGCTGGTGGTTTTCGGGCGGAAGGCATTGCGCACATCCGGACGGTTGAAGGCAATGCGCGCCACACCGTTGCATTTCTTATAGGTGATGTCTTCGAATTCTTTTACCGTACGCCAGTCGATACTCGCCATTTTATGATTATTTTAGTCCAAAAATAAGCCAATTATTTGGATTTTTGCGCTGCTTACACACCCAGTTCCCTTATGAAGAAAACCCTTTCCTTTGCGTTGATGTTCGCCTCGATGGTAGGTGCTTATGCACAGAAATATGATTTCCAATCGATTACGGATGTACCGTGTACGGCCGTCCTTTCACAGGGGAATACCGGCACGTGTTGGAGCTTCTCCACTACCTCATTCCTCGAAGCGGAAATCATCCGGAAAACCGGAAAAACCGTCGACCTGAGCGAGATGTACAATGTGCGGGAAACGTATGAAGACAAAGCCTTTACCTACCTGATGCGTCAGGGACATGCCCAATTCGGTGAAGGGGGACTTGCCCACGATGTCATCAACAGCGCACGGAAATACGGTGTGGTACCGCAAAGTGTTTTCTCGGGTATGCCCGACGGTTCCAGCAGCTACGACCATACGCAGTTGGTGGGAAAACTGGAAACCGTCCTGAAACAATACGCTACATCCAAGACGTTGTCGCCACAATGGCGCACCGACGTGGCCACGTTACTGGATGCAGGCATCGGGAAACCGGTAACCTCATTTACGTATCAGGGAACCACCTATACGCCGAAGACCTTCCTTTCCTCCCTCAAACTCAACCTCGACGATTACGTAACGATTACGTCGTTCACGCATGAAGCGCCTTACGGGAAATTCATCCTGGATGTACCGGATAACTTCTCAAACGGCAGTTTCTACAACCTTCCGCTTGACGAGTACATGGAAAATATCGACAATGCCCTGACGAATGGTTATTCCGTTGCGCTTGACGCCGACGTAAGCGAGCCCTACTTCTTTTCGCAAAAGGGCGTGGCGGTGGTGCCGGCTTCAGAAGGCGACTATGCGGCCAGTGCCACCGAGATTCGGCCCGAGCAAACGATCACGCCTGAGATGCGCCAGGCGGCCTTTGAGAACTACAGCACTACGGATGACCACTTGATGCTGATTGTTGGAAAGGCAAAAGACCAAAAAGGTAACCTTTACTATAAAGTGAAGAACTCATGGGGTTCCCAGGCGGGCTATCAGGGCTTTTTCTATATAAGTGTATCATACATCCGGTTGAAGTCGATTTCGGTATTGGTCAGCCGTGACGCATTGTTGAAGAAAACCCGCAAAGCGCTGGCTATCTGATGGTATTTCGCACTGCATACAGCCGACCCTACGTATTCCTTTTGGGAACGGTATTCGTGCTTCTTGCGGCCGCGATGGTAGTGTTGGTATGGTTGCCGGAGGAAGCCGTACCCCTACCCGTCCTTGCACTGCTGTCACTGGTGGGCGCACTGGTGGCGTGGATGGTTTTCGGAACCCGGTTCACGATCGCGGAAGGACGGTTGTCGTATCGCAGTGGTCCGTTTCGGGGTGCTATCGACATCGCCTCTATCAGCAAGATTGTATACGATGACGGCCTTTTCAAGATGTCGTTTATGAAGATTGGATGTAGTCACCACGGACTCATGATCCATTACGCTAAATTCGAGGATATTTACGTTTCTCCTGAGCAGCGGGATGCTTTTGTAGCCGCGCTGTGCCAAATGAACCCCTCGATTACCGTGCACCGATAGCCGGTATTGCTTGCCTCCTTTTCCCTTTTTTGTTAGATTCGTATCGAGTAAAACCCGAAGCCATGGAAAACCTGAAGTTGATCGCGTTTGCTGTCCCCGCTTTTTTGATTTTCGTTTTTATTGAATACCGTATTGCGAAAGCGAAGCGGAAGGAGCACCTGTTCCACTATGAAAGTTCGATATCGAACATCAGTATCGGTATCGCCGAGCGGATGCTCAATCTATTCGTTTCGGCCGGATTCTACGGCCTTTTCGTCTGGATTTACGACCACGCCCGCCTTTTCACCATCCCGGAAACGGTAGTGAGTTGGGTGGTATTGGTTCTGGCGACGGATTTCGTTTGGTATTGGTACCACCGTCTCGGGCATGAAGTCAACCTGTTCTGGGCGGCACATATCGTGCACCACCAGAGCGAGGAGTTCAACCTGACGGTATCGGCGCGTATTACGACGATACAGGCGCTGATCCGAACGGTTTTCTGGTGTTTCCTGCCGTTGATCGGTTTTCCTCCGAAAATGGTGATCCTGATGTTGTTGGTGCACGGGGCCTATTCGTTTTTCACCCATACCCAGGTCATCAAGCGCGTGCCGTGGCTGGAAAAAGTGTTTGTGACGCCGTCGATACATGGCGTACACCACGCGTCGAATGAACATTATCTCGACAAGAATTATGGGGATATGTTTGTGTTTTGGGATAAACTTTTCGGCACGTTCCAGGAAGAAGTGGACCAGCCTGTGTATGGTTTGACGCATCCACTGAAAAGCCGGAGTTTCCTGTGGCAGCACTTCCATTATTATTTCGAAATCGCGGAATCGTTCCGGCGGGCGACCGATTGGAAGGGAAAATGGAGGGCCGTTTTCGGAAGTCCGAAATACATGGACCAGGACATTCGTCCGCAACTAGAAAAGTACTTCCTGCAAGACCGCACGGGCCGTCATCCGAAACTGCGCTTCCGGCACTACCTTGCCGCGCAGATAGCCCTCAGCATGGCCGTACTGACTGCGTTTACGTATTGGTTTGATGTGTTGGATGGGATTACCGTCACGTTTGCCGTTTCCTTTATATTGCTGACGTTGGTGAACTGCGGTGCCTTGTTGGAACAGCGGAAATGGATCTGCTATCTCGAATATTCGCGTCTGCTCGTCGCTATCGGATTCCTTTTATACCTAGCCGGTTGGATGGAATGGATTGTACTACCTGTCATCGCGATTGTGTTAGCGGAGCGACTTTTTGATGTAAGCCGCCGTTACAACCGCTTGTTGCTAGAGGAAACGGCCTAACTCCATTTAACGGATGTCATCGTCAGCGATCCGCCCACGGCACGGTCGTTGAAAATCTCGGGCGTGTCTTTTCCGTCTGCCAATGCGGCGGCATACAGTAACGGATAGTAGTGGTCGGGAGTGGGAATGGCAAGTGCCGCGGCCTGTCCGAATTTCTCATACTGCACCAGCGCACGGTGGTCGCCTGTGACGATGGCGTTCTTCAACCGTTCGTTCAGCTCCAGCGCCCAGTCGTAACCATACTCCGGTTCCGCCAGTTTGTCCCACGCCACCATCCGAAGGTTGTGCACCATGTTCCCACTTCCGATAATCAGCACGCCTTTCTGGCGCAATTGCTGTAGTTCCGTTGCCAATTGGTAGTGGTAGTCGGCCGGTTTAGAATAATCGATACTAAACTGCAAAACGGGAATGTCGGCGTCAGGATACATATGCCGTACGACCGACCAGGTGCCGTGGTCGAGTCCCCATTCGTGGTCGAGCCCTACTTCTGTCATCGTTACACCCGTAGCCAAGGCGTTTGCCAGCGCGGGTTCGCCGGCTGCCGGATACTGTACGTCGAACAACGCTTTCGGGAATCCGCGGAAATCGTGTATCGTGGGGGGCGCGTCCATGGCTGTGACAAAGCTACCGCGTGTGAGCCAGTGGGCGGAGATGACCAAAACGGCGCTGGGTCGGGGCATGGTGTGTGCCAAACGGCGCCATTCTGCTGAAAACACATTGTCTTCAATTGCATTCATCGGTGAGCCGTGTCCGATAAAGAACACCGGCATGCGTCCGGCCTCTGACCGCCATCCGGATTGCCACTGATAAAAGGAATCAAGGGTCATTATACCAAATAGATCCCGTCGTCGCGCAGGGTTACGAGCTTATCGCGGTACAAAGCGCCCACGGCTTTTTTGAAGGTTTTCTTACTCATCTGTAGTACCGAACGGATGTCATCCGGATCGGAATTATCGGTAAGTTTCAAGACTCCACGTCCGTTTCGAAGCCGGTCGAGTATTTTTTGCGCATTGGGTTCGATGGCGGCATATCCCTGGGGTTGTAACGCCACATCGAGTTTGTTGTCGGGTCGGATGGCTTTGATGTAGCCCTTCCGGCGGTCACCGGTGCGCACACGTTCGTCGAAGACTTCGTTTTTATAGACAAGTCCTTTGTGCTTTCCATTGACGATGACATTGATGCCTGCCTCGGTAATATGTGAAATGACGAGTTCGACCTCGTCGCCTTTCTCCACCGTCAATTCGTCGTTTGATAGTCGGCCGTTGGTTTTGGACGTGCCCACCAACCGGTTGGTCTTCTCATCAAGATAAAGATAGACGAGGTAGCGTTTCCCCTCCTCCATCGGACGGGCCTGCTCACGGAACGGTACGAAAAGGTCTTTTTCGAGACCCCAGTCCATAAAGGCACCAAAGCGGTTGATGTGGTTGACACGCAGGTAGGCGAAATCATCCAATTGGATATACGGCTCAAGCGTGGTAGCCACAGGACGTTCCTCGTGGTCGAGGTACACAAATACGTCGAGCGTCTCGCCCGGCTTCATCGAAGGCGTCAGGTATTTCCGGGGCAACAATACTTCCTCCTCTCCGCTTCCGAGAAAAAGACCGACGCTGGTATCCCGCAAAATAGTTAACGTATTGATCCTTCCTACTTCCAACATAACGACTGCAATTAGGCCGTAAAGGTAGTCAAACGATGGCACACGGCGTTTTACTAAATTTATGCTAATTGTTCCCGGGGGCATAATGGCATTTCGCGAAATTTTGAGTAGATTTGATATGGGCGTTTGTTAAATTATTTACCGATATAGTCAGTTTACGCGATAATTCCAACAAAAGACCTTACTCGCGACTTTATGAAACTACAGATCAAGTACGATATCAACAAGGCCTGCAAAATGATCCTGCAGGAGCAGATGAACCGCCTCGACATTCCGTATGAAGTAACCGGACTGGGTGAAATCGAAATCAACCGAAGCGTGTCAGCCGAAACCTATACCGCGTTGCAGCAGGCGCTGGATCGCTATGGCATCGAGATCATCGAAAATCCGAAAAATGCGTTCATACAACGCATCAAAGACACGATTGTCGAGATGATTTACAATGATGAAAAACAACCTAATACAAAGGTATCGGTCTATCTGTCTGATAAGCTCAACCACAGCTATGGCTACCTGTCGAGTTTATTTTCAGAAGTCACGCACACGTCGATTGAGAACTTTATTATCCTGCAAAAGATCGAGCGTGCCAAGCAGATGATTATCGAAGACAGGCTTACGCTGACGGAGATGGCATGGCAGCTCAATTACAGTAGTGTGGCCCACCTTTCCAACCAGTTTAAGAAAACGACCGGACTGACCCCTACCGCCTTCCAGCGGATTATCAAAAAACGTAAGTCGGTGCGGTTCGCTACCAACGAGAAATCCTAAACAACCTACTATACATGACCCATGACGAACTGTTTATCCTGTTGGCGGATGACGATGAGGATGATCGCCTCTTTTTTAAAGACGCAATCGAAGAACTGAAGGTACGCACTGTCGTCAGCACCGTCAATGACGGCGTCCAACTTATGGAGTATTTGAACACGCCCGACGTACAGTTGCCGCACGTGGTATTCCTGGATTTGAACATGCCGCGCAAAGACGGAATGGAATGCCTGAAGGAAATCAGGGCCGACGCGCGACTTAAAGACCTGTCGATCGCGATTTATTCGACGTCATCTTCCGAAGAAGACATCGAAGAAACCTTTGTTCGAGGTGCCAACATCTACATCAAAAAGCCGAATGACTTTACTGCGTTGAAGAAAATCCTTTCGGAAGTCATCAGCCTTAATTGGCAGTACCATACCAGCGGACTCAATAAGGAAAACTTCCTGCTGAGTCTGTAAGCGGAAAGGGTTGATGGGGTCGATGACGATCCTATAACGCGCTACTATTTTGAAAGAAGGAACTTTAGGAAAACACGCTTTCCGTGAAAAAGTTCCCTTTTTTTTGTTTTTTCGGGACGAAACCCTGTCGCGAACGCCCGTCCGGACAGCACGAATTGAGTTGTTTTTGGACGAATGGGATACGGGAAAACCGGAGTTGGACTCACACTTCCCGCGAAAAGCGAATCCAACATCCTTCCGCTTGACGGAAAACAGAAACTGAATCAGATTTCTTTTGCAGACGAGTCCCTGGCCAACGCAGCAAAATGGAATTACATGAGAAGTGTCGGGTAATGCAGGCCCCAACGTCATCTGCAACAAAACAGGAAAGTTCTGTAAGTGCGCGCCGGTAGCGAATCCGCAACTTTGTAAAAAAGAACGATACCATGAAAACACCCCTGTTGAAAACCTCTTTACTGGCCGCTACCTTCTTGATGGCGTTGCCTTTCGTTTCCTGTAAAAAAGAAAACACCACGACTGACACCGAAGAAGTAGCGGACGACCAAAACGACGAAAAATTCGATGATACCGACGCAGAAGGTGATTCGGAATTTGTTGTGAAAGCGGCGGAAATCAATATGGATGAAATCGCACTAGGCAAGCTGGCCCAAACCAAAGGAACAGCGGCGTCTGTGAAAGATCTCGGAAAGATGATGGTTGCCGAGCACACTAAAGCGCTTGAGGAGTTGAAAACGTTGGCAATGGCTAAGAACATTTCCATTCCGGAAAGCCCGACTGAAGATAGCAAGGAAACATTGACAAAATTCCAGGAAAAGAAAACGGCGGATTTCGACAAGGACTATGCCGACAAAATGGTAGAAGGCCATAAAGACGCCATCTCTGCCTTTGAAAAAGCGGCCACTGACGCATCAGACGCCGACATCCGGAACTGGGCTACGAAGATGTTGCCGGGCTTGCGCTTGCACCTCCAACATGCTGAAGAAGTGCGTGACGGATTGAAATAATCCGGTAATCCCTACCCTAAAAACAGATCGCCTGTTTGCTATACGAACCAATAAAAATCCACACTATGTCAAATCTTCTCTACCTCGTTGCGGTGATCCTGGTGATTGCCTGGCTGATTGGTTATGTCGGTTATAACCTGGGCGGCCTGATCCACATCCTGTTGGTGATTGCTGTTATTGCCATCGTCCTTCGCCTGATCCGCGGTGATCGCGTGGTCTGAGCCCACAAAAAGCATTATATTTATCCATTAAATCTTCAATCATTATGAGTACTGGAAGAGTTTTATTAGGCGTTTTGGCCGGTGTTGCAGCCGGTGCCGCGCTCGGTATCCTGTTTGCACCTGACAAAGGAACCGAAACCCGTCGTAAAATCAGTCGCAAAAGCGATGATTACGTCAACAACCTGAAAAGCAAGTTCAACGATTTTATCGGCAGCGTGACCGACCGTCTTGACGGAGCCGCCGCTGAAGCAGAAGAGTTGGCCGATAAAGGACGTGCGCGCCTGGCGGAAGCCAACCGTAACGTACGCAATGTCGTGAACGACGCGTCGAACCTATAACCATAACCTCCCCTTTTATGGAAGAAAAAGCAACGATATGGGAATCGCTGGCCGGAAAGGCAGAAACCTATGTCCGGACCAACATCGAAATCGCCCGACTGAAAGCAACAGACAAAGTATCAGATGTTGTTTCCGTTCTCGCACTCCGCCTTGTATTTGTTTTCCTCGCCCTTTTGATCATTCTGATGCTGAACTTTGGGCTGGCACTTTACCTTAGCGAGTGCGTAGGCGCTTCGTATGCCGGTTTCTTTATCGTTGCCCTTTTCTACCTGGTTTTGGTGGCATTGGTCTATGCCTTCCGCAAACCGTGGGTGAAGCAACCGATCAAAGATGCCGTGATTTCAAACCTGCTCGACAACGACGAAACTGAAGCATGAAAAGGTATACTCCCACCCAACGACTGCAAGACAACCTTGCGTTACTCGAACTGAAACGCCAGGACGACCTGATTGCCCTGAAAGCGGATTTCGAAGCAGCAAAAGAAGCATTGCATCCGATGAACCTGCTGAAAAGCGTTTTAGGTGAAGGAAGTGAAACCGGAGAGGCCCTGAAAAGTGGCCTCGGAAAAGTCGCCATCGGCATCGGCAGTGGCTGGTTGTTGAAGAAAGTACTCTTCAATTCGGTCACCCGCAGTCCGCTTATGGCCATTGCCGGCACGCTGTTTCAAACAGCCGCCACCAGCCTTATCGCAAGGAATTCTGACTCGATCCAATCGGGTTTGGGCAAAGCGATTTCGTTCTTGAAGGAGAAAGTGTTCCACCGCGAACCGCATCCGGAGGACGAACAATCGTAAACTACACAATCATCGAATCAAGAGCCTCCGGGCTCTTTTTTTGTGGCGTTACGCTAGCGCTTTGAAGAACGCTGCCAACACCTTGTCGTTCTGATGACCGGGGGTGAACAACTCGAGGAGGACGGGGCCGCCGTGATCGTCAAAAAAGCCGTCAAGTGCTTCGCTGAGTGATGCGTCGTTGCAGGCCGCGCGGTATTCAAAGCCGTACATCGCCGCCAAATGCCGTGCCGTCAGCGAATGGGCCGTTTCGAAATAGGTGTGGAACAGCGGCGTTTCGGAATGACCGGGAAGGATCCGGAAAATACCGCCTCCGCCATTATTGATGAGGATGATGCGGAAGTTTGAAGGGATGTATTGGTTCCAGAGCGCATTGCTGTCGTAAAAGAAACCGATGTCGCCCGTTACCAACGTCACGCGTTTGGAAGCTGCCGTCGCGGCTCCGATGGCGGTTGACGTACTGCCGTCGATTCCGCTGGTGCCACGGTTGCAATAAATGGCGACTTCAGGCCGGGCGGGAAACAACTGCGAATAGCGGATGGCTGCCGAATTACTTATATGAAGTATAGAATCAGGAGGAATGACGCTATACACTGTTTCATAGACCTTTAAATCACTATAGACGCAATCCTTCATGAAGGTACTGCGTTGCACATCCCGATAGGTGGCAAGGGATGTTGCGCGTGAACGATAGTCACTTTCAACAGGTAGCGACTGCGCTTTCAAGGTGTCGAAAAAAGCCTGCGGTGATAGGACGAAATGATGCGACAACACCCCGAAGGTGTCATACGCCCGAAGCGTGTCGACATGCCAATGGTGTTTCGGCGGATACTTGCGTAGCCACGCTTTTACCCGTTTGGAAATGACCATGCCCCCGAATGTCAGGAGGATATCCGGTCGGAAGGCCTCAAATTGGTTGTGGTCAAATGGCGTGATGAAGACATCGATGTCGGGTACAAAATCCGGATGGTGGAGGTTGGAGATGGTTTCGGTCATCACCATCACGGACGGGTCCGCAGCGAGATAGTCCACTACTTCCTGGTTCAGCACGTTTGGTTCATCCGATCCCGCCAAAACGAGCTTGCGCGATGCACCATTCCAAAGTGCCACAAAATCCGTCAGGTCTTCTTTTGTATCCGTCAGGACTTCCTTTTCAAACACCGTCGGTTGTACGCTTAGGTACGTAACGGTCTCATACAGCGGCTCTTCGAACGGAACGTTGATATGCACCGGGCCCTTTCCTTCTACCGACGTACGTAGTGCCTGTGTAATGAGGAAATCGTTGTCGCGCGACGCTTCCTCCGTCAAGTTGGCGTTATAGAGGGAATGGTTGGTGAAGACGTTTTCCTGCCGGATGGTTTGTCCGTCGCCAATATCGATTTTATCGTGAGGACGATCCGCTGAAATGACGACCAAAGGGATTTCACTATAGAAGGCTTCCGCGAAAGCGGGATAATAATTCAATAAAGCCGAGCCCGATGTGCACACGACCGCCACCGGTTTTCCAAGCTGTTGCGCCCGTCCCAATGCAAAAAAAGCGGCACAACGCTCGTCGGCGATACTGAAACATCGGAATTCGGGATGCCCGGCGAAACCAATCGTCAACGGTGCATTCCGCGAACCCGGCGAGATGACAATGTCGGTAAGTCCCTCAGCCAGGCAAATCTGGAGTATGCTTTGTGCCAGGGGAATTTTAGGGTACTGTATCATGTAGTGATCACGTTGCACAAAGGTACGGATTGCGCGTCGTTCTTCCAATCCCAAGCCCTTCCGGTTGACGGTAAATCCACTATATTTGCGTAAATGGCTTTACGAACGATGCACACGCTACGCACCCTCTTGCTTTTATGGTTGGTCGCCCTTTCTGCGACGGCACAAAATACCCTCGTTTTTGAGGAAAACGGCTTCAAGGCCGCCATGGCAAAGGCAAAGGCAGAGAATAAAATCCTGTTTTACATGCTCTATGCCGATTGGTGTCCGCATTGTAAGAAAATGAAGGCCGAAGTGTTTACCGATCCGAAGGTCATCGCCTTCATGTCGCAGCATTTCGTCTGCGGCTGGCAGAATATCGAAGTCGGCGAAGGTCCGGCGTTGCGGAAAAAACTGAATACCAAGCTTTTCCCCTACTTTGTTTTTATCAATCCGGATAGTAAAATTGTGTATGCCCTGAGTGGCGAGTTGAAATCAGACGACCTTATCAAAGAAGCCACTACGGCGCTGGATCCGAAGCAACAAATCCCGTATCTGGAAGACCAATTCCTTGCCGACCGCGGAAATGCAGAAAAATGCCTGGCGTTGTTGACGACGATGCGGAAAGGATATGAGCGCATGGCCCTTCATCCTATCGCACAGGCGTATTTTGCGAACGTCCCTGACGATAAAATGGTGTCGGATATTAACTGGAAAATCATGGCCAATGGCGTGGCGGACATCGAATCGCGTGAGTTCCAGTATTTATTGAAACACCAAAAGGAGTTCGCTGCAGTAAGTTCACCTGAACGGGTTGAGCGGAAAATACTGAACGCCGTGACGGAAACCATGCAGGTATTTGCGACCGATACTGATACGGTCGCCTATTATCAAAAACGCGAAGTCATCCAGGCGATGCAAATGCGCAAAACGGATTCCCTTTTGTTTCGATACGATATGGAAATCGCCGAACGTACCGGCAATAAAGCGCGTTATCGGGAAGCCACCGTGTCAAACGTCAAGCGGTTTGCGTGGACGAGCGCTCCTATTCTGAAAGACGTCTCGAAGAAATACGCCGAGTATTATGCCGATCCGCAAAGCCTGCAGTATGCCCTCGATTGGATCGCGCGTGCACTTGAACTCGACATGACGGTTGAAAACTGCCTGACGCAGGCACGAATTTACTTCAAGCTCGGGCGCAAAAAAGAAGCACTTGATGCGGCCCGCTCCGGTAAGGCCCTGGCCCAACAATACGGTTTCAACCAGGCCGATGCCGATGCCTTGATCAGTGCTTACGAAAAATCATGAGCGTACAGATTCGAACTGCGGACTCCCGGCATCTCCCTGCCATCCTCGACATCATTAATGAGGCGATCCTCCACACCACGGCTATTTACGACTATGCCCGAAGGTCGGAAGCCGAACACCTGAAATGGTACCAGGAGAAGAAAAACGAGGGCTTCCCGTTACTGGTGGCGGAACGCGACAACGAGATCGTAGGATTTGCCACTTATCATACCTTCAAACCTAAGATCGGGTACCGATTTACGGCCGAGCATTCCGTATATGTGCGTCCGTCCTGTCACGGACAAGGCATCGGCACAGCCCTACTGGCCCGCATCATTGAAAGTGCAAAAGAAAACGGCCTGCATTCGCTCGTCGGTTATGTCGACGCAGAAAATGCAGGCAGCCTTCATTTTCACAAGAAACTCGGATTTGAAGAAGTCGGACGCCTGCGGGAAGTCGGTTATAAATTCGACCAGTGGCTCGACGTCTGCCTTATGCAGCGGTTCCTGTAAGCAGGTCTTTATATACGACCTTCCAGCCAGTTGATAACCGACGCATCATCAGGTGCCACGTTCGGTTCAAGCACTTTTACCAAGCGTCCGTTCTCATCGATGAGGTACTTCTGGAAATTCCAGCCGACTTCTGAATCCGACACACCGTTCTTGGCTTTTTGGGTCAGGAATTGATACAAGGGAATCATCCCTTTTCCTTTCACCACTACTTTGGACATCAACGGAAAGGTGACGCCATAGTTTTTCTGGCAGAAGGATTTGATTTGGGCATCGCTTCCGGGTTCCTGTCCGGCAAAATCATTCGAAGGGAAACCGATGATGACGAAACCACGGTTTTTATACGTTTGATACAGTTTCTCAAGTTTCGCGTACTGGGGCGTAAAGCCGCATTCGGAAGCGGTATTGACGACCATGACCTTTTTCCCTTTCAGAGAAGCCATGTCGAAGGTTTGACCGTTGATGTCGGTTACTTTGAAGGTGTGGAGGCTCATAGCGGATTTTCGTTGTTCGGTTCCTAATTTCGTCTGGGCGTTGACGGCGGATGTAATTGTAAAACAGGCGACTAAAAGAAGTAGGTATTTCATTGCGTTTTTGTTTAAAGATACGTATTTATTCGACAAATTTATCGATGTGGGAGTTCATCCGAATTTCCTAAATTTACGAAAAACAGCGCTATGACACAGGAAGAACTATTGCCTATGCTAAAGAAAAAGGACGACCGTGCCTTTTCGCTATTGTACGATATGTACGCCCGAAACCTTTTTGGTATCATCCACAACCTGATTGCCGACCGCGAAGAAGCGGAAGACGTCCTTCAGGAAGTGTTCATCAAGATTTGGAAGAGCATCGACTCGTATGACGAAAGCAAAGGGCGGTTCTTCACCTGGATTCTCAATATTGCCCGCAACAGTTCGATTGACCGCCTGCGTTCGAAAGGATTCAACAACAGTAGAAAAAACCTGTCGGCCGATAATTTCGTACATCTTCTGGACGAGAGCAACAAAATGACGAACCGGATTGATACGATAGGTATACGGGAATTTATCAAGAAACTGAAACCGAAATGTATCCGCATTCTCGATTTGCTCTTTTTCAAAGGATACACGCAGCAAGAGGCGGCAGAAGAACTTGGAATGCCGTTGGGCACTGTCAAAACACAGAACCGGACCTGTATCGGTGATCTCCGGAATTTATTGGAAGTGTAATCATGAAAGTAGGAGAACTTATAGAATCCGGGTTGCTTGAGCTGTATGTCTTTGGCAAAACATCCGAGGAAGAAACAGCCCTGGTGAACGAAATGGCGACGGAACATAAAACGGTGCGGGATGAAATCCTTTCTATTGAAAAAGCGGTCATCAGCCTGTCGTTCAGTATGGCACCGTATTTATCTGCGGATTATTACTACCGCATCAGGGAACAATTGATCGAAAAACACGGCGTCATCGAGCTACAGCGCGGCACGAACTGGGCGGCGTATGTGGGTTGGGCGGCGGCCATGCTATTATTGGCTGCAGGTATCTACCAATATACGGAGATGCAGTCACGAGAGGATCGTATTGAAGTAGTCCAGCAGGAAAACACGAAGCTGAAAGGCGAGCTGAAAATATTGGATGAGAACAATAAATCATCGGAAACCATCCTGAATGTCATCCGTGACCAAAATACCCAAGTGGTGGTGCTCGGCGGCCAGGCGGTAGCACCGGACGCCAAAGCGAAGGTGTACTGGAACCAGTCAACACAACAGGTGTATATCGACGCGAGCCAATTGCCGACGCCTCCTCCTGGAAAAGTCTACCAGGTATGGTCGCTGACCTTGAATCCGTTAACACCTACCAGTATTGGTTTGCTTGACCGATTCGACAAGAACGCGACCAAGTTTTTCCCGGTATCCGCGACGGGCAATGCGCAGGCCTTTGGTATTACGCTGGAACCGGAAGGTGGAAGTCCGACACCGACAATGGATCAGTTGTACGTTCTGGGAACCGTATCCTAAGAACCAAAAAAAGTCCCGGTGTTGATCCGGGACTTTTTTATTTTTTCAGGTATTTTTTGGCTTTCCACCAGGCGGGCAGCACCAGCAACGTTACGCACGGGATGGAATAGAAGAAAGTGGCGGTTGTTACGGCCTTGCCTTCACTGGAAGCGTACGAGTGGAGACCGGTAAGGTAGAAATTCACCCCAAAATAGGTCATCATAATCGAGTAGTACCCAAGGATGCTCAGGAACGCGAACGTCCAGCGACCACGGAGTCCCGGCACCAGTCGCGCGTGGATAATGAACGCATATACCATAATGCTGATCAGCGCCCAGGTTTCCTTCGGATCCCATCCCCAGTAGCGTCCCCAGCTTTCGTTGGCCCATTGGCCGCCGAGGAAGTTTCCTATTGTGAGCATCACCAATCCTATGGTCAACGCCATTTCATTGATGTACGTAATTTCGCGGATGTGAAGTTCCATCTTCTCCTTATTACGATTGTTCACAAGAAGCATCAGGATCATGGTAACGATTCCCAATATCATTCCAAGGGTAAATGGTCCGTAACTGGCGACGATTACCGCCACGTGGATCATCAGCCAATACGAATTCAAAACCGGTTGCAGGTTCGCGATGCTCGGATCGAGCCAGTTCCAATGGGCGATCATCAGGATCATCGATGCGACGAACGTACCCGATGCCACCGTCAACTTCGATTTGCGATCGAAAGCCAGTGTGAAAAACATGGTCGCCCATGCTACATAAATCATCGATTCATATGCATCGCTCCAGGGTGCGTGTCCGGACACATACCAACGGAATATCAATCCGGCCGTATGCAGGGCAAACAGAACCCCAATTGTAATATGCAGGAAATTCGCCAGGCGCGATAGCCACTTCGAATTGGCGAGGATGTTAACGATTACAAGGATCAACATGATGGATCCGACCGTCATATACAACCAAAAAAGGTTACGGAAAACGTCGTATTCATTGTAGAGTATTTCAGCGTCGATCTTGGCATCCGCTGGGCGCACTGCTGCTCCTACCCTTTTCTGTACCTTTTCGATGTTACCCAGAGTGGTGTCGGCATCACTGAAGTCTTTTTTGCGCGCCCCCAGATACAGGTCCTGCATCAGTTTGGGATAAAGGATACGCATCGTATCGAGCGACGTTCCGGAAGGCGTAGCCGATTCGACGAAGGAAACCCATTTATTATTCTTGTCACCCGGGACGGGGAAAATTCGCAGGATCGTGCCGGAAAGGGCCGAGTTGAGCAATACCACCTTTTTGTCGGCGTCGATCAGGTCTTTCTGGTATTGATCGGGACGTTGGTTGCGGTAGGCTTCATCCAGGAACGGCGACAGTTTATAGTTGCCTCGATCGTCGAAGAACGCGCGGAACGGTGCATATTTCTCGCCTTTTCCGATTCCGAGTATGGAGCGAATGCTGTCGTTGTCTTTTTTGAGGCTGATAATCGGCATGTCCAGCCAAAGGGCGGGAAACTGCGTCATCGAGAGAAAAGCCTGGTCGGCATTCATCCCATTAAAGGAATCGCTTTTATAGACTTTTCGGAACAGTTCAGACGAAAAGGTATTGATGGGCTTCATGCGCCCGCCATCCTGGAGTACCAGTCGTCCAAAAAGCGCAGCCGTTTGTTCGTTTACTTTGTACTTTGCAATCGTATCCGCTATCTGACGCGTATTTATATTCGTATGGCGATGCTGCTCTTGCGAAAAACCGGAAAGGGATACGAACAGTAGCAATCCCATTACTACTTTTTCTTTTTTGACACGCACCGATTCGAGTTTTCGCTTCAGGTCGGCAAAACGGGTGTTGCGGTCGAAAAGGATGGCCATCATCGCAAAAAACAAAAGGAAATATCCGACGTAGGTGATCCAGGTACCCCAGAAATCGTGGTTGGCAGATAGTACCGTTCCTTTTTCATCCGGATCGAAATTGGCCTGGAAAAAGCGATACCCACCGTAATCGAGGACGTGATTCATATAGATGTGGTAGTCGAATTTCGTCGCCCCGTCTTCCACCCGGACCTTGCTTTCAAAAGACGAATAGCTGTTTT
The DNA here is from genome assembly GCA_027490305.1 of Flavobacteriaceae bacterium. Taxonomy (GTDB): domain Bacteria; phylum Bacteroidota; class Bacteroidia; order Flavobacteriales; family Flavobacteriaceae; genus Flavobacterium. Next base: position 70,200 of record JAIXYI010000045.1, read on the forward strand.
GTGTGCCAGGGTACTTTTGTGCAATGAAATCCTTGAGTACCACGCGGAAGGGCGTTTCGTATACCTTACTGCCAAATTGAAGCGTGTATTCCAGGTTTCCTTGTTTGAACGAAACCGGCACGCCGATTTTGCCCTTTGAACCTACGAGCGTTACCAGCCGTTCCTGCCCTTCGTTGGCAACTTTTACTATGAGCGCGTCATCCGCCTGCTTGTCTTTATAATTACCGCTCGACACATAGGTAATTTTTCCCTTCATCGCCGCTTCCGGAAAAACGAAAAGGGCGTTTCCAATGGTGTAGAGCGACCGCATCATGAGGGGCTGCGTCGTATCTTTCACCACGCGTCCCTTCATTTGGTCCGCCATCCGCATAAACCCGCCTTCAAAGGGCGAGTTGATGGTGTATTGTTCGCCTTTGGTGTTGATGTTTATAGCGCCCGGAACGAATCGGTTCAACGAGAATAGCAGGTTGTGGAGGTTTTGGGTTTCGCCTTCTTTCAGGAAATGTTCGTGACGACGACCGTTTTCCGTTTCTACAATTTTGAGGTATTCTACGCCATTCGGATCGGGCACGACAGTCTCCTTGGCCGCCATAATATAATCCACAAATGTTACTTTGTAGGGAATTCTATCAAATTGGTCATTGATACTGAAATCGTTACTGGCGAACGGCGGATACACGGCAGGCGACAGCAGTAGCGACTTCTCGTTTTTGCGACGCATCGTTTGCCCTTTGTATTGGCCGTCCGTCAGTACCGTTAAGTACGCCCGTTCGGATAGTACTTGGTTGGACGACTCCCCTTCCCGGATGCTCATCATGCCTTCATAGCTGATATAGCGGGTAACCGCCGCTCCTACCAAAATAAAAATAAAGGCAAGGTGCAATAAAAGAGTGGCCCAGTTCTTTTTTTTGTGCAACTGGTATCGCTTAATGTTGCCGATGAAGTTGACCATGAACAATGCCATGATCAATTCGAACCATAAGGCGTTGTAAATCCAGATACGAGCGGTGTCGGTGTTGTATTCGCTTTCGATGTAGGTACCCACTGCCATTGCGACGGCATAAAGAAGAAAAAGGACGGCCATTAGGCGGGTTGAAAACAAAACAGAGAGAAGTTTCTTCTTCATTTCCGAGCGGGTATTTTAGCAGTGCAAAAGTACGGAAAAATCGAAGGAGGCGTGGCCGAACCTGCTATTTTAAGATGTGTTTACTATCTTTAAACTAAAAAGATGTCGAACATCGGATTGATTATAGAAGAGCGTCCTACGATCGTAGGAAATTTCATGGTGGGACGGCTATTGCCGTTTCGGGAAAAACGTATGGTGGGCCCGTTTATCTTCATCGACCATATGGGCCCGGAGCAATTGTCGGAAACAGAGAATTTTGACGTTCCGCCCCATCCTCATATAGGACTTTCGACGCTGACGTACTTATTTGAAGGGGAAATCATGCACCGTGACAGCCTGGGAACGGAGCTGGTCATCAAACCCGGGCAAGTGAATTGGATGACGGCAGGTCGCGGAATTGTACATTCAGAGCGCACTCCGGAGTATTTGCGCGACAAGCCGAAGTCCTTACACGGCTTGCAAATCTGGGTAGCATTACCCAAACACCTGGAGGAAATGGCCCCGTCCTTCCACCATGCCGAGGGCGATGATCTTCCTGCTTGGGAAGAGACTGGCCTGGTATTCAGGTTAATAGCCGGTGAAGTTATGGGAAGGAAATCGAGTGTACCGGTCTATAGTCCGCTTTATTTGATTGAAATAAAAGCCATTGAGGATGCAACCGTCGACATCGGATCCTCACTTTTTGGAGAAAGTGCACTATATATACTGGAAGGGAGCATCAACAGCGACGGCAATCGGTTTGGTCCGAAACAAATTTTGGTCGCCACGGATGCAACGCTTTGCCGATTTGAGATGGAAAAAGGCACTACTGTGTATCTTTTTGGTGGCGAGGCGTTCGCGGAAGAGCGTCATATTTACTGGAACTTCGTCTCGTCGGATAAAACCCGGATTGAAGAAGCAAAAGACCGCTGGTTGAAACAGGACTTTGTTCGCGTTCCCGGCGAAACCGAATGGGTCCCGCTTCCTGAACAGAAACCGGGGTTTCGGTCGAAGTGACGGGAAGTAGTCAGTAGCCAGTCGTCGGTAGTCAGTGGTTGGTTCTGGCTTCGCGTCTTTGTGTCTTCGTGGCTGTAAAGGTTTACATTTCGGACGACACTACACTTTTCAATAGTAATCAGTAGCTAGTGGTCGGTAGTCAGTAGTTGGTTCTGGCTTCGCGTCTTTGCGTCTTCGTGGCTATAAAGGTTTACATTTCGGACGACACTACACTTTTCAATGGTAATCAGTAGCTAGTGGTTAGTCGTCGGTAGTCAGTGGTTGGTTCTGGCTTCGCGTCTTTGTGCCTTGGTGGCCATAAACAAAAAAGCCTGTCCGATTTGGACAGGCTTTCAAAAGAAAGGCAGCGACATACTCTCCCACAAATTGCAGTACCATCTGCGCTGGCGGGCTTAACTACTCTGTTCGGGATGGGAAGAGGTGAGCCCCGCCGCAATAACCACCTTAAGGGTTTAGTTGGCAGTGTGCAGTCTCAGTAGGCAGAACCTACCTCGATGC